>NZ_JBALNQ010000038.1:0-20330 GCF_036961885.1 Neobacillus niacini | reverse complement strand
CCGCAGGAGTCGAGCGCCTTTCACTCCAATCAACAGGTTCAAAAATTCCTTTAACACAGCCAACATTAAAGGAGCACTTATGAAAAAAATTATTCTTTTTCCAATATTTATTTTACTTGTAAGTTTGGTCTTGACTGCTTGTGGTGACGAAAAGGGTCAAACGCAAAATGAAAATCAAAAAAATCAATTATCCATCTATACAACAGTATTCCCTCTTCAATATTTTACAGAACGGATTGGGGATAAATTTGTTCGTGTAAACACAGTTTATCCACCTGGTGCGGATGAGCATACATTTGAACCATCCCAAAAGGATATGATCAAGCTAGCTGACTCAGACTTATTTTTCTACATTGGATTGGGCTTAGAAGGTTTTGTTGAAAAGGCAAAGGAATCATTAAAAAATGAAAAGGTCACACTGATTCCAACTGCAGAAAACCTTATTTTAAATCCTGTTGAAGATCATGATAATGATGCAGACCATGAGGATGATGGACATGGAGATTTTAATCCACATGTCTGGCTTGATCCTATTTATTCTAAAGAAATGGCTGCAGTTATTAGAGATTCCTTAGTTGAAAAAATGCCAGAAAACAAAGAGGCCTTTGATCAAAATTATCAACAACTCGCTAAAGAATTAGATGAATTAGATTTTAAATTTGAGAGCATGGTGCAAACTGCCAAAAATAAAAATATCCTTGTCACCCACGCAGCCTTTAGCTATTGGGAACAAAGATATGGCATTAAAGAAAATAGTATATCCGGCCTCTCCACTACCAACGAACCAACGCAGAGGGACCTTGAAAAAATTATCTCACTGGCCGATAAAGAGGGAATCCAATATATCCTTTTTGAACAAAATGTTCAATCCAAATTAGCAGAGATTGTCCAGAAGGAAATTGGAGCACGGGCTTTACCGCTCCATAATTTAGGCATCCTAACGAAGGAAAATATTAAGGATAAAGAAACATACTTTACACTTATGAACCAGAACTTAGAAACACTAAAGACAGCACTAAACGATTAAGCGATGATTACCTGTTATTGACAGGGATGATAGCAGGGAAAATATCAAATGCTATTTCTGTATTACGAATTACATTAAGGAGTGATACGAATGGCACAGGATGTATTATGCGAAGTTAATAACTGCTCATATTGGGCCAAGGGAAATAAATGCAGCGCTGAAAGTATATATGTTGTCAGCCATACAGGAAAAACCGCTGATAATACCCAAGAAACCGATTGTAAAACGTTCGAACCTTCAGATATATAGAAGACAATAAACCAGACATTTTTTGTCTGGTTTATTTATTTTCAAATTTAAATGTTTTTTCTACCTGTGTTAGTTCTCGTATCCTCTTTTCATTGATCCCAAACCCAATCCCTGGTGAGGCAGGGACAGATACATATCCTTTTTCCACGGTTACTTCGGGAGAAATGATATCTTCCTCCCAAAATCGATTTGAAGCAGAGATATCACCTGGAATCGTGAAGCCTGGCAGCGACGCAAGAGCAATATTATGTGCTCGGGATACTCCGAATTCAATCATTCCCCCACACCAAACATCGATCCCCTTATCTAGGCAATAATCATGAATTCTTTTAGCTTCATAAAGACCACCCACTCTGCCTGCTTTAATGTTAATGATCTTACAGCTACCAAGTTCAATGGCATTTTTAGCATCCTCTAAGCTTACAATACTTTCGTCTAAACAGATCGACGTTTTTAACCTTTTTTGAAGCAGTGCGTGCTCAATAATATCGTCACTTGCCAGGGGCTGCTCTATCATTAAAAGATTAAAGTCATCGAGTGCTTTTAATCGTTCAACGTCTTTTAAAGTATAAGCAGAATTTGCATCAGCCATAAGCGGAATCTCTGGATAATGACGGAGAATTTCAGCAAGTAAGCGATAATCGTCCCTAGGATTAATTTTGATTTTAAATCTCTGATATCCTTCATCCAGGTACTTCTCGATTTGATTGAGAGAGCTTGAAAGCGAATCAGCCGCAACCACGACACCGGATGCAATTTTCGCTCTTGTTCCACCAATGACAGTTGATAGAGATTTAGCATTCATTTTTGCATACAAATCCCAAATGGCCATCTCTAAACCAGCCTTGGCCATATGATTTCTTCTTATCGACTTAAATAAAATCGATGCTTCCTCTGGATGTTCGATTGAATTCTTCATCAGCATGGGAATTAAAATATCACTTAAAATATGTAAACTCGTCTTGACCGTCTCTTCCGTGTACCATGGAGTGGAAAAGGCTACACCCTCACCAAATCCTGAAACTCCATTCGGATCTGTTACCTCGACAATGATACCTTCGCGTTCTGTTACTGTACCCAGGTGTGTGTGAAAGGGTGATTTTAATGGCATACTTATCACTCTCAGTTTAACGTTTGCTATCTTCAATCGTTATCCCTTCTCTCATTAACCAGTTTACTCAACTTCCTTCGCAGTAATTTGTTAGCCGCGTTCCTTGGTAGCATTTCGGTAAAGAGGAACTTTTTAGGTACTTTGTATTTAGCCAAGTTTTCTAAACAATGTTCTTGAAGCTGTTTCTCAGTAGCTTCTGCACCTTCTTTTAGGACAATAAAGGCAACAGGAACCTGTCCCCATGTGTCATCCTTAAGTCCTGTGACACCTGCCTCTGCAACATCTGGATAGGCTAACAAAACGGATTCAATTTCAGCAGGATAAATATTTTCTCCCCCTGATATAATCAAATCAGAACGCCTGTCAAGGACATACAAAAAGCCTTCTTCATCCAAATAGCCAATATCCCCAGTGTGAAGCCAGCCCTCTGAAAATTTTTCCTTTGTAGTCTCTGGACGATATAAATAACCACCCGTAACATTGGGACCCTTTACGACAATTTCCCCTGCTTCTTTTGCTGGTGCAATTTCCCCATTTTCCAAAACGACCTTAAGCTGCGATGGAAACAATGGCTTCCCTGCTGAACCGATTTTATTCATGCTATACTCAGGTGCTAGAGTAACAATTTGTGAAGAAGTCTCGGTCATGCCATAAGATTGAAAAACGGGTAGTTTTTTAGCTAAACATGCTTCCAAGAGTGGTAAGGGTGCAGGGCCACCTCCTAGGAGAAAGCAGCGGAAATGAACTGGAAGCCGTGAATTCTTAAGCGTATCGACCATTCTAGTCAGCATTGTCCCTACCACTGACATAATGGTCACCTGTTTGGTTTTAATATCGATAATCGCTTTTTCTGCACTAAAGCTTTCATGGAGAATAATTGGCATTCCATATATAACACTACGCATTAAGATGGAGAAACCACTTATATGAAAAAGCGGGACGCTGCAAAGCCAGCGGTCATTTTCCGTGTATCCTAAATTCAATGCGGAACCCGCAGCACTCCACCAATGGTTGCCAAACGTTTGCACCACACCTTTCGGATGCCCTGTCGTACCTGACGTATACATAATCGTACAGACATCACCTAAGTTTATTTCTTCTTGGATAAATGGCCTTTCTAGTGTTGCTGCAAATACCTGTTCTTTCGTAAAAGCAGGTATATCTACTCCGTGTTTAATTTCCTGAAATTCAGTTTCTAACAAAAGTGCAGTAGCTCTCGAGTCGTTCAGCTGCCAGATTAATTCTTTTGTCGTCAAGCGGTTATTTAGGATTACAGCTTTAACGCCAAGCAGCTGCAGGGCAAATAAAATGACTACAGTATCAACATGATTCTTTAATAAAACTCCTACATATTGGTCTTTAAGCACGCCTAACCCCTGCAGCTTTCCAGCAGTGTGATAGGCTTCATCATAAAGTTCCTTAAACGTCATTGTCATTTCATTAAAATATACAGCCGTTCTGTCAGGTGTTAAAAACGCTCTGTTTTTTAGAAAATTAGGCATAGTCTCAAATTGCATTCAGTTTCAACTGCTTTCTTTTCGATATAAAAACAGCCTGATGGAGTCCATCAAGCTGCAATGTATAAACTTTTAGATCAAGGGAAACGTGGGAATTGGCCGAAATCAGGCTTACGCTTTTCTTTAAATGCGTCGCGGCCTTCTTTGGCTTCTTCTGTTGTATAGTAAAGAAGTGTTGCATCACCAGCTAATTGCTGCAGACCTGCTAAGCCATCTGTGTCTGCATTCATTGCAGCCTTTAAGAAACGCAGTGCTGTTGGGCTTTTCTCGAGCATTTCATTACACCACTGGATGGTCTCCTCTTCCACTTTTTCAAGCGGAACAACAGTATTTACTAAGCCCATATCTAGTGCTTCCTGTGCATTGTACTGACGGCAGAGGTACCAAATTTCACGAGCCTTTTTATGTCCAATAATTCTTGCAAGATAGCCTGATCCATAACCTGCATCAAAGCTTCCAACAGTTGGTCCTGTTTGTCCAAAAACAGCATTGTCTGCTGCAATCGTTAAATCACAAACTACGTGGAGGACGTGTCCGCCGCCAATCGCGTATCCCTTTACCATCGCAATGACTGGTTTTGGAATGACACGAATTAAACGTTGAAGATCCAGAACATTTAAACGTGGGATTTGGTCTTCACCCACATAGCCGCCATGTCCGCGAACCTTTTGGTCACCGCCAGAACAAAACGCCTTATCCCCTGCTCCAGTTAACACGATAACTCCAACACTGGAATCATCTCGTGCATAAGCAAAGGCATCAATTAATTCACTAACGGTTCTTGGTGTAAAGGCATTATGTACATGTGGGCGATTGATGGTGATCTTCGCGATTCCGTTATATGTTTCATAAAGAATTTCTTCATATTTACGAGCTGCAATCCATTCTACTGTCAAAACAATCTTCCTCCCTATTTATGTATTAACAAAAAGTCACTTACTATTGTACCAAATTTTTCTTTTTGTTCCACATGAATTGCATGTCCACCTTCATTTATTACAATCCATGAAGCTTTTTTCATTTCCGCTTGCATATTCTCAGCAATTCTACAGAATTTCTCATCTTTTTCTCCTGTAATAAGTAATACCTCACAGCTAAGCTTATCTAATCTGTCCCACCAAGAGGGCTGAGACCCAGTCCCCATCCCTAATAAGCTATTAGATAGACCTCTAGCAATATTTGACAACCTTTGTTCCCGTATCAATTCTTTGAGTCGATTTGGCAGGCTGGCCATTGTTGAAAAAAGCGGAATGGCTTCCCAATAGTCAACAAATGATTTAACTCCATGTTCATTAATAAAGTTTGCTAGTTCCCTATCTTTCATACGGCGAAGCATTCTTTCTTCCTCTGTTTTCAATCCTGGTGAAGCACTGACTAAAATAAGCTTTCGAACTCTCTCTGGATATAACTGAGCAATTGTCAGTGCCAGTCTGCCACCCATTGAGTAGCCGAGGACGTCCATTTGAACAATTTCCATCTGGTCTAAGATCAATATAATGTCTGCAGCAGCGGCTTCCATTTTATAATGAGCTATTTCTTCTGGTGCATCTGTTTTACCATGTCCGATAATGTCCGGGATGATTAATCTGGAATGCTTGCCCCAAACGGAACAAAAAGATGTCCAGGTGGATGAGTCTCCTGTAAATCCATGTAATAACAGCATAGGAAATTGGTCGCGACTACCGCAGTCTTCGACATGAAAACTTAGACCGTTACTATTTACCTTCATTAATGAGTACCTTTGACATAATTTGATATTTCCTGGGAAACAATACGCCAAAATTCACGGTGTTCTGTCAGGTTGCTCTCTCTGTTGGTTACTACTTCATATACATTCAATCCTTTTACCTCGGCAGAAGGGTTCATTAGTTCACTTAAATGTTCCCAGTCTTTTACCTTAGTAAAGTTCCCGTTGAACATCCGAACAGCATGTTCAAATTCTAAGTTTAACGGAGTACCGAATAAAAGTTCAAAATTCTTTGGATGCTCTGATTGTGGTAAAAAGGAAAAAATTCCGCCACCATTATTATTAACAACAATTATTTGGATATCAATACCATATAGTTTTGCTGCTATTAAACCATTTAAATCATGGAAAAAAGTAAGATCACCTAAGACCAAATATAAGGGTTGGGAGTATAATGCTGCACCTAAAGCAGCCGAAACGGTCCCATCGATACCATTTGCACCTCTATTGGCGATTACTTTAATTGATTTTTGATTATTTAGAAAGAAACTATCTAAGTCTCTAATCGGCATACTATTGCCAACAAATAATGTTGCTCCCTCAGGAAGCAGATCAGCTATTTGATAGAATAATCGACCTTCACTTAATTTCTGACTATCTTTTATTAGTGCCATGTTTGCTTTTGTAAGATTATTTACTTCTAGCCATTTTTCAAGGTATTCTGCTGACTCTCTTTTTTCTGTAAGAGCTAGCAACCGCTCACAAAAAATCGATTCATTACAGTAAATCATTTCGGTTGATAATGAAGCTGGATCACGCCATCCACCAGCACCATCAATGACTAATTGGTCTGCCTGATGATTTTCTTTTAAGAAAATGGTTAACGCCTTTGATACTGGCATAGCCCCAAACCGCACAATAACATCAGGTTTTAAATATACCTTAGCGTCTTCATTCCGTAAGAATGTATCATATGCCTCCACAATATTTTCAAGCGAATGCTTTCCACTTCGGAGTTGTGATAATGGATCGGCCAAGATTGGGAACCTTAATGCGGCAGATAAATCTGTGACAGCCTGAGCAAATTGTTCGTCACCAATATTTCCACAAACAATTATTCCGTTTTTATAGCTATTTAGTTTTAGTGAAATTTTTTTGAATTCATCCTCATCAATCGTCAATTCTCCATTACGGACATGAACATATCCTTTAGGCCGCTCTTCTAATTGGAAGGTTTCTCCATCTAATTTTGGAATTAGCGGTTCTCGGAATGGAAAATTTAAATGGACTGGACCAGCAGGTGCGGCCGTGGCAATTGCTGCTGCACGTGCACTAACAGTCCTGGCATAACGGATTACATCTTTGCTATTATCAGGCAAAGCCATGTCTGCAAACCATTTTACATGGTGTCCATATAAATGGATTTGGTCGATTGCCTGTGGTGCGCCTACATCTCTAAGCTCATGCGGTCTGTCTGCCGTTAGAACGAGCAATGGAACACGAGAATAACGGGCTTCAACAATTGCTGGAAAGTAGTTAGCAGCCGCTGTTCCAGATGTACATAAAATCGCAACAGGTTTGTTAGTAGCTTTAGCGATTCCCAATGCAAAAAATGCTGCTGAACGTTCATCCACGTGAATATGAATGTTCACATCTGGATGTTCAGCCATCACCATTGCCATAGGGGTTGACCTGGACCCCGGACTAACGACAACGTCTGTTATCCCTGTTTGTACTAACTCTGCCACAAAGGCGACTAAATAGGCTGTTAATGTAGCTTGATGACTCATATTAATTCCCTCCAAGGGCACGTAGCATTGGTCTAAATTTTAAACTAGTTTCCAAATATTCACTTTCAGAGTCCGAGTCGGCAACAACACCACATCCTGCAAATAATGATGCTTCATTTCCTTGGATGAGTCCGGACCGTATCGAAACGGAGAACTCACCGTTTCCTCGATAATCTACCCATCCAAGTGGTGCCGCATAAAAACCACGGTCTAATTCCTCTACTTGTCTAATCTTTTCAACAGCTTCTTGTTTTGGCAGCCCTCCAAGGGCAGGGGTTGGATGAAGCCTCTCAACTAATAAAAGCAAGGATGCATCCTTTTGGCATTTACCAATTACTGGTGTATACAAATGTTGAATATCCCTAATTTTCATTAATTGCGGTTTATCCGGTAAGATAATTTCTTCACATGATTCTTCTAAGGCTGCTTTAATCATTTCAACCACATATCCATGCTCAATCAGGTTTTTCTGATCATTTAGTAATGTCTGCCCCAAACTCTCATCCTCAACTACCGTTTTTCCGCGGCGAATAGACCCTGCAAGGCAGGTTGAGAACACACTGTTTCCTTGTTTTTTTACAAGCCTTTCTGGGGTTGCTCCAATAAAACAATCACCATTAGATTCAAAAACAAAGATAAAGCTATCTCGCTGTTGATGGTACAGATTTTCAAGAATAGCCTCTGAATTAATTTTCTCATCAAAGACAAGTCTAAGCTCTCTGGCAAGAACAACCTTTTTTAATGATCCAGTTTTCAATTCCTCTGCCACTTCATCAACGCTCTGCTTCCACTGTATAGGTGCAATTTCCTTCGTGTGAAGAAGCTTTCCTGTGTTACAATCTAAATCTTGTTCGAGCGAAGTGAGTAACTGTGCTCGCTCACTGATGACTTTTTCAAAAAGTGTAACATCATCATTCGGAGTACAAACAATATTGGTAGTTAAAAATGTTTGACCTTTAACAATGGTTAACATATATTTTGGAATATGGAATAAAGAATCAGCGTATTTTGACCAAAGTGGTGTTTTTGCTTTAAGCGGATCGAAAGAAAACCCCCCAAACATTACGGGACCCAGGCCATTTTCCTGATATGGGTTAAAGATAAGACTATCCTTTAAAAATTTATTCCACTCTTCTTCCACATGAAAAAAGCGGTCAGTAGCCTGATCCGACTGAATTTGATTTGATATGCCAAGACCAATAAGCACTGCCTCTTCCGAAGGATCTTTCCAATAGAAACGTTCCCCAAAATAGCGCTCTCTTCCTCTATTGAAAAAGCACAATGGGTCAATCGTGTCCATATTATGAACTTCACTAATTAAAATTGGCCTGCCGAGTTTTTTAGCTGTATGAACTGCCAAAAGACCCCTTTCTTTTAATTCTGTTTCCTGAATGGTAACCAAAAAAAATCCCTCCAAAACAGTCGACTGACTGTTATCCATTCATTTTATTGCCTATTATAAGATACCACTTTCATTGTAAAGAAGTCAGTATAACTTGTCACTACCTATCCTCTTCAATACTATATTATAACGTAAAACATACCGAGCAGGGTTTTATTTTTATTTCTATTCGTTTAATTCATTTTTCCTCCAAATTCTCATTAATAATCAGACAGGAATTATCTGCTATATTACCTAATAAAAAATATTTGACCCTTGTTGTCGGATTTCATATACTAAGGGTTGGAATGTCTCAAAACAATAGTCCAATATAACTATAGATAGAGAAAATATTATAAAAGGGAGAGAAGAGAATGCAGCCAAATTTACAGCATACTTCAAAGCAGGCTGTCGAATCGAATCGTGGTGTTCAAGTATGGTGGCAAATGACCCGTCCCCATACATTAACAGCGGCATTTGTGCCAGTATTGCTGGGTACAGTTCTTTCACTTGAACATGGAGAAATACACTTTGGACTTTTCTTCACCATGTTACTTGCAAGTTTATTAATACAAGCAGCCACTAATATGTTTAATGAGTATTATGATTTTAAACGCGGGCTGGATAATGAACATTCAATTGGAATCGGCGGTACCATTGTCCGCGACGGAATTAAGCCAAAAACCGTCATGCAAATCGCTCTAAGCTTTTATGGGATTGCTTTACTGCTTGGGGTATATATTTGTATGAGTACTAGCTGGTGGCTGGCAGTTCTTGGACTAGTGTGTATGGCAGTTGGTTATTTATACACAGGAGGACCTTATCCGATTGCATACACTCCATTTGGAGAGATTTTTGCAGGGTTCTTTATGGGAATGTTAATCATTTTAATTTCATTCTTTATTCAAACTGGTATGGTAACGACTACTAGCGTCCTCATTTCAATTCCTATTTTAGTTCTTGTTGGTGCGATTAATTTTTCCAATAATATTAGGGATTTAGATGGAGATAAAGAAAGTGGCCGAAGAACTTTAGCTATTCTTATTGGTAAAAAGAGGGCCGTTACGCTGATGGCTTACATGTTTGGGTTCTCATTCCTTTGGGTATTAAGTTTAATTATCACAGCGGTCGCTCCTATATGGACAGCCATCGTGCTCCTAAGCATTCCTAAAGCGATGAAAGCAATTAAAGGCTTTAAAGCAGGAATTTCACCAATTCAAATGGCACCCGCTATGAAAGCTACGGCGCAAACCAATACAATTTTTGGATTCCTACTGGCTATTGGTATTTTTATCGGGCATTTTGTTTCGTAAATAGCTAAGGCTTCTGCATGTATGCAGAAGCCTTTTTTAAAAGATAAAAGTATAAGTTTTTAAACTTAGTTTACTGTCCAGCTCTAGTGCCCTAGCGGCTAGTGTCCTTCACTCTCCGCCCTACGATAAGTCAACATCGAATCGCCTTCGTGTTTCCTTTATCTCAGTTGCAGCGCTCCAGGCCATACGCCGCTGACCAGGGCACTTCCGCATTTCTTATTATACTGGTTTAATACCCCAAATTTGATCTGCATATTCTTTTATTGTCCGATCACTCGAGAAATAACCTGCATGTGCGATATTAATTAGACATTTTTTTTGCCAGACATGCTGATTTCTAAAGGTTTCTCCAATTGACTTTTGCGTATCAGCATAAGCGGCAAAATCCTTTAGAACAAAGTACTGGTCATTTTCCTCAAGCAAAGAATCAAAGATAGGTTCAAATTCGTTATAAACACCCGGAAAAAATCCATTTATCAACTGATCAACAGCCTGGCGGATTCGGCTGTCATGGTGATAATATTCAATCGATTGATAACCTCCATGCTGATAATAATGCAGGACTTCATCTGCAGAAAGACCAAAAGTATAAATATTTTCATCCCCGACTAATTCATGAATTTCAATATTCGCACCATCCATGGTTCCAACTGTCAGAGCCCCATTAATCATAAATTTCATGTTACCTGTACCAGAGGCTTCTTTGCTTGCTGTTGATATCTGTTCACTTAAGTCAGCAGCTGGAAAAACTTTTTCCGCTAGTGATACTCGATAGTTCTCGAGGAATACAACTTTCATTTTATCCCCAATAAAGGGATCATGATTAACTTTCTCTGCAACTGTATTAATTAGTTTAATAATTTTCTTCGCATAATAATATCCTGGAGACGCCTTTGCCCCAAAAATGAATACTCTTGGTACCATCGAAAAACTAGAATCCTCTTTAATTCGATTATAAAGATACATGATATGTAATACCTTTAACAGCTGTCTTTTATAGGCATGCAGACGCTTTACATGGACATCAAATATAGCAGAAGAATCCACAACAATCCCGTTTTTACTTTGGATTACTTCAGCTAGCCGCTGCTTGTTATCCGTTTTAATTCTCAATAGCTGTTCCATGAAGGATGAATCATCTTGATATTTTAATAATTGAATTAAGTCAGTAGGTGAGTGTGTCCAAGATGAGCCAATGGAATCGGTAATGAAAGATGATAAATCCGGATTCGCTTTCAAGAGCCAGCGGCGGTGGGCGATTCCATTTGTTTTATTATTGAATTTTTCTGGAAACAATTGATAAAATTCTTTCATTTCGCGTTTCTTTAAAATCTCTGTATGGAGCTTGGCCACACCATTTACGCTAAAACTTCCTACTATTGCTAAAGGAGCCATTTTTACATATCCGTCAGCAATGATTGCTAGGCCGGCAATTTTATCCCAATCTCCTGGGTATTGTTCCCATAACTCTCCGCAAAACCGTTTATTGATTTCTTCAACAATCATGTAGATACGTGGCAAAAGAGGCTGAAAAATCCGGACCGGCCACTTTTCCAATGCCTCGGATAATGTCGTATGATTTGTATAGGAAATGGTATGCCTTGTAATATACCAGGCTTGATCCCAATCCAATCCTTCCTCATCAATAAGTATTCTCATTAATTCCGGAATGGCCAAAACTGGGTGGGTATCATTTATATGAATACATACATGCTGATGGAATTCCTTTAAACTACTATATTGTTTTCGATACGTTTTGATGATGGACTGTATACTCGCTGAAACTAAAAAATATTGCTGCTTGAGTCTTAGAATTTTCCCTTCATCATGCGTATCATCTGGATAGAGAAATTCTGAAACAGATTCAGTTGCTCGTTTGTATTGCAATATGTCCTGATGGACAGGGAATTGTGAAGGTTCTGCATTCCATAATCTTAATGTATTCACTGTTTCTGAATTAAAGCCGATCACTGGCATATCATGTGGAACAGCTGTGACCGTTTCCGCATTCAAATGCTGAAATACCAGCTGGCCATTTTCTGTTTTCCCTTCAACCTTACCCCAAAAAGGGATTTTAACGGCCAAATCGGCTTTCCGTACTTCCCAGACATTGCCACTCCTGAGCCATTGCTCCGGTAGTTCAACTTGATATCCATCTACTATTTTCTGCTCAAATAAACCATGCTTATAACGAATCCCATGACCGTGTCCTGGAAGATTGAGCGAGGCAAGGGAGTCAAGAAAACAAGCAGCTAGTCTACCTAATCCACCATTTCCTAAGCCTGCATCACTTTCTAATTCCTCAAGATGACTTAAGTCGATACCAAGGTCGCGGAGTCCCGCTTGTACTGTTTCTTCAATACCTAAATTAATTAAGTTTTGCCTTAACAATTTTCCTAACAAATATTCAATTGATAAATAATAGACTTGTTTACCCTTTGCTGCAAGGTATCGTTCATTCGTTTTTATCCAATCCAAACTTACAAATTCTCGAATCATAATCCCAAGTGTCTGGTAATGGTCTCTCGATGCACTTTCTGAGAAGCTCTTGCCGCAGACCATATTCAATTTTTTCAGAAAGGTATTCTTAAACTCGGTTGTATTAGAAAACATGGGTTTCACTCCTCGAGATCAGCCCTGCATATAGCTGATTATACTTAAATGCAGATTGTGCCCAGCTGTTATCTTTTTCCATCGCATTTTGAACAATTGTTTCCCATGCGGGATCGTGATAAAAGCTTAATGCCCTTCTAATGGTATACAGCATGTCATGGGCATTAAAATTTTTAAAAGAAAAACCATTTCCTGCATTTGTCAGTTCGTTCCAGGATTCTACCGTATCATTTAAACCGCCCGTTTCGCGTACAATTGGAACCGCACCATACCTCATAGCAATTAGCTGCCCAAGTCCGCATGGTTCAAATAAGGACGGCATTAAAAATAAGTCAGCCGCTGCATAGAGCTTATGCGCCATTCCCTCGCTAAAACCAATGTGAACCTTTAATTTATCTGGATAGGTGTTTGCAGCCTGACGCAAATATTCTTCATATCTATAATCTCCTGTACCGAGGACGACCATTTGAATATCTTCATGAAGTATGTCTTTTAACACACATTTTACAAGATCTAACCCCTTTTGTTTTGTTAACCGAGTAATCATGACCATTAATGGTTTATTTGGATCTTGCGGTAATCCAAAGTATTCTTGAACTTTGCTTTTGTTGATTGCTTTATTTTCAAGTTCATTTGTTGTGTACTTTTTATAGATTAAAGGATCATAGGCAGGATTATAAAACTTATCATCGATACCATTTAAGATTCCAACGAGATCTTCTTCTCTCGTTTTCAAAAGACCATCTAACTTTTCTCCATATGCAGGTGTTTGAATCTCAAGTTTATAGGTTGGACTTACCGTTGTAATTTCATCTGCTGCAACAAGAGCACCCTTCATAAAGTTAATACAGCCAAAAAACTCTAAATGTTCAGGTTGAACCGATCCCCAATCTAATCCCAGTAAATCTCCTAGCGTTTCTCTTGGAAAAATACCCTGAAATTGCAGATTATGAATCGTAAAAACAGTTCGGATCAGCCCGTAGCCCTTTCGCTTGTAATATTCCATTCTTAATAAAAATGGAATCATAGCCGTATGCCAATCATGGCAATGAAGTACATCTGGATAAAAATCAAGTTGTGCTAGTGCTTCTAACACAGCCCGATTAAAATAGGCAAATCTTTCACCATCATCGTAATATCCATAAAAGCCATCCCGTTTAAAATAATATTCATTATCCACAAAGTAATAAGTTACTCCTTGATAGCAGAGTTCCTCAATCCCACAATATTGATTTCTCCAGCCAACCGGCACAGTAAATTCTTTAATTTTTTTCATATCCGCTTTAAAGTCATCTGCAATACTCCCATACTTAGGAAGGATCACCCTAACATCCGTACCAAGACTTTTCAGCTCTTTAGGCAGAGAGCCTGCTACATCTGCAAGCCCTCCTGATTTAGCAAATGGACCACATTCTGAAACTGCAAATAATACCTTCACGAATTCATCAACGCTCCCTGTTTTGTACCTTTCCGAACAACAAAAGGATCCTTAGCGGTACCTGTTAAAATGGTACCAGCTTCAATCCTTACATCTTTATCTAAAATTACGGAATCGAGGTAACAATTATCTTCAATCACACACTTTTGCATAATGATGCTATTTTTAATGACTACACCTTTACCAATTTTAACAGCCCTGGATACGATACTATTCTCGACTGTTCCATTAATTAGGCAGCCATTAGCAATCATTGCATTCTGTACAATAGATCCCTTAAAATAACGAGTTGGCGGCTCATCTTTTACCTTAGTCAGGATAGGCTGTTCTTTAATAAACAACTGCTTCCAAACATCTGAATTTAATAAATTTAAACTAGTAGAAAAATAGTTTTGGATAGAATTAATCATTACCGCGTAACCCGAATAATCATATCGGCAAATAGAGTAATGATGTTCAGGGTCTAACACGACATCCCTCATGCATGTATAACCTGTTTCATATCTTGTTTCAATTAATTTAATGAGTAGGGAAGTTTTTACTAAATACATCTCCATAGGAGAACCATCTTCATGGTGGATTTCGGTAATATCACACCCAGAGTCAATATGACTGTCTAACAATGGTTTGAAATTCATATTAAAAATCGTATAACAATTTGTAATAATTGAATACTCTTGGGAACTGCGATAAAAGAAATCTAGATTCGCAGCAAAATTTTCAAATGATCCAATTTTATTTATATTCGTATCAACAACAGGAGTAGGAAAAAAGAATAGGCCATCGCGTTTGCGATTAAGATCCCAATTCTTACCCGAGCCAAGATGATCCATTAAGGAACGATAGGTCATTTTAGGGAAGATGGCTACACTCCTAATTCCTGAATTTACCATATTAGAAAGAACAAAATCTATAATTCGATAACGTCCCGCGAAAGGCAGGGCAGCAAGTGAACGGTGTGTTAAAAGTTCCTCTAAATCATCATGGTACGTGGTTGCGTCAATAACACCTAATAACTCTCTTTTCAATACTAGTCCCTCCATTTATTAAAAAGCAGGATATAAACCACTTAACATTTCTTCCGTAACAAGGATAATTTCATCATCGCATGAACAAATAACAGTTCCATCTGGAATGATCGTGTCACTTGGAACGATTGCTTTTTCAATCCTAACGTTTTCTCCTATTACTGCGTCAGGCATTATCACAGATTCCTTTATTATTGAACCTCTACCGACACTAACCCCTTGAAATAGAACTGAATTATCAATTTCCCCTTCTATCGTACAGCCCTCGTTAATTAACGATTCCTTAACAACGGCTCCTGGAGAGATATATTGAGGTGGTTGATTTGGATTAACAGAATAGATTCTCCAATTATGATCAAACAAATCTAAATCACATTCATCATTTAAAAGATCCATATTGGCTTCCCAAAGACTTTTAACCGTTCCTACATCTTTCCAATAGCCTTTAAAAGGATAGGCAAACAACTTTTTATTTTCCTCTAACATCATTGGAATGATATCTTTGCCAAAATCATGTGAGGATTTTGAATTTCTAGCATCCATCTCTAAATATTCTTTTAGAATTTTCCAGTTAAAAATATAAATTCCCATCGATGCTAAATTATTTTTTGGCTCTGCCGGCTTTTCCTCAAATTCTGTTATTCTCAAATCCTCGTTTGTATTCATTATCCCAAAACGGCTCGCTTCCGCCCATGGAACTTCGATTAAAGAAATC
This sequence comes from Neobacillus niacini, assembly GCF_036961885.1. Taxonomy (GTDB): domain Bacteria; phylum Bacillota; class Bacilli; order Bacillales; family Cytobacillaceae; genus Neobacillus; species Neobacillus niacini_H. Next base: position 4,461 of record NZ_JBALNQ010000038.1, on the reverse strand, counting down.
GTCGCATCCGCTCTCTTTTCAATGTGATATTCCAACATGCTCTCATAGTTCATTTTGTAAATATGATCACCTGATAAAATTAGCACATATTCAGGCTGATATTGCTTCAAATAATTAAGGTTTTGAAAAATGGCACTTGCAGTCCCCGTATACCATTTAACTTCTGAAGTCTCTGCATATGGGGGTAAAACGGTTACCCCTCCATCCTTACGATCAAGGTCCCATGCACTGCCAATACCGATATACGAATTTAAAACCATTGGCTGATACTGTGTTAACACACCCACAGTATCAATACCGGAATTTGCACAATTACTTAATGTAAAATCTATTATTCTGTACTTTCCACCAAAAGGTACAGCAGGTTTCGCTAAATCTTTCGTAAGCGAGTTAAGTCTGCTTCCTTTCCCTCCTGCCAATAGCATGGCTACGCACTGTTTCTTTCCCATTTCCTTTTCTCTCCTTTCGTTTTTTCACTGGTCTAATGATCTGAAACCCAAAAGGCGGTATCGTCACATTAACGGAATAAGGTTTTCCATGAAACGGCTCTTCTAAAGCAGTAAATGTTTTTTTATTAATAAATCCAGCTCCGCCAAAGTCTTGATGGTCACTATTAAAGATTTCACGAAACTCAGCTTGAGCTGGAACGCCAATTTTAAATTCAGGATAATGTACTCCTGTAAAGTTGCAGATAATTACTAGATAATCATTTTCCTTTTTACCTTTTCTAATAAAAGAAAATACGGATTGGCTAACATTATTACAGTCAATCCATTCAAAACCATCATGCATATGATCTAGTTCATAAAGAGCTTTTGATCGTTTGTATATCTTTGTTAACTGCTTAACATACATATTTATATTTTGGTGCATTTCGTAATCTAATAAGTTCCAATCTAACTGTTCTTTATCTTTCCATTCTGAAAACTGTCCTATCTCAAAACCCATAAATAAAAGATTCTTACCTGGATGTGCAAACATGTACCCAAGAAGTAATCGTAATTGGGCGAACTTTTCCCAGTAATCTCCCGGCATTTTGTCTAACAGTGATTTTTTGCCATGGACGACCTCATCATGTGAAAATGGAAGCATAAAATTTTCAGAAAAGGCATACCAGAGCGAAAAAGTTACTTTAGAATGAGCGTTAGACCGAGAATATGGCGGAGTTTCCATGTATTCTAACATGTCATTCATCCATCCCATATTCCATTTATAATCGAATCCTAGTCCACCGTAATGGACAGGAGCCGTCACATTTGGGAAATCGGTCGAATCCTCGCCAATCATGACAAAGGTAGGATCATAGTCATGAACTTCAACATTTAATTTTTTTAAAAATTCAATTCCGAATGGATTGAGGCGATTTTCAATTGAGTTTGGCCAATAGATGATATTTGCGACTGCATCCATCCTGATTCCATCTATATGAAAATACTCTATCCAAAATAATGCATTTGAGATTAGAAAGCTTTGAACCTCACCTTTTCCAAGATCAAAATTCGCAGTACCCCATACTCGGTTTTCCCTGTCACTTTCTGTTTGATACGAATAAATATGTGACCCATCAAACCGATATAAACCATGGGAATCTTTACAAAAATGCCCAGGTACCCAATCAAGGATAACGCCGATTCCATTTTGATGACATTGATCTACAAAATACATAAAGTCCTTTGGAGTACCATAACGAGAGGTTGCTGAAAAGTAGCCAGTTCCCTGATATCCCCAAGAACCGTCAAAGGGGTGCTCAATAAGAGGTAATATCTCTATGTGTGTAAAACCATGTTCAATCACATAAGGAATGAGTTCTGAAGCCATTTCCCTATATGTTAATAAATCACCATTGTCATGTTTTTTCCAAGAACCAAAATGAACCTCATAGATTACTTGTGGATCCGATAAGTAACTTCTTTTTTCCTTCCTCTGAATCCAAAGGTTATCCTGCCATTGATAATCTTTCAATGAATAAACGATAGAAGCAGTATTTGGTCTCACTTCTGAGTAAAATGCAAATGGATCTGCTTTTAAGACTTTTTCATTATGTGCTGTAATAATTTCATACTTATAGAGGCATCCATTCAGGTCTTGATTTATGATAAAAATCCATACACCCTCATTGTTTACCCTATGTAACTCGTAGCCTTCTCCATTCCAGCTATTGAAATTGCCAACTAGTCTAACCTCTTTCGCATTAGGTGCCCATACACAAAATCGCGTATATACTTTGTCTGAATCCGTAAGCACATGGGAGCCAAATAACTGATGGCTTTGAAAAAGGTTTCCCTCATGAAATAAATGCAACTGATATTCGGTTGGATATAAAGTATTCACTGCCATTTTTAACCTCATCCTTGTGAAAATGTATTTCAAAGGTTAATTATAAGTGCAAATAACAAATAATCCTTGTAAAACTTTTTTATCTTTTCTGACAATATAATATCTAATTGGTCATTTGTTGATGCGCTTCAACACGTTTCGACAAGAACTAACAAGTTTTCCTTCAGCAAACGACGAGATTATATAAAGATTTTTACTGTTTTTGGGTAAATAATATTATTTATTTCTAAGAAACACCAACTTGAGTTTATTGATAGAATCCTGTAAATGTAAGCGTTATCAGTGTTTTATAAAGTAATGCATGAAAGGATTAAACTATATCGATATAGTTTTTTCAGTTAAGAAACAGCCTTTTTGAATAGACAAGCTGCGGGGTCTAATTTAGAAGAATGGACATCTGCCTTTTGATATAAATTACAAATTTCTTAGAAAATTTCTGAACAATTGGAGGGAATTTGGAAGAAAAATATGATGAGTGGTCACTAGCTGCGATTTGTCCTTATTTTTTAGACAACAAAAAAACTGATGATATAATATCATCAGCCCTTCTGTATGACCCCTACGGGACTCGAACCCGTGTTACCTCCGTGAAAGGGAGGTGTCTTAACCGCTTGACCAAGGGGCCAATATTTTATGGCGGAGAAGGAGGGATTTGAACCCTCGCGCCGGTTACCCGACCTACACCCTTAGCAGGGGCGCCTCTTCAGCCTCTTGAGTACTTCCCCATAAAAAAATGGCTCCGCAGGTAGGACTCGAACCTACGACCGATCGGTTAACAGCCGATAGCTCTACCACTGAGCTACTGCGGAATAATGGAAATTAAATTATTATAGTGTTAAAAAATATGGTGGGCCTAAATGGACTCGAACCATCGACCTCACGCTTATCAGGCGTGCGCTCTAACCAGCTGAGCTATAGGCCCATAAATAAATGGAGCGGGTGATGAGAATCGAACTCACAACATCAGCTTGGAAGGCTGAGGTTTTACCACTAAACTACACCCGCAAAAAATAATAGATGGGGCGACTGATGGGAATCGAACCCACGAATGCCTGAACCACAATCAGGTGCGTTAACCACTTCGCCACAATCGCCATCATAATATATTTAACTAAACTAAAAAAATAAAATGGTGGCTCAGGACGGAATCGAACCGCCGACACAAGGATTTTCAGTCCTTTGCTCTACCGACTGAGCTACTGAGCCAACATAATGGCGGTCTGGACGGGACTCGAACCCGCGACCTCCTGCGTGACAGGCAGGCATTCTAACCAACTGAACTACCAGACCAAATTGCGGGGACAGGATTTGAACCTGCGACCTTCGGGTTATGAGCCCGACGAGCTACCGGACTGCTCCACCCCGCGACAATATAAAGGAAACTTCTTACTCATGCCCTTAGTTTGTAAGGACTGTATCAATCTCAGTAAGCCTATGCAAGCAGCAGCTCGATTGATACAACTCGCAGTTTATTCAGTGAAGGAACGCACGTTGCTCCACCCCGCGACAATATAAAGGAAACTAAATAATATGGAGGAGGAAGAGGGATTCGAACCCCCGCGCGGTTTGACCCGCCTGTCGGTTTTCAAGACCGATCCCTTCAGCCGAACTTGGGTATTCCTCCAAAAAACATAAAATTACTGGTGGACCTTGTAGGACTCGAACCTACGACCGGACGGTTATGAGCCGTCTGCTCTAACCAGCTGAGCTAAAGGTCCTCATTTTGGTTATTTATTTCGCAAAAAACATTGGTAGCGGCGAAGGGAGTCGAACCCCCGACCTTTCGGGTATGAACCGAACGCTCTAGCCAGCTGAGCTACACCGCCAAATATAAAATTATTGTAAATACTTTGCTTCGTAAAATTGGTGGAGCCTAGCGGGATCGAACCGCTGACCTCCTGCGTGCAAAGCAGGCGCTCTCCCAGCTGAGCTAAGGCCCCATTTGAAATTAACGAATGAAAGAATGGTCGGGAAGACAGGATTCGAACCTGCGACCCCTTGGTCCCAAACCAAGTGCTCTACCAAGCTGAGCTACTTCCCGTATATATGGTGCGCCCGGCGGGAGTCGAACCTACAACCTTCTGATTCGTAGTCAGATGCTCTATCCAATTGAGCTACGGGCGC
>NZ_JBALNQ010000037.1:90124-105647 GCF_036961885.1 Neobacillus niacini | reverse complement strand
CAAACCCAAACCCAAACCCTGTAGCTACAAAACTCTCTATATATATTAATCTCGTTAAACCTATGAAAATCAAATACTAGCACTGGGGGAGCCGAAACTGGCTGAGATTAGACCAACCATGGTCTTAAACTCCTGAACCTGATCTGGGTTGTACCAGCGTAGGGAAGTGAACATACATCCATTTAACCGATTTGTAACGGTGAAGGGGAATGTTTATCCAGTAATCCCCCAGTGCTTATTAAAAACTTGGAGGGATTTTTTTTATGAGAAAAACACATAAACTCACGTTGACTGCGATGATGATCGCGATTGGTACACTTTCGAGTAATTTATTGTTTATTCCGATTGGCGTCACTAAGGTGTTTCCGATTCAGCATTTCTTGAATGTTTTATCTGCCGTTCTATTAGGTCCGTTTTATGCTGTAGCGCAGGCTTTATGTGTATCAATCTTACGAAATATTATGGGGACTGGATCAATTTTTGCATTTCCTGGAAGTATGGTTGGCGCCCTATTGGCAGCACTTCTTTTTATGAAAACCAAAAAGATCTATATGGCCTTTTTCGGTGAAGTGATTGGAACGGGGATTATTGGAGCGATTCTCTGCTTTCCGATTGCTACCCTGCTGCTTGGTCAAGAGGCGGCACTATTTGGATTCATTCCGTTATTTATTTTTAGCTCAATTGCCGGAGCGTTGATTGGTGCAATCATATTATCGATCTTTTTAAAAAAGAAAATACCCGTCCTTATACCAAAAGAAACTTCAGTGAAAGAAGTTAAGTAGAAAGGGATTACCTTTTACCAAAAACCTTCCATTTCGCAAATAATAAAATAGGCTTTTGTATCAGTAGCAATACCCACCTATTATACATATTTTGTTGGGGAAGGTAATGCAGTGTATTTACCTATTAACAAGTTGGTTCTTTGACCATTTCGTGTTGCTGCTGCCCTTAAATATATAAGGAGGTAATAAAAATGTATGATTTCCAAAGTCAACTCCAGGGGTTAAGTCTTGGAGATTTCCAAGCGACCCAGGCAGTTCCTTTTGACCCAAGCATGTACTACACTGATCCTGCTCGATTTGGTGGTTTAGGCGGTATTGGTGGTGTTGGTGGTATCGGTGGTTTAGGCGGTGTTGGTGGTATCGGCGGTTTTGGCGGTGTTGGTGGTTTTGGGCGATGTTCTAGCTGTTTTAACTGCTTCCACAACTGCTTCCACAACTGCTTTCACAATTGTTTCCACAACTGCTTTCACAATTGTTTCCACAATTGCTTCCACAACTGCGGAGGCCATCGCTGCGGCGGAGGCCATCGTTGCGGCGGTTGACAATTATAGATTTTTAACCAAAACACCACTTAGAACAAAAGAGGAGAAGAGCCCCTACGCTTATTGTTGGGGCTCTTCTTTACAGAATTAACATAAGGGACAAATTGAGATACATAGGATGATAGTGATGATGATTAAATAGGATAAAAGCTTCGGAAAAGGAGGAGCGAAATGACCAATATGAACACTGCTATGCGTCTAAAAGTGAAAAGGGACACGTTTTTTCTCCCTGAACCAAACAACGGTGTGTATTTTCGGAACAATGTAAGCTCGTTCCGTATGAAAGGCAGTATGATCGATCAATGGGTTGAAAAGCTAATGCCAATGTTTAATGGCGAATACACCTTAGAGTACCTGACAAACGGTTTGCCGGCAGCATACCGAGACAGAGTGTTTGAAATAGCAGAAGCACTATATCAAAATGGGTTTGTTCGTGATGTGAGCCAAGACAGTCCACATCAATTGAGGGAACAGGTTCTAAAAAAGTATGCTTCACAAATTGAATTTGTGGATAATTTGCTTGATTCGGGTGCATTTCGTTTTCAGAACTATCGTCAAGCGAAAGTGTTAGCAGTAGGCTCTGGTCCTTTTTTTGTTTCGTTGGTTGCATCGTTACTTGAATCAGGATTGCCTAAATTCCAAATGCTGATCACTGACAAGGTGCAGACCAATAGACAGCGGTTGATGGAACTCGTGGCAAATGCCCGTAAAACAGACGCCGATGTGGAGATAGAGGAGGTCAAACTAAACAAGCAGGGGGAAGACTCCTGGGAAGAGATTATAAAACCATTTGATTATATTTTATATGTGTCAGAAATGGATGATGTAGGGGAACTCCGGCTTCTTCATAGGGTTAGTAAAGAAGAGAAGAAAGTGTTTCTGCCTGCTATCTGTTTAGAGCAGGCGGGTTTAGCGGGACCGTTCGTACATCCAGACTCAGAAGCGGACTGGGAGTCTGCATGGCGTCGTATTCACCAATCCGCTCTCTACAAAAAGCAGCCATTTTCCACCTTCTCTTCCACAGCCGGAGCAATGCTGGCAAATGTTACGGTATTTGAGTTATTTAAAAACATTACGGGTGTTTCCAAAAAGGAACAGAACAATCAAATCTTCCTTCTGGATTTGGAAACCTTAGAAGGAAACTGGCATTCGTTCCTTCCACATCCACTGGTGACAGGACAGGCAACAGCTAAATTTATAGAAGATATAGATATTCGATTAGCAGAAGGGAGGGATAGGGCTGATCCTGGTAAATTACTTCTTTCCTTCAACCATTTAACATCAAAGGTAACAGGGATTTTCCATCGTTGGGATGAGGGTGATTTAAAGCAGCTGCCGTTAGCACAATGCAGAGTTCAAGCAGTCAACCCATTGGCAGACGGACCAGCTGAATTGCTGCCAGCGGTTGTCTGTACGGGTCTGACACATGAGGAGGCAAGAAGGGAAGCGGGTTTGTCGGGAATTGAATCGTATGTATCACAACTTGTCGGTTCGATCGATCTACCCCAGGAAGTGGCAATTGGCGCAGGTGAAACGTTCGCGGAAAGTGTTTATCGAGGTTTGCAAAAGTGTTTGGATGAGGAGTTGATCAAACAATGTCTTGAAACTGGGTATTCAGTCTCCCCGGTACAGTTTAGCAGGGTTGAGGATGAACACTGTAAGTTTTATTTGCAGACACTGACAACGATGCAGGGAGCACCAACTATAGGGATTGGCACAGAAGTGTCAGGATTTCCTGTTGTGTGGATTGGAACAAATAATGGTTGGTATGGCAATGTCGATTTGAATATAACACAGGCATTACGAAAGGCACTCCAACAGGCTATTTTCAATGTACAAAATAAAGAAGAATTCGTCACAACACGATCCTTGGAGGTTTCATCCATGCTTCTGGCTGAAAAAGCGCCACTAAACATTGATATCCCTGCGTTTGAAGAGAGGATCCAATCAGAGAACTTGTTAACAGCTTTGGAAATCTTAACACAAAATGGACACCGGCTATTGGTTTATGAACTAGAAATTGACCTCTTTTTAAAGGAGGAAATGCCAGGGGTATATGGCGTATTGGTTCATGAGGAGGGATTGACGTGAGTACTGTCATGTTGGTTGTGGGAGAAGGGCTGCTGGCAGACTACGTGTCTGAAGAATTGTCAGCTCAATACTCCCTTTTTCGCCAAACCGATTTCGGAGCAATCGTACCGGATCGGATTGAGATAGCATTGGTTTTACATGATGCATGGAATCCCTCTGTTCATCAAAAAGCAGAAGAGGTATTTCGTCAAACAAATACTCCCTGGCTGCGAGGCTTTGTTACATTTGGAGAGGGGGTAGTTGGTCCTTTTGTTCAACCAGGTACGCAAGGATGCGCTCAATGTGCCGATTTGCGTCGTACTATAACAGCAAGCGACCGCACAGAATTGTGGGAGATACAAAAGAGGTTGGAGTTATCCGGAGGAATGCAACAGGAAGCTTGGGCAACGCGCTCGGGAATATTACAGATGGCCAACGTAATCGGGGCTGAGGTACAAAGAATTATGAAGGGTGATGATCCTTATTCAGAAAAAAAGGTTTGTTTCATCAATCTGAAAACATTGAAGACTTCCTGGCATCGGTTTCTGCCCGATCCCTTGTGCCAGGTATGCGGTCAATTACCTAACGATACATCAGACATGGCTCGAATTTTACTGCAGCAAAGTCTAAAGGTTACCAACGACAATTATCGAAGTCGTTCGTTAGATAACCTGAAAAATGTTCTTGTAAAAGACTATCTCGATCCTCGAACAGGACTTATGAATGATAAAATGGTTAACCTTGTGCATACCTTTGCGGATGTAGGTGTTATTTTGCCATTGTTTGAAGGAGACGAGGGAACAGCAGGAAGGACTAATTCGTTCGCGGTAAGTGAGTTAACGGCCATTTTGGAAGGATTAGAGCGGCACTGTGGGCTTAAGCCACGTGGCAAACGAACAGTGGTCCATGACAGTTATAACCATTTGAAAAATCAAGCACTCAATCCAATCGTGGTTGGGGTCCACGCAAAAGAACAGTATGAAAGAACTGGTTTTCCATTTACTGAATTTGATCCAGATCGCCCGATTGATTGGGTATGGGGATATTCATTTTTGCAGGAGCGACCGATTCTGATTCCAGAACTGCTTGCCTATTACAGTTTGGGCGGCAGGTCACAAGGATTCGTCTATGAAACTTCCAACGGATGCGCGTTAGGTGGAAGTCTAGAAGAGGCCATTCTCTACGGTATTTTGGAGGTGGTGGAGCGTGATTCGTTTTTGATGACATGGTACACTCAGATGCCTCTCCCGCGTCTTGACCCGACTTCCACTGAAGACCAAGAGCTTCTGTTAATGATTGAACGGATGCGTGCAATCGCAGGATATGATCTATATTTGTATAACTCAACGATGGAGCATGGAATTCCAAGTATTTTGGCAATTGCTAAAAACAGAAAGGAAAAAGGAATGAATCTTATCTGTGCAGCCGGATCACATTTAGACCCGGTACGGGCAGTGAAAACAGCAGTTCACGAGTTAGCTGGTATGATGCTTTCATTGGATGAGAAATTGGAGAAGAACAAGGTAGAATATGAACGAATGTTGCATGATTCTTCCTTGGTTCAACAAATGGATGATCATGGCATGCTGTACGGATTACCGCAAGCAGAAGAGCGCCTGCAGTTTTTGCTGGACGATACTCGTCCATTGCGATCGTTTGAAGAGGAATTCAAATGGAAGTCGACACATTTAGATCTTACTGATGATCTTCAGGATATTCTTCAAGAGCTTCGCCGATTAAACCTCGATGTGATTGTGGTTGACCAGACGACACCAGAAACAATCCGAAACGGACTGTATTGTGTAAAAGTGCTGATTCCGGGAATGCTGCCGATGACATTCGGACATCACCTTACCCGTGTTACTGGACTGGAAAGGGTATTAACGGTACCTATGGAACTTGGATATTCACAAGAACCGCTAACAGCAGAACAGCTCAATCCACACCCGCATCCGTTTCCATAAGTGCATCACTAGGAGTGATAGAGAATGATTCTAGATGAGTTTCTGCACAATTTACATTTCGATATTGAAAAGGCAAGTATACCCTATTGGGAAGTGGATTGGGAAGATAAACCACTTCCCTATAAATTATACCGTGGGTTGCCTGTGGTTCCATTATCCCTAGAAGTTCCACTGACACTTGAAGGACAAAGACAACCCGCAACACCTGACCTATCTAAACTGGGTCATTTTCTTTGGTATGTTTACGGCCTTACTCAAATTAGCCAATCGGTCTTTAGCATGGATTCTACAGACCATTCAGACGTCATGCAATCATACAGGAGGTTTGCCCCCTCGGGAGGAGCACTGTATCCAAACGAATTATACGTATATTTGAAAATCGAGGATTTGCCAGTTGGGGTGTACCATTATGATGTGGCACACCACCGCTTAGTATTGCTGCGAGAAGGAAATTTCGATTCTTATATTGCCAAGGCTCTTGGTAATCGTTGTGACGTTCCATCATGTTTTGGGACGGTTTTTGTATCGACGATGTTTTGGAAAAATTTTTTCAAATACAATAACTTTGCTTACCGGCTTCAGGGGTTGGATGCGGGCGTGTTAATTGGACAATTATTGGAAGTAGCGAAACGGTTTGGCTTCGAATCAGGGGTATATTTTCAATTTCTTGATCGCGCCATGAACCATTTGCTTGGTTTATCTGAACGAGAGGAGAGCGTCTATGCAGTCATCCCACTATCGGTGGAACCAACCATTTGGTCAGCCAACGGGAGTGAAAGGGACAGAATGGTATCGGCAGCACAGTTGTGCGGAGAATTGACATCGATTGAGCAGAATCACTACGTCAAGTCACAAAGTGTTAAAGAGTATTCGATGTTAACCAAGCTAAATGAAGTGTCCATGCAGGAGGATACAAGTTCCTTTTCGATGATTGAAGCGAATGTGAATGGAAATGGTGGAGGTCAAGTGGTAGCTCTGCCTGAGGCGGAGAGGCGATCCTATGATCTGGGGTCTGTTTGCCGAAACCGATTTTCTCCAGATATTGATTTTATGATGGGGAAGGTAAATCAGCTCCAACTGGCAAATCTGCTGCACGAGGCGACGGATTCCTTTTTGTATCGAAATGATTTGGAAGCTGTGCATCAGAAGCACGAGCCGCGTGCCTCACTAAATATCTGTCTATATAATGTTGAAGGAATTCCTAATGGTGCGTACCAATATGACAGTAATTCCCATGTATTACACCAGGTCCAACCCGGAGATCATCGGCTCCTGCTGCAAACTGGTATGTCGTTATATAATGTGAATTTGCTTCAAGTACCACTTTGCATACATGTCACAGGAGTAAAGGATTACTATAAAAATACATTCGGTTACAGAGGATATCGGATTCAACAAATGGAGGCAGGAATGCTTGTGCAACGATTACTCTTAGGGGCAGTTTCCCTTGGAATGGGAGGGCACCCACTCCTCGGATATGATGTCAGCCTGTGTGATAATATTTATAAAATGGAATCACAAGGAAAAACCTGCTTAATCCAAATTCCGATCGGTCCCTATCGACCTCGCCCTTGGTTAATGGGGGGGGTGTGTAGTTAATAGCTCTCTTTCTAAGCCTTGAGGCAAATTGAAAAAAACTAAATTTTAATATTTGATAATCCCTTTTTGTGTAAATAGTTAGGAACTATCTCACAAAAGGGATTTTTTAATGGAAAAAGTTTCACTTGGAACTAAGAACATACCTAAAAAGCTTGTAGAAACGTCCATGATGGAAAGAATTCTACAAGCTTTTCTTATTGAAGACTAAAAGTAAATTCTTATAAGTTGGAACCTGAAATTTTCTCTTTATGGGCAATATCCTTCACAACATCCTTTAAAGTTACACTCCCCAAAACCTTCTCCATGGCTATTTGAGCAGCTGAAAATAATGGTTCTACTGTATTCTGTATGTTCCTGCCTACGGGACATGCTGGATTTGGATTGTCATGTAAGCTAAATAACTCTTTATCCTGTACAACATTAACGGCCTTATATACATCATACAGTGTGATATCAGATAAATCCTTTGCAAGTTTTGCTCCTGCTATACCTGGACGCACCTCTACTAAACCTGCTTTTTTTAGCATCCCCATTAGTTTTCGTATAACTGCTGGATTGGTGTTTACACTTGAAGCTAAAAATTCGGAGGAGCTTGTTCCCTCTTTATTAAATTCAATTAAAGATAATATGTGAATTCCCACAGCAAATCGACTGCTGATGGACATCTATAGTCACCGTCCCTTTTTGAATTACCATTTATTCATCTTAATGTGTAATTAACTTGGTTACAAGTTTATTATAGCAAATTTCGAAGAGAATAAATAAAGTGATTTTATTCGGTTGACAGATTAACTCACTTGTAATTATAATGATTACATGTAATTAATTAAGTTACAACTAAACGTTAAATGGAGGTATGGACAATGAAATTTTTAGTTACAGGTGCAACTGGGAAATTAGGTTCAAAGGTTGTAGAAACAATATTGAAAACTGTTCCAGCAAGCCAACTAGCAGTAAGTGTTCGCGATCCAGAAAAAGCGGAAGGGCTTCGTTCTCGTGGAGTAGAAGTTCGTCAAGGGGATTTTGACCATCCAGACTCATTAGATGCTGCATTTGCAGGGATTGAGCGTTTATTAATTATATCTGCGGATGGAGACAATGAAACAAGGATACGTCAACATACGAATGCAGTTGCTGCAGCTGAACGTGCAGGAGTTAAATTTATTGCTTATACAAGTTTAGCAAATGCAACAGAAAGTAAGAATTTAATGGCTCCACCTCATGTTGTGACAGAAGCAGCAATCATTAAAACGGGTATTCCCTATACGATCTTACGTAATAATTGGTATTTGGAAAATGAAATAGGTAGCATTCAAGGTGCCTTGGCAGGTGCTCCATGGGTAACTTCCGCTGGAGACGGTAAAGTAGGGTGGGCACTGCAACAAGATTATGCAGAAGCTGCAGCAGCCGTTCTTGTTGGAAATGGACACGATAATAAAGTGTATGAACTTTCTGGACCTCTTTTAACTCAAGAAGAATTAGCATCTGCACTTGGGGTTGTATTGGGTAAAGAAATTCCTGTACAACAAGTAAATGACGAGACATATGCAGAAATCATGAAAGGCTTGGGCTTACCTGATTTTGTGATTCCGATTGTAGTTGGAATCCAAGAGAGTATCCGAAACGGTTCATTAGATGTGCAAAGCAATGACTTTGAGAAGGTTCTCGGCCGCCCAGTTACCCCAATTAATGAAGCCCTAAAACAAATTGTTACTGAAATCTCATAATCAAAATATAGCAGCCTAAAAAAACCGACCCTTCTGAATACAACAGAAGTTTATCACTTCCTTCAGCAAAATAATTAAGCCATTTATCATCAGCCTATTGAAAAAAACTCATTTTCCATTTATTTGGCAAATGAGTTTTTTTATTTTTGAAATTGATTAAAACCGATTGTAATAAGCCAACCAACAGCAAACGTAACAGTAAGATATGTACCTATATAGAGTAATATTTCTACCTTACTTCCTCCTTTACTATATCTCTGAGTTTGACCATTATGTTAATGCCATTATAACAAGGGATTTTTAAAAATTTGTCGAACCAAGAGAGGTTATCTATTTGTAATTAAACTGTTACCTTTTTTTAACAATAGAAATCTCATGAAAATAAACAGGACCATTCTACCCCAAATAGGAAAAATATTACTGCTTTTCCTGTTCATTAAGAGTGTGCTTTTTCCCATTTTTCATCCCTTAATAATGGGTAACACTTAACTAGACAATGAATTTAATGTTACGTAGACTAAACACTATATCATTTTTCTATTAATTACTTGGGGTTGGTTATCTACTATTCTCCTAACCCAATATAGATTTAGATTGTAGTTTTTGATAACGGGGAGGAATAACCATGTTAGAATTTGATACAAGTATGGAACATTTAGCGAACATTAAAGTGATAGGGGTTGGCGGCGGGGGAAACAATGCTGTGAACCGTATGATAGAGGATGGCGTTGGTGGAGTAGAATTTATTGCTGTTAATACAGATTCACAAGCTATCAAACAATCTAGAGCAGCAATCAAAATGCAAATTGGTTCCTCTTTGACCAAGGGGTTAGGTGCTGGTGCAAATCCAGAAATAGGACAAAGAGCTGTCGAGGAGAGCAAACATCAGATCGAAGCAGTCTTAGCAGGTGCTGACATGGTTTTTGTTACTGCCGGGATGGGTGGCGGTACAGGGACAGGGGCAGCACCCGCCATCGCGAGGATTGCTCGAAAGCTTGGAGCCCTAACGATTGGAGTTGTAACACGACCATTTAAATTCGAAGGCTACAAGCGTGCAAAAAATGCAGCAAGTGGAATAGAGGAAATGAGGGAAGCAGTGGACACCTTGATTATTATTCCAAATGATCGTTTATTGGAGATTGTAGATAAAAAAACCCCTATGATTGATGCATTTCGAGAAGCAGATAATGTTCTACGTCAGGGTGTACAAGGGATTTCAGATTTAATTGCGGTGCCTGGTTTAATCAATCTTGATTTTGCAGATGTGAAAACGGTCATGTCTCATAAAGGAACAGCCTTAATGGGAATTGGTATTGCAGAAGGTAGAAACCGTGCTGCCGAAGCTGCGGAGAAAGCCTTAAATAGTCCGTTGCTGGAAACTTCCATCAATGGAGCACATGGTGTAATTATGAATATAACGGGTGGCCACAATTTAAGTCTATTTGAGGTGCAGGAGGCAGCAGAAATCGTTGTTTCAGCTTCTAACGAAGAATTAAATATGATTTTTGGATCGGTCATAAACGAAAACTTAACAAATGAAATTATTGTAACTGTAATAGCCACTGGATTCAGTGATCAAGAGGATAAAGCAGTACATAGTTCACCTCAGACACTAAAGGAAGAAATGTCGCATTCATATCATAGGGAACAACATATACAATATCAAGAACCAGAGCCGTACACCCATGATGAAGACGTTCAGGTTTTTGACCTGCACTTAGAAGAGTCAGAGGAACCTAATGATATACCAGTGTTCTTGCGCAATCGAAAAAAACGCTTACGATCATATTAATTTAGTGTAGATACGAGAAACAGCTTGGTTCCTTTGCCGTTGCCCCCTGATTTTCACACTGTACGGGAATCAGTTGCCCCACTTTAGTTCCCCTTGCCACACAATCTTTTACTGTAAGGGAACCACAAAATCCTCAGGTTCTCCATTATGCCATTGGAAATTCCCGTTGCATTTGGATGATAATAATTAGTAAATAGTAAAGAAGGCATTTCATTATTGAGGTGCTTTCTTTATCTATTAAATAATATCTTATACCAAATTAGCCTGTAACGACCAATCAGGTAGTTTTATTTGAAAACACGAACATTATGTAATAATACTTATAATATTTTCGCCTAAACACGAAAATTAACGTATTTTTATAAAATATTATTCATGTTTTATTGAATAACATCGATTAACTTGTTATACTGACCAAAATAACTAATAATAAAACTTCCACCGGTTAAGAGTTTGAAATTATTCTACCAAGTTAGCAATTATTCTATTGTAATATATCTTACTATTCACTATAATGCTATTTATTAGAATTTAGTGTCTAATTGGGGGTGTGGAGATTATTAGAGCAGCTCAGGAAAAAGTGCAATTATAAAATTCCTATGGAACAGCGCAATTTTATCTTATAAAAGTGGGGGATGCATCTATGAAAAATCTATTGAAAAAGTGGAATCAAATCAGCCTTGTTAAACAAATTGCTATTGGTTTAATCATTGGTATCATCTTGGCCGTAACGGTTCCGCAGGTTGCAAAGCCAGTGGTTATATTAGGCTCATTATTTGTAGGTGCCTTAAAAGGGATAGCACCCATTTTGGTACTCTTTTTGGTTATGTCGGCCATTGCGGGTCATAAAAAAGGTCAACAAACAAACATGAAGTCTGTTCTTTCACTGTATCTACTGGGAACGTTTTTAGCAGGATTAATTGCTGTTATTGTCAGCTTTATTTTTCCTGTAAGTATTACCCTTACAAAGGGTGCTGAAGATTTGGCAGCTCCTGGGGGTGTCGTAGAAGTACTTAAGTCATTACTTCTCAACGTTGTCGATAATCCAGTAAAAGCCATTTATAATGCAAATTATATTGGCATTCTAACTTGGGCGATTGTCCTAGGTCTAGCTTTGAAAAATGCCCCAGATACGACAAAAACCTTGATTTCTAATTTCTCAGATGCCATATCTAAAATTGTAACCTGGGTCATTAAGTTTGCACCATTCGGGATTATGGGACTGGTTATTGAATCCATTACCACAAACGGGCTCGAGTCTCTATTAAGCTATGGAAAATTACTTGTTATTTTGATAGGATGTATGCTTTTTGTAGCTTTTGTTGTCAATCCACTCATGGTATTCGTGAATATACGTCAAAACCCATATCCACTTGTATTTCAATGTATTAGGGAAAGTGCTGTTACAGCGTTCTTTACACGCAGCTCAGCTGCAAACATCCCAGTAAATATGAAATTATGTGAAAAACTAGGTTTAGATAAGGATACCTATTCTGTATCTATTCCATTAGGTGCAACCATTAATATGGCCGGTGCAGCAGTAACCATTTCAGTTTTGACGCTTGCAGCTGTTCATACACTTGATATTCACGTTGACATCCCTACAGCGATTATTCTAAGTGTTTTATCAGCCATTGCCGCCTGTGGTGCTTCAGGGGTTGCCGGTGGTTCACTCTTATTGATTCCACTAGCATGTAGTCTTTTTGGAATTCCAAATGATGTGGCCATGCAGGTAGTTGGTGTTGGCTTTATCATAGGTGTCTTACAGGATTCATTTGAAACTGCCCTTAACTCTTCAACAGACGTGCTTTTCACTGCAACAGCAGAATATAAGAAGAGAATTAAAGAAGGAAAGAGATTAAAGAGTAATAAAGTAGCATAACTATAATCATCCCCTTTGTGGCTCACTAAGGGGATTTTATTTTGTGAAAAATTAACTAAAATATCATAAAGTTGTCACTATCAACACGCTTCTCTTTTGTTTACCGACGTATAATTATAGTGAAGATATGTTTTTATTATGTTTTTATATGGAGAGGATGATAATGATGTTAACGGATTATTCAAGAATCGTTGTCGCATATGATCATTCAGAATTAAGTAAAAAGGCGTTAAAGATGGCTATGAATTTGGCGAAGCAGGATAATATCATTCAATTGTACGTAGTAACTGTCATGCAGCCAATAAGGCCGTTACCATACTCGACTTATGGGTATGCATTAGCTATAAACCGAGAGTCGCAAGATAAAGAATTCCAAGCGATTCGTGATGAGATTGAACTAGAGTTAAAAGAGCTACCAAATAAATCGAAAATCGTGTTATTAGAGGGTCTTCCAGGACAAATGATTGTTGAGTTTGTTAAGGAATACGATGGCGATCTAGTTGTAATGGGCAGCAGAGGGTTAAGTGGACTGAAGGAGCTCTTCTTGGGAAGCGTCAGCCATTTTGTGGTCCAAAAGGCACCATGCCCAGTTTTCATTGTAAAATAATTCATCACGTAAATAAGCTTGTAGAAGAAGTCCATTTGGACTAAATCTACAAGCTTTTGTTTTTTAAGATAAGATCAATAAAAAACTCATAACTATTAATGTGAAAATCTGCTTCAATGTTGCGATTTTGAAAGGCTACGGTTTTAATCTTTAATTTTCTTGCAGGAAGTAAATCTAATTCCCGATCACCAACTACCCAATCAATATTTTGATTTTTCAAGACAAATTCATAAGATGAAGTATGAGGCTTTCTATGGAATCCTTGTTCTTCTACGGAAACAATTTCTTTAAAGTAGCGTGTGAGATGATATTTCTCAAGAAGATAGGTAGTAGATTCCATATCACGGTGGGTAACGATAATATTGTTATCAACTGCTGATAAAACCTTTTCTAAATGCTCAAAAGGCTTACTGTACAATGTCGAGTATTGTTTATCCAATCGTTTATATTCTTCTCTTTTAGACTCATCAATCCCATAATGCTTAAAAGCCGTTTTCGAGTCGATTTTTAGCCACTTCAATACTTCCTCACGATTGAGATCCTGTTTGCTTAATTTTACAAATCCTTCGACCAATGCTGGATATGTATCAAAAAGGGTCCCATCAAAGTCCCACAAAATGTTCAAAATAATCCCTCATTTCTTATCGATGCTAAAAATAATAATGTACCATTTTACATAAAATTTAACCAGCCATAAAAATATATTTTAAAACGGATGCACATATTTTTACCTTCACCATATAATAACTTCTGTGAGAAAATTATTGGAGGAAAAAATCATGAATAACAATCAAAACCTTACTAGTAAAAGAGAACAATTTGATGGAGGAAATGGGTTTAAAATTATTGAGATCAATATATCGGACCCAACTGAAAATTTATATGCTCTAGTCACACCTGTAAAAATGAAATAAGTCGGAACTATTCTAAATCATCATATCATCGCTTTCTCTGAATAAATTAATTAATAGAAGAAATGAAAATAAATATGAACATTTTTACTTACTAAGACGTACTATCTTTACTTGAAAAATTATCAAAATAAGGATGTTGATCATGATGAGGAAAGAGATTGAAGTGATGATACCAGGAGCATTCCCGTTAGCAGCAACATTAACACTCCCAAATGGAGGAAATGGAACATTTCCTTTAGTGGTAATGGTTCACGGAAGTGGTCCAATAGATCGAGATTCAAATGCTAAAGGAATGCCGATGAATATATTTAGGGAAATAAGTGATCTAGTTGTTGCAGAGGGGTTTGCTAGTATTCGATATGATAAAAGGGGTATAGGTGCTAGTAAAGGCGACTATCATGAAATGGGCGTGTACGATTTAATCGACGATGCACAGGCTGTAGTAGAATTTGCTAAAAATCATCCAAACATTGATTCAGAGAATGTGATATTACTAGGACACAGTGAAGGAAGTATTTTAGTACCATTCGTGAATGAGAGGGTTCCGGTAGATGGGCTGATTCTACTTGCGGGCACCGCTGAACCATTACCGGTAACAACGGCATGGCAGCGCGAGGAAATAATGAAGGATTTAAGATCTGTAAAAGGATTTCAAGGATGGTTACTTC
The DNA here is from genome assembly GCF_036961885.1 of Neobacillus niacini. Classification (GTDB taxonomy): domain Bacteria; phylum Bacillota; class Bacilli; order Bacillales; family Cytobacillaceae; genus Neobacillus; species Neobacillus niacini_H. Next base: position 91,100 of record NZ_JBALNQ010000037.1, on the reverse strand, counting down.
GTTTGCTAAAAGTAGATCAAAAAATAACAAAAATGAATGATGATTTATTTAAGTTGATACAAGAATCGGATGATGCGGTGATTAAGTATAAAGGCAAAAAAATCAATGCTAAATGGAATCGAGAGACAGCATTATTTGACGTATCAGAATCGTTACAAAAGGTCAATTGTCCCGTTCTAGCGATTACAGGAACCAAGGATGTAAACGTTAAGGTTAGCGATTTAGAAAAGATTAAAGCATTCGTTCCTAGCGAGTGCGAAACACACATTATTCAAGACATGACACATATGCTTCGTAAAACAGATGTTGAATACAGTATGAGCAAAATCATGAATAATAATAAAAAATCACTGAAACAACCCGTTGATGCTGAATTAAAAGCTAAAATTACTCAATGGTTAAGAAACTGGAAAAAAAGACAAGTAACCATCGATAAAACCGAAATGCTGGTAAAATAATCTTTACTAATATTAACAAAATAAAAGAACAAAACAGGACCGAATGAAATCGATCTTGTTATGTTTTCCATTTAATTAAACTTGCCTACTAGGATTTGTCACCATTCTGTCACTAAAAATGATTGCTTATTGTGAATTCATCATTACGACACAGACAAATAACCACAATTCCACTATGATTAAATAATCAAATGGAGGGATGTGGTTTTTTGAATAATTTAAAGGTTATTTTCAAAGGAAAAGTATATATTATTCTTCACCAACACTCTTCTGGTTACTGTGAAATTAGTGAAGAGGGCAGTTCAATTGGCGAAGTTCAACTTGTTCATTTTTCTGAATTAACTTTAGTAATATAAAAATAAAGCAGTGGATTTTTGTCTATAAAAATCTCACTGCTTTTTCTATATTTTTTGAAAGGCTTTTCTAAAATTTTGTTGCTTAAATTAATGTCTTTGGGATTAATTGGTATATGAAGATCACTCTGGTTACCGTTGAACAAGAAAATTCATGCTAGAGGG
>NZ_JBALNQ010000037.1:86279-90006 GCF_036961885.1 Neobacillus niacini | reverse complement strand
TTTGGTTACCGTTGAACACTAAAAATCATGCTAGAGGGAATCAAAAGAGTTCTTTGGTTACCGTTGAACACTAAAAATCAGGCAAAAGGGAATCAAAAGGGCCCACTGAATACTGTTATACCTAAAATACACATTTTGAACCATGTTTTCCAAAATAAAAAGGTTTACGAAAACAACCTTTTGAAAAGGGGAGGTAGAGGCAGCGGGTTTCTTTGCACTTCACACTTTGAATTTTTCACACAGTTATAACCACTTTTCCCTGTGTGTGGCCTTGTTCAAAATACCGAAAGGCTTCACGTACTTCACTTAATTTATACTGGCGATCAATAATTGGCTTTACTTTACCAGCTTCAATAAGTTCTTTCATATAAACTAAATCATCCTGGTTTGCTCTTTGTAAAAAGCTGCCGAATTTCTGACCAGATGTTTTTGAAATCCAAGCTCCCTGTGTTATAGCTTGGAACATTTGAGCTCCGGAACCTCCTACGTGAACAAAAATTCCATTGGGAGTTAATGATTGCCGATAAGCCGATAAGGGCTGACCTCCGTTAACACCAAGAATTAAATCATATCTCTGCTTGTTTTCAGTAAACTTCTCTTTTTTATAGTCAATAACATGATCTGCACCTAGCGATTGCAAGATCTCGACATTTCTTGTACTGCACACGCCCGTTACTTCAGCCCCAAATGATTTGGCGATTTGTACCGCAAACGTTCCAACGCCTCCAGAAGCACCATGAATTAAGACTTTCTGATCCGATTGAATCTTGCCTTTATCGCGGAGAGCTTGTAAGGCAGTAACTCCAGCCATAGGTACCGAAGCAGCTTCCTCAAAGGACAAATTGGCGGGCTTTAAAGCTAATGCCTTTTCCGGGACACAGGAATATTCGGCAAAACTACCCCAGCCAACACCAGATAAGTCTCCAAACACTTCATCTCCAGGTTTAAACTGTTTAACATCTTTGCCAACAGCTTCAACCACACCAGCAATGTCTCCTCCTGGTATGGAAAATTTGGGCTTAAAAAGACCAAATGCAAAACGGGCTAAAAATGGCTCGCCTCTCAATAGGACCAGGTTCCCATAATTCACCGAAGCAGCATGAACTTTTACTAGAACTTGATTATCTAGTGGTAAAGGTTGTTCAACCTCTGTTAATTCAAGAACATCAGGTGGACCATATTTAGTAGAAACAACTGCCTTCATATTAAACCTCCTGTATTCAAAATTATCCTAATTATAATAATATTCTAACAGATGTTAATTCAAAACAGAAAAGTTCTATAAAATGAAAATCATATTTTCAAACCAAATTTTGAATAAGCGCTAATGGAAGCGATAACCTATAAAGAAAACAAAAATATTTTTTCGGTAAAATAAACATTTTTATATGAAATCGCTTTAAAGCTTGGTAAATAGGGATTTTATCGATGAGAAAAGGATGAAAGGAATCCGTTTTCATATCTACCTTTGTGACTGATTTGTGAAAAAAAGTTGGTTGACTTCGTTTTTCAAAAACTGTTATAGTTACAAACAGACCGGTTGGTATGGCGGAGGTGTACTACGGGAATGGACACAAAATCGCTGATAATTGACATCGCGACAACGCTTTTCCAACAAAAGGGATATATTGGTGTTGGATTAAACGAAATTCTAAAAGCATGTAACATGTCAAAAGGTTCGCTTTATCATCACTTTCCAAATGGAAAAGAAGAATTACTAATCGTTTGCCTGCAAACCTTGGAAGATACGATTACGAAGGATATTGAAGAAATTTTTGAACGGTATCCGACAACCAAAGAGGCTAGCAAGGCAATGATTGAAAAATTAGTCGTAAACTTTGAAACGGAAGGAACGATTACTGGATACACCTTTAGCAGTATCGTAAGCGAAATGGCTTCGTTAAGTGATCCAGTTCGAAATGCATGTGCTCATTTGTATCAAAAAATACAAGGAATTTATTTAGATAAATTACTAGCAGATGGATTTTCAAAGGAAAAAGCGCATTCAATTGCTGTTATGATGACAGCTACGATTGAAGGTGGAATGTTGCTTTGTTTAACACAAAAAGCAAGTGAACCACTAAAAATTATTTCACAGGCATTACCAAAATTAATTAGTTAAAAAGGGGATATGTATGAGTACACAAATTCAAGTAAAAAATCCTAAGATCATGGCAGCTATTTTAATGCTCGGTGCTTTTATTGGATTATTTGGGGAAACAGCATTAAATATGGCATTAACTAATGTCATGGAGCAATATTCAATTACAGCACCGACTGCCCAGTGGCTGACAACAGGCTATTTATTAACATTAGCCATTTTAGTGCCGATTTCAGCACTATTAATGAAATGGTTCAGCACTAGACAATTAGTTATAACGGGAATTGTCATTTCACTTGTAGGAACGATTCTTTCGGCGTTTTCACCGAATTTCGCAATCCTAGAAACTGGCCGAATTGTCCAAGCAATGGGAACAGGAATTATCATGCCAGTCATGGTAAGTGTTCTGTTAGTTATTTTCCCGATTCATAAACGTGGAGTTGTCATGGGGATTATGGGTCTTGTTATTACATTAGGACCAGCCTTAGGACCAACACTTTCTGGGGTCATTATTAGTACGTTAGGATGGAATTATATTTTCTGGATCAGTGCAGCTTTTTATGTCATCTTGACTCTTGCTGCGGTAGCAAAAATAGTGAATGTTGGAGAAATTACTAAACCTAAAATTGATGTGTTGTCGATTGTTTTATCAACAGTAGGTTTTGGTGGATTAATTTATGGGTTAGCTTCTATGGCTGGTGTATCATTCTCATCTCCAATCGTATGGGGACCTTTACTTGTAGGAATTATCGCTCTTGTATTATTTGGAATTCGTCAAAATACAATGGATAAGCCTATGGTTAATTTAGATGTCTTTAAGTACCCGATGTTTTCATTAGGGACAGCGATGATGTTCTTAAGTATCTTAATCATTTTATCAACGTCTATTCTATTGCCCATGTATTTAAAAGGATCTTTATTATTTAGTGCAGCGGTTGCTGGTTTATTGTTATTACCAGGTAATGCGGTCAACGTTATTATGTCACCGATTGTCGGATCACTATTTGATAAAATTGGACCAAAGAAATTAGCAATCACTGGGTCTATCATTGTATTAATTGGGAATTTAATGTTTGCTTTAGTTATTTCAGCATCAACTCCAGCGTGGTTAATCATCGTACCATTTATGATTTTATTCTTTGGGTTAACGATGGTAACAATCCCATCACAAACTAATGGGCTAAATGCATTGCCACGTGAGTTATATGGAGATGGCTCAGCTGCTATGAATACATTGAACCAAGTAGCTGGTGCAGCAGGGACAGCGATCGCGATTACACTGCTTACAGCCGGTCAAACTAGTTTCGCAGCAGGTACCCCGGATGCGGCTCAGGCTGAAATATTAGCTGCAGGTGTAAAATATACCTTCTACTTTGTTACAGGAATTTCAGTAATTGCTGTAATCTGTTCAATCTTTATGAAAAAACCTAGTGAAGGAACAGGGAAATCTTCGGTAGGTGTAAAAACAACTCAACCTGTACGAGAATCATAGAATTACCTATGAATCTACAATTTTATCTATTTTTGGCTGTTTTAAGGGATACTGCTGATTTTAGAACCTGTTGATTGGAGCGAAAGGGGCTCGAATCCTCGAAAATGCTATCGCATTTTCTTCGTGCGTGGGCA
>NZ_JBALNQ010000037.1:31549-86219 GCF_036961885.1 Neobacillus niacini | reverse complement strand
AAGCGTAGCCCCTGTAGCGTAAATTAACAGCCTAGTTAACACAGCCATATTTTTAAAAGCACAGAACATCTTACATGTTCGAAAAGGAGATATTTACAAAATGGCAAATCATTATAAAAGTATTCTCGTAGCAGTTGATGGCTCAAAAGAAGCTGAATATGCTTTTCGTAAATCAATCGATGTTGCAAAACGTAACGCAGGTTCGGCCTTAAATATCGTAAATGTAATCGACACGCGCACATTCGAAGCTTATGGTCGCTCATTTTTGGAGCGTGCACAGCAGTTAGCAGAAGAACTTGTAAATGGCTACAAAGTACAAGCGGAGGCAGAAGGTTTAACGAATGTTAACGTAGTGATCGAGTACGGTTCTGCCAAAACCATGATCACAAGAGAGATTGCTAATTCTGCACAGGCTGACTTAATTATTTGTGGTGGTACAGGGCTAAATGCTGTGGAGCGGTTTTTCATGACTGGTTCTGTTGCAGACGCAATCGTACGTTCAGCTAAATGTGATGTTCTAGTCATTCGAACACCCGAATGATTGGTTTAATGTGAAAGTGACTTTTAAAAACAACCTTTGTAAAAGTGAATTTTTACAAAGGTTGTTTCTATTTATTTATTTCATGAAATGATTTTTCTCGAAAGATTATGAATAATGTCTCCCCGGCTCAGAACACCTACGACACGACCAGCACCATTGACCACTGGGAGTTTTTTGTAATGATGCCGTGATAATAAACGAATGGTATCTTCAAACTCTTCATCCGGTGAAACGAAAAGGATGTTTCTTTTGGTCATAATTTCTTTAACAGGTGTATCCAGTTTTGCTAGTAATACATCCTCAAATTTCCCATCCTCCATGATATACACGAGGCCAGCTACGCCCAAGGGTTTTGGAGATAGGTAGCGAAGAACGTCTCCATCGGATACGATACCTACTAAATGGTCTTTATCATCAACCACGGGTACGCCGCCAATTCGATTTGAATTTAGTATGTGTAACAACTCTTTAACCGTATTTGAAGGTTTTATCGTAAACACTTTTGTAATCATGAAGTCCCTTACTTTCATCATAAATCCCTCGCTCTCCATGGTGTAAACGTATTCATTGTGTTATTGATATTTTAACATACATTCAACTTACATCGTAATTTGAAAAATGTGTCTAAAAAGTGATTTTTTCAATCCTTACATGATATTTAAAAGAACGTCTGCCCAATTATCCTAATAAAAAGTGATCTTGCGAAAAGAATTAGTGGTATCTTTATAGGCTTGTAAGATGCCATGTTCCTCAATTTTATCTTTGAATACTTCCTTATAGGGCAGGTTTACCTCGAATTTTTGTTCAAAAGGGGAGAAGGATAGTGAAACAGTTTCTGTATACAACCAATGAGCAACGATGGGTTTGTCGGTAACAAATGCAAACAATTGCGGAAATCCATTACGGAAAAAGGGGTGTATCCTGTTATTATCTCCAGGCTCATTTAAACAAATATAAAGGGAAAGATAATCACAAAATTTCAACAAATCTAAGTGGTACATCAGGGTTTCTTCCGTTTTTTCTACTATTTGCAAATCCATTTTAAGCTGCTTTTGTCTTTGCTTTTCTTCTTCCCAAAATTCTCTGACAGCCGGATCGCTGGGATCCTGGATGAAGGAGGTATAATGCGAACTGCCTAACAAACAAGCGTACTTGCTCATGATTTCGACTTCATCTAATCCTTTTTTATAAAAAGGTATTTTGAGTGCTAACGGATAATCGATGAAAGAGTATGGCTTTTCACTTTTATCATTCCAGACTGGGGACGAATCTAGAGCGATCCAGCCCCGGTCATGCTCTTTGATGGCTAGCAGCACTTCTTCAATGCGGCTTCCATCGGAAAAATAATCGTTTTTACAGTTTTTGGCGATTTCCCCAGCGATGTTTGCATGATCATTCTGTTTCACCATCATATAGCTTAGTTCCCGTTCTAGTATAATCATTTTTGTAATCCTTTCTTTGTAAACTAATTAATCCTTTTCCTTTATTATTTCCTATTGAGAAATAAAAAAACTATTTAAAAGTAAACTGGTATATAGGAAGGGAAATTAGTGATAAGCTCGAAATAGAATAATATAAATAAGAGGATGGTATACCTATGAACAGAAAAATATCACTCATTCATTCAAACCATTTAGCTCAAGTTGATTATGCTTATGCTAGTCGCATTCCTGCTGAAATGGATTTACTATTTTTAGCTGGAGCCTGCCCACTGACAAAAGAGGGAATCGTCCCTGAATCAAGAAATGTCGAGTTACAAGCAAAGCTGTGTGTGGAAAATTTGAAAGCGGCTTTAAAAGAATGCGGTGCCACATTAGAAGATATCGCATATACAAGAATTCTTGTAGCTACTCAAAATCAGTCTGATTTGGTAATCGCATGGGAAGCAATACGAGAAGAATTTGGTGATTACGATGTTCCTAGCACTTTATCTGGAGTGACGGTATTAGGATATAAAAATCAACTGGTGGAAATCGAAGCGGTAGCGGCGGTAAATAAATCAATAGAGTAGAAGGTAAAAAGGGGACTCGAGAAGAGTTCCCTCGTTTCGCTTTTTGTAAAAATCTGAACGCTTCATTGTCTAACTATTCACTATTATTTTCCTATTCCGCCTTTTGTGTAAACGCTTTTATGTGAGAGGATTCACATGTATAATAAGGATATAAGGAATTCCAATTATACTAACTGGAGGAATCAAGATGCTAACAGAACTTTTTCTTGAATTCAAAAACTGGTGGTTAGGCGAGTCCGTTTTTAGTGATGAGATTGAAGAGTTTGAAAGAATTGAATCCAAGCATACAAGGGTTCATCATGATGAAGATATATATGAAATCATTCGAGTCCACTAATCTATTAAAAATTTTTCAAGAAGACTTCCTCCACGTGAAGTCTTCTTTTTTATTTTCAAAGGGAAGGAACTTACCAAATAGAAATGTGTACCTTTTTTGCCACATCAATCCGATTACTTCTATGCTATTCTAAATGTACTAGTTTAATAAATATAACTTCTTGGAGGGTTTAGTATGAGTTGTGGATGTTCGTCGCATGTAAAAGATGGAAGAGATATCGTTGATCATGTTAAAGGTAAGGGAAAAGAAAACTTTGCACCAGCCGTTGCACACGAGATTAACTGCGAGTGTGGAGAAACTTTTACTCTGGAAACCGTTATTATGAATTGCCCTAAATGTGAAATGACGTATGCTGTTACACCATGTAGTTCCAGTGATATCAACAATATCAAGGCTGCAGGAATTAAATACGCTTAACGAATTTGGTTGCCGCTGGCAGCCATTTTTTATTTTTAAAAAAATAACTATAATTGTAAATATATGTTCAATGGACTAATCTAAATATATAAAGAAAGGGATACACGGAGTAACTGAACCGATAGTGATTCCATCAAATATAAGTATTGAGGTGATAGTATGTTAAGTAATGAAGTTACAAATCTGTTAGAAATTAAATATCCTATAATACAAGCTCCTATGGCAGGCGGGGTAACCACTTCGAAATTAGTTGCCGGGGTTTCAAATGCAGGGGGACTTGGGATGATTGGGGCAGGATATATGTCTCCTGGTCAAATACGTGAACAAATCAGGGAAATAAAGAAGTTAACACCCCACTATTTTGGTATAAATCTATTTGTGCCTAGTGAGTTTACTTTTACAGAAGAAGAAATCAATTCTGCTGACCAGCTTTTGCAGCCTTATAAAGAGCACCTAAAATTACATAAAAAAGATACGCTGGAGATTCCAAACGCTAAAAAAATAGTAGAGACCTTTAATGAGCAAATTAAAGTTGTAATAGAAGAGGGGGTTCCAGTTTGTACCTTTACCTTTGGTATTCCTGCAAAGGAAGTGATTACTGAGTTAAAACAACGGAATATTATTCTAATGGGAACCGCGACAACGGTTGAAGAAGCGATTGAAAATGAAACCAAAGGAATGGATATTGTTGTGGTCCAAGGTAGTGAAGCGGGAGGACACCGTGGAAACTTTATACATGGACATCAGGAAAGCTTAATTGGTTTAATGTCACTTATTCCCCAGGTTGTTGACCATGTGAGCATTCCTGTTATCGCTGCAGGGGGAATAATGGATGGGCGAGGTTTAATGGCTTCTCTTTGTCTAGGTGCTAAGGGTGTACAAATGGGTACTGCTTTCTTAACTTGTATTGAAAGCGGAGCACCAAAGGTATACAAAGAAGCCATTCTTCAAGCTAAAGAAGACCAGATTGTTTTAACTAGAGCGTTTTCTGGCAAATGGGCAAGAGGTATTAAGAATAAATATATTTTAGAAATGCAGAAGCATGAAAATAGTTTACCAGATTTCCCAATTCAAAATACACTCACTCAGCCAATTCGAAAAGCATCTACGCTACAAAATAATCAAGACTATATGTCACTATGGTCCGGTCAAAGTCCAAGATTGGCTAAAAACCAAACGGTAGAAACCTTAATGAAAAATATAATAGATGAAGCGAAAAAATTAAAGGTATTATTCTAAAAAAAAACCTATGTGTGACCTAATCCATAGCAGCGGCAAGGACAATACCTGTTGTATACCTAAAAAGATCTACGGTAAGGAAGCCTTTTCCTAGAACCAATGCGCCAACTACTGTTCCTCGAAGCTGATTAATCCAGTCAGCCTGATAAAGCTGACTGAATTCGACACCAAAACTGAACAAAAAACTGAGCAAAATCGCTATAAATAATCGCTTTTGCACAAAAAGGAAACGAAAGCCGAAATAAACCATCATAGCCCAGATGACATCCCCAGCATTCTCGGCCACAAATTCACTTAATAGATGGCTGAATTTCCTGGAGGCTAAACCCAATAAAATGGTGATTATAACAGACATTAGGTACGTTATTCTCTGCTTGTTATAGGAAATCATCTTTATCACTCTTTTTTTATAATTAATATTCTTAAATTCTATTATAATCCTTCTTAATAGCAAGAGGGCAATTATATAAAAAGAAAAATACATAGAAAATGAGGTTCTAATGTTAATGACTGATGGGGAATATAGGATCGAAATAAACGGAATTAATCATTGGGTGAAAATTGATGGCAGTGAAAATGAAACAGTGCCATTAGTTATTATTCACGGTGGTCCCGGTGGAAACCTTTATACATTTGAACGAACAGTTGGTCCGTTGCTTGCTGTTAAAAGAACCATAGTCTATTATGAACAACGTGGAAGTGGTCGAACAGAAAAGCCAAGTTCTGATCAGGATTATTCAATAAAATTTCTTATTGAGGATTTCAAAGAAATAAAGAATTGGTTAGGGGCAGAAAAAGTAGATCTATTAGGGTTTTCTTTCGGTGGAGAATTAGCGCTAGAGATTTCAGATGCACTTCCAGAAGTTATCCATTCCATTGTTCTTTCTGCTCCTAGCTTAATGAATTCAGAAATAAATAAAATGGTGCAGATAACAGGTTTTATGTCAGTGGTTAATAATGAACTTTATAATGAAATTCAGAAAATCCAAAAGGAAGCTCTATCTATTGATGAAATTTATAATAAAGTTTGGAGCTTGGTTGATACTGAAACAGTTGATTTATTATTATTTGAAAATCAAGAAAATGCAAAAATGAATAGGAAATTGTGGGAAGAAAGTAATTTGGTTAACACTGGACTAATGTATAAAGCTCTTCAAAAAATTCCTGTTGAAAAACCATTAGTTGATAGACTTAAGTATATTCAGCAACGGACTTTAATCATTACAGGTGTATTTGATCGGAATACTGGAATACCTGTTTCAAAAATTTTTGCTAGGGAGATTCCTAACAATAATTGGGTATTATTTAATAGGAGTGCCCATTTTCCTGATTTGGAAGAGACTAATCAATTTGTTAGAACCGTCATCGACTTTTTAGAATCTTAAAAGGAAAAAGTGGAACAGTGGAGGGTTATTATGAAAATTAAAATAACAGAGTTAAAAAAACATTTAAAACAATTTGAACAAAAAGAATTAATAGATTTAGTCTTAGAGATGTTCAAGACCAATAAAGAGGTTCAAAACTTCTTGTCTAGTAAATTTCTTGGGGACGAAGCGATTGAGGTTCTTTTTAATCAGGCACGGAAAAAAATAGAAAATGAGTTTTTTCCAGATCGGGGACACGGTAAACTTCGATTAGCTGAAGCCAAAAAAGAGATTACTGCTTTTAAAAAGGTAACAAATGATGAAAAACGTACAGTGGATTTAATGCTTTTTTATGTTGAACAAGGTGTTGAATATACATGTGCTTATGGTGATATTTCTGAAGGTTTTTACTCCAGTATGATCAAAATGTTTGATCAAGTAGCCGTGGAATGTGACCGGGATGAGGATCTATATAAAGAGTTTTCAAAAAGACTAGAAAATGTAATATCCAAGGCACCTGAAGGCTGGGGTTTTCAAGAAGCTTTAGTAGATTCATACTACGCAATTGAATGGGTTATTGATGAAGAAGATGAAGAGTATTGAAGGTATATTAGTTACTTTTAACATGTAGTTTTATTTACAATTTGGAAAGAAATATAGTAGGTAAAATAGGCGACGATCTTGGTTGCCTTATTTTATTAAGGATTGTTCCCGATATTAAGAGATGAAGGGATATTCGTGATGTAAAATAAAGTTAGTACGTTTATACCTTAAAAATAAAATAGAAATAAAGAGGATTATGTAATACTATGTCGAAATAATTATAAGCAGTTATGAAAGGAAGGTGTATTTATGGCAAGGAAAGTGACAATTGAAAAGGTGGTACCCTTTGCACAGTCGGAAAAGAATGCCAAAAAATTTCGGAATGATTTACCTGTTTCTGATGAATTAAGGGAGGTTATGCTGAACGAGGTTATGCTTGATTTTATGAAGTATACTTGGGAGTGCTGCTATCTTGAATACCTACCGATATTAAAGGAATATGTAAAAGATCATGATCCTAAGGAAGAAAAACAGTATGGCTTAGTGAAAAACCTATTTTGGTGGAAGATTTTTTATGAAAGCAGTCAGGATTTTAGAAATAGTTTTATTGAGGATTACATTGCTGATCATTATTCTAAGCTAAGCAAAACACCCATTCTTATTTCATGGCTCAGAGAATGCAAGAAATCAATTTCTAAATTCTATTTTGTTGGGTATAAATTTAATGATTACAACCTTGTTGTAATGGATATTTTGGATGAAAAACCTCTCAATGTAACCATTCTAGATCCGCTTGCTATTGCACCTAGGCAAGGTGAAATCGTCATGGGAACATTGCTCCCATTAGGTGATGGATTATTTACCCCAATTATCGACTTTTATCATTTCGATTACGAGGCTAGGAAAGATATTGCTATGTGCATTCACCACTACTATGATCAACATTTAAATACTTCTTCTATGCATGACGCATTTATCCACGTACTATCCGCAATGTTGCAAATAGAAAGACTGGTTTTCTTAGAGCAACAGGAAAAACTACTTCATAATATTAACTCCTAATTACCTACTCATCATAATTCAAACTAAATTATAGTTTCGTTCAGATTTACAATCCTAATGAATAGCGTTAAGGTTAAAATAATTTAAAATCGGAGGCAAATAAAATGAAAGAAGCTATAAATGAAATTCTATATATATTGCAAAAATCCGATGGTCGGTTAGGGAATATAGAAAATGGACAAATAGAATTAACAAAGGGTCAAAAAGAATTATCCAATCGTATGGAAAACGTGGAAAAAGGACAGATTGAATTAACAAAAGGTCAAAAAGAATTATCGAGTCGCATGGAAAATGTGGAAAAGGGACAGATTGAATTAACTAAAGGTCAAAAAGAATTGTCAAGTCGCATGGAAAATGTGGAAAAAGGGCAGAGTGAAATATCCAGCCGAATGGAAGAGGGATATAAAGAAATCAAGGAAACGATTAAACATACAACAACCCTAATGACGGAAAATTTCACACATATCCGGAAAGATATCCGATCCATTGAAAGAGATTTTAATACTGATATTGAACTTGTATTTAAGGAAGGCGTAGACCTGAAAAGAAGAGTAAATAAGCTAGAACAATCAAACAATTAGCAAGAAAGCAAGCGCCAGATTTCTAGTAAAATCGAGTAATATTAATAATTTATGAAGCCCAAAAACCAAAGAATCTCAAAAAAATGGACCTCATGAAGCGTTCATGAAGTCCAAACTCAACGGTTACCAGAGAAAACAGGCCTCATAAAGAGTTCATGAGGCCCAAATTCAACTGGCAACAGAGAAAACGGGTCTCATAAAAAATCAGCCATTATTATAACGTAAAAATCCCAAGTGATTTGCCATCACTTGGGATTTTATGTTATAGATACGGACTTTCATGCTTCGCCTTCAACATATTCCAACGGCGGTCAACCTCTTTATCAAACATCGCGAGCATGTCTTTGCTATTCTCATTAAGCAAATGCTTCGATTTACCCATCAACTTCAACCATTCTGAAACTTCTAAGCGTTTATTTTTACTCTCCGGATTGTACGTAAGAGTCGTGACCCCGTGTTCTACTTCATAGAGAGGGAAGAAGCAGGAATTGACAGCTGCTTCAACAATCGTCTGACCTAATTCGTCCTTGGATTTCCAGTTCAACGGACAGGTAATTAAAATTTTTCCGTAAACCAAGCCTTCATTATTTGCATACCACTGAGCTTTTGCGGCTTTCTTCAATAGGTCCCGATCAAAGGCTTCCGTTCCAGTAAAGACATAAGGAATATGGGTAGCGGCCATAATTTGAGCAGTATCCTTATGGTGGAATGGCTTGCCGTTTTGGAAGCCTCCAATATTAGATGTGCTTGTCATATGGCCCATCGGTGTGGAGTAGGATAACTGGCTGCCTGTATTCATGTAACCTTCATTATCATACTCAAGGATAATCATTTTATGGTTACGTAAAGCTGTACCAATCGCAGGACCCATGCCGATATCCATGCCACCGTCACCTGTTACCATCACGAAAGTAAACTCATCGCTGAGCCCAAGCTCTTTCAATTCACCACGTCTTTTTCTTTCATGAAACATCTCCACAAGTCCAGAAAGGGTAGCTGATCCATTTTGAAAAAGGTTGTGAATATAGGTAGCTTTGTGGGAACTGTAAGGGAATCCAGTGGTTACGACCATAGCACAGCCGGTATGAAATAATGCGACAATATCTCCTTCAATTCCTTTAAAAAACAATTCCAGTCCAGAGAAAATACCGCATCCTGGACAGGCACCGTGACCTGAAGCAAGGCGTTTTGGTTTTTTCGTTAAACTGCGCATTGGTGGAATTTTCACCTTTAGTTCACCGGTTTTTTCATCCGGTGTTACAGTAATTAGACCAGTATTTAAATCTTCTTTTTTCATTGGATTTAATACACGCTTTGGAGCAAATTCTGGTTTACCTGGATTGTGTCCAAAGTAATCAAATTGCTTTTCCGCAATTCCTTTTTCCACAGCATCAAGAGATAATTGGAAAAATTGCTCCGCGTCATCCGCATAAAAATCTTTGCCGCCCAATCCGTAAATTCGGTTAATGACCTTGGTATGGGCATTCCCAACTGTTTGCAAGGCTGCTCTTAATTCAAGGGCCATATTTCCGCCACGAGCTCCATAGGAATCCGCACGGTCTCCGACGGTAACCGCTTTAATATTTTTCAAAGCTTCCGCTAATTGTTTTTGTGGAAAAGGGCGGATCATGTTTGGTGAGATAACCCCAGCCTTAATCCCTTTTAGACGGAGTTTGTCCGCTACGTCTTTACAAACTTCGGCAGCTGAATTCAACATAAATACAGCAATCTCTGCATCTTCCATACGATATAAATCAAGAATCGGATATTCACGCCCTGTTAAGGCTGCATATTCCTTCGATATTCTTTCGAAAACCGCTTCTGCCTTATACATGGCTTCTGATTGTTGGTAACAATTATTAATATAATCTGGTTCATTCATATAAGGACCAATTGTAACCGGATTTTCACGATCTAATGCATGAGGAAAGTTCCTAGGAAGCTCCCCAATAAATTTTTGAACATCACTTCGATTTTTTATTACCTGCACGCGCCGTTTTTGATGGGAGGTGAAATACCCATCAAATGATACAATTACGGGCAGTCTGACTTCTGGATCTTCTGCTAGTTTAAGAGCAAGAATGTTCATATCATAGACGATTTGTGGATCACGGGCCATTAAAATGGGCCAGCCAGTATTTAAAGCAAAATATAAATCCGAATGATCGCCATGAATATTTAATGGTCCTGAAACAGAGCGGTTTACTAAATTCAAAACCATGGGAAAGCGGGTTCCTGATTGAACAGGGAGTTGTTCCAGCATGTAGAGAAAACCGTTCGCGCTGGTTGCGTTAAAAACTCGTCCGCCGCCAGTAGAAGCACCGTAACATATCCCTGCTGAACCATGTTCACCGTCTGCAGGAATCAACACGATATCATGTTCTCCTCGAGCCTTCATGCCATCGAGGAATTGAGCGACTTCTGTGGAAGGAGAAATAGGGAAGTACCCCATGACATGATAATTAATTTGATGCGCAGCATAAGCAGCCATTTCATTGCCTGATTCAAATACAAAACTTTGCTCAACAGTACCTTTTTCGGGTGTAAGTTTTTCTTGGTTTAAATCGATAGACATCTGCAAATCCCGTCCTTTCCTTAGTTTTGAATGGCTAAATCAAATATATGTGGTACTCGATTTTTGTCTGCATAGCCATCATTATATTCTCTTTCTCCTGATAGCGCTTCCACTGGACAGGCGGTTACACATTTTAAACAGCCTTTACAATACTGATAGTCAATCCCACTAAGGAACATTTGCGGACGACCCTTTTTGTCTGCTTTTTCTTCCCAAACAAAACAGAAGTCTGGGCAAGCGGTATCACAAGCGGCGCAATTGATGCATTTCTCCTCATGAAAATGGGGGAGCATTCCTGCACGTGAAATACTTAAATCCTTTAACATGCTGTTTCCTGGATTGGTAATCATCCCGCCAATAGCCTGAGTTTCATAGCCTAAAAGAGGTTCTGCTCTCCTAAAAGGTTTTTCCTCAACACCGTCTTCAACCACATAGGTTTTAAATTCGACTTCATTAAAACCACGATCAAAGGTACGAAGGTTGGGTTCAACAAGATGAGGATATTTTTTTTCAAACGTACGGCGAATCGTTTGTTTCATTGACTCTGCGTCTAAGAAGTCCATGATCCGATAAAGGGCTCCCAGCATCGCGGTGTTCGCTTTTGTTTGTTCTTCTAGAGCAATACCAGTAGCATCCACAATGGCAATGGTGCCGCTAGGAATCTTCATTTGATTTTTCAATTCATCTGGGGATTTTTGTGAGTTTACTAAGATGGTGCTATCGGGATAAATTCCGCTGGTGCAATCGATTGTTTTAAAAAGGGCATCATGAAAAATACCGACAACATGAGGACGCTCTATAGGTGTGGTGTCACGAATGTTTGTCTCTGGGTCGCAGAAACGAATATGTGCTTTGACTGGCGATCCTTTTTTCTCTGATCCGTAGGATGAAAAACCGATTCCATTGAGACCGTTTCCGACAACACCGTCCTCGGAAAGCAATTTTCCCGCCAAGTTAGCTCCTAACCCACCAATTGATTCAAGACGGATTTCAAAAAAACCAGATTCATTTGTTTTCGGCAATTTTGACAAAGGTATTCCTCCTATCTTTAATACGGAGATTAACGTAGAATATTATAAATATTCTATAAATTATGATGATTTTATTGTAACAGTATGCTAAAACAAATACAACAGAATATTTTGTTAAAAGGGAGGCACCTATTTATTGCTGTAGTTATTGGGATTAACGAATAAATCTAGTTCATTAATTGTTTTCTTGTGATATAGTACAGCTGATGTATTGTTATATAACATGTAATGATTAGAACCAGATATCTAGGTCACCTAGCACTAACTCAACATAAAAAAGTCCAAGAAATAGAATTTCCTGGACTTTTTGTGTGAATTATATGGCCCAATCTCCATTACGGAAGATAGGAACAATTGTACCATCTTGTTTGATGCCATCAATATCCATCTTGTCAGAACCAATCATGAAGTCAACATGAACAATTGAAGTATTCATGCCATTTTTCAATAATTCTTCTTGACTCATTTTTGTTCCACCTTGAATCGTGGTTGGATAAGCTGCTCCGATTGCTAAGTGATTAGAAGCATTCTCGTCATAAAGAGTTGTAAAGAAGGTTATACCAGATTGAGAAATAGGGGATGGATCTGGTACTAATGCTATTTCACCCAATCCAGTTCCACCTTCGTTGTCAAAAACCAACTTCTTAATTGTTTCATCACCTTTTTCAGCTGAAATATCCACGATTTTCCCATCCTTAAAGTGCACCTCAATGCCTTCAATTAATGTACCAGCATAGCTTAGTGGCTTTGTGCTGCGTACCACACCGTCCATACGATGAGTGTCGGGAGCAGTATAGACTTCTTCAGTAGGCATGTTGGCAATAAATTCTTCGCCTTTTGGATTTTCACCTTCTGCACTACACCATAAATGGTTTTTTGGTAAGCCTAACGTTAAATCCGTACCAGGTGCGGTATAATGCAATGCATCAAATTGAATTTCATTTAAGAAGGCTGCTTTATCATTTAATGTTTTTTTATGTTCGTCCCAAGCAGCAACAGGGTCATCTGCATACACACGACACGTTTTAAAAATCTGATCCCATAGCGCATCGACTTGTTCTTCGGAAGTTTTCAAATCTGGGAAGACTTTTGCCGCCCAATCAGCACCAGCAGCAGCCGCAACAGTCCATTTTAAATCGTTATTTTGCGTTGCAATCCGTTGGGCACTGAAAGCTTTTCCAGCTTTGTTTTGAAAAGCTGCAATTTTTGCAGGGTCGACTTCATTTAGTAAGCCAGGGTCACTGGAAACAATTGATAGACGACTTACATGATGATTTAACACATGATCTTCGGATTCTTGAATTTCGTATTCAGCGATGTTGGTCAAGACTTCTAAAGGTTGATGTATGTAATTTAGTTTGGTAATTTCGTCATCTGCCCATTTTACAATTACTTTTTCAGCACCTAATGCATAAGCTTCTTGCGTTACTAAACGAGCTAGAGGGGCTTGATCAACTGTAATGGTCATCTTTACCCAATCACCAGGTTGAACATTGATACCCTTTGCCACTAACAGTCTTGCGTATTTTTGTAAATTTTCTTCAAAGTTTGGTAATACCATGATTTACCTCCAAAAAATTATTTGCAAAACTATAGTACCATAGTTAATTAAAAAATTCAGAAATGAAACTTTTATTCAAATGTAGAAAACTGTTTTGTATAATGAATAAGTAATTAAATTGGGGGTATTTTAAATGGAAATTATCGAATTAAGGAATAGGGATGAACTTTTTGAAAAAGCCATTCAAGTTTTTTGGCAAGAATGGGGGAGCGAAGATAATTATAGTTTTTACGAAGATTGTATAATCCATTCTACTTCTGGAAAACTTCCAAAGTTCTATGTTGCAATAGAAGAGGGGCAGATCATCGGTACATATGCTTTATTGAGAAATGACATTAATAGTCGCCAGGATTTATACCCGTGGCTTGCTTGCTTGTACGTGAAGGAAGAATATAGGGGGAAAGAAATAGGTTCAAAGCTGCTCCAACATGGTCTAGAGGAGGCTGCGAGAAAAGGCTATAAAACACTATATCTCAATTCAGATCTCGAGGGGTATTATGAGAAATATGGGTGGAGAAATATCGGGGTATCATATGGATTAGGCGGGGGAGATATCAAAATATACGAAAAAGATACTAGTTTACTATGATCATTCCATCATAAAATTGAGCAGGTAAAAAACCTGCTCTTTTTATTTTTAACCATTCGATTGATTATATTTATGCTGGTATTACCGCGCCAAATTAAATTTTAAATTTCGGTCCATGCAGATCCCTTCTTATTAAAAAAGTTTAATTCCAGTTCTTTAAGTAAATAATAATATTAATAATAGAAGTGTGTTTGAAATGGAAATTTTTATCAAAAAATTGCAATAACACTATTAAGGAAGTATAAACCTGATTTATACTAATGAAGTGATGTAATCATACAAAGGAGGGTAAAATGGAACTTTCTTTATTATTAGAATATGGGTGGGTATTACTTATTTTAATCCTTTTAGAGGGTTTATTATCTGCTGATAATGCGTTAGTCCTGGCCATAATGGCGAAGCATTTACCAGAAGAACAGCAAAAAAAAGCAATCAATATTGGTTTGTTAATGGCTTTTATCTTTCGAATTGGTGCAATCTTTATTATTTCGTTTTTGTTCCATGTATGGTGGATTCAAGCAATTGGGGCTGCGTACCTTATTTTCATCGCATTAAAACATTTATTGAAAAAGGATCATGGCGGAAAAGAGAAGCCAGGGAAAAGCTATCGAGCGACAGTTGCACAAATCGCCTTAGCCGATATTGCTTTCGCGGTTGACTCCATTTTAGCAGCTGTTGCACTTGTCATTGCCTTGCCTGGTACGCCAATGGGTGATATAGGTGGTATGGATGGCGCACAATTTATTGTCATCATAATAGGAGCGATTGCAGGGTTAATCGTTATTCGATTTGCAGCAGGGTTCTTTGTAAAAGTATTAACTGAACGCCCTAGTCTAGAAACGGCTGCTATGTTACTTGTTGGTTGGGTTGGGGTTAAGTTATTGATGCATACTCTAGCACACCCCGCTTTACATATCATTCCTCATGATTTTGTTGAAGGTCCGATTTGGAATACCATCTTCTGGTCAGTTATGCTTCTTATCGCATTAGGTGGATGGTTCCTTTCAGGGAAGAAAAAACAGAAATAACAGCTTAAGTAAAACATACAAAAGTAGACTACTGAAGCAATTGAACTTCAGCTAGAAAATCCATACATCCATATTCCCTTATAAGGGGGATATGGTTGTTTTATTTGCTCAATTTATGTCATCAGGCAGGTATTTATTGTCTATTTTTTCTAATAACTTGGAATTAATTAGCATGGTTTATTGAATTGTAAAAAAATATAATGGAAGTAGGTGAAGGGACTCAAAAGCCATTCGCTTTGAGGAGTAGGATATGTTTTCAAGCATGAGTAACAAAGTTTTAATAGACACATATTTTAGTGCAGTAAGGCTTAAGTTAGAAGCAGATTTTATCATTTTGTTAGAAGAAGAAATTAGTCGAAGAGGATTAATAATAGATAAAGTAGAAGGTGTAATTCGACCATAGCTTTTTACAAATTCTATAAATCTTCTTATAAACATCTTTAGTTTAATGCAATATGAATAGTGAATGGTTTTTGTTCTTTCACCCTTTCATTACTCTAGTTAAAATTTTCGAATTATAAATAATGATGAACCATTTAAAAAGCTGGGCTTGCCTAGTTTTTTTCTTTTTGTTAATTGGAAATTCTTGCTTTCTATCTCATGAAATAGTTGTATAATTTAATATAATAAGAAAACTATTTGAAGTAGTATAAAGATTTGACTGATCAGATTTTATAATAATAGCAATTGGAGTGCTGGTAATGTTGAGAATACGTAACGTAACGATGAGTGATTTACCTGATCTTGTAATCATAGAACACCTATGTTTTCCAATAGAAGAGGCTGCAACAGAAACGGCATTTATTCGTCGGATTCAGTTAATTCCAGATAGTTTTTTTGTAGCAGAAGAAGAAGGAGTAATTGTGGGGTTAGTCAACGGACCTGTCATCGAAGATCCATTTATTACCGATGAGTTATTCTTAAACATTAAGAAAAATCCGGAATTTGGTGGACACCAAACGGTTTTAGGAGTTGCAGTGACCCCTCATTTTCAAACACGAGGAGTAGCAACAGCGCTACTAACACACCTTGAAAAGGAAGCAATTTCAAAAAAACGTGTGAGCATTACACTTACTTGTAAAGAAGAGTTAATTCAGTTCTATGAAAATTTAGGATATCGTAATAGAGGAGTATCTAAATCAGAACATGCCGGTGTCACTTGGTACAATATGAGTAAAAGTTTGTCATAATTGTTTGGGAGGGATATGGATGTACGAATTAAAAACAAAGGAAACGGACAGTAGTGTCATTGAGTTTATCGAACAGGTAGATAATTCAAAAAAACGTGAAGATGCCTATCGACTTTTAGATATCTTCACAGAGACCTCTGGATATGAGGCAAAGATGTGGGGACCAAGTATTATTGGCTTTGGATCGTATCATTACAAATATGCAACGGGTCATGAAGGAGATGCACCACTAGTTGGTTTTTCCCCGAGAAAAGCAAAAATCAGCTTGTATTTTGCACCTGGTGACAAGAAGCGGGAAGAATTATTAAAGGTATTTGGTAAGCATACAACTGGAAAAGCATGTGTGTATATCAATAAAGTAGCCGATATCAAAGAAGAAGTCTTAAAGGAAATGATTAAAGAATCTATCACTTTTTTAACCGAAATGTATCCAAGTAATTAGTGTAAAGTCCCTTATTATTAAGTAAGGGACTTTATTACATATAGGTTAAGGGAGCAAATCAAATATTCCTAAAAGAGACAATACAATTTCAAATAAAATGAGGATTACAATAATCCATTCAACGAATAGGCCGCGAATCGAATGACTGATGGTTGAAAATCCATCCATGATGTTATAAAGTATTTCCGTTTTGCTTTTCAAAATTTTATAACGATCATTTAACTCAAAAAACTCCAGCATTCTGTCATAAAATTCGCCGGCGGAACTGCTTGTCCAAGTAATGTCAGGCTTATCTAATATCATGATGTAGGCAAGGGTATTATACTCATGACGGATGATTTTTGCTGTCGTCCTTGCTAGTTCCTTATTTCCAATTCGGAGCTTGCCTTTCTCCAGCCGGTCAATCATCGTTTCAAGTTTATCATTAATTTGTCCAAGCTGTTCTTCAGTTTTCTCTAATGCCACCGATTTCGCTAATACGGTTGAAATCAATTCTGGGTAGTAACTTTCATATTCAGGTACTACCACATATTCATCCGTTAACTCGATACTTTCTGTTTCTTTTACATGAAGGCTATAATCATCACTATATTTTCCTGCGTTTTTGACATCAATGTCCGACTCAAAGGAGTGGAGGTAGTTCAAAAAAACAGTTATCTGAAGTGGAGAAGAGGAATTAATGAAGACAATGCTACCGAAGGAAAAAACAAGTACCATTTGGGTTTCATCCACATCTTTTTGGAGAATTGATCTTAATATTTCACCTTTTATAATTAAGGGTTCCTCCCAGGTGAATTTCTTTGGTATTCCACAATGAACGGCGATTTTGTTCAAATCTATTTCGTTGGTAATCGCAAAGGCTTTAAAGGTTAAATCTCTCATATTCACCACTCTTTTCAAGATTACTTTCCTTACTAGTATATGAACTGTACATTGAATTTAATGAAGGATATGGGAAAATATTAATATGAAAAGTTTGTTTGAAACCAGAAATACTCATCCTGCCCCTTAAATTACATAAAAAAAAAGCCGTCATAAGCGGCTTTTGTCATTATTTTGCAAAAACATGATTCCCAATTGTCTTCACAACTTCACGTGTTGTAATCCATTTATCGGTTGCAATTTCTGGATTATAAAAATAGATTGAATCATTTAACCGATCTTGTCTTGTTAGAGCTTCTTCAACAGCTTGTACCGTTTCATTTGAAGCTGGCTTATTTATTTCACCATTTTGAACAGGGGAGAAGGCATAAGTGCCACCGACAACTTCGTTGATAACTCCCGAAATTGAATTTGGAAATTCAGGTGAGTCAACCCGATTTAATACCACTGTTGCAACAGCAACTTTCCCATCAAATGTTTCTCCTTTTGCTTCTGCGTCGACTAATCTGGCAAGTAAGTCTTTCTCTTCATTTGAAATTGAAAGTGTTGGGGCAACAACTTCTTGTTCTGGCGCTTCTATTGATGGATCAGCAGATTGAGTATCTAAACTAGGCGTTTCTTCTTCTGCCTGTTTTGCTATTTCTAGTGATTTGGAGTTCGGTTTGTAAGCAATGTATTCTTTTCTCTCATCATAACTATTAATGGCTTGTTGAACTTCTTTCAAGATTAAATCTTGAGGTTGTCCAACGGTAGTAAGACTATCAACTTTTACGACCTGATATTCGGTAATCGCCTCAACGGTTGTATTTTGTAATCCTATAAATGCAAATGTAGCTACACAAGCTACAGTAACTTTTTTAAAATAAGTGTTTTTCATGCGGCTACCTCCTGGTGTTTTGTATGTTATAACACTAACATGGTTATCCAAGTGTTATACAGAACGAGGAAGTTACATTTCTTTATAATTTGATGAACAACATTACAGCTTAGATGTAAATGTGACACAATTCCTATGGATTTGCCATAATTAAGCCAAATTTTATGAAATGAAGGGATTAATTGGATAGGAAAAATAGGGCGAACGTCAACTAATAGGTTAAAATAAAGTTATTTCTATAATCTAATATTTCGGAAAGGAAAATATATTTGCGTTGTGGTACGATATCCATATCAAATTTTAATTAGACATATTGGAGTTGGAGTAGCATGCTAATTTGGAAACGTAATTTATGGGTGCTGTGGATTGGAGTGTTTTTCTGTTCAGCGAGCTTTTCCATGGTTATCCCATTTTTGCCGATTTTCCTACTTCAAATTGGTGTGCATGAACACACGGAAGTATGGTCGGGATTATTGTTTAGTGCTGCTTTCTTTGCAGGTGCGATTGCTTCACCATTCTGGGGAAGAGTGGCAGATAAACATGGAAGAAAGCCAATGTTAATTAGAGCAGGATTTGCTCTTTTTCTAGTCTATACATTAACTGCTTTTGTTACAAATCCTTATCAGCTCCTAGGATTACGGATTATGCAGGGATTATTAAGTGGATTCATTCCAGGGGCAATTGCGTTAGTCGGTACGAATACACCAAGCAATAAAGTAGGATACGCACTATCCATGATTTCCTCTGCGTCTGCTTCTGGGGGAATAATTGGACCGCTGCTAGGAGGGGGAATTGCAACGTTAGTGGGGAACCGAGTGGCCTTTGGCAGTGCAGGGGTGTTCTCGCTCGTATCAACTCTCCTTGTAATATTTTGGGTTACCGAGGAAAATTTCTCACCTAGCAAAGAGAAAGGGTCGATTCGAAATGATTTTCGTATCGCACTCTCGAACCGTCCATTAATGATGGTACTGGCTTTAACCAGTTTGACATCTGCTTCCATTATGACGATTGAACCAGTACTTCCTTTATATATAGTGGATTTGGGCGGTTCTACACAGCATGCATCATTACTGGCAGGAATTGTTTTCTCACTTCCTGGAATCGCGAGTGTTATCTTTGCTCCATTGTGGGGGAAATGGGCAGATAAAGTCGGTTTTCAAAAAGTATTATTTATCGGACTAATGGGTGGCGGAATTGGAACTATCGCTCAAATCATTTTCAGTAATATTTGGGGGTTTTCACTAACCAGGTTTATTTTCGGAATTTTTTTCTGTGCGGTATTCCCGGCATTAAATGGTCTAGTTGTAAGATCAACACCTAAAGATTTTCGCGGGCGTGCATTTGGATTACACCAAACCTCCAATCAAATAGGTGGGATGATTGGTCCAATCATTGGTGGGATCTTAGGCGGCATTTTCCCTGTTGGAACCGTATTTGTTGTAACGGGTATATTACTCCTAGCTGGTACAGGTTTTGCATATTTAAATGGAAACCAGTTAAATCAGGGGTTAAAATCGAAAAACATCTAAAAAAGATACAAATAGTAGGTAATGACACCAACAATAATTCCAGTTATAGCTCCAAAAAATACTTCAGTCGGTTGGTGACCTAATAATTCTTTTAATTTTTCTCTAGACTCCGGTTTCTTTAAATTGGGGTCTTTTAACGTTTCAATCAGACTGTTAAAATCAACTAAAAGCGTGTTTAAGATTTCTGCATGATATCCAGCATGCCTTCGGACCCCCATTGCATCGTGAAGGACAATCGCTGACATGACCACACAGATGGCAAACTCATTTGATTTAAATCCAGTCATTAAACCAATAATGGTGGTTAATGAGATAATCATCGCAGTATGTGAACTTGGCATGCCGCCAGTACTAAACATTAAACCCCATCTTATTTCTCTTGTCGCAAAAAAGTGAATCGGGACCTTAACGAATTGTGCAATCAACATTCCTAAAAAAGCAGCCAAAATCGGACCTGATAAAAACATAAGGACCTCCTTCAATAAATGTGTTTTTTTTATCATATCAAAAATATCTTATATTTAACCAAGTGATTTGAAGAATATGAAAAAACGGTCACTTCGGGAAAAGGTGAAATGACCATTTTATGTATTTTTGTGTTAAATTCCAAGTATTTGTTCTAATTGCTCTTGATTAAATCCAAATACAACCTCTGACCCATTTTCGTCCTCTATAACGGTTGCGGGTGTTGCTGAAGCACCTATTTCAACAATTTCATCTAGATATTTAGGATTTTCTCTGATATTTCTTTCCTCGAAATCAATTCCGTTAGCTTTTAACCATAGTTTTTCAGCTGTACATGGACCGCAGCTATCTTGGGTATATATGACCACTTTTCGCACTTACATTCCTCCTTTATTTAACTACCGTTATCATAATACATTACCCTAAAAAAAGTCTCTTCTAACGCCTGTAATTTTCAAATCGTACATGTAGCTATTTGATAGCAAAATGATAGCAACTGCTAGTTGGTTGCTAAAACTAAAAAACCACTGAATCGGCAGTGTTTTGTGTATCTATAAAACGTAGTAAAGACTCATATTTATATTTAATCGACATACATATACAGTAGGAGACAAGCTTTAGGCTGGTGGTAAAAATATTGAAAAGGAGATTGGCACATAGGGATGGAGTTCTTACAAGAAATCATTGCGAATTATGGGTCATTTTTATCATTAGACGCATTGGGGGAAGTATTAACAGATCCTGCTAGTTGGGGAATAATTGGTACCTTGGTCATTCTAGAAGGATTACTATCGGCCGATAATGCGTTAGTACTTGCTGTTTTAGTCAAGCATCTGCCGGAAGAACAACGAAAGAAAGCACTATTCTATGGAATTATTGGAGCTTATCTTTTTCGGGTAATTGCGATTGGAATAGGTGTAACGTTAATTAATATTGGTTGGATTAAAATCGTTGGTGGTCACTATCTTCTATGGCTTGTCCTTCAACACTTTGTTAATAAAAAGGATGGGGAGGAGGATATTCAAACTAAAAAGGTAGGGTTTTGGAGCACTGTTTTGACCGTAGAGTTGATGGATATTGCTTTTAGTATCGATAGTGTTATCGCAGCATTTGGTGTATCAAATCAAGTGTGGGTGCTCTTTTTGGGCGGAATCTTAGGAATCTTAATGATGCGCGGAGTTGCTCAACTTTTCTTAGCGTTAATTGAAAGAATACCGGAGTTTGAAACTACTGCATTTGTCATAATCGGTATTATTGGATTACGAATGATTTCGGCAGCCTTTGGTTTTCAGATGGATGAGGTCATATTTTTTAGTATTATCATTGGAATCTTCCTAGGAACATTCTTGGTACACTTTTTTAAGGCTAAATTGGTTATCAAATAAAACATAGAGACCTATCGGGGTCTCTTTTTCAAGTGTTCAAATTATCTGAATTAGGTTAAACTTAAAGAGTTGTTCGATCAATTTTTGGTGTTACAGGGGGGATAAATTATGCATGTAGAGGGATACATAGAGGTTACAGGCGGACGAGTTTGGTATCAAATATTTAATAAAAATTCAGTAGCTACACCTGTCATAATTTTGCATGGAGGACCAGGATCTTCCAGTTATTCTTTAGAAGGCTTACAGGCACTCGAAGCTGAGAGACCCGTTATATTATACGACCAATTAGGATGCGGTAGATCAGATCGTCCAAAGGATACATCTTTATGGCAGCTTGAGCGATTTGTTGAGGAACTGGCTCAGATTAGGGATGCATTAAATTTAGAAGAAATCCATATTTTAGGACATTCATGGGGAACAACCTTAGCAGCTGCTTACTGTTTAACCAAACCAAAAGGTGTAAAGAGTGTGATTTTTTCAAGTCCGTGTCTAAGCGCTCCGCTTTGGGAACAAGACCAGATAGAGAATCTTAAAACACTTCCGAAAGAAATTCAGGAAACCATCAAGCACTGTGAAGAAACGGGTATGACCGATTCTGAGGAATTTAAAGCTGCCATTCAGGAGTTTAACAAACGCTTTGTTTGTAGAGTCGAAAAAGATCCAGACCCTGAATGGTTACAAAAAGGTGCCGGATATCGAAACCCGGAGATTTACAATATTATGTGGGGTCCATCTGAATTCAGTGTAAAGGGTAATTTAAGATCTTTCGATTGCACAGCTCGTTTGAACGAAATCAACTGCCCTACATTATTTACATGTGGACGCTATGATGAAGCTACACCTGAATCAACAGAATATTTTAGCAGACTAGTACCCAATGGGAATTTACATGTTTATGAGAACAGTGCCCATATGGCATATTTTGAGGAACGTGAAGAGTTTTTACAAGTAGCAGGAGACTTTTTAAGAGCTATCGATTCCAATTAAAACCTTGCTTCTATCAAAAAAATCCACCGTGAAGGTGGATTTTTTTATTTGCATTAAAGAACGTCTAATTTAGCAACGATTGTAACAAGAATTTGAAGAAGAGCCTGGATATTGACGGCAACTTGGGTATCAGTAGTAGTTACTTTGATGTGTTTAGATCCTTGGATAATCGTTTTTTGAGAATTTTTTTGCTTATTTTTAAAGATTTGTTTTAAGTCTTGTACCACTGCATTTCCTTTGTCAGTATCACCAATCGTGACGCTAATAACAATTGCAATGGCTACTTGGATTGCTGCTTGCAATGAGACTGCTACTTGTGTATCCGTAGTTTGTACGTCTACACCTTCAGAATCTTTAATGATAATCCATTCGTAGGATTGTTGCTTGCTGGAAACAAATTGATCTGCCTCTTGCATAACGTCTGCTTCACTACCTTTAGGATGGCAAGAGTCTAATGCTTTCCATTTATTTTCTGTCATGTTTTTTCACCTCTTTTTATATTTTTTATAAAACATCAATTTTGGCAACTAAAGTCAGCAAAACTTGTAATAATGCCTGGATGTTAACTGAAACGTCCGTATCAGTAGTTGTGATGTTAATATCTTTGGAATTTTCGATGCTAATTTTTTGGAAGTTATTTTGTTCTGAGTCGAAGTATTGAAGAAGATCTTGTGCAACACTTTGACCTTTGTCAGAATCAAGAATAGTTATTCTAATGACGAGTGCGATAGCAAGTTGCAAGGCAATTTGTAGAGAAACTGCCGCTTGCGTATCAGTTGTGTGAACACAGATATTACAGGAATCTTTAATGAAGATTAGTTCCTCGGATTCTTGTTCCATCAATGAAACCTGGTCTGCGTTTTCAAATACATCTGCTTCATGAGATCCATGCGATTGGTGTGCCGGAGCAGGATGGAAAACTTCTGGCTCATGATGGACATAAGCAAATTGCGGTGCTTCCTCATACGGTTGTTGTACGGATGGCTTGTCCTCAAAATGCATATCTGAAGATTCATCCTTCCGGTATTTCTTCCCTTGTTTATCCTTTTTGTTGGATGGCATTTTTTTACACTCCTTTGTTATAGTTTGTATTTCAATATAATATATGGAGTTGTCCAATATTGTGTTTGTGTTATTTGCAGATTTTTCTTGTTTTACCAAAAATGAAAAGAACGCCTAATCTAGACGTTCTTTGGGAAAGTATTATTCTGCGTTATCAGCTTTATTTGTAGAGTTATCTTTCTTGACAAATGCATCTACCTGCTTGGAAAGGTCTTGTACTAACTCTTTAATTGCATGTTTTTGTTCGTCTGTTAACTTTTCCTTTCCTTGTTCAAGATTGATACCGTTCTTTTTAAAAATATCACTTACAAGCAAATCAAGTAGTTTACTTGTGAATAAGGGGTTTTGATTTGAATCACTCACACCATATCGCTCCTTTTAATAGAAATATCCATTATCAGGATATGCAAATGGTTACAAATATTCCTGCACAATTTGTCCAAAAGATAAAGGTAAATAATAAAAACATGCTATAATTTGGTATTAAAATTAATTTGAGGATAAGAAGGCTGAATTCGTGAAATTATTATTTGTCATGCTTGGAGGATTTTTGGGAGCAGTATCAAGATTTACTCTTGGTGAATGGATTAAAACAGATAGTGGTTTTCCTCTGGCCACCCTATCGATTAATCTCTTCGGCTGTTTTATACTGAGCTGGTTCCTCACCTTTATAACGTTAAGAAAAAGTAGTAAACCAGAATTCACTTTATTCATTGGGACTGGATTTATAGGTTCATTTACCACTTTTTCTACTTTTTCAGTAGAGACCGTTTTATTATTTAATAATGGACTTACGGTTTATGGGGTTATATATATAGTAGCAAGCATTTTTTTCGGAGTGCTGCTTGCATACATCGGATATAAAATTGCTCGAATTAAACGAGGATAAGGGGGACCACATTGATCTGGTTAATCGGTTTAGGCGGTTCTTTAGGAGCAGCAGCAAGATATCTTTTGAGCTATTGTATTAATAATAAAAAGATTTCCAAGAACTTCCCAGTTGGAACTTGGGCAATTAATATTACTGGTTCCTTTCTTTTAGGGTTTCTAGCTAACCTTCATCAAGCAGGTGGCATCAGTGATGGGGTGTGGCTTTTTACTGGGGTAGGTTTTTGTGGTGCCTACACCACTTTCTCGACATTCGGTTATGAAGTGATTACATTAATTCAGCAGAACAAAAAAATGCTGGCCGGTATATATGTTTTAACATCAGTATGCGTAAGCATTGGAACTGCTGCTATAGGTTTTATGCTCTGAATAATTTCTATGATTAATTTGATAAAAAGAAAGCAAAATAAGAGGGGAAAAAGAATGATTTTTATTAGGAGGATTTTGATGTCTAAGAAAAAATATACCCCTTCAACAGAAGTTGATCAAAAGCAATTATTAAATGATAAGGTAGAGGAAGCTCGTAAAAACAACTTCGAAGATGATCATGTACGCAGAGTTACTCCAAATGGCGCCCAGGGGCAATAGGTTTATTAGGGTTGTTGTATAAGCAGCAACCCTTTTTTGTGTGAAATTTTAATGTTATAAATTATTTTAGGATATTTTTATACTCTTTTCCCTTTTGTACATAGTTTTCACTGGAATATCGCAGCATTTCAAAGTCTTTTTCTGTCAATTCACGCACCACCTTACCAGGGGAACCGATAACGAGTGAGCGGGGTGGTATTTTGATTCCGCTAGCTAAAAGCGTGTTTGCTCCGATGATACATTCTTCTCCAACCTCGACATTGTCTAATAAGGTTGACCCCATTCCGATAATAGAACTTCTGCCAATCTTACATCCATGTAATATAACATTATGACCAATCGTAACATCGTCTCCAATCACTACGGGTGAGCCTTCATACAGGTGGATGGTAGAGTTATCTTGAATACTGGATCTTTTCCCAACCGTAATCGGGCCATCATCTCCACGCAATACAGCATTAAACCAGACAGTTGATTCCTCTCCTATCGTTACATCACCAATTATATAAGCACCTGGTGCTACAAATACACTTTCATGAACTTTGGGTGTAATACCATTATAAGGAATATGCATGCACTCTCTCCTTTTATATTCAGAATTGTTTTGCATTTCAGCAAGATTATACCACTTTTTTCAAGGAAACGAGAAACGTTAGAATTGAAAAATACTACTTTTAAAATGCATTGGTGAATAAGACCCTTTTTTAAGGAACAATATTACTAGGAAGAAATAATCATTTTTTTAAAATGGAGAAAAGTACCCCCATAAAAAGTTGGATTAAATAGTATAAAAGGCTCTCATCCCGTAAGAGGGTGATAACGTGTCTACTTTAATTTGGACTATTTTTCCATATTTCCCAATGACTACTAAACTCTCAATTTCTGCTCAATGCTATTTTTCACCCTAGATTCGACATAAAATCCAACGCTCTAACTGTATTTTTAAATTAGCACCATGTTTGGACATAAATTGTGCGATTGGAAGGGGGGCAGTAGGTTATAAGTCTAGAAAAATACTTAGGGGGTAATGGGATGAGAAAAAAGAAACGAAGGTTTCTATCGGTGCTTTGTACCGCGATGTTAGTTGTACCAATGCTCATGCAGCCTCAATTGAATGCGGTAGCCGCAACGAAAGGGGGAAGTGTTTCGGTAAAAGAAACACAAGCTTCCCCAGCTAAAAAGATTTCAACCAGCCTAGAGAAACAATTTGATGAGAATGAAAAAGTAACCTTTTTAATTAAGATGAAGGAACAGGTCGATACGGCCAATGTCGCAAAAGAAGCAGATAAAAAAGCTAGCTTGAATAAAGCGACTCCTGCAAAAGCCAAATCACTAAAACGTTCTTCGATTGTTTCTGAGTTAAAAGCAACGGCACAGGAAACTCAGTTCGAATTGCTAGCATTTCTTCAAGAACAAGTCGAAGCTGGAAATGCAAAAGATGTACATTCCTATTATGTCGTAAACGGAATTGCGGTAACGGCAACAAAAGAGGTTATGGAAAAGGCTGCCTCGTTCGAAGAAGTTGAAAAAGTCCTTCCAAATGAAACAAGACAATTATTCGTTCCTGAAAAATCTGTCGTTGCGGTGTTAGAACCGAATGCAGAAACCAATGCGATTGAATGGAACATTGATCGTGTCGGAGCTCCAGCCGTTTGGGAAATGGGGATTGATGGAAGTGGAATTACCGTCGCATCCATTGATACAGGAGTTCAGTGGAATCATCCAGCACTACAGTCAAAATATCGTGGGTTTAATGAAGCTACAGGTCAGGCAACACATGAAAACAACTGGTTTGACGCGGTACGCGGTCAATCAGCTCCATATGATGATCTCGGTCATGGTACTCATGTAACCGGGACAATGGTAGGATCTGAGCCAGATGGATCGAATGCGATTGGTGTTGCACCTGGTGCTAAATGGATTGCTGTTAAAGCATTCACATCAGCTGGTGGAACGGATACTGACTTATTAGAAGCTGGTGAATGGATTTTATCACCGAATGGTAATCCTGACTTAGCTCCAGATGTTGTTAATAACTCATGGGGTGGAGGAGCAGGATTAGATGAGTGGTACCGCCCAATGGTTCAAGCATGGAGAGCAGCAGAAATCTTCCCTGAGTTCTCTGCAGGCAATACGACGTTATCAAACCCTGGCGGACCAGGATCTGTTGCCAATCCTGCCAACTATCCTGAATCAGTTGCTACTGGTGCAACTGATATTAATAACTTACTAGGAAGTTTTTCTTTATTAGGGCCATCTCCTTATCAAGAGATTAAACCAGAGCTAACTGCACCAGGCGTCAACATTCGTTCTTCCGTACCTGGCAGCAGCTATGAAGGTGGATGGAATGGAACATCTATGGCTGGCCCGCACGTAGCAGCAGCGATTGCCTTATTACTACAAGCAAATTCTAGTTTAACAGTAGATCAGCTAGAAGAAATTTTACAAACAACCGCTATCCCCTTAACAGACAATACCTATCCGGCATCTCCAAACAACGGATATGGTTCGGGATTATTAAATGTGTATGACGCAGTATCATCTGTCATTTCTGGCTTAGGAAAGCTGAAAGGACAAGTAACAAAAGATGGAAACGACAGTGAAGCTCCGGTGCTAGAACATTCCCAACCTGCCACGGTTTTTGCAGGAATGCCACTAACGTTACAAGCTTCAGCTGCCGACAATATCAGTGTAACAAATGTGGAAGTTGAATATCAATTAGAAGATGGAACAACGAATACTATCACTGCAGAGCGTGTTAGCGGAGATTATAAAAGTGGGGTCTACCAAGTAATAATTCCAGGTGAGGATATTGCTGGTGACTCGTTCTCTTATACCATTAAAGTCTCTGATTTCGGTGGTAACCAGACAGTTAGTGAACATACATTAGCAGTACTCCCAGGAATTACAGTTGGATATGCTCAAGATTTTGAAAATAATCCAGATGGATGGACTTCTTATGGTGCAGTAAATACTTGGGAATGGGGTACTCCGACAAGTGGTCCAAGGGCAGCATTCTCCGGGGAAAAGGTTTATGCAACAAACCTTGACGGCACATACGATAGCCGTGCCAATATGTCATTGCAAATGCCTCCAATTGATTTGCCAGAAGGAAGCAGCTATTTACAATTTAAGCAGTGGTACAATCTTGAAAGGAACTATGACTATGGCCATGTTTATGTTTCTACTGATGCCGTAAACTGGGTTCAAAAGCTACGTGTTAATAATTTGTCTAACGGCTGGATTGATGGAGAAGTTGATCTAACTGAATATGCCGGTCAACGGATCTATATTGCTTTTAATGTAAAGACTGATGGCAGTGTAGTTAAAGATGGCTGGTATTTAGATGATGTCCGCCTATCTGACACACCACTTGCCGTACCAGAAGGACTTGGTGTTGTAGAAGATATAGAAGACTCCTCTTCTAATGTCGGATTAAAAGAAAAAGTTGATCCGAATAAAATAACGATGCAAATTCCTGAGGTTTCTAAAGAAACGTTTACTGATAATATTGCACCGATGGCACTACCCATGCAGGCTCAGGTAACTGTATTAGAATCCGGACGAAGTGTAAAAACCAATCCAGCAAACGGAAGCTTCGAAATGACGCATGCTGCTGGTGAATTTACCATCGTTGCTGAAAGTTATGGATATCACCCAGAAACACAAACTGTTACCATTGAACAGGATGGGGAAGTAACAGCAAACTTTACTCTTGAAGAACTTGCTGAAGGTACTGTGTCAGGAACTGTTACAAACCAAGCAACCGGAGAGCCTGTTGCAGGTGCCACCGTTTATGTGATTGAGGACGCTAAAGTAGCTCCTGTCCAAACCGATGGAAATGGACAATATTCGTTAATAGCCTATGAAGGTGAATATACACTAAAAATCATTGCACCACATTTCTACAGTCAAGAAGTCACCATTTCATTGGATGGAAGTATCACACAAGACTTCGAAATTAAGCCTTTCATCGGTTACCCAAGTGAAATTGGCTATGATGATGGAACTGCTGAAAATGCTAGAGCATTTTACGACGCAGGAAACGGCTGGGCTGTGAAAATGTCATTGGCACCAGGGAATGAAAAAGCACTCGTTTCCGGGGGATTATTCCGATTCTGGGATACAGAATGGCCAGTTCCGGGTGGTACCAAATTCAAAGTAGAAGTTTATGATGCTTCTGGCGTTGATGGTGCTCCGGGTAAAAAGCTTGCCGGTCCTATTGACGCTACTGCTTTACGGAATGGTCAATGGACACATGTTGATTTAAGCAGTCTTGGTATTATTGTGGAAGGAGACTTCTATCTAGTTTATATCCAAGCGGGAATCAACACCGCTTCACCGGGGCTAGCAACAGATGAAGATGGTGAAAATGCATTAAGAAGCTGGCAATATGTTGGCGGCAGCTGGTCTCAATCACCTGAAGATGAAGGAAACTTTATGATTCGTGCGGTAGTAGATTACGAGGTTATTGCTCCAACCATCACATCTCCAGTTGATGGCTCATTCACGAATGTTGCTCAGGTAACGGTTGAAGGAAAAGCTGCACCAACTACAACGGTTCATATTTATAATCATGGAGAAGAAATTGCAACTGTTGAAGCAACGGATAAAGGAACTTTTGCAGCAAAAGTTACCCTTGAAGATGGAGAAAATAGCTTAACGGCCAAAGCTTCAACACTTCAGGGAATTACCGATGCTTCAGCACCTGTAGCTGTAGTGTTTGACCAGCAAGCTCCAGAACTATCCATTACCAGTCCATCAGACGCTAGTAAAATGAATAAAGAAACCGTTACGGTGACAGGTACAGTTGTCGATGATTATTTGAATTCGGTCACAGTTAACGGTACATCAGCCAGAGTGGAGGATGGCATCTATTCTGCAAGAATTATATTAGATGAAGGAACAAATACAATTAAAGTCACAGCTAATGATTTGGCCGGGAACACAACAGAAAAAACCGTACAAGTAAATGTAGATTACACAGCACCAGTGATAGCCAATGTGAAACCTGCAGAAGATAAGACGCTAAAGAAGGGTGAAAGTGTAAAAATTGAGTTCACAAGTGAGCCAGGATTAACAACCTCTTTTGCGATTCATATGCCATTAACTAACCTTAGAACATCACAAGTACAAAATGCAACGGAGCTGCCGATGAGGGAGGTATCTCCAGGTTACTATGAAGGCTACTATACTGCAACGAAAGATATGGTTGCTGATGGTGCTGTTATTGAAGTAAAAGCAGTGGATTCATTTGGAAATGAGTCTAGAAAAACTGCAGACGGTAAATTGTTTATTAATGTGAAGAATAAAGATAAGAAGTAATTAAAAGAGGAGTATCTTCCCTAGTTGGAGGACGCTCCTTTTTCAAATTCAAAATGAAAGCGCTTTAAAAATTAACAAAATAATTAAAATAGTCAAATAATATTGACGAAGCCGATTTACAGTGATAATCTAATTAATAATTTAAAATGAATCAATGACGAGAAGAGTAGGATTTGCTTGTTGTCCAAAGAGAGTCGACAGTTGCTGGGAGTCGATGTCAGGGCTTATCCGAAGATCATCTCTGAGACGTATTGCTGAAAACTGACAGTAAGCTATACCGGTATAGTCCACCGTTACACGGAACACGTAAATTTTTTACGTTAATCGAGAGTCGCAGTCTAGTTTTTTTGCTGCGGAAGTAGGGTGGTATCGCGAGTTCACTCGTCCCTATACAAGGGGCGGGTTTTTTGTTGTTTAAAAACAATTGAACGCCTTAAAAATGGCAAATTTTTAATGAAAGAAAGAGGAGGAAAGTGAAATGAGTCAACAAGTTGATCAAAAAGAAAAAGCAATTGAGGTAGAGGATATTATTATTGCAAGCCACACCATTAAGGATGTGATTTCGCCTACTCCTCTGCAGTTTAATCACTTATTATCTGAGCGGTATGGCTGTCATGTTTATTTAAAGCGTGAGGACCTGCAAAGTGTTCGATCCTTTAAAATCCGCGGTGCTTACAATCGAATCAAAAAATTGACAGAAGATGAATTGGAAAATGGGATTATTTGTGCCAGCGCCGGAAATCACGCCCAAGGGGTTGCCTATTCTTGTAATCATTTAAAAATCAATGGGAAAGTCTTTATGCCGAGTACAACGCCAAAACAAAAGGTCAATCAAGTGAAGTTTTGGGGGAAGGAACATGTAGAGATTGTTTTAGTAGGCGATACCTTTGACGATGCCTATGAAAAAGCAATGGAATGTAGTCAATTAGAAAATAGGACGTTTATACACCCTTTTGATGATCCAGATGTTATTGCCGGTCAAGGGACAGTTGCGGTAGAGCTACTTAATGAGTGCCCAGAGAAAATTGATTATCTTTTTGCAGCCATTGGCGGGGGAGGCCTTGTTTCTGGAGTTGGTACCTATATGCAGCATTTCTCACCAGAGACACAATTAATTGGCGTGGAGCCTCAGGGGGCTGCAGGAATGAAGGAATCGATTTCAAAAGGTGAAGTTACTTCATTGAAAAAAATTGACCCATTTGTTGATGGTGCAGCTGTAAAGACGGTCGGTTCCATGACCTTTAATATTTGCAAAGACCTTGTAAAGGATATTGTCGTTATACCTGAGGGAAAGGTTTGTACTACATTATTGGCGCTTTATAATGAAAATGCCATTGTGGTTGAACCAACAGGAGCACTGTCGATTGCAGCATTAGATGACTATGCAGAAGAAATCAAAGGGAAAACGGTTGTCTGTATTGTCAGTGGCGGTAACAATGATATCGGTCGTATGCAGGAAATTAAGGAGCGCTCGAAGCTCTATGAAGGACTTCGTCATTACTTCATTGTCCAATTTCCACAACGCCCAGGTGCATTGCGTGAGTTTTTAGATGATGTATTAGGACCCAATGATGACATTAGCCACTTTGAATATACAAAGAAGAATAATCGTGAAACCGGGCCTGCTTTAGTGGGGATTGAACTAAAGTCTAAAGATGATTACTATCCATTAATGGAACGGATTCATGCCAAGGGGTTTGTTTTCCGCGAAGTAAATAATGATAGTACCTTGTACCAGATGCTTGTATAAAATTGAAAAAGAGCCCAGCGACGGGCTCTTTTACCTATTCTAATTTAAAAACCGCTTCTCCTACACCTAAATCTGTTGTTAAATTAATGACTACCTCTGCGTCTTCGTACGCTTCGTTGACGTATACGCCGTTCCCCTTGGAAATAAAATCAACAAAATCTGCCGTTCCAATTCCTTTTGAGGCTTTAATTTTCACACCAACATCTTTGGGAAGAATGATGGTCGATTTCCCAACACCTAATGCTAAGGCTGCATCAAAGCTTTTGTCCCAATTGCCGCCAAGGTCAATTGTGATATCGCCGACACCAGCATTCACATCTAATTCTTTAATTAATAAACCCTTTAAATCTAAATTTGTTTCAGAAGCCCCTGAATTAACACGTAAATCTAAGGGAATTTCATCTGTAAGAGTGAGGTTCCACTCGTTTTTTAACTCGCCGATTTTAATGTTATCTACTAGCCCTTTTTTATCCTGTTCTATAACCCCAATCCCTTTATCACCCTTAAGCTTATAAGAGACTTCAGGTTTTAGCTTATCTTGATTATAATCAATTGAACCTTCAACCCATTCATTTGCACCTTTTTCGACTTTTAATTCTCCGGCACCAAGGTTTAGTTCAAGTTGTAATTCTTTAGCTTTATCTTTCTCAATCATGACTTTCTCATTTTCATCACTGCCATTTGCAAATATTCCACAACCAGATACTCCGATAAGCATAGATACAGCTAACACACCAGCAAAAATTCTCTTTTTCATCTTTTTCTCCCCCGTTTCTTCATCTACCATCATTGTACTGAAAGCAATCAGGTTGAAAAAACGGCGCAAGATGGAATTTACTCTCAGACTTGAGACCTATGGTAAATAATGCCTATATATCAATATTACTACTTGACTACAAAAATCTCTATTATTAGCTAATAGGGTAACAATCCTAGCACTTTGAACAGTATATCATTTATAATAATTTAAAGATTAAAATAAATAACAAGGTGGGGGCTACGTGTCAAAAACAATTTACACAAATGGATTAATCTATACTCTTGATTCTAACCAACCAGTGGTTGAGTCTGTAGTGGTTGAAAATGGAAGGATTATAGATTTAGGTTCACACCATGAAATAAACCTGCAATGGGGAAGAGCTGGGTCTAAGATGGTTGATTTAGGCGGAAAAATGGTAACTCCAGGTCTAATAGACAGCCACTTACATCTATCAGGATTGGCGTTTAATTTCATAGACTTGGATTTGACAGGCACTAAATCGAAAACAGAAATGTTAGGTAAAATAAAGCAAAAAGCGGATACCATTGAACCAGGGAAATGGTTAATTGGAATGGGATGGGACGAAAATCTATTTACGGAAGGAACGACTCCTACTATAGAAGAATTAGATTATGTCGCACCGCATTGTCCGATTTTCCTAAAGCGAATTTGCTATCACGCATTTTTAGTGAATAGCAAGGCACTTGAAATGATAGACTACCATCCTTCAAAAGAGGTTCCGAAAGGTGGAAGTGTTGTTCTTGATCCCCAAACAAAAAAACCGACAGGAATGCTGTTGGAGTCTGCTTCCCAATTAGTCACGAAACACATTCCAGAAAAAACATATGAAGAGCTAAAAAACGGGTTGGGTCTAGGAATGAAATTTGCCATTAAAAAAGGTTTAACCAGCGTACATACCAATGATCCGGCCTACCTAGGGGGACTTGAACAAACATATAAAATGTATGACGAATTAATCAATCAAGAAAAATATGATTTACGTTGTAATCTTTTGATTGACTATCCATTTCTGCCTGCCTTAAAAGAAAAAGGAATGTTTGCCGGTTTTGGTAATGAGAAATTACAAATTGGTGCGATAAAAATATTCGCTGATGGTGCATTTGGAAGAAGGACTGCTTTGCTTTCAGAGCCATATAACGATGAACCAAGTCAATATGGCGAAGCCATGCAAACACAGGATGTCTTATTTAACATGGTGAAAGATGCAAGGGAGCAATCCTTCCCCATTGCCGTCCATACCATTGGAGATCAAGCATTGGAAAATGTTCTCGATATCCTCGATCAATTTCCAAAAGTAAACTATCGTGATCGAATTATTCATACTTCCTTAGTTCGAGAGGATTTAGTGAAACGATTAGCAGATCCAAGCAGAATTGCTGACATTCAACCACGATTTGTGGTCGGAGATTACCCCTGGGTGATTGATAGAATTGGAAAAGATCGAGAGCGTCATCTATATGCTTGGAAAACCTTATTGTCAGAAGGAGTTTTATGTGCGGGAGGATCAGATACTCCTGTAGAACCAGTAGATCCATTATTAGGGATTCATGCGGCAGTTACAAGAAAAACACCAGGTCACCTCGAGACTTGGAATGAAAGTCAAAAGATCTCCATGCTTGAAGCCATAAAGTTATTTACCATTGGCGGTGCCTATGCAACAAACGAAGAAGCAAAAAAGGGAACCATTTCAAGAGGAAAATTAGCGGATATGACCGTTTATTCTAAGAACCTATTTGAAATGGAAAACCCTGACGAATTGCTAGAAACAAACATTGAAATGGCCATTATTGATGGTAAAATACAAGAGGTCTAGGAATAGTAGAAAATAGGGCATCTTATATCCGAAAAGGATTAAACATGTATACGTTAACTATTATTTGTAAAAAAACAAGGAGGTAAATTCCATGACAAATGGAAATAAAATCAGCAATAAAAAGGAACTGGCACTAGAACAACGTGAAGAATTACTGAAGGCATTGTCAGTTCGTTTTGAGAAAAACATGCACCGTCATGAAGGTCATGAATGGGCGAATGTCCTAGCAAGGCTGGAAGCTAATCCTGAAAAACTGTGGTCGCTCAATGAAATGGAAAGAACTGGCGGTGAACCGGATGTTGTAGGGTATGATCAGGAGAAGGACGAATACACTTTTTATGATTGTTCAGCAGAAAGTCCTAAAGGCCGCAGAAGTGTTTGTTACGATCGTGAAGCTCTGGAGTCAAGGAAACAGCATAAACCAGAAAATACCGTTATTGATATGGTAACTGACATGGGCATTGAACTACTAACGGAAGAACAATATCGAGCGTTGCAGGAACTTGAAGCTTTCGATAAGAAAACATCGAGCTGGGTGCTAACACCAGCTAATATTAGAAAACTCGGAGGCGCAATCTTTTGTGATCGGCGCTACGATACTGTCTTTATGTATCACAATGGTGCAGACTCTTACTATGGTGCGAGAGGGTTCCGTGGCTCATTAAGAGTCTAAACTTTATTTTAAATGTTCTAAAAGGTCAATGAAATGTTGGGCTAATCATAATATTAGACACCTGATAACAAAGATAATAAAATTAAGTTAGTGCTTGTAAACTATGAGCAATCCAAGATTGTACTATGAGTAGGGGTGTCGAGAAATGGATGATCGTTTTTTTAGAAATGCAATGGGGAAATTTGCAACGGGTATTACCATCGTTTCAACTGAAGCAGAGGGCGAAGCACATGGAATGACAGCAAATGCTTTTGTTTCTGTTTCATTAAGTCCTAAGCTAATTCTTGTATCGATTGATAAAAGAGCAAGAATGCTGCCACTTATCCAACAATCTAAGAAATTTGCCGTTAGCTTCTTATCCGAAGCTCAGCAGACTGAATCAATGCGTTTTGCGGGACAAATTAAGGAGGAAACTCCATATAGCTTTGAACAATTTGGAGAGCTACCAGTTATTCAAGGTGCACTTGCCAACATGACATGCAATCTATATAACGAAGTTGAGGCAGGAGATCACATTTTATTTATTGGTGAGGTTACCGACCTTAAAGTGAACGAAGGGGATCCGTTGTTATATTTCGGAGGGCAATACCGTAAATTAACAGAATAACAAATTTCGAAAAAGCTGTCCTTGGCAGCTTTTTCTTATTGTACTTCTTGTTTAGTATTGTACAATAGGAAAAGGAGGGATGTCCTTTGTTAAAAAAAGTAAGAATTACATTAGGAATTATCGTATTACTATTAGCGGGATTTGGATTAATCACTAAAAACTTCGTGGCACAGCCATTTATGATGTTAGGCCTATGTGCCTTTATATTAGTTGGCGGGATAGACGAGCTTAAACAGGGAAATAAACGACGCGGCTATATAAATATTTTCTTATCGGTATTTGTGTTAGCTGTTGCCATACAAACCTTTATAGCTTAAAAGGAGAAGTCTTATGATTTCTCCTTTTTTTTGTTGATTTTTTGGATTTCTATTAAATATATCTCAATTATTTCCCAACTTTCGTAGGTAATTAATACGTTGATTAATTAGAACTTTCTAAATAAACTCAATGTTACAGCCGCTCAAAAGCTGTACCTAAAAATAGGAGAGGGAGATAAGATGAGAAAGAAAAAGAGATTAGCTTCTGCATTACTAGCAGTTACAATGGGTGTATCATTATTTGCCTCAGCCGCTTACGGTGAGGTTACAGATTCAAAAGAAACCTTCCGGGTCTATGTTAATGGACCGAGTTCAGAAAAAGCAAAGGCAAAGCAAGAGACCGGAGTGCGTTGGGATTTTGGAGCTGAAGGCTATTCCACCTCTGTGAACTTCAAACAATACCAATCCTTATTACACAATAAGAATTTAACGATTACCAATGTCCAAGAAGTACATTTGGATCGAATTGATAATGCTTCAAAAGACAAAATTGGGACAACCGCTATTACATCTCTACCAAGTGATCGTACTCCTTGGGGTATGCAAGCCATTTACAATGATCCAAACCTTACAAGTACCGCCGGAGGTGTAGGAATTAAGGTGGCTGTCTTAGACACTGGTACGTATATTAAT
This sequence comes from Neobacillus niacini, assembly GCF_036961885.1. Lineage (GTDB taxonomy): Bacteria > Bacillota > Bacilli > Bacillales > Cytobacillaceae > Neobacillus > Neobacillus niacini_H. The sequence continues at coordinate 49,146 of NZ_JBALNQ010000037.1, read as the reverse complement.
CACTACGATTTGGTTGGTAGTGGAGAACAATGTAAAGATTTTACTCAGTCCTCTTCACCGATTATTAATGGTTCCTGCACAGATCGAAACGGACATGGTACACATGTCGCTGGAACTGTACTCGCACATGGAGCCACAGATGGTTTAGGGATTTATGGGGTAGCACCGCAAGCTAAACTATGGGCATATAAGGTTTTAACAGACAATGGATCTGGATATTCCGATGATATTTCGGGAGCCATTCGTCACGTAGCGGATGAAGCAATAAGAACAGGATCAAAAGTGGTTCTTTCCATGTCGCTTGGTTCGAGTAGTAAGGATAGTATGATTGCTAGTGCAGTAGATTATGCATATAGCAAGGGAGTTCTAGTTGTTGCTGCTGCCGGTAATAGTGGTTATGCCGCTAATACCATTGGTTATCCAGGTGCCTTAAAGAATGCTGTAGCAGTAGGTGCTTTAGAAAATGTTCAACAAAATGGTAGCTATCGTGTCGCCGATTTCTCATCACGTGGCAACCCTCTAACTGACGGTGATTTTATTATTGGAGAAAAAGATGTGGAAATTTCTGCACCAGGTGCTGCGATTGAATCAACATGGTACGATGGCAATTACAATACGATTAGCGGTACCTCTATGGCAACTCCACACGTATCAGGCTTAGCTGCAAAAATTTGGTCAGCGAATTTGTCTTGGTCTCATACCCAGCTTCGTTCTGAATTACAAAGAAGAGCTAAGCTTTACGATATTAAAGGTGGGTACGGTGCCGCTACTGGTGATGATTATGCTTCTGGGTTTGGTTTTGCTAGAGTAAGATAATTATAGAAAATAGCCATCTATATTTTTAGATGGCTTTTAAAATTTACCGTTTTACTGCGGATAAAATAAAAATGGTTGCAATGATAGAAAATGCACCTACCCATTCAATTGGACTAAAAGCCACTTGAAGCCATACAACAGCTAGAAATGCTGCGGATAGGGGTTCAATACTTGCTAATAGACTCGCTTCTGAGGCCTTAATATATTTTAGACTTTCCATGAAGCACAAGAATGCGATTAAGGTGCCAACAATCACAACAAAAGCAACCGCTAAAAAAGAAGTGAATGACCAGTGACCTTCAAATCTCCACGGAGGATGGATAAAGCACATAACAATGCCACCGACCATCATTCCCCAACCAACAGTTAAAGTTGTTCCCCATTTGGATAACAACTTTACAGGAAATAAGGTATAAAATGCAAGGGCGAAGGCGGATAAAATTCCCCAGTAAAAGGCCGGACCAGATATTGATAGTGAATGGATATTCCCTTTTGTTACGAGAAGAAATGTCCCGCCTAGCGCTAAGACAATTGCTAGAACTTCATGTTTTACAGGCAATGACCTTGCAAGGAAACATATATATAAGGCGATGATAACGGGTGCCAAGTATTGTAAAACAGTAGCGGTTGCGGCATTTCCATGCTCTATGGCTGCAAAAAAAGTATATTGAACACCGAGCATTCCGATGATCCCAAATGCAACGAGTCGGAAAATATCTTGTTTACTTTTCCATATCGTCCATATATTTTGTTTCCCAACAGTGTGAGAGTAAAAGAGCAAACCCATTCCAGCCAAAAGCAGGCGAACGACGACTAGCCAGCTTGAACCGAAGCCTTGCTGGTGAAAAAGATATTGAGCGACTGTTCCCGAAACACCCCATGATGTTGCTGCAATTAACACTAATATAATACCTCTTGCTCTGGGGTATGACCTAACTGCACCCATTGTATTCATAAAAATCCCCTCCAAAACAACCATTCTATTAATTTAGCAGAAAGTTTGTAAGATTTAAAGAGGAGTTTTTCCAAAAATAACGAAAAAAATCCCTAGTTTCAATTGAACCAGGGATGATGCATAGAATTAAGCATTTACACTAAGCTTTTGATTAACAAATTCACCTATTTCATCAATGGCTTGTTTTGCTTCTGGGATTTCAAATGTTTGGAAAACATGCCACATATCATCCCAGACTTTAAAACTCACTTCTACTCCAGCAGCACTTGCATGATCAACAAGACGTACGGAATCACTTAAAAGAATTTCATCATTACCTACGTGAACCAGCATAGGAGGAAGTCCCTTTAAGTCTGCATAAATCGGAGAGACAAGAGGGTGACGACGGTCTAGTTTGCCAATATACAACACGGGAGTTGCACGGGAAGCCTCAGGTTTTAACCAAGGGTCTGCTTCCGCCCGCGTTTCCATGGATTCTCCAGTTCCCTCTAAGTCTGTCCATGGAGAAAGAAGCACGGTTAATGCAGGAAGTACATCACCAGCCTCTTTTAATGATAAAAGTGTTGAAAGGGTGAGACCACCACCTGCAGAGTCTCCACCAATAATCATTTGTTCGGGTTTATATCCAGAGGAAATTAACCAGCGATAGGCTTGAACAGCATCTTCAATCGCAGCAGGGAAAGGATTTTCTGGTGCAAGCCTGTATTCAGGAAGCAGCACTTTTGAAGCAGTTGAACGAGAAATTTTAGCTGCTATACTACGATGGGTGTTACAGCTTCCTAGAATATAAGCACCGCCGTGTAAATAAAGGAAAACTCTACTTTCAACAGCGTTAGGGGCAGCAATCCATTCTGCTGGAATACCTTCAACGGTCGTTTTCTCCACTTTTATATCCGGCGCAACAGGGGTTAAGCTAGATAACATTTCTAATCCTTTTCTTGATGCTTCAAGATCTAAGCCAGCAGGTTGAGATGCAACAAAAGCCTTTAAATATTGTTTTACCGCAATACTTTCTGGACTTGGCATTTCAGTGTCCTCCTATTAAAATAATATTTTTACATATAAATAGTTCGCTATCATTTGAAAAATCCCTCCAGTATTTAACAATTCCTACAAAAGAAAAGCCATAAGCATTAAAAATATGCTTAATGGCTCTTACCATTATTTTGGAGTTAATGTCTTAATAGAAAGGGCAGGGGAGTAGGTGGTTATGATACACCCTTCTAAATTTTGTTCATTTAACAACCCCAGTTGTAATGCAGATTTAATTTTTGCATCATCAGGTTTCTTGATAACATGAACGAGGTCACTCAATTGTAAGTCCTCTAACCTTCTCACCGTTACTTCATCGTTATATTTTTCAATCTTTCTCATTTGCCGCTGCAATTTGTAACCATTGATTGTGATCTCGGCCTTTTTATCAGGACCTACTAGTTTATTAAAATAGTCATGAAACGTGTCTTTTAATTGATTCATTTCCAACTCGATTTCCTTTTTCTTTTTATTAAGTTCGTAATATTTCACCAACATCTCATCTGAAATGAAGGAATCACTCTGTTTCACCATATTTCACTCCTCCTCATCGAACGTATATTCTATTGTATTAGCTTCCAATGAGAATTAGTACTATTATCCATCTACAATATTTTTAGAGAAATTAAGAATAGGATCCGTGATATATATTTCTCAGAAATCTTCACCGTTAAGCTCTGGACTAGAAATATTTGTGGAGTTCAGAAAATAAGATGAGGGTAGGATTTGCCCATAGTATGAAAGATATAACTCCAATACCTATTTGATTTTCACCATATGGAATGTAAACTATTCTAATCTGTGAATTCTCTCATTCGGTTTAAAAGCATTCCATCAGTTTGATTATTTTCTCCAAAAACAAAGTCAGTCATGTAGCAGGATAAATATTGCCCGAAATTAGTTTTTGTTTTTAGTAATAGCTCGTCCACATAGTGAACACCTTTTGGTATTTGATCAAGTAGAAGGACAGAAAGGGAAGCGTATATCCCACATGCCACTTGGAAGTAGGTAGCATTTGTTTTATACTTTGAAAAAATCCTTTCATTACTCATGATATTATACATATAACGCTCTTTATCAGAATAAACGAGCAGTACGCCAACTAAATCTTCACCAGCGAGCGGTGCCTCATGAGGATCGAGTACCTTCATTTCAAAATCCCACAATACATCAGTGTTATCTAGATTATTACGGATAATTTGGGTAGTATGGTCATTAACCTTATACAAAAATCCACTTTCCATATCAAACATCTTACCCAAGGTATAAACTTCTTCATGGGGCATCAAACAACCATGGAACTTCTTTTTTCCTAAAGTAACTTTAAATTCTACATTATAGACATCTTCATATAAATAAAGAGCTGTCCGATTCTTCATGAACATCGGATAGCACAAAATTGCTTCATCTAGGAAGCATTCAGAAGACCAGGTGGTATAGATGACGTTATTTTTAGCTTGTGACTTCTCCTTAAAAAAAGAGGTATCATGCTCGACGATGTAGCAGGCTTGTGGTTTTTCATTGGAATATTGACGCATAAGCTCAATTGCCATCCATTGGACTACTCCTGGATTCATTCCTGAACATACAATCGCAGTAGTATTTTTAAAGGTGTCTTTGTGTTTTTCAAAGTAATGTATTCGTTCTATCAACGGAAATCCTGCGAACTGTTCTTCATTATCATCAATAAACGTATTTTCCAAAGCGGAATTCACATATTTGATACCTAGTTGGTTACAACATTGCAGCATCTCAACTGTATCTGCCCAGGAAACATCAATGACGATGCTTGTATTCGTGTTAATAAGATGATTCAAGAACTGATCTTTGTCTTTAAGGTCAAACTGATGTAAAATCAACTGGTTTATTAATTGAGGATATAGGTTTTGATAATATTGTGGTTCCTTTTGTTTAACGTCAATTAAGTGAATGGTACTATTCAAGATGATGCTATGAATAGGATCATTTGTATCAACAACTGTATTATTCAAAATCGAAAGAATAGATTTCCCCACCCCGCCAGCACTACCTAAAATAGATATAACTGTTTGGTGATCTTTCATTTCAACACCTCGTCATAAGTTTTTATACTATAATATGTTTATAGGGTGGGAATGGATTGGATGATTATCGGAGAATAACAATATATGAAATTTTTCACGTTAAACTTAGGTCAGAGTGATAATCATAGTAGATATATTGGCACGTAGACTAGGAGTTGAAGTTATATTGAGTACATTTCCAAGATGGTATGATTTTTTCATGGGACCTTTGGAACGGAGAAAATTTAAAAGGGTCCGTCAAGACCTGCTTGAAACTGCGACTGGGAAGGTACTTGAACTTGGTTCAGGTACAGGAGTTAATTTTCCCTTGTATAGGAATGTTGATCATGTAATCGCGATTGAACCAAGTCAGCATATGATAGACCAATCTCTTTCTAAGCTTAAATTAGCAGTGGTACCAATTAAAATGGTCAAAGCGAGCGCGGAGAGGCTTCCGTTTGAAGATCATACTTTTGATACCATAGTTGCAACACTTGTTTTTTGTACGATACCGAATGTCGAAGAGGCCATTAAAGAGTTAAAACGGGTATGTAAACCTAACGGAAAAATTCTATTATTTGAACATGTCAAGATGGAAAATACCGTGCTTAGCCGTATGCAGGAAGGTCTAACGCCTCTGTGGAAAAAAATATGTGATGGCTGCTGTCTAAATAGAGACACTTTAGAGGCATTTACATCTCAGGGATTGAAGATTGAGAGTGTAGAGAAATTTTATCAAGACCTCTTTATTGTAGCTGAGCTAAGGAATAGAAAGGAGTAAGTACCTTTTGATTCCCGTCAATCAGCTTTTTTCACTTAGCGGGGAACCAAAGATACTTTTGGATTCCTTTTAACAAGTATTTTTCGAGTCGAAGGGAAGCAAAAAGAAAAACCTCAAAATGAATTGAGGTTTTTACTGTGTTCTCCGTGCAAAGTCGACAAAACGAAATTTGTCCGGTCGATGCCGGGATTCGGTATATTGAAAAAGACTGGCATCTTCTAAATATACGTAGTTTTTAATCACGACAATATTATGAAAACCATCCAAATCTAAAAAAGAACGATCTTCTGCTGTTGGCTCTTCGACGACAATCTCTTTTTTTGCAAAGCTGATTTTCAGGTTTAGTTCATTTTCAAGGTAGGCATAAATAGAATCGGCGCAAATTTCTTCGGTAATCGAAGGAACGTAATTTGCTGAAAGATAATCTTTATCAAGGATGATTTTCTTGCCGCCGATCTCTCGGGTTCGAACGATTTTCCAAACCTGATCTTTCCCGGAAAGCTGCAGCTGTTGCTTGAGAAAGGCATCAGGTTTGATAATGAATGACAATTCATTGACAATTGTTCGTGGTTTTTCCTGCATTTTTTCAGCCAGCTCTTTAAAACTAACCAATCCTGAAACAGGAAAATCAAATTTATTAATATCAATGACGATTGAACCTTTGCCTCTTACTTTTTGAATGTACCCATTTTGAGCAAGCAGGTTTAAGGCTTTTCTAATCGTTTCTCTTGATGTATCATACTGGTCCTTCAGTTCATTTTCAGAGGGAAGGAGGGTATTCGGCAGGATTTCCCCGCTTTTAATTTGATCTACGATGGTATTAAAGATAAGTTGATACTTGTTTGTCATAAAAATCTCCCATTATTTTTTCAAATGATAAACAATGGACTCGTATGGCCGTAACTGTATCTCTTTGCCCAGTGGTGCAGAGTCCTCATAATTTGAGAGTAACACATCGTTTGGCAAGCCATCAATGTTTAACGTCACAGGCAAAGCATAGGTGGTGTTTATATTATAAAAATTATTGATTACTAACAACAATGCATTCTCTGTTTTTCGGACAAAAGCAAAGATCGAGTCATGGTTTTCGGAGATCATTTCATAGTCCCCATCAGTGATTACATCATATTCTTTCCGTAGACGAATCAGCTTTTGGTAGTGATAAAAAATGGAATCTGAGTCCTTCAGGGCGTTCTCTGCGTTAACTTCTTTATAGTTTGCTGCGGTATGAATCCACGGTGTGCCAGATGTAAAACCGGCATGTTCGTGCGTATTCCACTGAATTGGCGTTCGAGAATTATCCCTCGATTTCTGCTTCAAGATATCGATAATTTCCTTGTCTGAAAGACCTTCTTTTTTCTTAATCTCATAGATATTTAGGGACTCAACATCACGGTAATCTTCAATCTTGTCGAACTTCGGATTGGTCATCCCGAATTCTTCCCCTTGATAGATATAAGGGGTTCCTTGCATCATATGGAGGGTAGTTGCGAGCATTTTGCCCGATTGATTGTGGAACTGTTGATCATTACCAAACCTAGAAATTGCCCGTGGCTGGTCATGATTGCACCAGAAGAGGGCGTTCCAGCCACCGCCTTTATTCATTTCAATCTGCCATTTGGACAAGATATTTTTCAATGCTTTGAAGTCAAAATCTGCTTTCGTCCATTTGTCACCATTTGGATAATCCACTTTTAAATGGTGGAAGCTGAACGTCATATTAAGTTCTTCATCACGTGGATTGGTGTAGCGAATGCAGTTATCGATAGACGTAGATGACATTTCACCAACGGTCATAATATCATATTTTGAAAATACCTTTTCATTCATCTCATGAAGGAACTCATGAATTCTTGGACCATCTGTATAAAATTTACGTCCGTCACTATTATCCTGAGGGAATTGCTGATCTTTTGAAATTAAATTGATGACATCTAATCTGAACCCATCAACACCTTTTTTGAGCCAAAAATGCATCATTTCATATAATGCTTCTCGAACTTTTTCATTTTCCCAGTTTAAGTCTGCTTGTGTTACATCAAATAAGTGCAGATAGTATTGCCCGGTCGTTTCATCCCACTGCCAGGCTGAGCCTCCAAATTTAGATTCCCAGTTGGTAGGAGGGAGGCCATCTTTACCATCCTTCCAGATGTAAAAATCACGATATGGATTGTCTTTAGAGGATTTTGCTTGCTGGAACCACTCGTGTTCAGTGGAAGTATGATTAATGACAATATCCATGATGATTTTAATACCGCGTTTATGTGCCTCGGCAAGGAGTTGGTCAAAGTCATCCATCGTTCCATATTCTTCTTGAAGGTTGTAATAGTCGCTTATATCATAACCATTATCTTTTTGAGGGGACTTATAAATAGGAGTTAACCAAACCACATCTACTCCAAGTTCTTTTAAATAGTCTAGTTTCTTAATTATTCCTTGAATATCACCGGTACCATTACCGGTTGTATCATAAAAACTTTTAGGGTAAATTTGATAAACGACTGCTTTTTTCCACCATGCTGTTGACATGATATACACCTGCCTATAATTTTTTGTGACTCTAATGTGGAAAAGGAGGGAGATGGTCTCCCTCCTTAATAGGAGTATTACTTTTTAAATGAAAATTTGTTCATTCCTGTTTTAGCAAAAATGATTGTTAAAATGAATGGAACGACAATCGCTACTAACATAGCTATCGCAAACATCATCATGTACTGCGGCTGGATAGAAAGGAATCCAGGTAGTCCGCCAACACCGATTGAGTTAGCCATAACGTCACTACCTACAGAAATAACTGCCGCTACTAGCGAACCAATCATCGCTGCAAGGAAAGGGAAACCGTATTTTAAGTTAATACCGAACATCGCTGGCTCAGTTACCCCTAAGTAACACGAAATAGCTGCAGGAATCGATACTTGCTTTTCTTCTTCGTTTTTACGATTGATATAAATCATCGCAAGTACAGCAGAACCTTGAGCAATGTTTGATAAGGCGATCATTGGCCATAGGTTTGTTCCGCCTAACTCTGACATTAATTGCAGGTCAATCGCATTGGTCATATGGTGTAAGCCCGTGATAACAAGTGGTGCATAAGCAAAACCAAAGATAGCTGCAAATAACCAGCCAAAAGCTGAAGTTAAACTTGAATATACAACATCAGAAATCCATGAACCGATTGTCCAGCCGATCGGACCTAATACAATGTGGGCAATCAAGACTGTTGGAATTAAAGCCAAGAATGGAACCACTATCATCGAAATGGAATTAGGAACAATTTTACGTAGTTTAAGTTCTAAGAAAGAGAGAACAAATCCGGCTAAAATAGCTGGTATTACTTGTGCTTGATAACCAATCATTTCAATTTCAGCAAAGCCAAAATTCCAAGTTGGGATCGTTTCTGCACCTGCAACACCATAAGCATTAAGTAATTGTGGAGAAACTAAGGTAATACCAAGGACGATACCAAGGATTGGTGTTGCACCCATTTTTCTAGCAATCGACCAAGTTATACCGACTGGGAGGAAGTGGAATACTGCTTCGCCAATCAGCCATAAGAAGGCATGAACTCCAGCCCAGAATTGTGAAACTTCAACGATGGTCTTTGTGCCATCTTCAAGTAGTTTGATATCACCAATAACATTTCTAAATCCTAGAATTAAACCACCCACAACAAGGGCAGGGATTAACGGTGTAAAAATATCGGCAAGATGAGCAATCATTCGTTGCAGCCAGTTCATATTTTGTTTGGCAGCAACTTTTGCTTCGTCTTTACTAGCTTCGCTGACACCAGCGATTTTTACAAAGTCATTATAGAACGTAGAAACATCGTTTCCGATAATAACTTGAAATTGACCAGCTTGTGTGAAGGTACCCTTTACTGGCTTTAAACCTTCAATTTTTGTCACATCCGCTTTGCTTGGATCATTTAAAACAAAACGCATTCTTGTTACACAGTGAGTAACGGCTGCAATGTTTTCTTTCCCACCAACGTGTTCGAGCAAATCTTTTGCTGGCTCTGTGAATTTAGACATTGTTTTCTCCCCCTAATTGAAATGAAAGTCATTCACTTCTTTGTCTAATAGTAATTTTCATGTATTAACATGTTATTTGCTTATGTTTTCAACAATCGACTCAAAACATGTATATACAAGGTATTTGATTACGTTTACATTTTATCTTGTATATACAAGTATGTCAACACATTAATCTTAAAATGGAGTAGAACTATTATTTAGGATTTACTAATAATAGGAGGTAATATTACAAGTTCATTACTTTTAACCTTTAACGCTTTAAACTATTGAAAGAATTTTCGGAAAATGCTATGATGGTTTTGTTTAAATTCTTCTGAGTTTAGACCTCCTAAAACTAGGGCTTAGCCTTGACCACTAAGCTCTCCTTTTGCCTTTGACATCTGTTCAAAGGTATTTTTTTATGCTTTTGATTAAAATCTGTATTTTATGATAAAACTAATATATTGTTGTGTATTTTATTTTAAGGAGTGCTTTTATGAAGAAGCAGATTACACCATATTTAACTTTTGATGGAAATGCAAAACAAGCTTTGGAGTTTTATAAGGAATTATTAGGGGCAGAAATTATTGGATTACAAACTTTCGGTGAAGCTGATTACCCGACTCCGCCTGAAGCGAATGACCGAGTTATGCATGCGCAGCTCAAAAAAGAGGACATTTCGATTATGTTTTCAGATAACTTCCCGGGTAAATCGGTTGTAGTGGGATCAAATATTTCACTTACGCTTGAGCCTGAAAGTGATGAAGAAATCGAAAATCTTTACAATGCTCTAAGTAAAAATGGTAAGGTGCTCAATGAGCTGGAGGACACATTTTGGGGTGCAAAATATGCACGTGTTCAAGATTCCTTTGGAATCATTTGGGAACTAAATTACCAAAAATCATAACTATGTAGAAAAAGCACTTTTTTGAGTGCTTTTTTTATGCAAAAAAAAAGAAAGTGGTGGGGCCACTTTCTAAAGGAGGTATTGTATCATGGGTTACTATAATATATGTCCTTCTTTGTACTGGCATGTAGTGAACATGTCCATAATTTAAAAAAAGATTTCATTTAGTCCAAAAATCTTTTTTTCATTTCCTTTGTGGGGATCATACAACTTTCTTTTTTACCAAACCATTTATAACGATTTTTTGCAACGATATCGTAAAAAAAGTCTCTAAAAGGAGCGGGTAGGATTCGTAAAATGGTGAGGAGCTTCCACATGCCATTTAAATTTCTACATACTCTTAGTGCTGCACTCGATTTTAAATAAATTCTTTGATTTTCAATTAAAATGAAACTGTCGATCTCTTTGTCAAAACCATATTGTTTTAATAAGGATCGTCCCGTCTCACTTTGAATAGAAGCGAATTTAAAGTGACTCTTTGGATCTCTCTTGATAATAAATTGTACGCTGCTATTACAGAGGTTGCAGACTCCATCAAACAGGATGGTTTTTTCCATATTTCACCTAATTTCATTGTTTACTACATATAGTTAGTATAGTTAAAGTTTTCCTGAAAAGGACAAAATTCTCTTGAGGCTCTGGTAACTTGCCTTTATAGTAATATTGTACATTATTATTGAGTTAGCTGGGAAGAAGGAGGGTTATTACTTTGGGTTTAAATGAAGGGTTAGATTTGTTTTCAATCATGAGTATGCTTTTTCCAGTAATTTTTATCTTAGTTTTTGGAATTATCCTTTTTACTATTTTTAAAGGCATTAAGCAGTGGAGTTATAATAACAAGCAGCCGAGGTTGAATGTTGATGCAGTTGTTGTTTCGAAAAGGACAGAGGTAAGTGGTGGAGGAAATGACAGTCACTCAAGCACTTGGTATTATGTTACGTTCCAGGTAGAAAGTGGTGACCGAATGGAATTAGCTGTAAATGGATCGGAGTACGGTTTGCTTGCTGAAGGTGATTTTGGAGAATTAGTTTTTCAAGGAACGAGATATCATGGTTTTACAAGACGACAACAGGCTAATTAAGTTGTGGAAAAAGCATGCGGCTGCGTGCTTTTCATGTTTATGGGCCTGACGGATAGCAGAAAATACTGGCATATAAAAAAGATCATACAAGAAAGACCCATCTCACCAAGGAATAGGTCTTCAAGACATTACATATACAACCCTGCCAAAAAGATTCCTAACGTTTTCTCATAGATCTCATCAAATTGAGTAAGTGGGAGGGGATTTATCCCAGTTCCGAGCTCAACGGTAAAACCTGGTCGGCGCCAGTCTTGGATAAACCAATCTTTATAACCTGCATAACTTTCAATGGTTTTAACTGGCTGGTACCCACTGACTCTACTAAACTCGTTCACCAGGATCTCGGACTCTGGAGGTTCAAGGTTTTCAAATCCCCAGTAAATGACTTCTCCCTGTGTATGAAAGGCGAGCACACGTGAAAAGTCACGCCGTCTTGTCAAATCTGCCATCGCAATCGCTTCAGGCTCGGATAGAGGGCGTTCCCCTACATAATCTCTCGGACCAGGTTGACCAGGATTCCTTGCTTTTTCCAATTCCCAGCGGGCAGGGAATTGATCATTTAAGTCCACACCTCTAATATTGGCCTTCCAGCCAGAAAAGTCAGTACTTCCACGATTTAATTCTATTACTCTATTTCTCCATGTCTCATTTTCCGGTGGTCCATTCATAACAAGACTAACTCCATCAGGATTAACCATGGGAACTAATGATAACATGGTTTGAGAATAGAGTGGGTAGGTTGATAATCCACGAATCGAACTTCCATTTGTTAGCGACAAACAATAATCATTTAAAAATGTCATTAAGATTGGCGTCGTGATCCATTCGTTTGCATGAAAGGATGCATTATAATGAACTCTTTTTCCGCCATTCCCTAAAAGAACTTCGGGAATACGATTACCAAGAACGGAGTTTCCGGTATTAGTCACGCGTAAAAATGGATAAACAGTTTGTAAACGAGCAATATCACTCATCATTCGACTGAAATCATAATGCTGCTTTCCCTTCACAAGTCTCCATGTTATACGTAAGGGAACCCGAATTATCTGGCCAACTTGGAGTCGATTTGGATTTACATTAGGGTTGGCTAATAACAATGCGTCTAGTGGAAGATTCCGACTTCTGGCAATTCCCCAGAAAGAGTCACCGCGTCTAATCTGATAATCCTGCGCAACAAAGCCGGGAATCTGAATTAGCTGTCCAACTGCAAGCTGACTTGGCTGAATTTCCCGGTTTGAATCGACAATCATCTGGAAATTTATTCCATACAGTTGGCTGTAATACCATAATGAATCACCTTCTCTAACATAGATGTCCATGAAATCCTCCTGAGGGTCTAAAATTGTATTATTTAAAATGTATGCACCAGTCTTGAGTTTTTATGTAGGTTTTGATTTTACTTTTTCCATAAATAAAAGAGTGCCGCTAGACACTCTGTAGAATTTATATTTGAACGCTTGGCCCATTGTTGTAAATAAAACTTCACGGGTTAGGTCATATGGACCGTTTTAATATGCTGGAGATTTAAATAGACGGGATCCCCTTTAGCTGTGATTATTTCAACGAAATTATTTTTTATACCGATGATTTTCCCTATAACATTTTCATTTTCACCAATATTAAATACAATTAATGTTCCATTCAACTTTTCAATTTGGACTTCAAAAGACCTTGCAAATGTAATGTTAGTAGGATTAACCGGTAAATTTGCATTGCTTAAACCATATGGACGCTGGCTATTGGTATAGGGAATTAACCATTTTAAGTGATTTAGAGATATAAACATGGTTTTGTAAAGAGGGGAGTAAAAAACAAAGTAATTATTCATGATACTTATAATGTAACCATGTAATGCTTGTTTACTTGTTACGTATATTTCTGTAAAGATTCCCTTTGCAGCAGTCAGAGTTTTTCTTAGAGAAATTTCTTCATTCGGGTTGAAGATGGGGGATTGGTCATCTGATAAAGTGATAATTTCATCAATTTCTTCTTTTTTTGGAAACTTCCAATTTTGAATATGAACGGTAGGAATATATAAATAATCATAACCATTATAAATTACCCATAAATCACTGCCTACATCAATTAAGATTCCACTTATGGGTTTATTACCAGAGATTTCAAGTTTTAAATAGGTACCAATATGGTCTTTTATTTTCACCTAATCACTTCCTTTCCAGTAAAATGATTCTACAAGAAGAGAGGGCCTATAGATGAATAGGAAATGCCCTGCTCTTTATTGTAAAATTCACTTTTTATTATTGGCACAGTGATGAAGAATTTTGGTTTAATGCTATTCATTTGCTGCCATTATAGGGTCGGATTAAATACGTCTTTGCGAATTTCGATTCGGCCATCCCGAGAAAAAGGATCTACGATCAAAATCACGCATTGCTGGTTCACCTGAAAAACGGGAGAATTCGACTTCTTGTGCCGTAGTTTTTTTATCTTCTTTTTTATTTTCAACACTGTTTCTCTTTGTTGTTTCTATTTTCAGTAGTGAATTCTTTTCAAACGTCTCTTTTGCTTTTTTAACTTTATTTACTAACTCCATTGTAGAATTTGCTGTTAACTCCTGTTTCGGTGCAACAGATCTAATCTGAGCTCTTTTATCAACCATGGAAGCAGCTGGTTTTTGAATGGTTTCTTTATCATGCTTTACGATTTTTTGAATGACTACATCTGTATTCTGTTTTTTAATTTCTTCTTTTGGAGCAGGTGTGACATCCATTTTTGTCCATTTGCTTTCACTGTGATTGTTTTGTCTTACAACCAAGCTTGGTTGAACACTCTCACTGTGTGAGGTTTGCTTTTTCTCTTCTTTTATATTTTTACTTTCATTGCTGACCTTAGCTATTGATAAAGAGGTTTTTATAGGTTCTAGCCAACCCTTTTTCTCAATCTCTGGTTGATTAACGGTTGCTATTGGAGCGATCATCGCATCCATTTCAACCTTATTGACAACTGTTTCTCGTTGCGGAGTAGTTGATTCTTGTTTGTTTGATTTAACGAAAACTTGAGTTTCAATATATTTATCGTCTGTTTCTTCTTGTTTTTTCTCTAAAACATTTGATTCACTTTCATTATCACTTTTTTGTTCTTTTTCTTCTTTTCGATAACCCTTTAATATATTTGAGATGTGCGAGATTTTGATTAATATTCTATCTTCACCATTGATTAACGTAACGAAATCAGAATCAACGATGCCCAGTACACCCGTGAATGATTGCTTATTTAAGCACAAAATCGATACCCATGAATTCTTTAATGAGCTTAATAAGTCCGCTAAACTTTGTGTTTTCATAAATTCGGTGGTAATAACTTCACCTTTATATTGCTTTGTATTTTTGGTTATAGCCTGAATTTTATCAATGCTATAGTAATAGACGTATTTGTTTTCATCTTCGAGAATGATATGGTCAGTTTCTACGCCCATTAGTTTCCCTTTTATAATTTCTTCACCCACATATAAATTTACATTAAAGCCTTTAAGTAAATCTACAGTTGATGAAAAATTATTAGATCCCATCAAAATTCCTCCTTAGGGTAAATTTTGTCGCTCCTCTATCCGAGAAGCGACAAGGATTATATTGGTCATTGTCTTACTTGTGAATTTTCTGCACGAATTACTCTTTGTCTGACCACTTGTTTTTCTGTTTGAGACAAAGTGTTCTCTTCATTACCTTGATCTTTATTTTCTTCTTGTTTTTCACTTTCAATTTTTAAGCCGTAGCTAATATTTCGGATGTGCCACATTGATACGCGGATAACTTCTTCTTTACTAATTAACGATACAAAGTCTTTGTTAATTTCGCTAATTACACCTTCAAGTTTTTCAGGCCCACCACGGTTAATTCTTACCCATTGGAATTTCAAGCTATCTAAAAGACCTTGGAAGTTTGATGCGCTTTTAAATTCGAAGTTTTCAGGAACCTCAATTCCTATATCCAGAGTGTCCTTTGAATTTTCAGTTACACTCTTGACATGGTGCGTATTGTAATAAAGCACACCATCGTCTTTAGTTAAGAGTACAAGATGGTCATCAAGAACGGCCATCAATTTTCCAATCCTTGATTCTGGACCGCCTCTATCAACTTTAATCGTCTTCCCCACTAAAGACTTCCACATGTCGTTATTCACAATATTTATCCTCCTTTAAATAAATAAACTTTTACACTGCATTTATATGTGTCACGGTGTGATGTTGTACTAAACGACGAGCCTTTTTTCATGCCTTTTTGTAAAAATAGGCAAAAAAAACGTATATGGGATCCATATACAGAGTGAAAAAGTCATAATGAAGCCATTTCTTTTTTTAAATAACTATTTCTTTTCATAATAAATCGGAGAAACACATATTTTTCTTTTTCAAACTGCTCCTCGTCCATGTTTATATAGGGGTCTGTCTTGATAAAAGGCTTTATGGTTTGAAATTGTCCTTCAATTATGGGTTTCAATGTGACCAAACTAAAATCATTTTCTAAGATAGAAGACAAGATTTCCTTGTATTTGGTTCTATATGGGTAAATATGGAGGAGTCGTCCCGTTAACGTATTATAACCACTTATAGGTACGAAGTCATGGTCCAGCTTCCTGCCGTGAAGATCTCTTCCCCACGTTCCATCATAATCCCAAGGGGTAATCTCAAACAGGTTGGTTTCGCTATTTAGATAAAGAGCATAATTATGAATAAAACCGTCAAAGTTCTGTGTACAAACAACACCAGCGAGCCATCGTAGGTATTTTTCTATATCTAGGATTTTTCCAACTTCTTTTGCAAATTCCTCGTTGCTAGAGGTGTTGATCATTTTAATGAAGTCTTCTAATTTAAAAAGGTCTGTTTGAACTCCATACTTTATTGTGTAACCCTCATCTAAGCTGGATTTTAGCTCATTTTCAGGAGAGAGTAATGAGAAGTTTGCAAAATAATTCGTTGCATATATGATGGGTCCGTCAGGAAGGTTTCTCTTTTTCAAGAGGTGTTGGTCAAAGGACTCGAGCTCTAAATAAATTCCTTTGAAAAATCCATTCATATATAACTGCACATGCATAGAGTGAGGAGAGGTAACCCCAATTCGATTGAAAAAGTCGAGAGATAGCTTATTGCGGCTAAGTGAAATATCATCATATTCAGCATTCAGATGAATTTCGTGAGCGCCTTCGACAAGATAAGGGCTTTGAAAAATGATCGTATAGGACTTTTTCTTCTTCTTTCTAATGACATTTCCTCGGTATTTCAATCCTATTTTGTATCGATTTTCACCAATTTTTAATACTGCCGGGACATGGTCGTCTTGCCAGATATCATCTTCCAGCTTTTGAAGTAATTTTGGATTAATGAAAATTTCGTATTTTAAC
Organism: Neobacillus niacini; assembly: GCF_036961885.1. Classification (GTDB taxonomy): domain Bacteria; phylum Bacillota; class Bacilli; order Bacillales; family Cytobacillaceae; genus Neobacillus; species Neobacillus niacini_H. The sequence goes on along the minus strand of NZ_JBALNQ010000037.1, from coordinate 32,161 downwards.
ACGTTATTACTCCTTATACATTCATTTTTTCTAGATAGTATGCCGCATGCAGGTTGAATGTGCTAATCATTCAACCTTTGATAATGCAGTACAAATAACCTGTCTTTTGATGCAGGGCAAAAGGTTAGGTATAACAAAATTAATATGAATTTTAAAAAAATCAATGTTTGTCTATATCAAGTGTACTGTTCTTACCATAAGTTAGAAGTGAATATAATCCTTTTATGAAAGTGGTGGAATAGTTAGTGAGGATGGACATGAATCAATTAATGTCACAGGCAAAGGATAATGGAGTCGTTTTATTTCTAGATAATAATCCAGATGAGAAAACGGACCGAAAATGTTTCTGTGGCAAATCAGATACTAAGGGCAGCAGAGGCAGTCGTGGTTCTCATGGAAGTCGTGGGTCCCGTGGAAGTAGAGGATCAAAGGGGTCACATGGAAGCTGTGGGTCACGCGGTAGTCGTGGAACAGGTGGAAGTAGAGGTAGTAGAGGATCAAGCGGGAAAAGACCAAAGGGTCCAAAGGGAAGAAAAGGAAGCCGTGGTTCACGCGGAAGCAGGGGTAGCCGAGGAAACCACGGTTCACGCGGAAGCAGAGGAAGCAGAGGTT
>NZ_JBALNQ010000037.1:31243-31363 GCF_036961885.1 Neobacillus niacini | reverse complement strand
GTTCACACGGAAGTAGAGGAAGCAGAGGTTCACACGGAAGCAAAGGCAGAAGAGGAAGCCGCGGTAAAGGGCCAAAAGGCAAAGGACCTAAAGGTAGTAAAGGAAGTCGTGGATCTCGTG
>NZ_JBALNQ010000037.1:0-31035 GCF_036961885.1 Neobacillus niacini | reverse complement strand
TCGTGGATCTCGTGGAAGTTGCGGATCTCGCGGAAGCCATGGCTCCCGTGGAAGCCATGGATCTCACGGTCGCAGAGGAAGATAAAGTATCACAATAATAACAAAACCGATACTCAAAAAGTATCGGTTTTGTATTTTTCAGAGTACTAGAATTCTTCTATTTATAAATTGGAACGTAGTCAGAGACAAATATCAAAAATAATAGGCATAAATCTACCCGGTACTTTAAAAAACTTTCTAGTTACCTGCTGATTTACATAAATTCAAGATATTCGTTTAGTTCAAGCCCCTTAGAACCTACGTATGATAGATCAAGGGACAAGAGAAGACAGGAAATTGAAGAATTTAGATTGTTGAAAGGAGAGAAATAACTACTATGTATCATCCAACGACGGTGATCATCACCATATTCGCTTTCATCCTAACCATGGTGATGATATTTATCCGTCCGAAAAATATGAACGAAGCAATCCCTGCGACAATCGGAGCAGTGCTGGTTTTTGTAAGTGGAAGTGTCTCATTAGTGGATTTACTTGATATAAGTTCTAAAGTAACAGGAGCTGCCATCACGATAATAGCGACGATCGTCATGGCCATTGTCCTTGAAAGTTTTGGATTTTTTAAATGGACAGCTGCTTTAATGTTAAAGGTATCAAAGGGTTCGGGTATAAGGTTGTTTTGGTACACTTTACTGCTTTGCTTTTTAATGACACTTTTCTTTAACAACGATGGAAGTATATTAATTACCACCCCAATCCTAATATTAATACTAAAACATTTAGGTCTGAAGAAACGGCAAATGATCCCCTATTTATTAAGTGGTGCTTTAATCGCAACTGCCTCCAGTGCACCTATTGGTGTAAGTAATATTGTTAATTTAATTGCTCTAAAAATTATTGGGATGGATCTTTATCTTCATACTGCTATGATGTTTGTTCCAGGAACTCTAGGTTTGTTATTCTTATCCTATTTATTATTCCTTGTTTATAGAAAGGAACTGCCGAAACAGCTTCGTTACCATTCCTACTCGATTCCATTACATCAGAATAATCGCTACCACCCCTTAAAGAAAAATTCAGAAGAAATTTTTGATAAACATAAAAAGCTCATGATCCAAATGCTTATCTTTGTATTTATTATGCGACTTAGTCTTTTCGTTGCTTCCTTTATCGGCATATCTGTTTCATTCGTGGCTGTAATCGGGTCAATCGTCTTATTAATTTGGAGATGGATTCGAATTGGTGTAAGTCCAAAGGACATGTTATTAAAAACACCATGGCATATCTTAATCTTCGCCTTTAATATGTACATCATTATCTATGGTCTTCATAATATAGGTTTAACCAATTTCTTAGTTGAACAATTAGGATCTTTGGTTCATGGTAGTCTTTTCCATGCAAGTATTACAATGGGTGTAATAACAGGAGTATTATCAAACCTATTCAATAACCATCCTGCATTGATGGTCGCTACGATTACTCTTACCGAAATGGGATTACCACCGCTTACTCTAAAAACAGTCTACCTTGCGAATATAATCGGTAGTGATATAGGATCATTATTACTTCCAATTGGAACGTTAGCAACATTAATTTGGATGCATATCCTTAGGGTAAATAAAATTACAGTTACTTGGATGGAATACTTACGAGTTACGATTATCGTCATTCCTCCAGCGTTAATTTTCTCACTTGTCAGCTTGTATTTTTGGTTATTACTGGTTTATGTTTAATCATCCGGGGGATTCACCAATTGGTGGTCCTTATTTTTTTGATATGGGGTGTGACTTTAATAATGCGATTGAAAAGAGGAAATTGTAAATAGCCTAGGAAAAATCCAAATACATTCAAAATGAAATCATCAATATCCAAGCTTCCTCTCCCTGTGAAGTATTGTAATAACTCAATCGATGAAACGAAAAGAATGGGAATATAGAATAATTGAAAAGTAGTACATTTATTAACCTTTAGAAATAAACCAAAGGGAATGAACAAAGCTATATTTGCGGCCAAATTATAAAAAGAAATCAACCCATTCAATTTTCCTGTTAGATAAAAAGCAATGGTGGAAAAGGGAACAAGATTAATTGACTGATAGGTTTGGTTCCCAGGTCGGAAGAATAGCAAAATGAATAAAGCAATCGTGTATAGCAGTAAAAGCATACAAAAATGAGAGTAGCGAAGCTGTATCGTTTCCTTTCGTATACATATGATGATGAAGAAAACTGTTATAACTATACAGAATAAGACAACACCTAAGACGATAGGATGCAGATAGGATGTCAATTGAACTAATACAGTAGATAAAAGAGCAAAAAGAATGATAGCTATAATTAAAGATAGTAAAAGTGATTTTTTCATAATATTATTGACCTCATTCACTATTTTTTCCATTATAGCACCAATTCCAAATTTAATATTAGTTTTACCCATTCCAACAAACCAGCCCTTTCAATCGAAAGGGTTATTGCAATTGGAAGTTAAAATGGATTTTCTGATGAAGTGCCTTTTTTTAATAAGTTTAGCATTAAAATGGATTAGCTTTAACCTTTGTTTCTAAAGTTAAATACTATAGTAATAAAAGGCAGGTGAGTAACATGTATTTGGTCGGCTTTTATTCGCCAAAAGCGAAATCAGGTGTAACCGAATTGTCTTTATCTATTTATCATTGGCTAAAAATGAATACGGATTTATCTGCTGCATTTATTTCATATGGGACATTAGAAAAAGAAGGACTTACAAAAGAAGTCATTCATGAATTTTCAAATTTGACACTAACACAACAAAAGCGCGTCGTTAAAAACATGAAGAAGGAATATGATATTATCATATATGATGCTTCAAGCCAGCTTTCAGAAGGAGTTTTAAAGCTGTTGCCAATTGTTGACAGACTATTTGTTGTCGGTGAAGAAAATACGGACTTTGCTGTTAAACTTCACCAAATCATTCAATTCAATAAAATCTTTGATAAAAGTGTAAAAAACTTCATCCAGCACTTAAAAGGGAACAAAACGTTTATTATTCGTGAAAACAAGGAAGGTGGAGTGATTGGTTTTAATCATACAAAAAAAGAAACAAATGATATCGGGCAAATGGTGTATCGAGATTATGTGACACGGTATTTGGAAGAAATATTTATTGAAAAAAATGAAAGAATATTTAAAAAGATTAAAGTTATTCCAAAAGAAACATTGTTTAGAGGATTGTATGAGCTTGGCATTGATTTTGAAAAAGCATTACTTTTTCATGAATATGTTCTTTTACGAGAAGCATTAGGACAAAATTATCAGGAGGCACTCGAAAACTTATTTCCTCTTCTTATTAATTCCACCTTTAAAGAAATCCTCGAGAAGTTTCAAAATGAAATCAAATTCATAGCAAAATTAAAACTAACATAAAAAAAGCCAGGAATTCATTTTCCTGACTCATTCAATATAGGCTTTATCCTTCAAAGCTTCATATGCTGCGGTTTGATTCTCATCTTTAATTTGATACTCAAGATTCCCATCCACTATTTTTGCACAACGACCTCCAAAAGGCTTAATTGTTTCTTTTACTACTTTGATGTCTACTAGGTTTTTTATTGGATACAATACTTTCATGCCGACACCTCCTTATAACAGTATAAGAAAATAACTCTTACCAGGCTGTGATAACAGTTACAGAACTAAGAATTATTGATTAATACTTAACAAATTTTACAAATACGGTATAATATTATCTGGTATAACTATCATTCAAGAAAATAGTTGAAGAAATTGTCTTTTTTTATTACTATTTTTTATGTAGATTCAAAGTTGAAAGCGAGTGGACAAAATGGGTCGTAAATGGAACAACATTAAAGAAAAGAAGGCTTCAAAAGATGCAAATACAAGCCGTATTTATGCGAAATTTGGAGTAGAAATTTATGTAGCAGCTAGAAGAGGGGAACCAAACCCTGAATCCAATCAGGCCTTAAAATTTGTATTAGAACGTGCTAAAACGTACAATGTACCAAGACACATTATCGACCGTGCAATAGAAAAGGCAAAAGGCGGATCAGAGGAAAGTTATTCTGAACTACGTTATGAAGGCTTTGGACCAAATGGTTCCATGGTGATTGTCGATGCATTAACGAACAATGTTAACCGTACTGCCTCTGATGTTCGTGCTGCATTTGGAAAAAATGGCGGAAATATGGGAGTCAGCGGATCGGTAGCCTATATGTTCGATTCAACTGCCGTTATTGGTCTTGAAGGAAAAACAGCGGATGAAGTCCTAGAAATCCTAATGGAAGCAGATGTTGACGTACGCGACATCCTTGAGGAAGAGGAATCCGTTATCGTTTATGCAGAACCGGATCAGTTCCATGCTGTCCAAGAAGCATTTAAAAATGCTGGAATTACAGAATTTACGGTTGCAGAGTTAACCATGCTTGCCCAAAATGAAGTAACCCTGCCTGAAGATGCTCAAGCCAAATTTGAGAAAATGATTGACGTATTGGAAGAATTAGAAGATGTACAGCGAATTTACCATAATGTTGATTTAGGTGAATAAGACGAATGAAGACCTTTGTTTTTAAACAGAGGTCTTCTCTGTTCAAAGTTTGTAAAGAAAGGAGAAATCATGTCAAATACAGTGAAAATTCAAAGGCCGAAAATCCCACAAGATTTAAAACCTTTAGACTTTTATCCCAATGAAGAAAATCTTTTTGAATTATGCATAATAAGAGATTGTTCCGTTATAAATGAAGATATACATAGAATAAGGTTTGAACAAGTTATTTTTAAAAATGTGATTTTTAAAGATGTATCCTTTAAAAACATTGAATTAACCGACGTTATTTTTGATCACTGTGACCTATCAAATACAGATTTTAGAAATGGCAGTATACATCGTGTTGAATTTATTGATTCCAAAATCCTTGGTCTTAATCTTTCAGACGCTTCACTTGGCAATGTTTTTTTTCGAAGCTGCAATGCAAATTTGATTTCGTTTGGTTATTCCAAATTAAAACAGGTGCTCTTTGATTCTTGTTCCCTTCGTAATGCTGATTATTATGAATCAACCTTTACTAAAGTTGCCTTTAAAGAGTGTGATATTAATGAAGCAAGCTTTGAAAGAACACCTTTAAAAGGAATCGATCTACGTAGTTGTACCTTTGATCGCATAAATGTTTCAATAAATGATCTAGCTGGGTGTGAAGTTACATCAAATCAAGCCATAGGATTTGCACGTTTACTAGGCTTGATAATAAAATAAGATTAAAATTAGTGCATAGTGGGATTGGGATGAAATAAAAACAAAAAAGACACACTATATAAAAAAAGGGGATATTGCAATGAAACAAGCATTGGATTCTAGGGTACTAGCTGTACTAGAAGATAAGATTCAATTGATAAAAACAGAGAAAGGTGCCATATATTTAGTGGGTCCTATTAAGCTTCCTGTTAACTTATATGGAGAAACCGTTGATTTCAAGTGGTACTGCTGGTTGAATTGTGACGAGGTTACCGAGGATTTTGAAAGGATCATTGATAAATTATCCTCTGCTAACTTAGCGGAATTTCAGCAGTCAAGTGTCTTAGTTTATGGCGATTTTGAATATGCTCCGGATGCAATTATACGGATGCATTCTATTTGTCATACAGGAGATATTTTTGGCAGTAAGCGTTGTGATTGCGGATATCAGTTGAAGCAATCAATGAAAATGATCCAGGACCATGGAACAGGCGCACTTTTCTATCTAGCTAACCATGAAGGACGGGGAATTGGTTTATTCAGTAAGGCCATGGCTTATGTTCTTCAAGAAAATGGCTATGACACGGTCGAAGCAAATGAGGGTCTGGGGTTTGTTGATGATTCAAGAAACTATAGTGATGCCATTCAGGTTCTCAAGGCAATTCGACAAAAGCCTGTAACCCTGATGACCAATAACCCTAAGAAGCTAAATGCATTAAAAGAAGCAGGACTTGTGGTTACAGCTCGTCAACCGTTATGGGGAGATGTATCCGAATATAATGAGAAATATTTACAGACGAAAATTAATAAGTCTGGTCATCTAGAAGAAGAAAGGGCATATTCAAATGACCAATCATGAATTTTATATGGATTTAGCCCTTAAAAATGCACAGGCGATGAAAGGTCAAACTGACCCAAACCCCTTAGTTGGATCGGTTATCGTTAATGATAACCGAATTGTTGGGATTGGGTCCCATTTGAAGGCTGGCGAACCTCATGCTGAAATTCACGCTTTACGTATGGCTGGTGAGAAGGCAAAAGGGGGAACCATTTATGTAACCCTCGAACCATGTTCCCATCATGGCAGAACAGGGCCTTGTGCAGTAGCTATTGTCGAAGCTGGAATTAAACAGGTTGTGATTGCAACCCTTGATCCAAATCCAGTTGTTTCAGGAAGTGGTGTAAAAATCTTAGAGGATGCTGGTATTGAAGTAATTATTGGCGTTCGTCAAGATGAATCACAACGAATGAATGAAGTATTTAATAAATTCATTATCGAAAAAACTCCTTATGTAACAATGAAGGCTGGGACCACCTTAGATGGTAAAATCGCCACCCATTCTTTTGACAGTAAGTGGATTACTTCCGAGGCAGCAAGAGAAGATGTCCACCATCTTAGAAATGAGAATATGGGGATTTTAGTTGGTGTTAATACGGTAATTGAAGATGATCCAGAGCTTACGACACGTATTCCGAATGGCCGTAACCCAATTAGAATCATCTTAGATTCTACATTAAGAATCCCGTTAGAATCAAAAGTCATCATTGATAAGCTAGCTGAAACATGGATATTTACAAGTGAACACCACGATAAAGAAAAGCGAAAAATCCTAGAAGGTTTAGGGGTTACTGTTATTCAAACTAGTGGTTCGAAACATGTTAATCCTATTGAAGTCATGCAAATATTAGGTGAAAAACAAGTCTCCTCTGTGCTAATCGAAGGAGGAGGTACCATTAACTGGTCGTTCTTAGAAAATAAATTAATTGATAAGATTGTCCTATATATGGCACCAAAAATTATTGGTGGTCAGCTTGCTCCGTCTTTCCTTGCAGGTACTGGGATGGATAAGATGAAAGATGCAGTGGAACTGTCCGAGCTTTCTGTACATCAAATCGGCAAAGATTATAAATTTACAGGGTATCCAATCTACACCCATGAGGAGCCATAAGAAAATGAAATTTGGTTTCGATATTGATGACACACTCATCAATTTAAGAGAACATGCTTTTACGATATACAATAAAAGGTTAAATAAAAGTGTACCCATCGAAGATTTTCACGCATTGAAAAGGGTTGAAATCCATGAACCCTTCGGATTAACGGATGAACAGGGAAGTTCAATGTGGAAATCTTCACTAGAAGAGATTTATTTTACCAACTGTCCTCCCTTTCCAAATGCAGTTGAAACGTTACAGGAGCTAGATAAAAAGGGGCACGAAATCTACTACATAACGGCAAGACCGAAGGAACATGGAGAAAAAACGAAGGTTTGGATGCGAGAACAAGGCTTTCCTGTTAGAGATGACCGGTTTTACTATGGGATGCAGGATCATGAAAAAGTAGAAATCATTAAGGAACTACAGCTTGATTATTATTTTGATGATAAAGCTGAAGTTCTAGACACACTTTCAGATGAATCTTTAAAAATTTTTGTAAGGGACCAGTCATACAATCGCCATTTACATTATTCTCGAATTCTAGACTGGACGGAATTAATGGGAGCATTAAAAAAAGACTAATAAAGGAAACACGCTGAGATATTTTTTCAGCGTGTTTTTTTAGGTATTTATTCACGAGATGATCATATATTTCAATTATTACGTCGTTCCTTTTCGACATAATCAAGTTGAAATGATTACCGGTCAATCACAACTATTTGATTATCTATTAAATAATAAGGAAATACGTCGAAAACGCGTATTCACCGTCGTAATATATTGATTCATTAATGTTATACAAGGGTGCTACAATGAGGGCGAAGTGGTTCTTACATACGGATAAATAATTGACTAAGAGGAGGTACCGATGACAAAAAAACAATGTATCGCCATGTTGTTAGCCGGAGGGAAGGGATCAAGACTAAAGGAATTAACCAAAAATGTAGCAAAGCCAGCTGTCCCGTTTGGCGGTAAGTATAGGATTATTGACTTTGCTTTAAGTAACTGCAAAAACTCTAGCATTGATACCGTTGGAATCCTTACTCAATATAAACAAGAGACCCTTCAAACCTATATTGAGGATGGAGGAAAATGGGGGTTAAATCGAAAAATTGGTGGTGTCGCCATCCTTCAGCCGAATCATAATGATAATGGAGAAAATAGCTACGAAGGAACGGCGCATGCCGTATTCGAAAACATTGACTATATAGAAAGTCAAAATCCAGAATATGTTCTCATTCTATCAGGTGATCATATCTATAAAATGGATTACACTAAAATGGTCGTTGAGCATAAGCAATCAGGAGCGGATGCGACCCTTTCTGTAATAAATGTCCCTTGGAGTGAGGCTAACCGGTTTGGGATCGTCAATATTGAACCTGATTCACAGACAATCATTGATTTCGAGGAAAAACCGAATCAACCAAAATCTAATCTCGCATCAATGGGAATCTATCTATTCAATTGGCCAATTTTAAAAAAATATCTAGTAAAAGAGGAGAACAACCCATCTTCTTCAAAGGATTTTGGCAAAGATGTGATTCCATCAATGATTCGCGATCATCGCCACCTTCATGCTTATCAATTCGAGGGTTATTGGAAGGATGTTGGAACAGTCGAGAGCTTTTGGGAAGCCAATATGGATTTATTGTCAGCACGTACCAATCCAATCATAGTTAATGAGGAATGGAAAATATATACTTCCGGATTACCGCAGCCACCGATGTACTTGGATGCTGAAGCATCCTTAAGTACATCGATAATTAGTGAAGGCTGTAAGGTATTTGGCAGGGTGGAAAATTCAGTTCTCTTTAATGGGGTAACTGTTGCAAAAGGTGCGTATATAAAGGATTCTGTTATTTTGCCAAATGCCATAATCGGTGTGAATGCGTTGATAAACCGTTCGGTTATCGGAAGTGGAAGTGTAATTGGAGAAAGAATTAAAATAGGGAATTCTGAACCCTTCAGTGATATTACTTTGATTGGGGATAATCAAACGATTCAAAAATCGTTGGAAAAAGTCAATAAAATATGAAATGAAGCGATTTCGTAGAGGATTTCGCTTTTTTCTTGACTTTATCTCGACATTGTCATATTATTATCTCATATTCAAGATATTTTAATTCAAAATAATAGCAGGGGGTGAATAAAATGAATGTGAAATGTACAAACACACCATTTTTATTAATCATGCAAACTTCAAAAGCAATTCAGGATCGAATTCGAGATGAAATGTCAAAAAACAATTTAAGTGTTACCGAATTTTCAGTTTTAGAAGTACTTTATTATAAAGAGAAACAAACCATTCAGCAAATTGGGAGTCGCATTTTAATATCTAGTGGGTCCATGACATATGTTATTGATAAGTTAGAAAAAAGGGGCCTCATTCAACGAAATGATTGTCTAAATGACCGTCGTGTCATTCATGTTACATTAACGGATGAAGGTAAAGAACTCATGCTAGAAATTATGCCTAAACACCAACAGTTAGTAGATTTTATTTTTGATGCCCTAAATCCGGATGAAACAGAAACAATCATACAACTTTTGGAAAAAGTGAAGGGAAAAATAGAGATATAATTCTTTGGTTTATATCTTGAATTCAAGATTCTTTGCAATCGATTAATTGGTATGATAAGTTAATCTATGAGGGTAAATTTGATACTAGTTAAGTAAGAGAATTAAACACAAAGGAATGATTTTATGCTATCTATTGATCCATCGGAAATGACTGAAAGAGAGAATTACAAATTTTTAATCGGAAGTATTATTCCACGACCAATCGCATTTGTCACATCCATATCTGAGGAAGCTAACTTGAATGGTGCGCCATTTAGTTATTTTAATATTGTTTCATCCAATCCCCCTATGATTTCATTAGCGATACAACGATCAAAGGGAAAACAAAAGGATACAGCAAGAAATATCCTGCATTCAAAGGAGTTCGTCGTTCATATAGTGGATGAGCAAAATGTTGAAAAAATAAATAAAACTGCGGCTAGCCTTCCGTCAAATGAAAGTGAAATAGGATTAGCAAAGCTAACACCTATAGATAGTGTAAAAATATCCGTACCTGGGGTTAAGGAAGCAAAAATTCGAATGGAGTGCACGTTAGAACATTCGCTAGAATTAGGGGGGCATGATTCTCCAGGATGTGATTTGATCATAGGGAAAGTCGTTCAATTTCATATTGAAGAAGAGATTTACAAAAATGGTAGAATTGATCCCCATGGGTTAGGTGCGGTCAGTCGATTGGCTGGTACGAATTATGCTAAAATTGGCGATCTATTTTCACTAGAAAGACCTAAATAAATGCTTAGTATCTGGAGGTAAATAGAAATGAAACACATATTTAATAAGGGAAAAGATTCAAAAAAACCAACTTTCCTCATGCTCCATGGAACAGGGGGGACTGAATTAGACCTGCTGCCACTTGCAGGAATGATTGATGACGAAGCATCTGTGTTGAGTGTCCGTGGGAATGTTTTAGAAAATGGAATGCCTCGTTTTTTCCGCCGATTAGCAGAAGGGGTATTTGATATAGAGGATTTAATTTTTAGAACAAAGGAATTAAACGAGTTTCTAGATGAAGCAGCGGTTAAATATGATTTTGACCGTGATAATATTATCGCCATTGGTTATTCAAATGGTGCCAATATTGCAGCTAGTTTATTATTTCACTATCAAAATGCATTAAAGGGTGCTATTCTCCATCATCCAATGGTACCGATAAGTGGAATCGAACTACCAGACTTAACAGGAAAATCCGTATTCATAGCAGCTGGAACAAACGATCCAATCTGTTCACCATTGGAATCCACTGAATTACAATCACTTTTAAAAAATGCAAATGCTAAAGTTGATATTCATTGGGAGCATAACGGTCACCAGTTGACCAGGGAAGAAGTAGAACACGCAGCTCAATGGTATCGTAAATTATAATCTGATATAAAAAGCTAATCAGTACATTGCTACTGATTAGCTTCTTTCGGTGGAAAATATTCTATTTAAGGGTACTATATTCCTTCTTTATCTCATCTACGGTGTTATCGATTTGCTCGCCCCAATGATCATTGATAGTATTGAAAATCACTTTCCCACCTTTATCCATCATTGCGTAACCTCTATATGCAACATCACCATTTTTCATGTCCATGACATCAATTAATTCTAACTTAGGATCCGATACAAAGGAGATGCTTTGACCAAAGTTTGCTTCCAATTCCTTATGTAATGCATTTAATTCTTCAGGAAGATCTTTGCTGATTATGTACATTTCTACATCCATGCCGGCTAATTTATCAAGGTTTTCATGCAACTTAACTAGTTGCTGGTGACAAAGCCCTCAGGTATAGCTGGTAATAAAAAAGAACACTGTTGGTTTTTCTAGTGGAAAAGTGACCTCTTCCTGTTCATGGTTTAATAATGTGATCGGTTTGCTGAGTGTCTTTTGTCCACATGCAGTTAATACTAGAATAGATATAAGGAACAAGAAAATAATTCTTTGTTTCATGTAGTTCTCCTTTTTAGCTTAGAAATTTTCGAACCTCTGAAGGTTATTACCATTATTGTAGTGTAAATGAAGTTGTGTATCAAATGATACACCTTATCTACTCCCAAAAAACAAAAACCAGATAGGATATTCCCATTCTGGTTTTCCACTGCTTACTTTTTCTCGGCAAGCCACGATGCAACAGCATCTGCATCTTCGCCTTTAAGAATTCCTCCAGGCATCCCACCTTGTCCGTTAACAATAATTGCTTCGATCTCATCTTTAGAATATTTTGAGCCAATCTTATCAAGATCCGGGGCTCCACCGCTCACTAAGTCTCCACCATGGCAGGAAGCGCAGCTTTGTTGAAATAAAGCATCTCCAGCGTCGGCAGTTTGTTCTTGTTTTTCGGAGGGTGTGTTGTCTTGTTCCGTTTCTTCATCTCCTCCACCGCATGCGGTGATAAAGCCAAGAAAGGCTACACAAATAATTCCATAAATCCACTTTTTAATATTGTTCACCTCCAACTACTAGTAGGGTTTCAATTTTAACTTGGAAATATTCTAATGGACGTTCTCATCAAGTGCTGGAAAAACGTGTAAACCTATTTCAGTTTTTTTGCAAAACATTCAAATATTCCTTTGACCGTTTTATTCATTATGAATATAATATAATCAAATGTACATTTGAATGATGATGAGTATTGGTGAATTGGGTTCAATAATGAATGACACTGATTTCATACACTTTTGCTCACCGATGGAGGGGAAAGTTCATGAACAACGCTTTGGAAAAAGATAATGAGAAAAATGTTTACCGTGTACAAGGGTTCACCTGAGCCAGCTGTGCCACAAAGTTCGAAAAGAACGTAAAACACCTGGATGGTGTTTTAGATGCGAGTGTAAATTTTGGTGCTGCCAAACTAACGGTTTATGGTGATACCACCGTAGTGGAAATTGAAAAAGCAGGAGCCTTTGAAAATTTAAAAGTCTTTCCTGAAAAGCAAAGAATAGAAGAGAAAAAAGTTCCGTTCTTACAAAAACACTCAACGGTCATCATCTCGATTGTTTTCCTTCTTATTGGATGGATGGCTGCTCAATTGAACGGCGAAGAGAGTATCGAGTCCATTCTAGCCTATGGTGCGTCTATTTTTATTGGTGGGTACCGCCTATTTACTACTGGTATAAAAAACTTAATTCGTTTTGAATTTGATATGAAAACCTTAATGACGATTGCTGTCATTGGTGCCGCATTTATAGGAGAATGGGGGGAAGGAGCAACTGTAGTTATCCTGTTTGCAATAAGTGAAGCGCTTGAATCTTATTCCATGGACAAAGCGAGGCAATCGATTCGTTCGTTAATGGATATCGCTCCTATGGATGCTTTGATTCGGAGAGATCATAAGGAATTCACCGTTGAAGTAGGTGATATTCAAATCGGCGATATCATGATTGTAAAACCAGGGCAAAAAATCGCTATGGATGGAATCGTTGTTAAAGGATTATCAACCGTGAATCAGGCTTCCATTACTGGTGAATCTGTGCCAGTAGCAAAAACACTTGAGGATGAAGTGTTCGCTGGAACATTAAATGAAGAAGGATTGATTGAGGTTAGAGTTACCAAACATGTGGATGATACAACCATCGCTAAAATCATTCATCTTGTTGAGGAAGCGCAAGCCCAAAGAGCACCATCCCAAGCATTTGTTGATCGATTTGCTAAGTATTACACGCCAGTTATTATGCTAATCGCATTGGGCGTTGCAGTAATACCACCTATGTTCTTTGGTGCAGATTGGGATAAATGGATCTACCAGGGTTTAGCGGTTCTAGTGGTTGGATGTCCATGTGCACTTGTCATTTCAACTCCGGTGGCGATTGTAACGGCTATTGGAAATGCAGCTAGAAATGGTGTGCTCATTAAAGGCGGTATTCATCTAGAGGAAATGGGAGCGATTAAAGCGATTGCCTTTGATAAAACAGGAACCCTCACTGAAGGCGTACCGGTTGTCACAGATTACCTGCCACTGGAAAATAAAAATCCAAATGAAATCTTTGCCATTATCGCTGCACTAGAACATGGTTCACAACATCCATTGGCTTCAGCCATCATGAAAAAAGCAGAACAGGAAAAGCTGCCTTACCAAGGACTTGCTATAGAAGACCTCACTTCAATAACTGGAAAAGGGATTAAAGGTAAGGTTAATGGAAAAATGTATTTTGTCGGCAGTCCCAAGTTATTTGACGAAGTCTTACTAGATGGAATTCCACCGTATTTGAAAAAGAACATATCTGACCTTCAAAATAAAGGGAAGACAGTAATGGTAGCTGGCACTGAAACAGAAATTGCAGCTCTTATGGCAGTTGCAGATGAAGTAAGAGGGAACAGTAAATCCGTTATAAAGAAACTTCACAAATTAGGAATTCAAAAAACAATCATGTTAACGGGTGATAATATCGGGACTGCGAACGCAATCGGAAATCAGGTAGGTGTTTCTACCATAAAAGCAGAATTACTCCCACAAGACAAATTGACCATTATTAAAGAACTAAAAGGGGAATATGATCATGTAGCCATGGTGGGGGATGGGGTGAATGATGCACCAGCGTTAGCTGCAGCAACTGTAGGGATTGCCATGGGTGGGGCAGGTACCGACACTGCACTTGAAACAGCTGATATTGCTTTAATGGCAGATGATTTAAGCAAACTTCCATTTACACTACAACTAAGTAGAAAAGCTTTAATGATTATCAAGCAAAACATTTCCTTCTCACTAGGAATTAAACTTGTTGCCTTATTGTTGGTCATACCAGGTTGGCTCACACTGTGGATTGCCATCTTTGCGGATATGGGTGCTACACTTATTGTTACACTTAATGGGTTAAGACTGCTCAGTGTGAAAAATAAAAAATAAAAACAGTTGTTGAGAATACCTTAAAGGGTTCCGTTTTGAGGTGCTTTTCTTAAAATACGTGCCAAAATGACAGTCGTATCGCCATTGTTATGGTATATAAAAAAGTAAAACTCGCCAGTGGGCGAGTTTCTTTATTAGGAATACAAAAACCTTATAAATATAAAACCTCAATTACTTGTGAATCGGTTCACTTGGATTTTTAGGATAAAACTCACGCCCTTCTAAATAAGAAGTCTTGCCTTAATCGAGTAACCAGCAAAAGTAAAATAAGCGGAGATTTTCCGGTTATATGCAAAATGGGGCTCGTTTCAGGGTATATAAGCGGAGTTTTCCGGTTATTCAAAGAAAAATCTCCCATTTTCATATTTTTTGAGTCATTAGGCGGAATCTCTCCGTCTATTTAAACCTTTTTTAATAATAATTACCAATTAGGCGGAATTTTCCGCCTAATTATCAACTCTGGTGTTTACCTGATCCCATAACCGATAAGTGCCGAATACCTCGACCGCTGTTTTTAGGTTCAATTCTTGTGTTTTATTCCCAATATCTAATACTTTCCGTTTTAGATGTAGGTTCTCTCTTGATTACTTTGCCTGCAGCATCGTAATATACTTCGTATTCCTTATAGATTTCCACATAATAACCGTCCATCCTTTGAACACGGTCGAGCCTATTCTCTAACACCGGGACGTCTGTTGGCGGTTCTACATCTACTGGCTGTGCCACTGCTGGTTGGCTGGACGAGTAGGAATAGCCGCTATGAATAAACGAGTAGGGTGAATCTAGATAGGCTACAAGGGCAACCATGATACACAGGAATAAAAACGTCGTGAAATGAGAAAGTAGTTTCATACATCTCGACTCCTTTTAACATGTACATCCTCGTAACCTATCTTATGCATGTCCTTATCACTTATGCTAGTTTGTTTTTAAGAGTAATGCTTTTGAACGATATATCTGATATAAAACAAAAGCTAGAACGGAAATAATTACTCCAGATATATAGGGTAAACCAATTGATAAAGAGAATAACCAACCTCCAAGTGGTGGACCAATAATCCTACCTAGAGAGTCAAAGGAAGAAAGAAGTCCTGTGGAGCTTCCATGACCTGATGTGGATGTTTTTGTAAGCAACGACGAAACACTCGGACGGATAACTCCGTTTCCAATACCAAAAATCGTTAAGTAAATCGCAGCAGTTGTAAAGCTATCCACTAGTAGTATTAAACCGAAACCTATGGCAGATACAACAATACCACCTTGAATAACCTTACCTTCTCCGTATTTTTTAGTAAGCTTACCCATTAAACCGCCTTGAACCATAGCACCAGCAAACCCCATTATCATAAAGATATATCCAAGATCCGTGGCGTTTAGTCCTGCTTTTTTAGCTGCAAAGTAGGCGAAGGTTGCTTCTAATCCTGATAGAGAAAGAGAAATAAATAGCTGTAAAATAAATAATACGGATGATGGACCACTAAATGATTGCCATAACGACGGTTTTTCGGCTGAAGATACCATCTCAGTCTTTTTTTGCAAGGTTTCTTTTAATAAAAAGAAAACAAGTATCAGGGTTATTAATGATGAAAAACCTGCTAAGTAAAAAGGCATACTCATACTGCTTTTTGAAAAAATTCCACCGATTGCAGGTCCAAAGACAAAACCTAGTCCAACAGCTGCTCCAATGATCCCCATTCCTTTCCCACGATTTTCAGGGGTGGTTATATCAGCAACATAAGCCATAGCCGTTGGCATATTAGCAGAAGAAAGAATGCCTCCAATAATTCGAGCAGCAAATAACATCCAAAGCTCTGTTGACAAAGCTTGGATAAAGAACGATAGTGCAAGTCCCGTTATTCCAATCATCATGATGGGCTTTCGTCCAATGCGGTCAGATAATCTACCCCAAATTGGTGCGAAAATCAGCTGCATTAGTGAATAAACGGCCATTAATAGCCCAAGCTGAAAGGTATTGGCACCAAGTTCCTCAGCATAAAACGGAAGCACAGGAATGATAATACCAAAACCGATCATCACTAAAAACATCACTAAGAATAAAATAGGTAAAGCTCTTTTTGTTTCCAAATAACTCCAACTCCTAAAAAAATTCAACAGTTCAAATCTCTATGTACTACAATAAATCAATTTTTAGCCGCTATGCTTAGGATAATTGAAAACATGAAGCTAATACAAGTATTTCAACATATTATTTTCTAAACTACCAAGTTTTTGCATATTATATCGCTTGCTAGCAAAAATATAGCACAAGAGATAAAAAAAGAACACATATCCTTTCAAAGGACAGGTATTCTTTACTTCACTGCTTTCCGAGTTGTTTCTGATGCAAAGTCTGCAATAATAACAAGAATCATATAGCACAGTAATAGTAAGGTGATTTGAGTGTAATCAAAATAGCTCATAGCGAGTTTAAAATCCATTCCAAGTCCACCTGCACCAACAAATCCTACTACAATCGTTGTTCTCATAATAACTTCCCATCGATAGAGAATATAAGTTAGAAATCTAGGGAGGACGATTGGCAGAATCCCATAAAAAAGGATTTCAATTTTCGAAGCACCAGCCGTGGCTAAATTTCTAATTGGCCTTGGATCCATGTCCTCGACCACCTCTGCCCATAGCTTTCCTAGAATACCAAAATTATGAAGTGCAAGAGCCAATGCACCAGGCAAGATTCCAGGTTTAAAGATAAAAATAATCATCATCGCCCAGACTAACTCTGGAACCGATCTAGAAAATATATACGTCATTCGAATAATGCCGTAAACTATCCAATTATACCACCTTTTTTTCAATGTAAGACTGCCATTTGCAATATTTCTAGTTGCAGGAATAACGGTAATAAAGGCGACAATTGTTGCAAATCCAATTGCCATAATACTCATTTCTAGCGTTTCCAACGTTAGCGTTAATGCTGTAGACCAGCTCTCTGTATCAAGGAAAGCGGGGTTTTCTTGATTAATGCCCAGGAGTCCACCAAAGAATTTTTTTGCATATTCGATATTTTTTTCTGATAATAATTCAAATAGATTTGCGTTTTCTGCAAGAGTAATATATAGCCAAGAACCAATGATTAAAAGGAAGGCGAATAGAACAGATAGCCAGCCACTGCCGATACCTTTTTTCCGTTTATGCTCCGTTAAGCCTTTACGAACAAAGTTACTCCATAAATCCACCACAATAACGAGAGCAATTAAGAAAAAGACAAACGTCCATACAGATTCATATTTCAAGTCTGCTAGTGCCAATTGAATCTGAAAACCTAATCCCCCAAGTCCAACAAAACTCATAATAGCAGAAGATCGAATGGCACACTCAAACCTGTACATGGTATAACTAATAAAGTCTGCCCAAACTAATGGAAGGTAACCATAAATCAGTGTCTGAAGTCGAGAGGAACCCGCTGATTTAAGTGCAGTAATAGGTTGCTCTGTTACATCCGTTAACATATCTGCAAATATTCTTCCAAGAATTCCACCATAGGGAATTGCTAGAGCGAGGATGGCTGCATAAGGGGATAAACCCACTGCTGCCACAAAAAGCCATGCCCAGATTAATTCATGAATTGAGCGAGTAAATCCAAGAATCCCCCTAAATACCACTTTCGAAAAAATTCTAGAAAACTTACTAGAGGTTAACGTTGCTGATGCAAGGACACCAACAATAAAGGCATAAATAATGGCCAATGACATTCCAGCAACTGCGTAGGCGAGGGTAATCCAAGCTGATTCCAAACCAATCATGATTATGTCAGGATGTAGATTGGGATGGATTAATCCTTCGAATATTTGCAACATCGTTGGAATCCCGCCAGCATGATATAACTCTGAGTTCCAATGAACGGAGGAAAGACTCCAGATGAACACGATTAGTAACAGTAACGTGAGGATGAATCTTTTATGAAGCTGAAGAGAGGGAATAAGTTTCATCATCCTAAACCTGCTCCTTCAATTGGTATAATTCGGTTAAAAGTTCATCGGTAACTTTTTCTGTTGGCAAATCAAAAAATATCTCCCCATTTTTGAGTGAGATGATTCTGGTGAAGTATTTACGTGCGTATTCTACAGAATGTAAACTTGCAAGTAACGTTTGTTTTTCTTCCGTAACTATTTTTGTCAGCATGGAGAGCACATCGTCTGCTCGAGCAGGGTCGAGAGAGGCAACTGGTTCATCTGCTAGGATTATTTCTGGATTTTGCACCATTAATCTTGCCATCGCCACACGCTGTTGTTCTCCACCTGAAAGCCTGGCTGTTATTTCGAAAGTTTTATCCTTAAGCCCAACTCTTTCAAGTGCATGAATAGCCACTTCTTTTTCTTGAGGGACAAGAAGTGATAATAATGATTTGAAGAATCCCCATTCAGATAATTTACCAGCTAGGACATTATGAATTACCGCTAACGGTCCAATTAAATCAAATTGTTGGCGAATGACACCGACTTTCTTTGCAAACTGTTTGCCCTTTTTATATTTTGTAATTGGCAAGGTATCAATCATAAGCTCACCGCTGTGAAGGGGAACAAGTCCGGCAATGGTATTTAATAAGGTTGTTTTTCCAGCACCACTTGGACCAATTAAGGCTATTAACTCTCCTTTTTGTATAGAAAAAGAAAGGGAAGATAAGGCTATCTTCCCCTCGAAATGTTTTGTTATATTTGTTGCTTCAATTACTGTTTTTGAAGACATAGTACAACACCTACTACTTTATAATCTCTAATTCCTTTGCGACCTTCTCAATCTTTTCATAGTTATCATTTTTTGTTTCAATAAACTTGTCAGTTTGGAATAAATCTGTAATTTCTTTAGAATCTCCTGGCATTGCTAGAAGTGAATCTTTTATTTTCTGTTTAGACCCTTTACCAAAAACTTCTTCAACGTTGCTATTGATAGTCCAGTTATAGTCATAATAATCCGGAGTAGTATAGAAAACTTTGACTTTGCTTGTATCAACCTTTCCATCTTTAACAGCAGCTTCCCAAACAGAAATATTTAAGGCACCAGCTTGGAAAGAACCAGATTCAATTAATTTGTAGGTTGTATCATGTGAACCTGAAAAATTCGGTTTACCATTAAAGTCAGTATTAGCGTCAATACCTTCTTCTGCTAAGAAAAACCGTGGCATTAAATGTCCAGATGTTGAGCTTTCACTGCCAAATGTAAATGATTTACCTTTTAAATCAGCAAGTGTATTAATGCCTGAATCTGGTTGAGTAATAAAAACAGATTTAAATTCTGCATCACGTGGACGTTGAACAATGGATTCAGCTTCAGGAACAAGATTTCTGGCTTGAACACTTGTTAACCCACCAAACCATGCTAAGTGTATCTCACCACGTTGGAAACCTGTAACTAACGCTGCATAATCAACGGAAGGTACATATTCAACCTTCATGCCAGTTTCTTCGCTCAATTGCTTTGCAACAGCTTCCATTCCTGTTTGTAGAAAAGCTGCATTTTGATCGGGAATAGCACCGATTTTTAAAACTTCCTCTGTTTTTGTTTCTTTCTTTTCTTCTTTTTCTTCATTTGCTTTATTATCAGTTTGCCCACATGCTGCTAACGTAAAAACAAGCATTAATAATATAATACCAGACAACCATTTTTTCATAAAATTATTCACCTCATAGATTTTGTAGTTTAACACTGTAGTTATGTCCTTGCATTATGATTATAAATAAAGGGATAACCTTATTAAATTCAATTTATCTATTTAACTAATTAAAATCAATCGATTTTTCCGATAGCAATGGTTAGTAACATAACGTGAAAAATACTATAAATAATTTGGAAAAATTAATTACCTGTTTAGAAACTGGGAATAATGGAATGATATTCTTGGGACGTACGATATTAATGACTGAGTGAGGTGGGTTTAAGTGGAACAAATTCAAGAAGTTAGATTTTGTGAAAATTGCAGCCGAGAAACCGTGCATATGGTAAGAGAAGACCCATTGGAAATCGAATATATCTGCAAAGAATGCAATGACCATCAAGAACTCTTTAAATCGTTTTTTTAGTTCACTTGTAGAGTGGAACCTGAACTTTGGCAATACATAAGATATATGGAACCGTAAGGAGGGGGAAACTTGGTCACAAATCATAATAATGTTTCAATTGGAGCGATCTCTGGCGGCATTGTTAACTTTGGCGGCGCGATTTACATTTCACCCATCGCCATTACCAAAACTAGCTCTGGCTCTGGAGAAAATAACACAAGTACGGATTCAGTAATGGGTACTAATCAAGAGCCAATTATCAATTTCCCTAAGCGTTGCTAACATTAGCTTCGCTTTATTTTTTTGTTCATTGTGAAGTGGTATAAAGAGGGTTGAATGGTAAATAATACTTAAGCGAATGTGATTAGGCGATTGAGGGTGATGCAATTGTTCTTTATAAAAAAGCTTTTTTCTCCTAAAGATGAAGTAGTTACGAAGGACCAGGATCTTATTCCAGATACAAAAGAAAAAATGTCCGCTGAATTTAGAAAAAGATTACATTATAGTACTGATATTTTAGAGAATCAAGTTGGTAGTTCAGGGATTACTATTTTCTCCATTAGTACATTAATCGATAAAACCATGTTTCATCAGGATATTATCGATCCGATAAAAAATTTATCCTTCGATTCCATTCAAAACGTTATGGAGCATTTATCTGTTGGTGAGATCAAACAGGCAAATCAGATGGAAAAGGTGATCAAATCTGCTCTAGACGGAGATGTCATCATTTATTTAGCAGGAGAAACATCCGTTCTTTTGGCAAAAATCCCTTCCAGAGTGGGGCGTTCATTAACATTTGCGGAGAATGAAACACACGTTATTGGTCCTCAAATAGCCTTTAATGAAAGCTTAATTACAAATATAGCCCTTATTCGAAATTACATAAAAGATCCGGATTTATGTGTAGAAGATTTTGTGATAGGGAGCCGCACGAATAAATCTGGTTCCATCCTGTATTTGAGTGGTATTGCCTCTGAACAAATGGTTAACACGTTAAGACAAAGAATCGATGCGATAAAAATAGATGGAATTCTTGATAGTTCCGTACTTTTACAGCTTATAGAGGATAAATCTTTATCATTATTTCCGTTAATGTTGTTAACAGAGCGTCCAGATCGAGTTTGTGATTTGCTGTTAAAGGGAAAACTGGCGGTTCTAGTTGATGGCAGCTCATTAGCTATCGTTTGCCCTCACTCTTTCATGGAATTTTTTCAGGCTATGGAAGATAGTAATGTAAATTGGCAAATTGGTACTTTCTACCGATTATTAAGACTTATCGCCTTATTTTTTTCCGTATTCCTAACCGCAATTTATGTTGCTTGTCTTACTTTTCATTATGAAGTCATTCCACAAACTTTGTTGGTAACCCTTAGTGAGTCTAGAGCAAGGGTCCCGTTTCCACCCATAATTGAAGCCTTATTATTAGAATTTTTCTTAGAATTATTACGAGAAGCAGGAGCACGATTGCCGACCAAAGTGGGGCAAACAATGGGTATAGTCGGAGGTATCGTGATTGGAACAGCAGCAGTAGACGCAGGGTTTACAAGCAACATTCTAATTATCATCATAGCCTTAGCTGCACTAGGATCATTTGTTACACCCAGTTATTTCATGGGTAACGTCATTCGAGTTTTGCGATTTCCTCTTATTATATTGGCTGGATTTTGGGGGTTTTACGGTATTATGTACGGTTTTTGCTTTTTATTACTGCACCTGTTACGCCAGTCGAGTCTTGGGAGTCCTTACCTAGCACCTTTTTATCCACCTCGTTTTGCAGATTGGAAGGACAGTATCATTCGTTTGCCTTTATCATTCACCTATAAAAGACCAGACCTGTCAAGACCAGAAAACGAAAACCAATATGATCCTATAAAAGCTAAAGAAAAAAATTGACCTTAAGTAGCAGGTGAACAAATGAAAGTTCATTATCAACCAAAGCCACAATCTTTATTAAGCTCCTTTTTGTTGATTTTTATTATTCAAGCTAACCAGGTTGGGATTGGGATACACGGATTTCAACGGGTTATCTTTATGGAAGCTAAACAGGACGGTTGGATTTCGGTTTTGGTTGCAGGTTTTGCAACTCATATTGTGGTTTTTGTTATCATTAAAACTTTACAGATATATGGTTCTACCGATATTTATGGCATACACCATGAAGTATATGGAAAATGGCTAGGAAAATTATTTAATAGTTTATATATCCTTTATTGCTTATGGATATTTTTGCTCATTCTTAAAAACTATATTGAGGTCCTGCAAACATGGGTTTTTCCAACAGTACCTGTCTGGTTGTTTTCATTTTCCATCCTGCTTTTAGTCATTTATGGGGTGACCGGTGGGATTCGAATGATCGTTGGGGTTTGTTTTTTTAGCATAGCACTTTCCCTTTGGATATTTGTGTTCATCGTCTATCCCTTACGATATACGGACTTTGGTCACCTGCTTCCCGTAATGGAATCCAGTTTGGTTCCTATTTTAAAGGGTGCCTATAAAATGACTCTAACCATTTTAGGCTTTGAAATCCTTTATGTTATTTATCCTTATATGGAAAAAAAGGAAAAGCTTCAAAAATACGCTCATATCGGAGTCGCAGCAAGCAATTTCGTATATTTACTCCTTATGCTTCTAGCCATTGGTTATTTTAGTCCTGGGCAATTGTTAAGTACCATTTGGCCAACTCTTACCTTATTCAAAATTGTTAAGCTCCCTTTTATCGAGAGAATAGAGTATTTTGCTGTAACTTTTTGGCTGCTTATCATTCTCCCTAATCTAATGCTTTATTTATGGGCAGCCGTACGGGGTGTTAAACAGAGTTTTGGAATAAGTCAGAAAAAAACGTTGTGGGTATTTGCAACACTAATTTTTGTATTTAGTCTGTTTATAAATACACGGATAAAAATCAATCGTTTTAACGATATTTTTGCTAGCCTGGCTTTTTATTTTACCTTTTGTTATCCACTTGTTTTATATGCTTTTGCTCTTCTTAAAAAGAAGATTAATACCTATAAGGAGCAAATGAAATGAAGAAAATGGAGTGGGTTTGTATTTTCTTATCCATTTTACTAATTTGTGGCTGTGCAGAACCCAAAGTACTTGATAGATTAGGTCTGATTACAACAGTTGGATATGACTTAGGAAAAAATGGATTTATCTTAGGAACGTTGGTTGAATTAAAGATCGATCCTAACACACCTAAAGATGTTGTTATTGTCGAATCTGAGGCACAGTCAGTAAGGGGAATTGTTACCAGTGCAAATAAAAAAACATCCAGGAGATTAACTTCGGGACAACTGCGAGTTATCATATACGGAGAAGACATGCTTAAACAGGGTAAAACAAAAATAGCACAGACATTAACTAGTGACCCTACTATTAGTGATATGACATTTTTAGCTATGACTGACGGGAAAGCTAGGGATTTGTTACATTTAAAAAGTGAGCATATTCCTGATATTGGAATTCATATTTTCAGGTTCATGGAGCAAAATACCAAAATCAAAACCATGCCTTCTTCAACCATGCAAGAGGTTTTACATACTCATTACACAGTAGGCAAAGAACCAGTCATGCCTATAATAAATAAGAATGATAATAAGGGCATTGTTTTTTCAGGGGTCGCCATCTTTAAAGGGGCTAAATTGGTTGGAAAAATAAATACTGACCAAAGCTTTTATTTAGGATTAATAAATGACAAATATAAGTCTGGCAGCAAGGATGTTGTGATTAGAAGTGATTCCCCAAAATTGAAGGGAGGGCATTTAGGGAGTCACAAAACTGTCGCTGCGCTAGATTCAATACAAAGCAGTAGTAATATCAAACTTATAAATAAAGAAAAGCCTGAATTTGCTCTTAATTTAAAACTTAGTGCACGATTACTTGAAATAACAAGCCCGATTGATGTTGGTAATCCTCAAAATATGAAATTAATAGAAAAAGAAATTGGGAAGAGCATGAAAAAGGACATTGAAAACCTCATAGCCTATTGTCAATCTAAAAATTCAGATGTATTTGGCCTTGGAGATACATATAAAAGAACGGTTCGTCACTCAAACCTTACGGATGAAAAATGGTACAAAATGTATAAGGATGCGAAAGTAAATATTAATGTAGATTTTACTGTCAAAAGAACGGGACTTAATGAATGATAATGAAAAAGCTGCTAGGTTCAATTTGAACTTCTGGCAGCTTCTTTCATTCCTATTATGCAACACCTTGACTGCTAGTTTTTGAAGCTTGAGTTTGCTTCACAGGCTTCGCAACATTAAACACAATATTTAAGAATATAGCCGTTAAGCTTCCTGCAACAATTCCATTATTGGTAAGGATTTTTACACTTTC
This sequence comes from Neobacillus niacini, assembly GCF_036961885.1. Taxonomy (GTDB): domain Bacteria; phylum Bacillota; class Bacilli; order Bacillales; family Cytobacillaceae; genus Neobacillus; species Neobacillus niacini_H. Next base: position 6,114 of record NZ_JBALNQ010000037.1, on the reverse strand, counting down.
AGGAAGCTGTGCAAAAAGGTCAGGAACAGCGGTAACACCAAGACCCATTCCCACAGAACATGCAATTATCAACAAATTTTCTTGTGAAGCAAATTCTACTTTACTTAACATTTTGATTCCGTACGCAATCACCATTCCGAACATGGCAACCATTGCTCCCCCTAAAACAGAGGTAGGAATAACCGTTGTTAAGGCACCAATTTTAGGTACGAATCCTAAAATGACTAACATTGTACCCATGGTATAGATAACGTTTTTAGTCTTTACACCTGTTAATTGTAAAAGCCCAACGTTTTGTGAGTAGGTAGTGTAAGGAAATGCATTAAACAATGCTCCTAACATAATCGCAAGACCCTCTGCACGATATCCTTTAGCTAAATCATTCTGATTAAGTTTTCTGCCAGTAATATCACTAAGGGCAAAATAAACACCCGTTGATTCTACTAAACTTACAATCGCAACCAGCGTCATCGTGATAACTGGAGCCCATTCAAAAGTAGGGGTACCAAAATAAAATGGCTTTACCATATGGAACCATGAAGCTTCACCGACAGCTGCAAAATTAACCTTACCCATTAATGAAGCTGCAATTGTTCCCCCTGCAAGACCTAGGAGAATCGCAATAGAACGAATAAATCCTTTTGTAAAACGATAGAGTAGAATGATGAATAATAGCGTTCCAAATGCAAGGCTAATATTAGAGAGGGAGCCAAAATCAGGGCTGCCTTGTCCACCTGCGATATTATTCATAGCCACTGGAATTAGTGTAATACCGATAATCGTCACCACAGAACCAGTAACGACAGGAGGGAAGAATTTAATTAACTTACTAAAGAATTGAGCTATCAACACAACCATTAATCCAGAAACGAGAATCGAACCGTAAATGGCTGAAATACCATATTCTCCGCCAATGGCTATCATCGGACCAACAGCAGTAAATGTACAACCCAAGACGATCGGTAAGCCAATCCCGAAAAAGCGGTTCTGCCAAACTTGTAAAATGGTCGCGATCCCACACATTAAAATATCAATCGAGACCAAATAAGTTAATTGCTCTCCAGTTAGATTTAAAGCTCCACCAACGATAAGAGGGACGATGACAGCTCCTGCATACATCGCTAATACATGTTGAATTCCTAAGGATGCAATTTTAAAAGGATTTTGTTTCATTAGATTGATTCCTCCATTTTTTCAGTAATAAATGTTGCTTCTCCGTTAGATAGAGCGGAGATTCTTGCTAATGACTCAACTCTTAATCCTTTTTCTTTTAATTTCTGTGCTCCAGGTTGGAAGGACTTTTCGATAACGATACCTATGCCTGTAACTTTTGCATTGGCTTGTTGAACCATTTCAACTAAAGCAAGAGCTGCCTGTCCATTAGCTAGGAAATCATCGATAATGAGAACCTTATCGTTTTCGTTTAGATATTTACGATCAATGGCGAGTTCATTTGTTTCATTTTTAGTAAATGAGTGAACACTTGCTGTCAGTAAATCATCTGTCAATGTAATTGATTTTCTCTTTCTTGCAAAAATAACTGGAACAGCCAGATGTAATCCAGTCATAACAGCAGGGGCAATCCCGGAAGACTCAATCGTAACAATCTTTGTAATTCCGTCAGCTGCAAATCGCCGGGAAAATTCTTTGCCAAGATCATTCATTAAAGTTGGGTCAATTTGATGATTTAAAAATGAATCCACCTTTAACACATTTTCATTAAGGACTCTGCCATCCTGTTTAATCTTTTCTTCTAATAATCTCATCTGAACAACCCCCTGTGAAAAAATAAAAAGGCCCAAACACCATTGCTCACATCAAAATTTGAGTGAGGCAATGACATTTGGGCTTAACGACCAAAATGAATGGAGCCTAAAAAGCTGCACCATTTGCATTACCCACTCATAGTCGGATTGTTAACGGAAATCCGGTAGAAACTTGCAGGCCATAACCCTGCGATTATATGAGTGAAAACTTATGAATTTTATTCACATTATAACATGGAGCATAAGGAAATCAATATATTTTTAAACAAAAACCGAACGTAGTTTTTTTAAATAATTAAATCGTTCGTATTGTAGAAACGTTCTATTTATTATACGGAAAGGCTTAATCCAATATTGAATATCCATTCAGTTTCGGTTACTATAAGAATAGGTATTTTATTCAGAAAATTCAAAAACGAAGGAGTGACGAAATGCAAAAATCAATCCCTGAAAATTGGTGGAACCAGTTACGATTGCCTGTAATCGCGGCACCGATGTTTTTAGTGTCAGGTCCAGAATTAGTCAAGAATTGCTGTTTAAATGGTGTAATTGGATCATTCCCGGCCCCCAATGCAAGACCGATTGAGCTACTTGATCAATGGATGGCACAGTTAAATGAAGAATTAGCAGAAGCAAGAGCAGCTGAGCCTGACCGTAAAATTGCGCCATGGGCAATGAATATGGTTGTACATAGCACCTATAGCCGTCTCCAGGACGAAATTGAGTTAATCAAAAAACACAAGCCGCAATTAGTGATTACTTCTTTAGGAAGTCCAAAACACGTGGTTGAAATTGTTCATGAGTATGGCGGTTTGGTTTTCTCCGATGTCAGTGATTTAAAATTTGCCCGAAAGGCTGCAGAAACAGGTGTTGACGGATTAATACTTGTAGCAAGCGGCGCCGGTGGACACGCAGGTCAAATAAACAGTTTTGCCTTTGTTGATATGGTTCGCACTTTTTGGGATGGTATTGTTATTCTTGCCGGTGCAATCTCAACTGGTAAAGGGATAGTAGCCGCGCAAGCAGCCGGTTCCGACCTTGCTTATATGGGAACAAGGTTTATTGTTGCGACTGAAAGTATGGCAAACGATGATTATCGTGAAATGCTTGTTAACTCCACACAGGAAGATATTGTCTTAACCGATGCCTTTTCTGGTGTACGTGCGAACATGCTGATTCCAAGTATCGTAAAGGCTGGCCTTGACCCAACGCAGTTAGTAAAGAAAGAAAAGATTGATTTTGATAATATGGAAGGTAAAACTGACGCGAAAGCTTGGCGGGATATTTGGTCCGCTGGTCACGGAGTTGGTGCCATCGACAAAATCGAATCCGCTGCTGATATCATAAACCGCTTAGAAGTGGAATACCAAGATGCGCTGGAAAAGGTGAATCAAGCTTCTGCGAAAGTAAGTAGATTAAAAGTGAAATAACCTTGTTGGTAATTGCATAAAAGAACCTGTCCAATTATTGGGCAGGTTCTTTTTTCTTCTGGACCATTTTTATTACTTTATAACCGGGCTTAATTTTTACCCGTTTTGTTTCCTTTCCAGTCTTTACCTGATAAAGCGTATATTTTTTAGGCAGGTGCTCCAGTATTTCAACTTTTTGAACGTTTTCGTTGCGGAAATATTTATGTATTTTTCGAATTTGTTTTTCTCGTTTTTCACCAAAAAGCCAATCATAGAGAAAAATAAATACAAAAATAAATAATCCACCAACAATAATGGTATATAGAATTGACGAAATATATGTCACAAGCTACATCCTTTCTAAAAAAGACTTTAGCCTTCATTATATCGTTTTTTTATTAATTTGGAAAAATAACCATTGGATAATCTAAAAATGAAGTGAAAAAAATTTTTAAACGAATGTCCTCTTGGAATGAACATTTACAAATAAAATATGATAAAGTATAGTAAAGAAATCCATTCATACTGGGATTCAACGAATAATCAACTGTCCGCCTGGAACGGACAAATGTTTTTCTTAAAGCGACAATAAGGGGGAATATATGTGTCCAGTACTATTTTAGAGCAATTTTTAAACGAAAACTTAGAAGATTTAAAAGGTAAGGGTCTATACAATGTGATCGATCCATTAGAAAGTCCAAACGGTCCGATCATTACTATAAATGGTAAACAGTTAGTGAATCTTTCATCCAATAACTATTTAGGATTAGCAACAGATAAACGGTTGAAAAAAGCGGCTGCGGAAGCAATTGAAACGTACGGTGTCGGAGCTGGAGCGGTTCGTACCATTAATGGAACTCTCAAACTCCACGTTGAATTAGAAGAAAAGTTAGCTGAATTTAAACATACGGAAGCAGCTATTGCTTATCAATCAGGTTTCAATTGTAATATGGCTGCCATTTCAGCGGTTATGGATAAAAATGATGCGATATTATCAGATGAACTAAATCATGCATCGATTATTGATGGCTGTCGTTTATCTAAAGCGAAGATAATTCGTGTGAATCATTCCGATATGGAAGATTTACGCGCAAAGGCCAAGGAAGCGAAGGAATCGGGTCAATACAATAAAATCATGGTTATTACCGATGGTGTATTCTCCATGGACGGGGATATTGCATTATTACCAGATATCGTACAAATTGCTGAAGAATTTGATCTAATTACATATGTAGATGATGCTCATGGCTCCGGTGTCCTAGGGGATGGTGCAGGTACAGTTAAACATTTTGGCCTATCTGACAAAATTGATTTCCAAATTGGAACACTATCCAAGGCGATTGGCGTCGTAGGTGGATATGTTGCTGGGAAAAGAAATTTAATTGATTGGCTTAAGGTTCGCAGCCGTCCATTTCTATTCTCAACATCCTTACCACCTGCAGATGTGGCAGCTAGTAAAAAATCCATTGAGATTTTAATGGAGAGTACAGAACTTAACCAAAAGCTTTGGGAAAATGGGGATTACCTTAAGAAGGGCTTGAAAGAATTAGGCTTTAATATTGGAAACAGCGAGACACCAATCACTCCTTGTATTATTGGGGATGAGTCGCTAACGCAGAAATTTAGTAAGCGCCTAAATGAAGAAGGTGTATATGCTAAGGCAATTGTATTCCCAACGGTTCCTCAAGGAACAGGACGTGTCCGTAATATGCCAACAGCCGCACATACACAGGAAATGCTTGACCAAGCCATCTCAATTTATGAGAAAGTCGGTAAGGAAATGGGCATTATTTAATCAATCATAGAAACCCTAGGATGGGCGAGATTTCATGACATTTGTGAAGGGGACGGGGAAGAATGAAACGAATTTTAATTACAGGTGCATTAGGACAAATCGGTTCTGAGCTGACGATGAAATTGCGGGAAACGTATGGTACAGACAATGTGATTGCCACTGATATTAAAAAGAATGACAGTGAAGCAGCAGTGAGTGGACCATTTGAAATCGTTGATGTTACCGATCTCAACAAAATGGGAGAGGTAGCAAAAAAATACAAAGTCGATACGGTGATGCACTTAGCAGCACTCCTATCTGCTACAGCCGAAGCAAAACCTGTGCTAGCTTGGAATTTAAATATGGGTGGATTAATGAACGCATTAGAAACAGCGCGCGAGCTTAATGCACAATTTTTCACACCTAGTTCAATTGGTGCATTTGGTCCGTCCACACCAAAGGATAGCACACCACAGGATACGATTATGCGTCCCACGACGATGTATGGAGTAAATAAGGTAGCCGGGGAACTTTTGGGTGATTATTATTATCACAAATTCGGAGTGGACACGAGAGGATTACGTTTCCCAGGATTAATTTCACATGTTGCCCTTCCTGGTGGTGGTACCACAGATTATGCAGTCGAAATTTACTATGAAGCCATAAAAAATGTCCGGTATACTTCCTACATCGATAAAGGTACGTATATGGATATGATGTATATGCCCGATGCTCTAAATGCGATTATCGATTTAATGGAGGCAGACCCATGTAGGCTTATTCACCGTAATTCGTTTAATGTCACTGCAATGAGTTTTGCCCCTGAAGAAATTGCAAACGAAATTAAGAAACATATACCTTGCTTTGAACTGACCTATCAAGTTGATCCTGTTCGGCAAAAAATTGCTGACAGTTGGCCAAATTCCATTGATGCCATCGCTGCAGAAGAAGAGTGGGGCTTTAAGTTTAAATATGACTTAGCTAAAATGACAGAAGATATGATTCAAAAATTAACAAATAAACTATTACCAAACAAAACCAGTGCTTAAGTGATAAAAATAGATGACCTAATCTAAATGGAGATTGGTTATCTATTTTTTTTGCTTTTTGTTTGATTTGTAGAAGCTGTACGGTTCTTTGTAGAAACTGTATGGTTTTTTGTAGA
>NZ_JBALNQ010000036.1:40683-46317 GCF_036961885.1 Neobacillus niacini | reverse complement strand
CCAAGTTTAAGCACAGCTAAACCGCAAGAAAAAATTTTTTAATTATAACGAACAAAATATTTGAATTTTTAGAAAACTAACAGTATAATAAGAAAAAGGTCAAGGAGTTGATTTCCATGGAAAAGAGATTATTAAATTCACCACAACAGACAGATGAAAACAACGATTCTGTACTTGCTGAAATGTTTTTAAACCACGCCATGATTGAATTTAGAAGAGAAGTACTCCGTAAGGAAATCGACCTCTCCTTACAAGAAAGAAATAAGGAAGCTTTCCTCCAGTTATCAGAGGAACTAAAGAAAATCTCATAGAAATGTTCGCTAACAGACATATATCTCATATTTGAAGCCCTTTTCTCACTTGAAAGGGCTTCTTTTGTTCTTATTTATTCTTTTGCTTTTTGTTGTTCATTAAATAAAAGGTAATAGGCTGGTCAGAGCCAGTCATGAGATTATAAACATATGAAGAGGTCATCTTGTAACCTTCATCAATCTTTTCTGCTAGATAGTTCGTACGCTCAAAAAGAATCGAGCGAATATGATTAACTTGACGGAAAATTTTCTCGGTTAGCGCCTCTTGTTGTTCCAATCGAGTGAATACCTCTGTCTGAAATTCTTCCTGTTTTCTAATTTTTTCTGCTAATTGTTTTTGTAATTCTTCTTGAGTCTTTAATAAATCAATGATTAATTCTTCATATTCCTTATGACTTTGGTTGCTGATTGTAAGTTCATTCAACTGATTTGTGACTTTATCCCAGTGACTTGCTTGCACAACCTCTTGATTTAGAAACTGATTCTTAATCTCATTGATGGAATTAATTAATGAAACATTTGCTTGTTGCTGTTCGTCTATAATTTCTGTAAGATTATCTATTCGGACTAACTTTTGGTTTGGCTCAGGTATCTTTTCCTGATTTTTAAACACGTCAGGATATTTGTTGTTATTAATATAGAGTCCCATTTGTTACACTCCTTACGTCTTGAATGTATTATTTTATGCTTGGATGATTAAAAATGGGAAATTTTTATAAAAAAACAGGAAAAATGTGTTTCTTTGAGGAATTTAATTATTATATATAAGATGGAACTGTTTACCGTATAAGTCTTAGGTCTTAGTCTAAAATAATTCTTGGGATTGTTTATGAATGAAGACAAGTACGGTATGATAGGAATAGAGAAATAGAGGAATAGAGAAATAGAGATTAACTCATATTCAAATGGGCGATGAAAAATAGGGATATTGCGAAGAAAATCCCTTCCTATAGATAAATGAAGGGGGAAGATGGGATGAGGAAGGTTTACGTCCTTCTCACTGATACGGGGACCGTTTTAACCAAAATTATTAAACTATATACAAAGAAGCCGCATAATCATGCTTCCATTGCACTAGATGATCAATTATGGGATGTCTATAGTTTTGGAAGAAAAAGACCTCGTAATCCTTTCCTGGCTGGCTTTGTTAGAGAGAATATCCGTGGGGGAATATTCCGTAATGCAGATTGTGCGATTTACTGCTGTACCATTTCAGAAAAACAATACGATAAGATTTATCAAAAAATTATTGAAATTGAAAAAAATAAAGGCGAGTATCGCTATAATTTATTAGGACTTTTTGCTGTGATGTTCAATTTGGAGTTAGATCGAAAAAATGCATTCTTTTGTTCTCATTTCGTTGCTGCCCTTCTTGAGGAATCTGGCGTAAAAATCAATAAACAAAAGCCACTTTCACTTGTTACTCCAGACGATATTAAAGAATCATCTTCATTGGAATTAGTTTATGAAGGCAAATTATCTGCTTATTTTGATGAAGCTAATGAACATATGATCAATGATTTAGCTCACCCAAATTATTATCGCGAATTCAGTACGGATAGAGTGGAAGTTATCTAGAATTTAATCTTCTATAAAGGCACTTATACTCATATAAATATGTAAAAGACCTTCAGCCAATTGAAGGTCTTTTACATTTTATACGAAAGAGGGATACCAAAATGCCTAGTGAACAGCAACAAATAGAACTAGCTATCCCTGTTAATGTAATTTGGGACTTCATCAGGGATGCAAATAATTGGGCACCACTCGTACCTGGATATATTCAGCATGAGCGCATAAACGACCGTCTCATCACATGTGAATTTAAAAGTGACCTTGGCATAATGAAAAAAAAGGTAAGTCTAGTTATTGATATTAAAGAATGGAATGAACCTGCCAGGGTAAGCTTCGAATTGAGGCGTACGAATGAAAAATATATTGGTGAAGGTTATTTTGAAGCTCAAGCACTTAATAAGAATAAAACGAGAATCATAGGATTTCTCGAAATTAATGCAAGTGGTGCTCTTGGTTCATTGGCAAATTCCCTTTTTAAAAATGCGATTCCTAAATCAACAGAAGAGGTTGCAGCAGCCATTTCTTCGAAGCTTGAAGAATTTAGTCAAAGATAAGATTCCCTTTAACAATCCGGAAATAATTCGGATTGTTTTTTTTAATAATTTAAAAAACTTGTACCAGAGGCTAAAAGATATGTTATATTAATAAATAAAAAATTTAGTTTAGTCTATTAACTAGTACAGGGAAGGTGAGAGCATGAATACAGAATTGAAGGTAAATGACAGCAGTCTTCCACTACGGCGGGACGTTAAGCTACTTGGGCAAATTCTTGGTGAAATCCTTGTCAATCATGGCGGTACCGAACTATTAGATAAAGTAGAAAAAATCCGTCTCATGTGTAAAACACTTAGAAACTTTTATGATAGTGAAATTTATGATGAATTAAAGCAAGAGATTACAAATCTAAGCAGCCCAATGAGAAAACAAGTGATTCGAGCGTTTTCAATGTATTTTCATTTGATAAACATAGCCGAACAAAATCATCGTATTCGGAGAAGACGCCAATATCAACTGGAAGACGATACAATCGTTCAACCCGATTCGATCGAGAGCGCCATTCTATTTCTAAAGGAAAACAATGTTAGCGAAGAGATGATTCAAGATGTCTTAAGCAAATTGTCGCTTGAGCTGGTCATTACAGCCCATCCTACAGAGGCACAAAAGCGCTCTATCTTAGAAGTACAACAGCGGATTGCGGTGATTTTAAAAAATCTAGATCATCCTTTATTAACAAATAGGGAACGCAGAAAGCTAGAAGAAAGTTTATTTAATGAAGTAACGATTTTATGGCAAACAGACGAACTTCGTCATAATAAACCGTCTGTAATAGATGAAGTACGTAACGGGCTGTATTACTTTGACCAAACGCTTTTTGAAGTCCTTCCGGAAATCCACCGTGAAGTAGAGGATTGTTTAGAAAGGAATTATTCCACTAATAAATGGTACGTTCCAAACTTTCTAAGTTTTGGATCATGGATTGGCGGTGACCGGGATGGTAATCCAAACGTTACTCCCGAAGTTACTTGGGAGACGCTGCATAAGCAGCGCAAGCTCGTTTTAAAGAAATATATAAATGTCCTTATTGATCTTATGAAACGCTATAGTCATTCCACAACTCGAGTAGACGTAAGTCAAGAGTTGATTCAAACCTTAGAGGAAGAAGAGGGCAAGTTTTTAACAGATGATAAGAAATGGCCAGTTAATACAGAAGTGTATCGACGTAAATTCGCTATTATCATCGAAAGATTAAAACAAGTTGGTAAATCTGATTTAGGTTATCGTTCTGCGGAAGAATTATTAGAAGATTTAAATTTAGTCAAAAATAGTTTAAAAAAACATCACCCTGCAGCACATGAATTAAAAACTATCCAGAAGTTGATTCGTCAGGTACAGCTTTTTGGTTTTCATTTGGCTACACTGGATATTCGCAATCATAGTGGTGAGCATGAGGCAGCAATAACAGAAATCCTTAGAAAAGTACGTATTACTGAGGATTACGCACAGCTTGATGAAGAAGATAAAATAAAAATATTAGAAAATATTTTAAAGGACCCACGGCCGCTTCTTCTATTAAACGAAGATTATACACCTGAAACACAGCAAATGATTCAGGTTTTCCAGATGATAAAAAATGCTCATAAAGAATTTGGTTCACGTTCCATATCCGTTTACCTGGTTAGTATGACAAAATCGCCAAGTGACTTACTTGAAATTCTTGTTCTAGCTAAAGAGACTGGAATTTATCGACTACATGCGGATGGGACTGTGGAAAGCCAATTAAATGTGGCTCCATTACTTGAAACCATTGATGATTTGACTGCCGGCCCAAAGATTATGGAAACATTGTTCAAAATGCCGGTATATCGTAATCATTTGAAAGTAATGAATGATCAACAGGAAATCATGCTTGGATATTCAGACGGAAGCAAGGATGGCGGGACGTTAACAGCTAATTGGAAGCTATATAAAGCACAGATAGAAATTCATGAGATGGCAAGCAAGTATAAAATTGGATTGAAATTCTTCCACGGACGCGGCGGATCTCTGGGGCGTGGCGGCGGTCCATTAAACAAGAGTATTCTATCACAACCTTCAGAAACAATTGGGGATGGAGTAAAAATTACCGAACAAGGCGAAGTACTATCTTCACGGTATTTACTTGAAGACATTGCCTATCGGAGCTTAGAACAGGCAACGTCAACCCTCATTCTGGCAACTGCACATGTATCAAATGAGGCAGAGCACGGAAGCTTGAGGGATGAATCATGGGAGTTAGCCCTTGAAGAGATTTCCAGCGTTGCTCTTAAGAAATATCAATCACTAGTTTTTGGTGATTCAGACTTTTTAACCTATTTTAATGAAGCAACCCCGTTAAGAGAACTTGGGGACTTAAACATTGGGTCAAGACCAATGAGTAGAAAAAATCGTGGTCGATTTGAGGATTTAAGAGCTATTCCTTGGGTATTCGCATGGACTCAAAGCAGGCAGCTCCTTCCAGCGTGGTATGCAGCAGGCACTGGATTAGAGAGGTATGCCTCACAAAGTGAGAGAAATTTACTGCAATTAAAGCAGATGTATGAAAAGTGGCCATTTTTCCGGTCAACGATTGATAATCTCCAAATGGCATTGATGAAAGCGGATATTACAACCGCTAAGGAGTATTTATCATTAGTGGAAGACCAGAAAATAGCTGAGCGAATTTTTTCCAACATTCTAGAAGAATACGAGAAAACGAAAGAAATTCTTCTTAAAATAACGGGTGATAAAGAGCTGCTGGATCACACACCAAATATTAAAGACTCTGTCTATCGTCGAAATCCTTACGTGGATCCTTTAAACTTTTTACAGGTGGAATTAATAAAGCAATTAAGAAGTCAGGACGAGCCAACGGAAGAATTAATTACCGAGGTACTTCTTACTATTAGTGGTATCTCAGCTGGTTTACGTAATACAGGTTGATGTATATTAAAAATCGCACTCATCCCATTAAGGGGTGGTGCGATTTTTTTTTAGGCTTTGGTGAAACAATTTTTTGAACAATTTGTGAATTTTTAAAAAATGAATGAATATTCATTCGTTTTTTGGCGCAATTCGACAAATTCCTCGACATTCAACATGATATATTTTAGCCAGAAAAGATTAAAGTTGTAATCATAAAGTTTCAATGAAAATTCCTGCTTGGGAAGATTGATGTGGAGGGATAAGAAATGGCAGTTGAAGAAAAAATTGTCCAGGCAAAACAACAAGT
>NZ_JBALNQ010000036.1:1322-40660 GCF_036961885.1 Neobacillus niacini | reverse complement strand
GCAGCAATGATTGATATCCTAGCGAAAAATGGAGCAAAGGCGTTAACCGAGTTTCGCTGTTACAATCAGGAAATGGTGGACGAAATTGTCAAGCAGATGGCTTATACTGCGCTTGATAACCACAAAGATTTGGCAAAGCTAGCAGTTGAAGAAACAAGAAGAGGCGTATATGAAGATAAGGTATTTAAAAATATGTTTGCAACAGAGTTTATCTATAACAATATAAGAGATTTAAAGACTGTTGGAGTTATTAATGAAAATGAACATGAGGGAATGGTGGAGATGGCTGAGCCAGTGGGTGTCATAGCTGGTATTATTCCGATTACAAACCCAACCTCCACCGTCATATTTAAAGCCTTAATTTCATTAAAAACAAGAAATCCAATTATCTTTGCCTTTCCAAAATATGCGCAAAAATGCTGTGTTGAAACTGCAAGACTTCTCCGGGAGGCTGCAATGAAGGCAGGAGCACCAGAAAATTGTATTCAATGGATTGAAATTCCCTCACATGAAGCCTTTCAAACCTTAATGAAACATCCTAAGATATCACTCATCCTGGCTACCGGGGGACCTAATTTGGTGAAAGCAGCATATAGCTCTGGTAAACCTGCTCTGGGTGTTGGGGCAGGAAATGTTCCTTGTTATGTAGAGAAAAGTGCAAATATTAAACGGGCAGTAAATGACATCATTCTATCTAAAACATTTGACAATGGAATGATATGTGCCTCTGAACAAGCACTTATCATAGACAACGAAATTTATGATGAAGTAAAAAGGGAAATGATCGAAAATAATTGTTATTTCTTAAATAATGAAGAAAAACAGATGATTGAAAAGGCAGTGATAGACGAAAAAAGCGCTTCGCTAAATCCACTAATTGTTGGATTGCCCGCATTTATGATTGCTAAAATGGCAGGAATTAATGTTCCAGTAAATACAAAAATATTAATTGCAGAATTAACAGGGGTAGGCCCGAAACATCCACTTTCCTGTGAAAAGTTAAGCCCTATTCTTGCCTGTTATAAGGCTAATAGCTTAGCTGAAGGACTGCTATTCGCTGAAGAAACACTTGAATACGGTGGACTTGGTCACTCTGCTGCTATTCATACAACTGACCAAAATGTGATTGATTCCTTTGCCCTCCGAATGAAAGCAGGGAGAATTATGGTTAATACACCATCGACTCATGGAGCTATTGGTGATATTTATAATACATCTTTACCGTCACTAACAATTGGGTGCGGAACATATGGAGGGAACTCAGTGTCTCAAAATGTAGGAGTAGCAAACTTGATTAATATTAAGAAAGTTGCAAAAAGGAGAACCATGACACAATGGTTTAAGGTCCCGTCTCAAATATTTTTTGAAAGAAACTCAATCCAAGTGCTTGCTTCCATTCCTGGAATCTCAAGAGTTTTTATTGTTACAAGTGGAAGTCAAATGAAGAATGGCGCCATTGATAAAGTGCGTTATCAATTGGAAAAGAACCCCGGAAATATTAAATATGAAATTTTTCATGAAATTGAACCTGAGCCGGGCATAGAAACTGTTAACAACGGTGCTGAAAGAATGAGGAAATTTGGGCCAGACTGTCTGATTGCAATTGGTGGCGGATCAGTAATGGATGCTGCAAAAGCGATGTGGCTTTTCTATGAACATCCTGACGCAAATTTTAACAGTTTAAAGCAAAAATTCTTCGATCCTAGTAAGCGAGTGGTTAAATTTCCATCTCTACGCCAAAAGGCAATTTTTGTTGCTATTCCAACCACATCAGGAACAGGGTCAGAGGTGACTTCATTCTCGGTTATTTCTGATAAAAAGAGAAATATTAAATATCCACTAGCGGACTTTCAACTAACACCAGATTTGGCGATTGTTGACCCACAGTTTGTTATGACGGTTCCTAAGCATGTTACCGCAGATACGGGTATAGATGTTTTAACACATGCAATTGAGGCATATGTTTCAGTGCTGGCTAATGACTTTACAGATGGATTAGCATTGAAAGCAATCCAATTAGTATTTGAGTATTTACCAAGGGCTTATCGAGATGGAACGGATGAACTTGCCCGTGAAAAAATGCATAATGCCTCAACTATAGCAGGTATGGCCTTTGCTAATTCATTCTTAGGAATTAACCATAGCCTCGCCCATGCACTGGGCGCTGAGTTTAATATCGCACATGGCCGCGCTAACGCCATTTTGTTACCTCATGTAATTCGTTACAACGCAGCAAAGCCAAATAAATTTATGACATTTCCAAAATATGAACACTTTATTGCTGATCAACGTTATGCAGAGATTGCTAAGATGCTGGGACTGCCGGCAGAAACAACAGAAGAGGGAATAAAAAATTTAATTGATGCGGTAATTAAGTTGATTATGGAATTAGAATTGCCGCAAAGCATTGAAGAAGCTGGCATCAGCAAGATTGAGATTGAAGGTAAAATTAACATGTTAGCAGAACACGCCTTTGATGACCAAGATACAATTGCAAATCCAAAGCAGCCACTTGTCTCAGAGTTAGCGCAAATCTATCGTCAGGCATATAAAAGAGAGTTGTAATTTCGAAAGTTGTGTGAACAATAGATAAAATTTCGACAATAACCACTATACTTCTTTGCTAACTACTCACTAATCTGAATTAGTCTTTTGTAAATTATAGGAAATATAAGAAATATGTGGAAAAGTGTCGATTTGGACGCGTTTACAAAATCCTATTTTAAAACAATAATTTAAGTGGTTAAAACACTTCCAATTTTAATAAGGTGGAAAGTTAAAAAAACTGCTTAATTACATTGGAAGGCTATTGATAAGGAGGAGTTAGTATGGTCTATATGCAAAAACCCTGGTTGAAATTTTATGACCCGAGAATCAGTAATGATGTAACAGTAAATTACGAATCGTTATTCGATCTTTTGGAGCAGGCAGCAAAAATTCATGGAGAAAATCCAGCTCTAACTTTTTACGGAAAATCCTGGAGTTACAAAGAAACGAAAGTTATTTCAGAATGGTTAGCTGCCTCTTTGTACCGGATTGGTTTTAAAAAGGGAGATAGGATTGGGATTATGCTGCCGAACTGCCCTCATTATATCTTTAGCTTATTTGCAATATTCCGTTTAGGGGGAATTGCAGTTCAAGTAAATCCAATGTACGTTGAAAGAGAAATCGAATATGCCCTGAATGATTCTGAAGCAGAATATTTGGTTGTATTTGAATCCTTCTATTCAAAGGTAAAAGAAGTTCAGCCTAGAACCCCTTTAAAAAAATTGATTGTAGTTGGATTCGGTGGAAGTAGGATTAATCTAGCAGATGGAGATATTTATTTTGATGATTTTCTTACCCATGATAATGTGATACCTGAAATCCCCATTAACATTGAGGAAGATGTGGCTATTTTACAATATACAGGAGGAACAACAGGTGTTTCAAAAGGGGTAATGTTAACTCATCAAAATCTACTTGCAAATATTATTCAAGTTTGTGATTTTACTTATAATGCAGTTGACGAGAAACCTGAAAACTTCAAAATTATCAGTGTTCTTCCAATGTTTCACGTTTATGGACTGTCATGCAATGCACTTTCAGGAATCAGAATGGGAGGAAATCAATTTATTCTTCCGCGATTTGATGTGAATGAATTAGTCGAACTGATTAATAAGGAAAAACCATTCCAATTGACAGCCGTCCCAACCATGATATTTGCATTAAACAGCCATCCTAAATTGGAGGAAAGTGGGATAAAAAATATTTTCTATTTCAATTCAGGTGGAGCACCACTTCCGGTAGAGCAGGTAAAAGCATTTGAAAAACGGGCAGGTATAAGACTTGCAGATGGTTACGGTCTTTCAGAAACATCACCATCGGCGATAACAACGCCACCATTTCTTCCTCGTAAATTAGGGAGCGTAGGAATTCCTATCCCTGGGACTGAGGCAAGAATTGTTAGGGAAATCGAATTGGGTTATGTAGACGTTCCAGTAGGAGAAGCAGGTGAATTAATACTTCGCGGACCACAGGTCATGAAGGGGTATTGGAAGCGGCCTAGCGATACTCAAATAGTAATTAGAGATGGTTGGCTCTTTACAGGGGATATCGCCAAAATGGATGAAGAAGGTTATTTCTACATATTAGACCGTAAAAAGGACATGATTATTGCCAGCGGTTACAATATATATCCACGTGAAATTGAAGAAATTATTTATCAACATGAGGCCGTAGAAGAGGCAATTGTTGTTGGAAAACCTGACGCTTATCGTGGAGAAACTGTTAAGGCATTTGTGAAACTGAAAGTTGGTACAACAGTTAGCCCTGAGCAATTAATAGAATTTGCCAAGCACTATTTGGCTCCTTACAAAGTACCTAAAGAAATTGAGTTTTTATCTGAACTTCCAAAATCATCTGTTGGAAAACTATTAAGGAGAATGCTGCGTCAAGAAGAAAATGAAAAGGTTCGTTCATAAGCTCAGATTATCAAGCTGCTGCTCCAATAGACTTCGCGAAAACACATCAAGAATCCTTCTGAGAATATATCACTTGAATAACTACCATATAAAATAATTTTTTTAGCAGTGAAAATTTTACCTTATTTGTTGGAGGAGTTATGCAGATATCAAGCAAAAGTCCATGTGAATTTTATAAAAAATTAGAGGACGAGTTAAATAGAAAGCTATACTCCTTAACCAATTCTTTACCCTTTATCACAATGGCTGGAAAAGCCTTGGATCAACACTTAGACATGATAGCGGTAATTAGAAAGTTAACTGTACAATCGTTAGCATTAATGGATTACCCTTCTAGAGATGATGTGGCAGATATCGCTAAAAGGATAATCAGAATTGAGGAAAGACTTGACGGTTTAGATGAATGTCTTTATCTAACATTAGTAGAAGTCGAGGAATATCGGAACCAAATTGGTAAATTTATAAATGAAATCGGCGAATTAGATATTTAAAGGGGGAAGATTGTAATGGCTGAAAATAAAGACCAAAATATTATTAAGGAAGAATTACCAAAAACAACCAAAAGGAGACGGAATGCAGTGGAAAATCAAATTGCAGAAAATGAAGTCAAGGAAGAGGAAGTGCTTGAAACTGTGGCAGAGGAGCATATCCAAGTAGAGGAAGTAAAACAAACTGCAGCTGAAGTAAGTCAGGAAGAGGAAGGAATGCAAGAACAGACTTCAACCTTGGATATTTTGTGGAATCATGCGTTTCGTGAGTTAGACCAATGGGCAAAGCATGCAGATTTTCGTGATGATGTGTTTCTGAAAGAAGCAATGTATTTTGCTGAAAGTATCAAACGCAATCAGGAGAATATTAATTCTGTTAGAGAACAGTTCAATAAAGAATTTGCAAATTGGGAAAGGACAGCAAGAGAAGAATTTTTAATGTCCACTACAGCTCTGCAGCACCTTTTTCCAAGAATCTCTTATGAAGAAATGAACCAGCAGTTTGATCAGATCCAAAGCCGAACAGCTTCCATTCTCAATACTCCAATACAAATGATTACTAATATCCAATTAATGGATCAGTATCTAAATATGATAGACCAATATATTGCATTTAGGAAAAATGCGAGGGAGCAATATATTAAAACATTAAAACAAGCAGCCTCTCTTATCTATGAGAGTCAAAAAGGATTTTTTAGCCTTATTTCCGGACCAATTAAATCATTGATGTTCCCTTTAAATAAGTTCATGGAAAACGTAGAAGAAGTTACAAAATCATAAGAATGAGGATGATGAAGGATGACAAATGAAAAGATGTATGACCCGTTTGAAGGCTTTAAACAAATAACGGAAATGTTGGAAAAACAAATTAATGGACTATTATTTATGGCAACAGATAACAATGAATTTGTCCGTTTAGCCAATACGGGCTTAGGTGTTCACTCGCGGTACATGGAGCTATTAAGAAAGAATCAAGAGCTATTGGCTGGCTTCATGAACATTCCAACAAAAAATGATGTCGCTAATGTTGCGAATCTATCGATTCAGGCTGAAGGAAAAATCGATATTTTAGAAGAACAGATTTGGAAATTGCAAGACAATCTTGGGGTATTAAATAAAGATAATCTAGAATTATTTCAAGAGATAATTAAGATGATTAAACAAATGCGATCAGAGTTTCAAAAAACGGTCCTAGAAATATCCGAATTAAAAACTATCAAGGAGGACCTTCATGAATTGCGAAAGGGCCTTGTCGATATAAAAATTATTCAAGTAAACCTTCGCGACCTAAAGAACGAACTAAATGAAATAAAAGAAGCACAAAACGAACTAGTTGAAATGTATAGTGTGAGCGAAATGAAAACCATTCACCCCGATATACAAGAAGTTAAACTTGGACTAAATCAATTAACAGAAATAAAGAATGAAATAGCAGAGTTGAAGGGGCTTGTTGTAAAAGAAAGCCCAAAAGGAAAAGCTAAAGAAAAAGAATTAGTTACCATAAAGTAAACGAGTGGGGGGATAATGTTGAATACCCAAGGAAGTATTAATGAATTCATTCCACTCTTTGACTTTGAGAAAGAAACAAAAAGATGGCAGCAGGTTTACAAAATAGTAAATGAACCTAAACCTGATATTATTCCGACACGAAGAGAGGCTGTCTGGAAAAAAAACAAATCCACTTTATGGTATCATCCGGCGAAAGAAAAAAAATACAAAATACCTTTGTTCTTTGTTTATTCACTCTTAAATAAATCGTATATTCTCGATATTGGCGAAGGCAGCAGCGTGATTGGCGGGTTAACACAATTAGGCTATGATGTTTATCTTCTTGATTGGGGTTCACCTGGTTATGAAGATAGCAATCTTTCTATTGATAACTATGTAATAGATTATTTAGCTGTGGCAGTGAAACGGGCAATACGCCACTCAGGAATTCAGGAAATATCACTAGTGGGTTACTGTTTAGGCGGAACACTTGCAGCGATTCTTGCATCAATTACCGACCTGCCGATTAAGAATCTAGTACTCTCAACGATTCCAATTGATTTTAGTATAGGAATCGTTCCTAATAAATGGCTGGAGGCCCTTCAAAATGGTCACTTAAATTTTGATCGCTTTGCGGATGTATATGGTGTAATTCCAGCAGATATTATGTATGCAATGTTTAGAGGACTTTCTCCTATCTATATTAGTCCAATGGTAAACCTGGTAACACGTGCATATGATGAGGACTATGTTGAAAAATGGCGGCGGATGGATAAGTGGACAAAAGATGCAACCCCCTTTTCAGGTACAGCCTTCAAGCAGCTAATTAATGATTTTTACAAAGAAAATAAGCTGATAAAGGGGGAGTTAATGATTGGCGATAAGAGAGTTGACCTTAGTAATATAAATTGCCCTCTCTTTGTCCTATCCACTTCAAGGGATACACTTGTGTTAGAGCCACAAAGTCTTCCAATAATGGATTTAGTATCAAGTAAAGATAAAACCTACCAAGTCGTAGAAGCTGGTCACGTTTCTTTAGCCCTGACTGGAATGTTTTCCATAATTGCAGATAAATGGCTTTCTTCAAGATCAGAAGAAATTCAACCTGTATTCACGTAATTTCTAAGACATAAATAGTTCAATGGGAAGGACCCCCATCCTTCCCATTGAAAAATATTAAGCAGCAGCCTTGTGCCGGTTTAAGAACTTTCGCAGTAGAAGATTAAATCGATCTGTTGCTTCTAACTTAGCTAAGTGACCTGAGTTCCTCATAATAATAAATTCTGAATGCTGTATCAATTTATGCATACAATATTGAATCCAAACAGGTAAAACGGAGTCATATTGACATCCAATGATCAAAGTTGGAACTTTTATCGTTGGTAATAGTGAAATATTGTTTACTTGGAAACAAGCTTTAAGAGATTTTAAAAAGATGTTTCGCTTGGGCTGAAAATATCGTTTGAAATGCACTATATTTTTCTCCGACCAAGAATAAAGGCTCATATGAGCAGCTTTTTCTTTGAGGGCGTCATCCGTTGAAGCGACCCCCAACCTAACTTTCTTTAAATTATACAGCGGTTTTCTGAGTTTTTTAGGGAAAAAGTGGAATGTACTGATCAACATGAGAGAGCGAACTAGGTGGGGAGCTTGACGATAAATTTCCTGAGCTACAGCACCGCCCATTGACAAACCTAAAATGTGAGCGTTTTCAATTTCTAATTCGTCTAATAAACAAATTATATCTGCTGCAAAGTTGGGAATAGATATTCCTTCCGTTTTCGTACATTCACCATGCCCTCGTAAATCAGGAATAATTAATTCGTATTGATCAGCTAATTCAAATTGTGACTGCCAGCCTTCCTTCACTTCACCTAAACCATGGATTAGAACTAATGGATCGCCATCGCCAAAATGTAAATAGGGCATCCCCAGCATACTAACTTTCGATATTTCCATATGACACCACCTCAAAATTTTATTAATTGTATTACCAAGTTATTAAAATTGTATACGTGATGTTACACCATATAATAACATGTATTTGCAGAGTTGACAAAATATTACTCATAGGTGTAAAATACATATAGGTGAGGTGATATAAAAATGGTAAATCAAGACAATCCATCTGTCAATCCATCAAAAAATTTTGTTCTGCCATTTATTCTACTGCTTCTTAGCAGGATGTCTCTTCACGGATATGAGCTAAGTCAGAAATTACAAACATTTGGTTTTAAAACGATTGATCAAGGTAATCTCTACAGACTGTTAAGACAGCTGGAAAAGGAAGAACTAGTATCATCAGAATGGGATACAAATGGAAGTGGTCCTGCAAAAAGGAGATATTCCATTACTAAAGCAGGTATTACATACTTAAAAGGCTATGCCAATCAACTAGAGTCGTACCAATCGATGCTAGACCAATTCTTCAAAATGTATTCAAGTTTCCTTGAGCTCTATATTCCTTCATTTCAAAAGAGGGATCCGATAGAGAAAGAAAACAGTAAAAAGAGGAGGAAGGACGATGGCACAGAAAAAGAGTGAAGCTGTTGAAGAAAAGATGATTCCTACAGCTGAAGAGCCTAAGAATGAAGGTTTATTTGTCGATACACTTTGGAATCAGTATGAGCAATCGCTTGAGCGGGCTAGAAAATTGCGTGATAACCGTGAAGATGCATATATGAATGCATTAAGGGAAGTCATCAAGTTTAACAAACAATATAGAAAATCACTGGGTAATCTCTTTGAGCAAACTAAAAAGACAAACCAGGAAGTTTTTTCTGGATTAATGCAACAAATCAATGCACGCAGGGAAGAAATGATGAAAGAAGAAGTGCAAGAAGAAGCAGAAATAGTGAATGAACGGGAAGAACTTAAACATCAACTTAAAGAAGTCGGCCAGCAATTAGAAAACTTAGCGCTTACGCCAATTAAATCTGTTTTTCAAATTATTGATCAGTTAGAAGATAACTTTGAAAAGAGCACAGAAGCCAACATCGCTTATAGTAGAGAACGCCGAAATGCATGGCAGCTTGTTACAAATGAGTATGTAAAAATGGCTAGAAGTGTCCACGGTGAAATTGTAGATCGTGGAAAAAACAGTGTTAAAGAGCTTTTAAAATCTAAGTAAAATGAGTAAGACAGACCAATCAATACTTCTGATTGGTCTGTTTTTTTATATTTCGGTTTTTTTCAGACTGAAACATAAAATTAATATTACTATTATTGAATTGACAAGAATTCATGCTATACTTCTAATTGCATTGGAATAGTATAAAAATGGGTATTTTGTATGAATCTTGATAATTTAATACAGTTAGTAATTTAGTGAGTTACATAATTAATCAGCATTGCATGATAAAGCAAAGTTAAGATGAAGGAAAGCAGGGGAAAAGTTTTGAAAAAGAAGATTATGGCGATTTGTACAATAATCACATTCGGAAGTCCAACTGTATTACTTCATGTAGAAGCAGAAGAAGATAAAAGCCAGCAAGTAATTGACGAACAACGATCAAAAATTCAATTAGGAATTTTGAGAGGAAATTTAGAACTTAATCAAGTAAAAGATGAAATTGAACAAATCAATTCACAAATAGGCAGGGTCGAGCAAGCGATAATTGATAATAATTATATAATCCTTGAAACAGAGGATAAAATAAATGTTTCTCAAGTAGAGATACAAGAAATGGAAAAAGAGATTGCTGTACTAAATGAAAAACTATTAAAGCGAAATGAAATTTTAAAAAAACGCGCTTTGACATTTCAAGAAATAGGTGGAAAGGTTAATTACCTTGATGTCTTACTCGGATCCTCAAGTTTTGAGGACTTTGTAGATCGCGTTGGAGCCGTAGCGTCGCTTATCGAAGCAGATCAAGATCTTGTCAAACAACATGAAGCTGATAAACAAGATGTTAAAACAAAACAAGCAGTAGTAATGGAAAAAATAGTAGAGCTTCAGAATATGAAAGTAGAATTAGAAGGAATGCAGGCACAAATTTTAGAGCAAAAACAACAAAATGAATTATTACGTTTGGAATTACAGGAAAGAGAACAAGGAAAATTAGCTGAACAAACTAGTTTAATGCAACAGGATTCTGTTCTGGCTAATATGATTGATTTGAATAGCATTGACCCAAACACAATCATGAATTCTTCCTTATTGATTTCTAACAAGACTGTTGGAAATCTTATTACCAAAGGACTTCGCTATATAGGGAATTCTGTATATGTATTTGGCGGAGGTCGAAATGAATTCGATATTGCTAATGGAAGATTTGACTGTTCTGCTTTTGTTAGTTGGGCATTTGCTCAGGTCGATATTAAAATTGGTACCAGTACCGAGGTTTTGAAAAATACAGGAACAGCTGTCAGTGTGGAAGAAATGATGCCAGGAGATATTGTATTTTTTGATACCTATAAGAAAGATGGACATGTTGGTATTTATCTGGGTTCTGGGATGTTCTTAGGTTCACAAAGTTCTACTGGTGTTGCCATTGCAAATATGACAGATGGATATTGGTTGGAAAAATTTAACGGTCGTGTAAATCGAATAATTTCTGAATAAAATGAGGAACGAGACTATTTAATCTCGCTCCCTTCTTTGTTTAGTCCTTGCTAAAACGAATGAAAATTGAGTACAATTAAAAGGTTATTTCATATCAACAGAAGAATGAGTTAGGAGTAGTACTAAACATGGATTTATTATTGGTTATTAAAGCAATAATTTTAGGATTAGTAGAGGGGCTAACAGAATTCGCTCCAGTATCCTCAACGGGTCATATGATCATTGTCGATGATATGTGGCTTCAATCAGAAAAGTTTTTAGGTAAGTATGGAGCAAACACCTTTAAAGTTGTTATTCAGCTGGGTTCAATCTTAGCTGTTGTCGTGACATTCAAAGACAGATTCATTGATCTTTTAGGAATGGGTCGAATTAAGAATATGCATTCTGAACAAGCCGGTGGTCGATTAAAACTAACTCAAGTAATTGTTGGATTAATTCCAGCAGGTGTCTTTGGTGTTCTAGTAGAAGATTATATTGATGAGCACTTATTCTCGACTGGAACGGTTTTAATTGGATTAGTAATTGGTGCAATTTTCATGATTATTGCTGATCGCTTTGGACCTAAAAATCCGAAAGTCCAAAGTGTTGACCAAATTACTTATAAACAAGCACTTACAATTGGATTAATCCAATGTTTCTCCTTGTGGCCAGGCTTTTCTCGTTCGGGCTCAACCATTTCAGGAGGAGTGCTAATCGGACTGAGTCACCGTGCTGCAGCTGATTTTACTTTTATTATGGCAGTTCCGATAATGGCTGGTGCAAGCTTTCTATCATTATTAAAAAACTGGCAGTATATGACATTGGATGCACTTCCATTTTTTATTGCAGGATTTGTTAGTGCCTTTATTTTTGCATTAATTTCAATTCGCTTTTTCTTAAAGCTGATAGATAAGATTAAACTCGTTCCGTTTGCCATTTATCGAATTGTTTTAGCATTAATTATTTATCTTGTCTATTTTTATTAATATCTTTAAACCAACAACCTAGGTTGTTGGTTTTTTGTTGGATAAAAACGGATGTAGTTTGGAAAGATAAGGTAAATACAATTATGAGGTAACGATAAAATGGTTACGTTGTCATATTTTTTACTTTTAATATTTCTATCAATACTGTTAGCGTTATTCGATATAAAACTATTCGAATTAACCTTTTTCGAAGCCATCGTAAAGATATATTATTCTGAAATCGCTGTTGGAAGATATTTTTCTTTTGCAGGAGCCTTTTTGGGATTGATTTGGAGTGTAGTTGTCGATGTCCGTATCTATCGCTCTAATAAGAAAGACATAAAAGTAAGTGGGTTTAATGATGAAAGTTAACAAGGAGAATATCTCTTTAAGTCAGCTGCTAACGTTATTAATCAATTTTTTATTAGGAAGTGCGATTGTTGTTGGAATTGGCAGTAATGCAAAAAATGATGCATGGTTGGCGATTGCTCTAGGTGGATTGATAGGGATTGGGATCATATCTGCTTACCATTTTTTCATCCTGAGATTCCCTGATAAGAATATTTTCCAAGTATTTGAATTTTGTATAGGACGAAAAGTAACCATTGTCATTACCTTCATTTATATTGTTTATTTCCTTTACATATCAGCTCGGGTTACCCGAGACTTTGGAGAACTGATGGTCACTGCTATTTTACCAAATACTCCAATAGAAGTAATGTCAATCTCTTTATGTCTTTTAATGGGGTACATTTTATATTTAGGGATAGAGGTTCTAGCCAGAACATCGGAAATATTTACTCCATATCTCTTTGTTTTTTTCATTTTGTTAACCATCTTTCTTTTCGCAAGTGGGAGTACAGAAGTCAATCAAATTCAACCTATACTTGGTGAAGGAATTATGCCTGTAATCAAAACCGCATTTTTAGATTTGTCCTTATTCCCCTTTGGAGAAGTGATAGCATTTAGTGTAATTTATGCGAGTTTAACAAATAAAAAATATAGTCTTAGGGTTTCCATTATTGGTGTGGGGGTTGCTACGATCCTTCTTGTCGTGTCCTCTTTTCTAATGATTGTGACTCTTGGAGTTGACTCAGTCCAGCGCTCAAATTTCCCTCTTTTAAGTACAGCAAGAGCAGTGTCCATTGGGGAATTTTTAGAGAGAATTGACGCAATCGTAGTTTTTATTATCATGTTAGGAGTTTTTATCAAAGGTTCCCTTTTCATGTATGCTGGTTTAAAAGGGTTGGAATTTATTTTTAAACTTTCGTATCGTTATTTTGCACTTCCAGTTTCAATGATTATATCGTTATTTTCTGTTTTAGTTTCAGTCGATTTTGCTGACCATATCCAAGAGGGTATAAAAGTGGTTCCTTACTATCTTCACCTTCCGTTACAACATATTGTCCCATTTATATTATTTCTACTGGTCCTTTGGAGACAGCAGAAAGGCAAGTCGGAAAATTAAAGGAGAATGGTATGGCTCCAATTAAACCAATTCGCCGGTTAAAAAGGCCAATAAAAATCGAAGAAATAGTAGCTAAAAATGAGCAGCAAATGGAAGAGAATAAAGAAATTTTAGATACCTCCTTTACACACCTGAGGTCAGAAGTGGAAAATGCCTTCGGAAATTCAGCTGATTTGCGAGTACTGGAAGGCAGAACTGCGGATAAAGATGTTCTAATTTTTTATTTAGAGAGCATGGTTAATGCAAAAAGTTTAAATGAAACAACGGCTAAATTCCTCTCTCCAAGTCATGTATTCAGTGATAACTTGAACACGGTTAATGAGTTAACCTCCTATTGTAAGGAAATCTTTGGTGGGGCAAGCTATCAACTTATCAATAACACAGATGAAATATTTTCTGCAATTATCAATGGAAGCCTTGTTATTGCCATGAACCACTTAGACAAAGCGATCTCGGTTAATATGCTGACAGATGAAAAAAGGTCAGTAACAGAACCCTCTTCGCAGACAGTGGTCAGAGGACCAAAGGATGGGTTCATTGAATCCATTTCGACAAATGTGAGCCTAATTAGAAGGAGGATCCGCAATCAAAATCTTCATTTTGAACGATACACTATCGGTGAAGCTACACAAACACCAGTTTATATAGGGTTTGTAAAAGGAATTGCAAACGAGGCAATCCTCGAAGAAGTTCGTAACAGGATAAAGAAAATAAAAGTAAGTGCTATTTTTGAAAGCGGCAATATTGAAGAGTTAATCGCAGATAAATCTTTCACCTTGTTTCCACTAGCATTAAATACGGAGCGTCCTGACACTGTGGCTGGGAACTTAATGGAAGGGAAAATTGTCATACTTATTGATGGGACACCCTTTGCCTTGCTTGTTCCTGCTGTTTTTGTAAATTTTTTTGAGATGGCCGAGGATTATTACTCATCGTTTTTCTTAGGTTCCTTTATAAGAATAATTCGCTATCTTTCCTTTATGATTGCATTATTAACACCGTCTTTATATGTTGGGATCCTAACGTATCATCATGAATTGCTGCCTACTACCTTATTATTAAGTGTAATTGCACAACGAGAAGGAGTACCATTTCCGGCTGTCGTGGAGGTTTTAATTATGGAAATTACCTTTGAAATTTTAAGAGAAGCAGGGGTAAGAATGCCAAGAGTTATCGGACAAATGGTTTCAATCGTTGGTGCACTCGTAATCGGTCAAGCCGCAGCAGAGGCGGGGATTATTTCAAACATCATGATCATCATTGTCTCGATAACAGCAATTGCTAACTTTGTATCTCCTGTATACAGTTTTGCAGCTGCATCTAGATTGTTACGCTTTATGTTGATCATTTTTTCGGCTAGTTTAGGTCTATATGGAGTATTACTTATACTTGTTGCGATGGTAGCTCATTTAAGTTCGCTCCGTTCATTTGGGGTTCCTTATTTAGCCCCGATTGCCCCATTTATTATTGAAGACCAAAAGGATGTCTTTGTGAGGGCTCCATTTTGGAAAATGGAAAAGAGGCCGAAATATTTAAGGGATGAATCAGAACAGAAAGTATTTACTTCACAGCCTTCACCGCCGCCAATGAAAGGTGGGAATAGCGGTTGAAGTTCAAAAATCTAGTTTTCATTTTGGTAATCGTAATAATTTTGGGCGGCTGCTGGGATCATCGAGAATTATCAGAAATAACCGTTGTCGTCGGCATGGCGATTGATAAAGGTCAAGATAATCAATACAAACTGACTGTTGAGGGAATTAACGCTATGGAATTAAATAGTAAAACTGCATCTGGATTCGCCCCATCAATCGTTTTCACACTTGAAGGAGAGACATTGGCGGAATTAACTAGGAAAATGAATATTGGTATTTCAAAGTATTTAATTTATTCTCATATGAAGGTTCTAGTCATTAGTGAGGAAGTTTTAAAAGAGGAAATGATATATTTTCTAGACTTTTTAGAAAGAAACCGGGAAATTAGAGACGATTTTAACATTGTGACAGCCCGCCATGTGGAAGCAGCTGATATCTTAAGGACCACCTATCAAGTACAGAAATCATCCTCCTTAAAACTCCATACACAACTAAATTCTCTAGTGGACAGTTGGGGAGGGGATCCAAACATTCGCTTAAATGATATCATTCAAACCTATACCTCTCCAGGCAAAAGAGGTGTGATGACTGCATTAACGATCCGAGGGAAGCCTGAAAAAGGTGGAAGTGTAGATAATATGAACAAGACTACACCAGATGCTATGGTGGTTGTTGATTCATTAGCCATCCTTAAAAAGGATAAACTCCTTGGTTTTTTGCCGATTAAAGATACTCGAAATTTTTTATGGATTACAAATAAGTTAAATAAAACGGAAGTATCAGTGATCTGTGCTAAGGAAAGAAACCTAGGTGTTCGGGTTGTCAATACCCTAACCAAAACTGAAGCGAAATTAATAAATGGAAGAGCAGTGATTAACCTGAAAGTGCGTGGTGAAGCTTATATAGAAAGTGCTCAATGTAAGGATGATTTGACTCAAGTCGACACGTATGAAAAGTATGGAAGACTAACAGAGAAGAAGATAAAAAGGGATTTAGAGGCAACTATTGATAAGTTACAACAAGTATACAAGGCAGATATATTTGGCTTTGGGGAAGTACTATATCGCCAAGATTATAAAAATTTTAAACGTATAGAAAAAAATTGGGATGAATATTTCTCAGATGCGCTTGTCAATGTTGATGTACATATAAAATTGAGAAGATCTGGAATTCGCACAAAAAGCATATTTACTGAAGTAAAATAATTGGTAAGCCATTTCTTGTCAGGAATAAACTCCTTATGGAAATGGTTTACTTCATTTTCTAAACACTTGTCCCTAAAATTTTTTTGCAGTCACATATCACACTTTAAATTTATTGGTCAAATAACTGATCATACATAATGAACATGCCTACACCAACTACCTAAAAATGAATATTTTATTTTAACAGGTAAACTATCACTAAAAAGGTGATGAAATCTTTGGTGGGTGCAATTGATGAAATCTATTGTTTTTTTAGGTACCAACAAATCAGGATCAAGCTATGAAGGAATTAAAGCAGCAAAAAGGTTAGGTTACGAGACAATTCTCCTAACAAATCGAACTATTTTTCTAGAGGAAAGGGAGTGTTTTCAAGAAATAGATGACGTAAGGCTAATAAACATGTCAGATACAGAAGAAATATTTTCTGCGGTAACTGATCTAATTGTTGAGGAGAAAAAATTTGTCTGTTTTATTAGC
Source organism: Neobacillus niacini (assembly GCF_036961885.1). Lineage (GTDB taxonomy): Bacteria > Bacillota > Bacilli > Bacillales > Cytobacillaceae > Neobacillus > Neobacillus niacini_H. The sequence goes on along the minus strand of NZ_JBALNQ010000036.1, from coordinate 23,971 downwards.
TTTTTAGATGAGTACACGTATTTGGCTGCCACGTTAACAAATATTATCTGCAACTCACCTCTTACGATAGAACCATTGAAAATCATGACGGATAAAATTTTAACAAGAAACTATTTATCAGGAAAAAGTTACAATCCTTTTTTTAGAGTATTGAATGCAACTGACACGATTATCGAGGAAATAAATGGATTAAAGCATCAATTTCCCTTAATCATCAAAGCACCTCAATCAAATGGTTCTAAAGATGTAATACTTGTTGAAGATATTTGGGAATGCAAGAAGGCGATAAAACACCTTCACCATAAAAATTCTGATTCTCCTTTATTAATAGAGGAATATTTAAAGGGTCCACAATATTTGATTGAAGTGGTTGTATGTGATTCTACTGTAACGATTGTAGCAATTGTGGAACAGGAAGTAACGAAGGGTGAACGTTTTATTATTACTGGTTATTCTATCTGTCCTAAGATGTCATTAGAGCACCTGTCAGGGCTAAAAGAAACTGTCTTTTCGATTATGGAGGATTTCCAGTTTAGAAATGGTACTTGCCATTTAGAAATGAGATTAACAGATAAAGGCTGGAGGTTGATTGAAATTAATCCGAGGATGGCAGGAGGTGCTATGAATCGGATGATTGAAGAAGCATTCGGCTATAACCTAGCAGAGCAGACAATAAAGTTATACGCAGGTTTAGTACCGAAATTTACGAAGGAACATGAAAATGCAGTTTATACCCATTATTTAATTGTTGGTTCCATTGGAGAATTACTTAAAGTATCCGGGTGTGATTCAGCCAAAAAACAAGTCGGTGTAATTGAAGTTTACACGAAGGCAGAACAGGGGCAGATTGTCACACCACCACGATCAATGGGTCAACGGTATGGGTATGTTCTTGCGTCAGCAGATACAAAAGATCAAGCAAAAAAATGTGCTATAAATGGTGCTCATCAAATTCAATTTTACTTGCAGCCCATTTAAAGGATTGAAAGGAGGTTTAATTATGGGGGAAAATAATAATAATATATGTATTTGCCAGGACCTAGAAAGACTCTTGGAAGAACAGAAAAAATTATCTTTTGAGGATTTTCGTTTTATATGTGAAGACATTGGCTATGATACCATCCCATTTATACTCTCAAATGGAAAATGTGAATTTGAGGCTTGGGGGTGGACAAATAATGGAGATTTTTTTATAACCAAGTACTTTAGATTAGAAGCAATCGATAGTAATAAATGTTGTGCAACTTTATCTCTTTTAGAACCGGTAGACATAGATGGTTATCCTGTTGATAATTGTGATCTATTTTCGTTAAGAACAACAATGAATTGTGTTATCGTAGACCTCTCTTGTTTTACTTCACTACAACCACTGTCACCTCGTTTAGTAAATCGTCTTCTTCCTATAGTAAATCCAAAATGTTAACACCATTAGAAGCCTCTTAGAATGGGCTTCTTCTTTTTTTGGTAAAGTGGGTTAATTATCACATGTGTCTATCGCACATTTTTATTGCTTTGAATAGGATATAAGGAATTAATAAAAGGAGGTAATGTAAATGTCTGGTGTACATGGTGGGTTTGGCAGCGGCTTCGCCCTTGTTGTTGTATTGTTCATTTTGTTAATTATTATCGGGGCTTCTTGGTGCTGAGAAGTCATTTAGAATAAAAAGGAGGTCATAAATATGTATGGCTATGGTTACGGTGGAGGTTGTGGTTTTGGCGGCTATGGTTACGGCGGAGGATGCGGATTTGGCGGCGGTTTCGCGTTAATCGTAGTTTTATTTATCCTATTGATTATCGTAGGTGCAGCTTGTTTTAGATAAAATGAAAAGCGGAAGCGCCTTGACCAGAGGCGACCGGCATAAGACGAGCCGGCTGGAAGGTTGGTTTTTAACCTTCAAGACGGATTGGCTTATGACCCCGAGCCTCTAGGCGCTGCAGCTAGACAAAATGAAAAGCGGAAGCCCTCTTTATTCAAGAGGGCTTTTTTCTGTAGGAATAGGAACTGATTGTTTCCACTTTTTAAATTCATTAATTTCAGTTGATAATTTTTTTAATGTTAAGCTTATAACTGCCGCATCATCAAGTATTCCTACCCCAACAAGAAAATCGGGGACAACGTCTAATGGAGAGACAAAATATAGGATGGCCCCAATGATGATTAAGATTGTAGTAGGTGAAACTTTTCGATATTCTCCTTTTGAATAAGCTTGAACTAAATCGAAAAATAATTGCAGTTTTTCCCAGGCATCTCCTAATGTTCCTTTGTTATTTTTCGCCTTTAGGATTGCTTTCTTTAATAAGCCTTCTGTTTTTTGGGGATTATCAAGGTACCCCTTTGCCTTTTTACGATGTTTCTTTGTTTCAAGATCTATTTTTGGGTCAAGCATTAGATACACTTCCTTTAGAATGGAATACCTATTGTTAGTTTACCCATATTTTGAGTTTTCCCACAAACAATTTCTTCAACCTCGAAGCCTTCAAGTGTTTCTTTCTTTAGCAGGCAATCCACTAATTGCTGATACTGATTATGATGACTTTTAATCAGAATCTCTGCTTTTTCTAATCCTTTCTCAAACAATTCTTGCATCTTTGCTTCCTTATCCTGTTTGTTAAAGGTCAGGGTAAATCCATCTTGAAGCATGCCCGTATCCACCATTTGTTCGATAATTTGTTTTGCTTGCTGAACGTCACCACTGACGCCAATACTATGTTCGCCAAGAAGTAATCTTTCGGCTACTCCACCAGCTAATACCATAGCTACACGGTCTAACAAGTCGCTTGTTGTAGATAAATGAAGTTCTTTTGGTATGGGTGCCACATATCCGAGTGCCTCGCCTCGTGGGATGATTGTTGCTTTTCTAACAGATCCTGGTTTTGTTAACGATGCAACGATTGCATGCCCTGCTTCATGAATGGCCACACGACGCTTAGTGTCAAGATCTTGTAAAGACCGAGACGTACTTCCTAAAATAGTTCTGTCAAGGGCATAATCAAGATCAGCCTTCGTTAGTACATCTTGCCCGTTTCTTACAGCGCGCCTGCTAGCAGTTTCAAAAAGTGACTGCAGTTCTGCTCCTGAGAATCCGGAGGTGCTTTCAGCTAATCCATCTAAAGAGGCTAAAACTTCATCACTAAGTGATTTAGCTTGTGTATGAATATCGATAATTTCTCTTCTTCCTTTCGTATCAGGAAGTGGGACTTGAAAAGTAAAGTCTATTCTTCCTGGTCTTAGAAAGGCTTCATCGAGCATATCTTTTCTATTAGTTGCGGCAATAAACAGTAGTCCATCATTTGTATGACCACCATCAAGCTGTACAAGTAGTTCTGTTAATGTTTTTTCAGCTTCTTCCCCGCCGTGGATCTTTCTTTTACCAGCTAAGGCATCTACTTCATCAATAAAGATAACAGCTGGGCTTTGTTTTCTGGCAGCTTGAAACAATGAGCGAACCCTGCTGGCTCCAACTCCAACGAATAATTCATTAAAAGCAGAACCGCTTGCAGAAAAGAAGGTTGCATTTAATTCATGGGCAATCGCTTGAGCCAATAACGTTTTTCCTGTACCAGGTGGTCCATATAAAAGAATTCCTTTTGGGGGCTTTATCCCCATTTTAATAGCTCTTTCAGGTTCTTTGAGTGTTGTAAGGGTTTGAAGGATTTCTTCCTTCATTTCTTCCCCGATTCCACCAACATCTTCTAACCGAATGGATGGAAGTGGTCGTGCCTGAGATACACTATTTTTCATTGTGTTAGAAAGTCCAAAGCCGCCTTTTGTTTTTTGAAGAGCAAAAGCTGCTCCAACAAGGGCTGCTAAAACACCTGCCATGATCCATTTTCCATACCGGCTGCTAGATGAAAATGAATAATTGATATTATATTTTTCAACTAGCTTGCTAACCATTTGGCTATTGGGGGGGACATGTGATACGTATTTATGGTCACCAGCTTCGAGATAAAGGCTGCCATCTGAATGCTCAGTTAGTGTAACAGATTTCCCATTTTGGTTTTGAATGGTACTTTCTACTGAAGAAAAAGGAATTTCCATTTTATTATTTGTGATTTGAATAATCCACGCAATTCCTGCGATTAATAATAGTAACGCTACAATGAGCGGAATAATCTTTGAAACTATTTTTTTACTTTGATTCATGTATACTCATCTCCTTAAACAGAGTCTTACTCTATTATAAAAGGAAAATCACAAAAGAGGAGGTGGGAATGGGTGGAAATGAATTTCCAGTTAGATTATTTTAGGATTGCAAATTTCACCGCGAGACTATAAGATTAAGGGTACGAGAAAAATTTTTTGAGTTTTAAAGGCTATTTTCGTAAAAATTGTTGTTAAAATCTTAATGCCGATTTTAACGTGGAAATAGATATTTTGCGCTTAAGAATTTAGTTTGCAGGCTCTTTTCTTATTAAATATATGCTATTTTTTGCGGAAACTTAGCAAGGTCATTAATCTTTGTTCTAAAAAGAAACAAAGTTTAAGAAAAGAGCTTAGTCAAAAGAGAGGAATTTGAAATGGGTAACAATTTAAAAGAAGAAGTATTATCGCGCAGAACGTTTGCGATAATTTCTCACCCGGACGCCGGGAAGACTACGTTAACAGAAAAATTATTATTATTTGGTGGAGCAATCCGCGACGCAGGAACCGTAAAAGCAAAAAAAACAGGTAAGTTTGCGACAAGTGACTGGATGGAAATTGAAAAGCAACGTGGAATCTCTGTAACATCCAGTGTTATGCAATTTGATTATAATGATTTCCGAGTCAACATTTTGGATACTCCCGGGCACCAGGACTTTAGTGAAGATACCTATCGTACATTAATGGCCGTAGATAGTGCCGTTATGATTATTGACTCTGCTAAAGGGATTGAGGAACAAACATTAAAGCTATTCAAAGTGTGCCGTATGCGTGGAATCCCTATCTTCACGTTTATTAATAAACTGGACCGTCAAGGAAAAGCACCGCTAGAGTTACTGGCTGAATTAGAAGAGGTTCTTGGAATTGAAACCTATCCCATGAACTGGCCAATTGGTATGGGCAAAGAATTCCTTGGAATATACGACCGATTTTACAATCGAATTGAACAGTTCAGAGTAGGTAAAGAAGATCGGTTCATTCCTTTAAATGACAAAGGTGAAATTGCAGGTGAGCACCCTCTGAAAATGTCTGGGCTTTATGACCAAACACTTGAAGAGATTATGCTATTAAACGAAGCTGGTAATGAGTTCTCTGCGGAAAAGGTGAAAGATGGTAAAATAATACCTGTTTTCTTTGGCAGTGCATTAACTACTTTTGGAGTTCAAACGTTTCTTGAGACCTATCTGCAATTTGCTCCACCTCCGATGGCACGTAATTCATCAATTGGAGAAATTAATCCACTTGCTGAGCAGTTTTCAGGTTTTATCTTTAAAATTCAAGCAAACATGAATCCTGCACATCGTGATCGGATTGCATTTGTTCGGATTTGTTCAGGAAAATTTGAACGGGGAATGACGGTAAATATTCCTCGATTAGGGAAACAAATGAAGCTCTCTCAATCCACTTCTTTTATGGCTGAGGAAAGAAGTACGGTTGACGAGGCAGTCAGTGGGGACATAATCGGTCTTTACGATACCGGTACTTATCAAATTGGTGATACAATAACGTCTGGAAAAGATAATTATCAATTTGAAAGACTTCCCCAATTTACACCAGAGCTTTTTGTCAGGGTTTCAGCTAAGAATGTTATGAAGCAAAAGTCATTTTATAAAGGTATCCAGCAGCTTGTTCAAGAAGGTGCTATTCAGCTATATAAAACAGTAAAAACAGATGATTATTTGTTAGGTGCTGTTGGGCAATTACAATTTGAAGTTTTTGAGCATCGAATGAAAAATGAATACAGTTCTGAGATATTGATGGAACATATGGGTTCTAAGATAAGCAGATGGGTTGAGGGAGAGGTTGTAGATGAAAATCTATCGAGCTCTAGAAGTCTGCTTGTAAAAGATCGCTTTGAAAATTATGTATTTTTATTTGAAAATGATTTTGCCCTTCGTTGGTTCCAAGACAAAAATCCAAATGTTAAGCTTTATAACCCGATGGATCAGGATGAATAGAAGTGACGGGATTTACCTCCCGTCATTTTTTTAAATATAAAATACTGAAAATTCAGACTAATAACTTGACTATATTTTTAGATCCAACATACAATTAGTACAAATGATTATCAAACTATAGGTTGGAGGGATAATAATGGAGAATGGATATTTCTTTACAGGATTTCCGGGATTTATTTGCAACCAATTAATTCGTGAAGTATTAAAAAGGAATGATTTCAATGGCGTTGTTTATGTTCTCGTTCTTAAAGGGATGATGGATAAAGCAAGGAATGAGCGAAAAGCAATTGTTTCAGAACTAGGACTGGAGGAAAAGGCTTTTGTCATTATCGAAGGAGATATTACCGTGCCATTTCTAATGATTAATGCTGATGACCAAGAGAGATTAAAAGAAAAGGTTACCCATGTCTTCCACCTAGCAGCGATTTATGATTTAGCGGTACCAAGAGATATTGCTTTTAAAATTAATGTAAATGGGACTGATAATGTAAATAAATGGGTAAGAGAGCTGACTCATGTAAAACGGTATGTATATTTTAGTACTGCTTATGTTGTCGGGGAACGTGAAGGGACCCTCTATGAAACAGAGCTTGTTCGGCCAACCAGCTTTAAAAATCACTATGAGGAAACAAAATTCGAAGCTGAAGTATTGGTAGAAAAGCTAAAAGAAGAAGTTCCGATTACGATTATCCGTCCTGGAATTGTCAAAGGTCATTCGCAAACTGGTGAAACCATTAAATTTGATGGTCCCTACTTTATAATGAATTTTTTGGAGAGGTTAAAATTTCTGCCACTTCTTCCGAAATTGGGTAAAGGTGAAGCATATGTAAACTTGGTACCAATTGACTATATTATACAGGCTACGACCTATCTTAGTTTCTTTGAAAGTGGTGTGGGAAAGACCTATCACTTAACGGATCCACGTCCTTATCGTGCCTCTGATATTTACAGTTTTATGATGAAGGAATTAATGAACAAACAACCTAAAGGCACACTCCCATTAACTGTTGGTAAATGGTTTCTTTCTTTCAAACCGATGAGGAAATATCTTGGGGTAGAAAAAGAGGCACTTGATTATTTTACATGGATGGGTCATTTTGATTGTACTCAAACAATGAAAGATTTAAACGGGTCAGGAATTGAATGTCCAGATTTTAAGGAAGGCATAAAACCGATGACAGCCTTTTACCTTCAACAAAAGAATAATCCAAACTATCAAGTACCGATTTTATAAAAAAATAAAAATATAAATATTTTTCGCTTCTCTTGTTTATTCAAGGAGTTACTGGAAAAACTAAACTGGAAGTAACTTACAGTAGAAGCGGGATAGTAAAATGAAGAAACTTAGTAAATTAGAAGCAGTATTATGGAGTATTGCCTTTCCAGGGTTTAGCCAGCTATTAAGTGGTCAGTATATCAAAGGTCTTTTATTTGTAATCCTAGAATTTATTATGAATGTAAACAGTCATTTTAACAGTGCCATCATGTACAGTTTCTTAGGTGAAATTGATAAAGCAGAAAAAGTAATTAATTATCAATGGCTGTTGTTTTATCCTTGTGTGTATATGTTTTCGATGTGGGACGGATATCGTACAGCAATGCCAGCAACTGAAAAGTATTCCTATTTGCCATTTACTTTTTCTGCTTATATGGTCACTGTTGGCTTAATGATTTCGCCAAAGGTTACCATTTTCAATGTTCATCCAGGGCCAGTCTTTTTACCTATGCTGTTTGTAATTCCCGGATTACTGATTGGCTTCATATTAATATGGATATTGAAGTCTCGAAATCCAACTTAGCTTCGAATCAGAAATGGTTTGAAGCTTTTTTTGTTAAAATTTTTTTCTGCCCCCATAAACACGTACTAATTAGACGTAACTCTTTAATGAAAATAGCCGTTAAAAATCCTTTTGCCAAAGCAGTATTACAAAAAAGTATTGATAAAAGCTATTCACCCCCAGAAAATCCTCTTTAACCTTCGTATGGTATAATTGGGTTATAGTGAGGTGAGGCAATGCTAGGTTTATTGTTTTTAACTAAAAGTAAAAAAAGAACATTAGAGGAGTCGGTCTTATTAATACAAGAAGGGGACCGCTCACTGCTAAATGAAATAATAGATGCATATAAACCATTTATTGCAAAAAACGTTTCTTCCGTATGTAAACGATATATCTATGAAACCGACGATGAATTTAGTATTGGTCTTATTGCGTTTAATGAGGCAATTGAGAAATATTCCCCGGAGAGGGGAAGTTCGTTGCTTAGTTTTTCTGAAGTAATAATCAAAAGAAGAGTAATTGATTATATTCGAAAACAAACGAAAAATCAGCATACGAGTATCGACTTAACTTACTCTTCACTAGAAGAAGAGTCTGCAGGCATGGTTATCGTGAATGAGCTATCATTCGAAGAATATAAGAAAAAAACAGATGAAGAACTAAGGAAAGAAGAAATTATTCAATTTCAAGAATTATTAACAACTTTTGATTTGAGTTTTAGTGATTTAGTTGTGAGTTCACCGAAGCATGCAGATGCGAGAAGTAATGCTATCATTGTAGCGAAAACATTAGTTGAAAATAGTGAGTTGAAAAACTTTTTATTTGAAAAAAAGCGGCTTCCGATTAAGCAGCTTGAAAAAATGGTTGAGGTTAGCAGAAAGACGATTGAACGGAACCGTAAATATATAATTGCAATTGCACTTATATTATCCAGTGATTATTTATATTTAAATGATTATTTAAAGGGGGTGCTAGATACATGAGAAAAGGAATTGTAATGAATGTGGATGATCCTTATTTGACTTTATTAACCCCAGAAGGAGAATTTTTACGTGCCCGAAAACAAAATAGACCCTATACGGTAGGAGAAGAAATTGATTTTTTTCCGGTAATGGATTCGATAAGCAGTAAATACCCAAACCCATTCAAAAACTTTTTTAAACTTAAAAGCGTCTGGATGTCAACTGCAGTTTTGCTCGTTTGTTTTGGATCCATACTATCAGTGTATCAAAGTAATAAGGCATATGCCTACATGGCTATTGGTACAGATACAAGTATTGAATTAGGACTCAATAAAAAGATGCAGGTTGTGGAATTAAAGGGTTTTAATGAAGAGGCTGAAGGAATTATAGGCCAACTTGATGATTGGAAGAAAAAGGACGCGGCAGAATTAACTGCAGTCATACTCTCAGAATTAAAAGATGAAGGGCTTCTTGCACCAGCTGAACCTGTAGTTATTTCAACCGTTCAAACACAGCAGCTTAAGGAAGAGGTAGTGATTAGGCTGCAGGAAAATATCGATAAAATTAAGAAAACTACTGATAAGCGGGTTGAAGTGAACCAATATACTACTACTAAAGAGGAATTGGAAAAGGCTGAACACTCAGGCGTACCAGTAGGGGTTTATCATCAACGGAAAAATTATACAGCGAAAAGCAAAGAGAAATTAAAATCAAAAGAGAAAAGTACTTCCCCTCAACAATCAACATTACCATCAACCCTGCCTCCAGGTCAGGAAAAGAAACTAGATGAAAGTAATGTTTCGGAAAGTAACAACAACCAAAACGCACAAATACAAATGGAACAGAATGATAATCATCAGAATAATACAAACGAAAATAAGAATATAAATGCGAATGGAAACGGACAGGACAAAGGAAATCAGGCAGCAAATCAATCAAACAACAACAAGAATAATGAAAAGCAGAACCGTCCTGAAAAATATAATAATCGTCAAGATAATAAGTCAAATGAGAAAAACAAAGCGAATAATCAAGAAAAACATCGTAATAAATAAGTCCGGCAAATATGCCGGACTTTTTCCATGTTATTTAGTTATTGTTGTTGACCCGACATTTGGGCTTGAGCTTGTTTTACTAAACGTTTTGTGATTTCGCCACCAACAGAACCATTGGCACGTGAAACTGTATCGGAACCAAGATTTACACCAAACTCCTGTGCAATTTCATATTTCACTTGATCAAGGTATTGCTCTATGCCAGGTACTAATAATTTATTGCTGCTATTAGCCATTTTTTTCAACTCCTTTATTTCAATACAGAGAATGATCCTACAATCTCTGTACTAGTAGTATGATTAAAATCTTTTTTTTCATAAGTGGTAATGTTTTGCGGATTTGGATATTTAATCACTGCCCTTACTCACATCTTTATCTGGGTGCATAAAAGGATATGCTTGGGGTTTCTTCTTACTCTCAAGTAATTCACGATTTTCTGCTGTATTCCAACCGATGTCATTTGTAGGGTGAACCCATTCATCTCCAGCCATAATTTCTGGGTCAGTGTTTTCTGTCCAATTTTCCAATGGAGAATTAGGTGAAACATATTTACTATCCCCTATGACTACACCGTGTTGGTTTTTGAAGGGAGGCTGCATTTTAATTCCTGTACCCTCGAAACTTGGCGCATTGATCTGGTGAGGCAATGTCTCATTAAGACTTAGTTTATTAGGTGATGGATTATCTTTTTTTTTCAAATCTCTCACTCCTATTTTTTCTTATTTTTCACTGGATGAACAAATTTATTTATGAAAAATAAGGAAGTGATTGAATCCCATCTTTTGAAGAAAACTAATCATGTAACATCAAGGCTCTTTTCTTAAACTTTGTTGCTTTCAGGTAATAAAATTTATATTTTTGCTGTATTTTCGCAGAAAACAGCAAAAATTCGATAAGAAAAGAGCTTGCAAACTATATTCAAAGTCAAAAAAATTATTATTGCCACGTTAAAGTCGGCTTTAAGACTTTAACTACAATCGTTACGAAAACAGCCAACATCAATATAGGAGGGAAAGAAAATGGCTAAACGAAAAGCAGAATACAATGCAGTAGAGAAATATTCAAAAACACCCCATAAAAATGTTCAAGAAAGTGAATTTTCAGCAGAATTCACTGATAATAATAACGCCATTAGATTTGCAAACCGCAATTCGAAGCAAGGGAAAAAAGGAAGAAGTTAAAAAATAGCCGGCTCTTAGCCGGCTATTTTTTACTTCCAGTAAATGAATAGATTAGTGTCCCTTTGTTTCCAGGGTCAAAATATGCTACTAAATAACAGAGCTTGTTATCAATTAGTCCAGTTTCTAAGTAAACAGCAAGATCGAAATTTAGTTCTTCAATCATTGTGTGCTTATATATATCCTTTTCATCAAGACCTAAATTCAAAAAATCTTGTCCCAATAGCAATGGGTTTTCGATAATTTGTTTATAAATACCAACCCTAGTCTGTTTATTCGTGCTTTGCTCCCACCAAGGCTTCCTTGGTTTATATTTGTGGTTAATTAAATAATCATATTTCATTAGTGAGGTGATGATATCAAGGTCATTTACTGCTCGATTTTCAAGAAAGCTGAATAATCTACGGAATAAATCCTCTAATTGGTGACCAATTCTCGACCAGCCCATATCGTCCCAAAAGGTACCGAACTCTTGGAAAAAATCAAAAGGGGATGGAAACACCCTTGTTACTAAATACTCAATTGTATGATTCATCCGATGATCATTCCAATATTTTTCTAATACATCTTCCACTTGTTTGATTCTAAGAATATCATCAAAGGGCAAGACATTATTACTTAAAATTTCATATGGGGAATGATCCATATATACATATTCATGTTCAGCAGCACGAAGTCTTAGACCCGTGCCTCGTAGCATTTTTAAAAACCCGAGCTGTAGTTCTTCGGGGCGAAGTTCAAAAACATCATTAAACGTTTTACGAAACGATGCGTAATTTTCCTCAGGCAAACCAGCGATTAAATCTAGGTGCTGGTCAATTTTTCCGCCATCCTTCACCAGCGTTACTGTTCTCGTCAATTTATCAAAATTTTGTTTGCGCATGACAAGCTCATTTGTATAATCATTTGTTGATTGTACCCCTATTTCGAAGCGGAATAAGCCCTTCGGAGCTTCATTATTCAAAAATTCAATAACCTCGGGTCTCATGATATCAGCGGTAATTTCAAATTGAAAAACTGTCCCTGGAAGGTGTTCATCAATGAGAAAACGGAACATTTCCATTGCATAGCTTCTGCTAATGTTAAAGGTCCGGTCAACAAATTTTATGGTTTTGGCGCCATTTGCCATTAAATAACGAATATCATCCTTGATTTTTTCTCTGTCAAAATAACGGACCCCAACTTCAATGGAGGAAAGACAAAATTGACAGCTAAATGGACAACCTCTGCTTGTTTCGATATAGGTAACACGCTTGCCTAAATGAGCCTTATCTTCGGAAAAGCGATAAGGGGATGGGAGTTCCTTGAGGTCGAGTTTATTCATTTGTGGGGTGATTTTTACTTGACCATGCTTACGGTATGCAATTCCGTGGACATGATTGTAGTTACAATCCCCGCTCATTTCGGTAAGCAATTGTTTAAAGGAATATTCGCCTTCACCCATTACAATAAAGTCAACATTTGGAGTTTTTTCCATCCATTCAATCGTATCATAGGTTACTTCCGGACCGCCAAATACAATCTGAATAGCTGGGTCTACTTTTTTAAGCATATTGACAACCTTAATGGTTTCTTCAATGTTCCAGATATAACAACTAAAGCCAATGATATTTGGTTTTTGTTGATAAAGGTCTGAGACGATGTTTATGACTGGATCCTTTATCGTATATTCTTTTAATTGTATGTTAAATTCAGGCGCCGCATAAGCCTTTAAGTAACGAATTGCAAGGTTTGTATGTATATATTTAGCGTTTAATGTACAGCAAATAACGTTCATATTAAAACTCCTTTAACAAATTAAGAAACAATATTATATTATATCCCACTTTTGGATAAAAGGTAAACCTGAACATTATCGGTGGCTGTTGTATTACAGAATCATTTCTGTTATACAGAGAAGAATACATACAAATGAACGTTTTTTTCAGGATTTAAAAAGGTGTTATAGGAATTTTTTTGGATATGTTTGATTTTTATCACAGCGTAATTAAATATATTGTCCTACAATGAATTAGGGGAATTTATTATTTTATGTATTTTCTGTCTTTTGAACAAGAAGGGGAGGACACTATGTCAATTTTACCGAATAAAAATGAGCTGGGGTTCTTTGAGATTCGCCTGGAATCAATTGGGGGTCTTGGAGCGAACTTGGCTGGAAAAATGCTGGCAGAAGCCGGAGTATTAGGTCTAGGTCTGAATGGATCTAACTTTTCATCATATGGCTCTGAAAAGAAAGGGTCACCTGTTAAAAGCTTTATCCGCTATTGTGACCCAGATGTTGAAATAAGAGATCATAGCCCAATTGAACAACCACATATTGTTGCAGTTTTTCATGAAGCACTTTATAAAACGGTTGATGTAGTCAGCGGACTAAATGCTGATGGCATCGCACTTGTAAATACAGCTAGAGAATTTGATGAAGTTAGACGGGATTTAAAATTAGAATACGGTAAACTTGCTATTGTAGATGCGTTGACGATTGCAGTTGAGGAAAAAACAAAGGTAAACACAGCGATGTTAGGTGCGTTATATCGTATTTGTGACTTCTTGGACCCGGATTCAATGCGGAAAGTCATAAGAAAAACATTTGAAAAAAAATATCCGCACCTCGTAGAACCTAATATCCGCACATTCGATCGCGGATATAATGAAGTACAATTTAAAACCTATGCAGTCCCTGAAGGTGCAGAAGGCAAAAGTTTCAGTCGGCCACTGCCGCAATTAGGGTACATGACTCAAGAAATGGGCGGAGTAATGACCGCACAGGCAAATAGTATTTTAAAGGATTTAAGTGGGTCTAGACAAGGATTTCTTCCACAGTTCCAGCAGGAAAAATGTATCCACTGTGCTGCATGTGATAATGTCTGTCCTGATTATTGTTTCGTATGGGAAGCTGGCGAAGATAAAAAGGGCAGAAAGCAAATGTTCCTTAAAGGGATTGATTACCAATATTGTAAGGGCTGTTTAAAATGTGTGGAGTCTTGTCCGACTGATGCGTTAGGCGATCTCCGTGAAATGATTGACTATGCTGAAGCTAACCGTGTAAAACAGAACTTTCCGTATCTTGCAGGGGGGATTTCATAATGGCAATGTTAGAAGATCAAATAACAAAAACAGCTGTTGCTGAACAGCTGTCAACCTTTGAATCAGGAAATGAAATGGCTGCGATGGCAGCAGCACAAATCAATTATCATATTATGGGCTATTTCCCTATTACACCTTCTACTGAAGTTGCCCAATTTTTAGATCAAATGAAAGCCCGTGGCGAGCATGATATTAAGTTAATTCCAGCGGATGGCGAGCATGGATCTGCGGGTATTTGCTATGGTGCTGCTGCAACTGGTGCCAGAGTTTTCAATGCAACAAGTGCAAATGGTCTGCTTTATATGATTGAGCAGCTTCCAGTTCAAGCTGGAACTCGTTTTCCAATGGTAATGAACCTGGTAACGCGTGCAGTTAGTGGACCACTGGATATTAGGGGCGATCACTCTGACCTTTATTATGCTTTAAATACAGGCTGGGTCATCTTAACTGCAAGAACACCTCAGGCAGTCTATGATATGAATATAATGGCGCTTAAAATTGCTGAGCATTCTAAGGTCCGTTTACCAGTTATAGTGGCTTACGATGGATTCTTCACTTCTCATCAGAAGCGTCGAGTGGAATACTTTAAGGATCGGAAGGTAGTTCAAAAATTTGTTGGAGAGTGCCCGACTGATTATAATTTTGCTAGAGATCCAAAGAAACCAGTAACGATCGGTGCACATATGAATGGGGACGATCTAATCAATAACCATTTCCAACAATCTGAAGCCATTTATGCTGCAGGTGAAGTCTTTAAAGAGGTAGCCGCCGAATACGCAAAAATTTCAGGACGTGAATATCCAGTTCTTGATTTATATAAAATGGAAGATGCGGATGTAGCATTATTTTTATTAAACTCCGCTGCCGAATCAGCGAAGGATGTTGTTGATCAATTACGTGCCCAAGGAATTAAGGCAGGAATAATTAGCCCAAATATTATTCGTCCTTTCCCTGCAAAGGAAATCCGCAAAGCACTTAAAAACGTTAAAGCATTATTAGTTGGTGAACGCGCTGATTCTTATGGTGCAAATGGACCGAATTTAACACATGAAGTGAAATCTGCCCTTCAAGAAGACCGCGATAATCAAACGATCGTACTCAGCCGTGTATTTGGACTTGGAGGCAAGGATTTCTACGCAAGTGATGCCGAGAAGTTTTTCGAAATGACGATTGAAGCAATGGATAAAGGTTTTGCTGAAAAACCATTTGATTACTATGGTCATGTACCGGGTAATCCTGAAAAAGTTCTTAAACCAGTGATTACACCACAGCATGGTGATGTATATAATTCTGGTTTAATCGATGTGAAAATGGATGAAGTGACAAATAAACTTAAGGTAAAAATACCGCCGCTCCGTGCGCTTACTGCTAAACCGAAGCGGATTGCTTCTGGACACGGAGCATGTCCAGGCTGTGGTATCTTTGCAGGTCTAGAATTGTTCTTTAAAGGAATAGAAGGTGATATCGTCACATTATTCCAAACGGGTTGTGCATATGTAACAACAACTTCTTACCCGCATAGTTCTCATAAACAAACGATGATTCATAACTTGTTCCAAAATGGTGCTGCAACATTATCAGGTACACTTGAAGCATTTTTAGAATTAAAGCGCCGTGGCGAAATTGAAGTTTCCGATGACGCAACGTTTGTCATGATTACCGGAGATGGCGGTATGGACATTGGAATGGGATCTGCCATCGGAACAGCCCTACGTGGACATAAGCTGATTATGCTTGAATATGATAATGAAGGATATATGAATACAGGCTCTCAAATGTCTTATTCCACACCGATTGGGCATATGACAAGCACATCAGGAGTTGGAAAAGCCCAAAAAGGAAAAGGATTCCATCATAAAGATACTGCACAAATTATGGCGGCAACCAATATTCCTTACGTATTTACAGGTGCGGAAAGCCACCCTCAAGATTTAGTTAAAAAGGGTGCGAAAGCACAATGGTACGCACAAAATGTAGGAACAGTTTATGGTAAGATTTTGATCACATGTCCACTAAACTGGAAATCTGAAGACCGTTACGGTGCAACTATTTTGGAGCAAGCTGTAAATTCATGTTTCTTCCCGTTGTATGAGGTGGAACAAGGTGTTACGAGCATTACTTACAACCCAGAGGATAAAAACAAACGTGTTCCTATTTCTGAATGGCTTAAGTATATGGGTAAAACAAAACATCTATTAAAAGAAGAGAATAAATCTATTTTAGAAGAATTTGAAGCTGAAGTTGAAAAGAGATGGCAACGTCTTAAAGCAAAGAATGAAAATCCGTTCCTTTAACAGTAGAAAGGTAGAGCAGGAAATTTCCGCTTTACCTTTTTATTTTTTCATAGGATAAAAGAACAACAAAACTTTACGAAAATTTTAGTGAAAAATACTTACCAAAATGATTGTTGGGTGCCTAAAAGAACTGTCGAAAGTACAAAAAAACTCACGAGGAAATTGTCGAAATTTGCCGCAAAATGCTTGTTTTGTCTACTTTTGCGAAAGTGTTTACTTTTACTTTAAATCTTGTCATAATTCATCAAGTAAACAAATTATTTAGCAATTTAGTGTAAAAGAGTAAGGAGTAGGTGGAGAAAATTGTACACGGATGGTAACAACCCTTCTGAGATGCTTGATGCGATAAAAATTAAACGTGCACTGATGATTAATTGTGCGAATTCAAAAGGTTTTACAAGTGAAGAGACAATTAAATATAGCCAGGAGCTTGATGTTTTAATAAACGAATATCAAAAAGCCTCCAGGCAGTTCTCTCAACCAAATGAAGAAGTGCGGTTTGCATTTAATCAAATGGTAATGGTTTGGCCAAAGGTTTTTGTTTGAAAAGTATCAATTATGAAAACCAATACGATAAGATTTCAATTGCACCTATTAAGGTGCTTGCAAGAAGGCCTTAGTTTTGCCGATTTTTGGACAACTATAAAAATGGCAACAAGAAGGCCTTCAGGCGCAATATGAAAACCAGTTTCCAAACACTTCCCACAAAACGTCCACCAAAGTAACCTCAACTTTCATTTCTATGAATAGTAAACAGTAAATTAAATACAAAATTAGACAGAAACTGTGATTTTTATCATTTGTTTATATATGAATTTTCCTTATATTTAATTTAGCTGTATTGTTAAGCATTTCACTAACATCATGAAAATCAACTTACCTTATACTTCTAGATTCTCCTCAACTATGTAAATTTATCAACTGAAAAAAAACCAACCATTGTTTGGTACTATGCTTGTGTTGCGATTCATATATCGTAATATGGCATTTTTTATAACCAAAGGAAGCAAACGCTTTCAAAAAACATAGCAAATATGGGGGAGGGTAATTCCTACATGCACATTGTCGTATGTGTCAAACAAGTACCAGATACAAAGATAATTAAAATTAATCCCAAAACAAACACACTCGACCGCCGTAGCGCACCAGCCATTTTAAATCCTTATGATGCCCATGCTGTTCAAGAAGCTGTAAGCATTAGAGAAAAGACTGGCGGTACGATCTCGGTTTTGTCAATGGGACCACCGCAGGCAACTGCAGTTATTAAAAAAGCTGTTGAAATTGGGGCAGATCAAGGCTATTTGATAACAGACCGAGCCTTTGCAGGGGCAGATACACTAGCAACTAGTTATGCCCTATCCAAAGCATTAGAGAGAATCAACAAGGAACTTCCTGTTGATATGGTAATTTGCGGCAAGCATGCAATTGATGGAGACACTGGACAGGTGGGTCCTGGTATTGCCAGAAGAATGGATATACCGCCTATTACAAATGTAATTGAAGTAACTGAGGTTAACTTAGATGAAAAAACGGTGTTAATCAAACGAAAGCTATCAAATGGATATGAATTAATTCAGGCGGAATTGCCATGCTTGTTGACCGTTGAAAAAGAAGTGAATCAGATTGAATACTCTCCAATGCCAAATATGATTAAAGCAGCTAGATATGAGCCAGTCATCTGGGCAGTTAGTGATCTGGAAAATGTTGATCGGGCTCAGCTCGGGCTAAAAGGTTCGCCAACGATTGTTGGAAAAATGTTTACTCCACCACGTCCAGAAGGCGGGAAGAAAATCGAGGGTCCTGCTGATGAGCAAGTTAAACAACTCATGGATATCTTACTGGAGCAAAAAGACGTATTAACATTACAATCATCTAAACAATAAAGATTATTTCTTTTGATGCGAAGGAGGGGTTTACATGAATCTTGATGATTACCGTGGTGTCTGGATATTCATTGAACAAAATGGCGGTAAAATTGAAGGTGTTTCACTCGAACTGTTAGGAGCAGGTCGAAAGCTTGCTGACAAATTACAAGTACCATTAGCGGGATTTTTACTCGGGAGTGGAATAAAACCATTAGCCAACCAAGTAATCGCTTATGGTGCAGATGAAGTATACCTTATTGATCATCCGGTTTTGAAAGAGTATCGGACAGAATCCTACATGAGGGGTGTTATGCAACTAGTTCCAAAATACAAGCCTGAAATTATTCTCTACGGAGCAACTCCAAATGGAAAAGATTTGGCTAGTGCTGTAGCAACTGATTTAGTTACAGGTTTGACAGCTGATACAACCATGCTTGATGTTGATGTAGATAACCGGTTACTTGAAGCTAGCCGTCCTGCTTTTGGCGGTAATATTATGGCTACGATTCTTTGTAAAAAGCATCGCCCCCAAATGGCGACTGTAAGACCAAAAGTCATGAAGGCACTTGAGCCAGATACGGGTAGAACAGGTAAAATTATTGAGGAAAGCATTACCCTTAAAGAAGAAGATATGCGCACAAAAGTGCTGCAAATTGTGAATGACGTAACAAAAAAGGCGAATTTAGCTGATGCTCATGTAATTATCTGTGGTGGTAAGGGAATGGGGGATATTCAAAACTTCCAGATACTTTATGAACTGGCAGATACAATTGGTGCAACGGTTGGCGGAACTAGGGATGTGGTTGAAGCAGGCTGGTTACCGCATGAGCTGCAAATAGGTCAGACTGGCGAAACGGTAACCCCAAAAATATATTTTGCCATTGCCCTATCCGGCGCTATTCAGCATGTGGTTGGTATGAAAAATTCAGATTTAATCATCGCTATTAATAAAGATCCAAACGCACCGATATTTGATGTAGCCACTTATGGAATTGTAGGAGACGCATTGGAAATTGTACCTAAATTAATCGAGCAATTTAAACAGCTACGAAATCAAAAAGGCGGTGAAATGAGCTATGCCAGAAAAGTTTGATGTGATTGTTGTTGGGGCAGGTCCAGCAGGAACATCTTGTGCACTTGTTTGTGCCCGAAACGGCTTAAACGTATTGCTTATTGAAAGAGGAGAATATCCAGGCAGCAAAAACGTTATGGGCGGGGTCCTATATCGAAAGCAAATGGAAGATTTAATTCCAGAGTTTTGGAAGGAAGCTCCTCTGGAAAGGCCGGTTATTGAACAGCGTTTTTGGATGATGGATACGGAATCAGTCGTACAATTTGGTTACAAGGGCCTTGAATGGGGAGTTGAGCCCTATAATAATTTTACCGTTTTAAGAGCACAATTCGATCAATGGTTTGCGAAAAAGGCGGTTGAAGCAGGTGCGCTTCTAATCAATGAAACGGTTGTAACGGAGTGTATTGTTGAAAATGGAAAGGTAATTGGTGTTCGAACTGACCGGCCAAATGGAGAAGTTTATGCTGATGTCGTGGTTCTTGCGGATGGAGTTAACTCTTTGCTCTCCAAACAGCTAGGTTTCCATAAGGAATTCCGTCCGGATGAAGTGGCGCTAACAGTTATGGAAGTTATTAATTTGCCAAAGGAAAAAATTAATGACCGCTTTAACTTGGAAGATAATCAAGGGTGTACCATTGAGATATTTGGCGATTCAACAAAGGGAAATCTAGGAACTGCGTTTTTATATACGAATAAGGATAGTTTAAACATTGGAGTCGGTACCACTTTATCAAGTATGATCAAATCAAAAATGAAGCCATATGATTTGCTTGATTATTTAAAAACACATCCAATGGTTAAACCGATGCTGGCTGGCGGAGAATCTGCAGAATACCTGGCTCACCTCATTCCAGAGGGAGGTTATCGTTCAGTGCCGAAAGTAGCTGGAAACGGTGTAGTGGTTATCGGTGATGCTGCACAGCTTGTTAACGCTATTCATCGTGAAGGTTCGAACATGGCGATGCACTCTGGTAAGCTTGCCGCTGAAACTGTTATTGAGGCGAAATCCCGCGGAGACTATTCCGAATCTAGTTTAAATCTTTATCGTCAAAAGCTTTATGATAGCTTCATAATCAAAGATTTAGAGAAATATAAAGATGCCGCCCACACCTTTGAGAAGTACCCACAATACTTTAAAGAATATGTGCCGATGATGAACAAAGCCATGAGTAAATTCTTTACAGTCGATGGAACTCCGAAGCGTGAGAAGCAAAAGGAAATTATGAAGAGTGTAACAGCAGAAAGAGGAACGATTAAGGTTATTCAAGATATCTATCGTGCTTGGAAGGCGGTGAAATAATGTCAACTAAGAATATCGAAGAAAAACAGTATCTTCTTCGTTTTAAAGCTGATACAAAGTCACACTTAACCGTAATGGACGATGATATTTGTGCAACTAAATGCCCTGATAAAATTTGTACCATTTTCTGTCCTGCTGAAGTGTACAAATGGGAAGGGCTAAGGATGCAGGTTGGTTATGAGGGCTGTCATGAATGCGGCAGCTGTCGCATAGGCTGCCCGCACCAAAACATAAAGTGGGAATATCCAAAGGGCGGACATGGAATTGTCTTTAGATTAGCCTAAGCTCTTGAGGTTCTAGATTAAAACATGTTAGTTTTGTACTTTGTTTTATAGTAGTAGTGCACCCCATGCATGGGGTGTGCTATTTTTTTCCATAATCCTTTTGTTAGTTAAATTCAGAATATTTGTGTATAATTATATGGTATCAGGTACTAATATCTGATATAAAATAATTCATAGAACAAAACCGAATTTCACAACAATGGGGGATAATGATGTTAACAAATGATTTGGACTTTAGATTGGAGCCTAAACTAATAGACTTATATGAAGAGCATAAAAAGCGATCTGAAAAAATTGATTGGGGTTATCATGATTTCTTACCTTGGGATAAGGGAGTGGATTTCCGACGCGTTCCTTGGGAAGAAAGCCAGGTCACACTGCCTGCTCCCATTATTACTGCAGTTGAAACGGCGCTGTTAACCGAAGTGAACTTGCCGTGGTTTACATCTCATTTAGATCAAACATTTAAGGGCTCTTTAACGGTTATTAAGGATTTTGTCCATACATGGACTTCAGAAGAAGACCAGCATTCTAACCTGCTTGAAACGTATCTTTTACTTACACGTAATGTAGATCCGAAGCGACTACATCAATTACACAAGCAAACGGTTGAGAATGGCTGGAATCCGGATTATCATACGCCATTTGAAACCATGGTTTATACCTCATTGCAAGAATTGGCAACGATGGTCTTTTATAATAACGTTGCAAAAACAGCTGGTCCACATGATAAGGATTTAGCTAGTCTGCTTCACCGGTTAGCAAAAGATGAAACGCTACATTATGCTTTTTATCGAGACGTCATTAAATTTCATCTCCAATTGGAACCTAACTACTGTTATCATTTAGGACATGTTATTAAGAATTTCCAAATGCCTGGTACAGTGATGCCTGACTTTGAGGATCGTATGTCGATCATTGCAAAAGAGGCAAACTATGGTCCATTGGAATATTTTGATCAAGTGTTAGATGTTATTGTTAACTATTGGGAACTTGAAACATTACGGCCGATTGCACCAGAAGCAGAAAAAGCTAGACTGGACATCCTCAATTATCACGCCCGATTGAAAAGGGTCAGAGATCGTTTTTATAAAAATAAATAGAATAGGTTTTTTACTATATGTAGGTTTTTTCACAAGTGGGGGTAAAAAGAAGGAAAAGCAAAAGGGGAATATTTTTTCGGACTAAGATATTTTCTCTTGAACTTTTATTGTGGAAAGTTGGTCTTGTTGGCTTAATGAAACAAAAGAACAGGCGATATCATGCGCATTGTCCATCGATACCATACTTGGAGTGCAATAGAATGGTTTCTTCCAATTAAAATCACCTTCACAATTAGATGGATAAATACTTACTTTCCAATGATAGTAAATCTTTGGCTGTGATAACTGCTCTCCTTCAACTGCAATAAGCCAATGGGTAGAGGGTGAATCAATGTCATAAGATTCGAATTCGTTAAGTACTAACAGGTCATTAAAACCAATTGGAATTAATGTCTTTTGATAGAAGTCATGATAATTAGGGGTTTTCATGATTTAATCCTCCTTTGTAGTTGTATCTATATTATATGATAGTTTTCAAGGTTTTTTTAACAAGATTGTTAAAATTTTTCGAAAATTTTACAAATCATTTCTTAAAATAAGTTTGTTGATTTGTGCTCCAGGCACTTCGCTTT
>NZ_JBALNQ010000036.1:0-1276 GCF_036961885.1 Neobacillus niacini | reverse complement strand
GCACAAATCAACATTGTTATTAAATTAATATTTACCTCATATACATCCTTTCTAATTTTTTAGATTCCATTTGCGGACGTTTTGATCACTTGGAAGTAAGAATGCAAGTAAACCTAGCAATGGTAAGAATCCTAACGAGGAAACCATTGCTGATAAGCTGAAAATATCAGCTATGTATCCAAGTCCTACTGATCCGATCGCTCCCATTCCGAAGGCGAGCCCCACCGTTAACCCTGACATGGTCCCAATTTTACCTGGCACTAGTTCTTGTGCGTAAACGACCGTAACAGAAAAACTCGCCATAAAAATAAAACCTGAAAGCGTTAGAAAGATGAAGGCAATGGCTGGAGGTACAAAAGGAATAAGTACGGAAAATGGTACAGTCGCCAACATTGAAACTGATATTACTTTTTTCTTCCCAAAGCGATCAGCTAAGGGCCCGCCAAAAAAAGTTCCAAAAGCACCAGCAATTAAAAAGGCAAATAGGAATAATTGTGATTCTTTTATGGGCAGGGCATATTTCTCGATAGCATAAAAAGCATAGAAATTTGTCATCCCCGAAATATACCATGACCTAGCAAATATGAGTAAAAGAATTAATAACAATGCCTGTTTAATTTTTTTGGAGAGACCCATCTTTGTAGTTGTTGATGTATTCTTCTTTTTGATAAGAGGGAGATCGCTGGCTAATTTTTTGTTATACCAAGTAGCGATATAGATTAATAACAAAACTGCAATTGCTGCGACAATGGTAAACCATGATGCGCCTCTTTGGCCGAGTGGAACGAGGATAAGCGCTGTGATAAGTGGTGCCAATGCCTGCCCCGTATTACCCCCTACTTGATAAATAGATTGTGCCAGACCTCTACGATTTCCTGCGGCCATATAGGCTACTCTTGACCCTTCAGGATGAAATACTGCGGAACCAAGCCCGATAAAAATGACGGAAATAACAATCAGACCAAAGGAAGGTGCAAAAGCTAATCCTAGAACACCGCCAAGTGTTAACGTAAGTCCTATTGGCAGCGCGAACGGCATAGGTTTTTTATCTGTAACAACACCAACTACTGGCTGAAGTACCGATGATACCATATTCAAGGAAAAGGCAATAACTCCTAGCTGAGTAAAGGATAAACCCATCGATTTTTCTAGGATTGGAAACATTGCTGGGACCACTGCCTGAATGGCATCGTTAAGTAAATGGCAAAGCCCGATGATAAAAAGAATATTATACATGGTCTTCTCGGAAGTCTTGGCTGTTTTTGCAGACACTGCA
>NZ_JBALNQ010000035.1:61024-61160 GCF_036961885.1 Neobacillus niacini | reverse complement strand
ATATAGGAATTTAGAGAGGGGTCTTTAGAAGTGATAGAGAAGAACAACGGGAAAGGGTATGGAATAATTTTATTATTATTCTTAATTACTCTTATACTAGCAGGATGTAATAGCAATCAGGCTAAAGGTGAAAAAA
>NZ_JBALNQ010000035.1:58926-60927 GCF_036961885.1 Neobacillus niacini | reverse complement strand
GCCAGCGGAAATAAATAATAGATTTTTAATGTATGAGGAAAAATATAATGGTGAAGAAGAGCAAAGTATCGGTGATTTGTATTTAGTTTCTGAAGGTGAAGAAAAGGAAAAAATCGCAAGCGATGTTTTGGATGGTTTCTACTATTATATAAACAGTCAGGATAAAGTATTATTTATTAACAATGAACACGAGTTATATGAATTTAAAAAGGGAAGAGAAAAATCAAAGTTGGCTAAAGATGTAGTCCGAGTTGAAGGGGATTACAGTGACAATATCGTGACCTACCAAAATTCAGAAAATGATTTGTATATCATTAATGGTGAAAATAATGAGGATAAAATTTCCTCAAGTGTCACTCAGTATGAATTGATTGGAGACTATATCTATTATTTGGATGATGATGGTGATTTGTCCAAGTATAATATCAAAGATAAACAAGAAACTGAAATTGATAATGATGTTTTCTCTTTCACTAGCTTGAGTGATAAAGAAGAAATTGCCTATTTAGATGACGATTATTCATTGTATTACAAAAATGCTGGTGATGAAGAGAGTATTAAGATTACTAGTGATGAAGTCTCTCCAGGGTCAATTAAGAAAATCGACTCCAATCTTGTTTATTACAATATTGAGGATGCAGGCTCCTATGAGTTATATATTTCGCCACTTTCAAAAGGTGGAACTTCTAAAAAAATAGCCAGCGAGGTTAGCGATTATCAATTTAACGGTGGTTATTTTTATTATGTAAATAATGATGGTAATTTGTATAAGAAGAAAGAAAATGAAGATAATTCTACAAAATTAGCAAGCGATGTTTTTCAATTTCAGATTGAAGACGATACCGTATTCTTTACAAATGAAGATCAAAAATTGTTTAAGTTGAAAGAAGGCTCCAAACCAGAAAAGGTTTCTAGCTCTGTTTTGGATTACGATATCACAGCTAAAGGTGATTTAGTTTATCAAACAGACGATTTTGATTTGTATGTTAATGATAAAAAGGTTGCTAGTGGTATTAAGATGTTTGGACTGTATTTTGATCATTTAGCATTTGCAGGCGACGATGATAAATTATATTTGATGGAAAATATGGGTGAAAAGAAAGTCATTGAAGATGACCTTAATAAGTTTTCGAACGCCTACTATCAGAACAAACTGGTATATTCCAACGAATTAACCTTTGAGGACATTGCAGGGGTATGGAAGGCTGAATATGAAGGGGAGATTTTCTTTTTAGGGATCGAAAAAAATGGAAATTTAACAAGGTTTGAAACGGGAGAAGTCCAAGAATTGTCGGGGTCCTATGCTGGTTATCACTTTATAGAGGCGTCCGTAGACGATACCTATATTACTTTTAGCCTTGCTGAAGATAAAAGTTTAACCATCGAAATGGATGAAGATTACCAGACTCTATCGAGATCTACTAAAGCAGAAGCTGAGGATTATTATAAACAGGTACAGCTTGAAATAGATAAAAGTGATATTAGCTATTTGATGGATCGATATCTCACAAAATTTTCATATGCTGTAAACTACGGGGAGCCCTCCTATATTGAGGATTACCTAGATCCTGCGAGTGCTTTGTATAAGGAGCAGATCAACTTTGTTACAAATGCCTATGAACAGGATATTACAGAGGATTTAGAGGACTACCAAATTGAGAGTATAAACAACACTGCTGAAGGAATATATGTTGTGACTATTAAAGAGGTATTTACTATTTACTCGGGTGCGGATGATTACGAAGGAAGCGAGAAGACATTTAAAAATAGTTATACCGTTAAGAAAATAGATGGAGAATTCTTCATCAGCGATATCAAGGTTTCCCAAGAAGATTCAGGTTCATCCTTATAGTTTTACCATGCTATCTTGGAACGACTCGTCATTAATTGTATAAAGCCATTTTTAGCGGGACAGCTATTGCTGTTCCGCTTTTTAATCATCTTAGAATCGTCCCCTCGGCTCGGCCATCCCAGGCTGCCAAGTTGTTCAACATTCCGTCA
>NZ_JBALNQ010000035.1:15335-58749 GCF_036961885.1 Neobacillus niacini | reverse complement strand
ATCTAGGTTACGCTTGGTTTACAGCAGGACTAGGAAAACTACAGAGCGGTGCATTCGACGCTTCAGGCTTCTTAAAAGGAGCAATTGCAAAACCGGTAACAGGTCCAGATGGTAACATGGTTTACAGCTGGTATGTAAACTTTTTGGAAAGCTTTGCGTTACCAAACATTGATTTATTCAACTTCATCGTTCCTTGGGGCGAGACATTGATTGGCTTAGGGCTTATGCTTGGATGTTTAACAACAGCAGCTATGTTCTTCGGATTAGTCATGAACTTCAGCTTCTTCTTAGCAGGAACTGTATCTCATAACCCAACTGACATCTTCTTAGGCTTCATCATCTTAACAGCAGGTTACAACGCTGGCCGTATTGGATTAGACCGCTGGGTGGTACCATTCATCCGCAAAGCAACTAAGACAACAACTGGAAAAAATAAAGCAACAGCCTAACTAGCAGGCACAAAAAGACGATTCGTTCCCCCGCGAATCGTCTTTTTTGTATTTTTTAGGTGGAAAATGAGTATCGCAGATATGCTTCGGTTAAGGCAGATCCCTGCAATGGTTAAGCAAGTGTGTATTCTTCTTTCCATTCTTTTCTTAATGATTTTCTGGACTGCATGATAGCATAATCATCGTCGAAACTTGAAGCAAACCCCACTGTCCTCTCATCTTCGTCCTGCCAGTAGGAGGAGAAGGCTTCAAAAATGCCACTTTCTAATTTAAATACGTCTGTTTTGATTGTCCCACCCACTCGATCTCTACTTTTTACCTGATAAAAGCTTTCGGATATCTGGTGTTTCTCCATTTTATGCACTCCCTTTCTCTTCAAATAATAGACATGATTTGATTACTTTTCAAAAAGCCAAACAGTGAATTTGAACAGGAAAAAGGGGTCAAAATGTATTTTTCAATCTATGAAACAGTTTTTTTTCTATACCTTTAGCCACGAAAAAGCAGATTTGCTACTTTTTTAAAAATAGTTTTTATTTGTTTAGAATGTGCTAGAAAACAAGAAAACCACCTTATGCCGTCGTAGGCATAAAGTGGTTCTGATAAAATATAGTCTAAATTGAGTTGGCAAGTAAAGTCACGGCTGCACTCAGAACGACTGTGCCAAACATAATTGCAATATACAGTAGGTTCTTCTTCATTTTCTTCTTTCTCATTGCCTCTTCAGGTGTGGTCCAAATACTTTTTGACATCAAAAAACCCCTTTTCACATTTGATGGTAGCTGGCTGGCTGATCCTTGGATAGAAGCCCCTATAGCTTTGCGTCATCACCTTTCAGTGATTTTGCCCTTTAATAAATCATTTCTATTATAAACATAGAAATAGTAAAAAGTCACGATGATTTCGACAAATTCCGCAGACGGGGATTGTGGGACCGGAGCGACGACTTGCTGGCTTTTTTGGCATGAGTTACCCGTAATGAGGCCATAAGAGTGTCGGCCCCACTGGCATGCAACACCTTGCCCCTGCAATTTGGCAACCCTGAGCACTGGAAAGTATATTCCTATTGTCAGAAAATTGTTATACTTATAGTAAGTAAGAGGTGAAGCCCATGAAGGTGTTTGTTTCTGTTAAACAGGCAGGAAGACGGAAGGAGTATATAAAAAAAGAAGAGTTGGTACTAGACGACAACCCAGCATCATTACGAGAACTAATCATGGAGATTATTCGTAAAAATGTTGAAAGCTATAATCGTAGACCGCTAGATTCGTTGCTGTTCAACTACCTTACCTTTGATGAAATCGAGGCACAGGTTTCTACGGGGAAGGTTGGTTTTTGCCAGCGGGTAGATGAGCGGCAGGCGGATGCTGGAAAAGCGGTTGAAACGGCGATGCTGGCTTTTACGGATGGTTTATACAGAGTATTTATTGGCGATGTAGAGATCGAAAGTCTTGACGGGCCGCTGGGGATTAAAGACGGGGATGTCCTGACTTTTATTCGATTTACGATGCTGTCAGGGAGAATGTGGTGAGGTGTTGATATGTATTACTATTATCAAAGTAAGGAAGCAACGAAAAAGTATGTGAAGAAGCTTCAAGTGAAATCCGTTTTATCCTTTGGTAGAAATAAGCAGCTTTTAAACGCCCTTTTTTCCTGTTATACGATGGAGGGGTACGACTACTCTGAATGGAACAAGAGAAAGAATAAGCTTTTTCATACCTTATGGAACGAGAATTCTGAGGGATTATCAAGCATTTTTGCAGATTCAGAGTTTAAGGTGTTGGTTACGCTCTTTGGCAAGGAATGGGCAAGGAAGTTTAAAGCGGTCTGGGATCACAGCCATCACTATACATACTTGCTGGGAGAACAAAGACGTTCCTTTCGTACCAAAACCTATGATTCTATCTATCTTTCAACTGCGATTGAAAAGCTTCATGGAATGCTTGATTTGGCAGCGGAGAATTTTTCTTACAAGACGTATTTTTCTGAAAAAAATAATCGTTTCAGTGGGAACCCGGTACTTCCAGATCTTTTAGCCTTGGAGATTGATGAGAACAATGAAGAGGTGATGAGCGCCATTGAGGAGATTGTATACGGAGAGAACAACACAGGTCTGCTCACCCGCGAGATTATTAAAGGAATCATCATGAGCCACAATGAAAAGGCACATAAGTGGGTAGGTGATCTGCTGCTGGCTGCCAAGCTTCAGGAGGGTCTGCGCCAGACGATTGTTGAAAGTATGGACGAAGGGTCAAAGGAAGGCTTTCTTTATCTGCTTAAGATCATTATTAATCATGATTTGGTTCGATATTCTTCGGTTGTTCGAGGTTTCGATGTTTGGACGGGCCTCGGAATAACAGCTGAAAAACCGGCTGTCATTAAGAAATGCTTAGTCACTGCCTACCGATGTCTTACGGAATTTGAGTACCAGGAAGAATGCTTGAAGAGCAGTGATTCTTTGTTGATATATATGGGACTATGGTCAATCGCGTTTACTGAGGTTGCCTTGATTGAGAGCAGGATTTTGGAATTGTTGGGTGCACCTGAAAAATATAAACGATTAACAGCCCTTTATTTTTTAATGCAGCTTCAGATTCCACGTTTTCAGCATCAATACGCTGCAGCACTTTTAGATGACCCTGATTTAGAGGTGAAAAGCTGGGTCATTAAGAATCTTTTTAGTGATGTACGCCATTTTTCGCAACAGGAGAATTTAAGTCAATACCAGGGTATGGAGGGGATTTTCAGCTCAGAAGAACTGTTTCAAAAGCTTAAAAACATGCTCGATACGATGCCGAAAAAAGAAAAAACGTTTACAGAGAGCCCTTTTCCATGGTGTCAAATTAAGGTTACCCGTGATGAGATCCTTAGTAAAATGCTGCTGACCTTTGCCAAGAATCCATCCAATGAAAAGGTTGATTTACTGCTGGACTACAGAGTTTACATGAGTGTTGACACCCGGTCAGTGTTTCTAACTACCTTTTTGCTTGATCCTAAAACACCGAAGCAAAAAACGGCGTTGCTTGAATTCTTAGGAGATAAGAGCTCCTATCTCCGTTCGACTGCGTTAAAAATGGTAGACAGGTTATCCTTAACGCCAGAGGATTACAAAATGATTGAGGATTTGCTTCACTATAAAGCAGGTGATTTGCGTAAAAATGCGATGGCTATTTTGCTTAAGCAAACACCCGATGAGCTGGTGGGCAGTGTAAAACGGCTTGTTCAGGATAAAAGCGAAAATAAACAGCTGGCAGGACTGGATATCATTGCCGCCATTGATAAGGATCCTAAAAGGAAAAGGATTGCTGGTGAATGCAGACAGCTAGCGGCTGCGCTTTCAGATCCATCTCAAACAGCAAAGGTATTGGTGGAAAAAATAACGGAAAATGATTTTTCGAAAGAGGAAGGGTTTGGACTTTATGATCCCAGCCAGCAACTTTCCTTACCGACGATACCAGAACCTTCAGGCTTTTCTAGTAAGCATATTCTAGGTTCATCCTTTCAGGAGATTAAAAGGGTATTGTCGGGGTTTAGCAGTCTGATTGATCAACATCGAGAGTATGAATACGAGATTGAAGACTGGAACGGTGGTCGGGTGAAAGTGATCCTTGGCGGTGAATATAATATAAGGAGCATCAGAAGCCGTGGTAATCATGATGATGTTCTAACGCTGGAGGATTATCCGCTGCCGGAGGTGTGGAGGAAAGCCGCCGAGGAATATCAGTTATCTACTAAAAAAATAATAGAAATACTTTTCTACTCTAGCTTTAATCAATATTCGCATCGTGGAAAAAAAGATTGGTTTGAGAAATTGCTGTCACAGCTGTTTCCGATAAAGGAGAAGGAATTTAACGAGTTTACGAAGAGCTTGCCTTATGCTCAGCATATTTTTACTATTTTTCATGCACTATTAAATGAATGTTCTCGTAGGAAAGTATTTGACCTGTGCCGGGATATGGTTTGCTTCGTGTACCATCGAATACCTGCACACCGCTTTGTTGAAGAGTACGAAAAGGAAGCGGCATCGGGATACTATTATTATGGAAATCATTCGAATACGCTGGTGAATGCACATGAAATCTCCTTTTGGTATAGCCATATGCGCGCCTATAGCAGTGGGGAGGAACCGGATTTTAAGGACGTTTTCCATATTGGGTATGCCTTGTATAAAGCTTCGGGTTTTACCTCCCATACTTGTATTCAGCTATCCGATTTTGAAAAGGCCTTTGCGATGGGCATGGTCGATGAAAATGAATTGTACAGAGAGTTATGCGGCCGGCCGTTAAGTGCTGAAAATTTACGTACTTTAACAAATTCTGAATTCTATCTTTACAAAACGGTTACAGCTTGTCAAAAGCTCCAAGAGGTTTGTCTAAAAGTAGTTGATAGGTTAGTCAGCATTGAGTTAAAGCGGGGGGATATGACGACAGAGGTTAGCACATTGGTCTCGAGGATTTACCGAGCCTCGGGTACTAGATTCTTTGTGGATATTCTGATAGGTGCCGGGAAGGATACCTATGTTCGAGGCTATAATTTCGTTGGTAACGATAGTACAAAAAAGGAAATTTTTAGCCACTTGTTGAAAAACTGTTTTCCAGCTGAGGGTGAGGATGAGAATACGTTAAAAGAGCTTTTAGGTAAAAGAAAAGTGTCTGATAAGCAGCTTGTTGATGCGGCGATGTATTCTCCACAATGGCTGGATATTGTCGAAAAGTATTTGGACTGGCCAGGGCTAAAGTCCGCAGGCTGGTATTTCCACGCACATATAAACGAAGCATTTTCACATGATAAACAAACCATTGTTGCTCGCTATTCACCGATTTCCCCAGAGGACTTAAAAAGCGGTGCTTTTGACCTAGATTGGTTTCATGAGGCATTTGCGCTTCTGGGTGAAAAACGATTTAACGTTGTTTATAATAGTGCGAAATATATAGCTGGAGGCGGGCTGCATAAACGATCGCAGCTTTTTACAGATGCGATGTTAGGAAAGCTTGTTCCAGCACAGGTGGAAGAGATTATCTCTGAAAAAAGAAATAAGGATTATCTTCTCTGCTATGGACTTATTCCCCTTAGTAATGAGAAAAAGGAAGCCTTATACAGATATGAATTCCTTCATGGTTTTCTAAAAGAGAGCAAGCAGTTTGGTGCACAGCGCCGTGCCTCGGAAGCAAAGGCTGTCTCGCTTTCACTAGAAAATCTAGCACGGAATGCTGGCTTCTCTGATCCAAACCGATTTACTTGGAATATGGAAACAGAAAAAATTCGCTCGATTGAACCTTTTTTAAAGCCGGGGGTTGTCGATGATGTGGAAATGTATATTTCGATTGATGCGTTGGGTAGAGCGGCGGTTGCTGTAGAAAAAGACGGCAAGTCACTCAAGAGTATTCCGCCTAGGTTAAAGAATCATGAGTATGTAAAAGAAATAAAGGCTGTTCATAAGTCATTAAAGGAGCAGTATTCACGGGCCAGGCTCATGCTGGAAAAGGCGATGGAAGCAGGGGATGTGTTTACGGCTGCTGAACTTGTGGGCCTTTCAGAACACCCGATTATCTATCCGTTATTACAGAATCTCGTCTTCAAAGCTGGTAACCATTTAGGGTATTTTAGGGATGGTGCACTAGTTGGAACGGAGGGGCAGATTTTGGAATTGGGGCCTGAGACTGACTGTGTGATTGCACACCCTGTTCACTTGTACAATAGCGGAGAGTGGGCGGTTTTTCAAAAGGATATCTTTGAAAAGGGAATTATCCAGCCTTTTAAGCAGGTATTTAGGGAGTTATACAGACCGAATGTTGATGAACTAGAGTCGCGGATGATATCCGCACGTTACGATGGTCATCAAATTCAGCCAAGAAAGGCGGCCGCTCTTCTTAAGAGCAGGGGCTGGACTGTCAGCTATGATGAAGGTCTTCAAAAAGTATATTATAAGGAAAATATTATTGCCCATATTTATGCGATGGCTGACTGGTATTCACCTGCCGATGTTGAGGCGCACACGATTGAGGGCATCGAATTTACCGATAGAAATACAGGGAAATCAGTTCCATTTGCAGCTGTTCCGGAGGTGCTGTTTTCAGAAATCATGCGGGATGTTGACTTAGTCGTCAGTGTCGCACATGTAGGCGGAGTCGATCCGGAAGCAAGTCTATCGACGATTGAAATGAGAACAGCGATCATGGCTGAATTACGGAGGTTACTAAAGCTATCAAATGTTGAGCTAAAAGGCTCTCATGCGATTATCAAAGGAAACCTTGGCGAATATACGGTTCATTTAGGCAGCGGGGTTGTTCATAAAATGGCCAGTGGATCCTTATCCATTCTCCCGATTCACTCCCAGCACAGAGGGCGCTTATTCCTGCCCTTTATCGATGATGACCCGAAAACGGCAGAAATTACATCAAAGATCGTCATGCTAGCCGAGGATCATAAAATAAAGGACCCGACAGTATTAGTGCAGATAGCGGATTGAGAACGTGGTGGTCAAGTTACCGAAAGATGGGGAATTGGATTTTATTTGCGTTAAAAGGAAACAATGAAGGGGTATCGAAACGATTTGAAATCACCTATAATAGAGCCAGGCACCTATTGTGGAAACTATTTGTATATGAGAGGCGGGAAATGAAATGGAAACATCTAATAAAGTTACAGTAGAAACAACAGTTCAAGCACCAGTCGAGAAGGTATGGGAATATTGGACAGAGCCAACCCATATAACAAAATGGAATTCTGCTTCAGATGACTGGCACACACCCATTGCTGAGAATGATTTACGAGCAGGAGGGAAATTCCATTCAAGAATGGAAGCTAAAGATGGCAGTTTTGGTTTCGATTTTGGCGGGATTTATGATGAAGTGAAATTACATGAGGTTATTGCGTATACACTCGGGGACGGAAGAACAGTTAAAATCACGTTCAAAGGTCACGACAACGTAACGGAGGTAATTGAAACGTTTGATGCTGAAACTGAGAATCCCGTTGAGTTACAAAAACAAGGATGGCAGGCGATCCTAGATAATTTTAAAAAATATGCAGAGCAGACAGGCATTTAGGTGACAAAGAGGACGGTTTTTATGGCTTTTCGTGACTAGCTGGGGTTAGCAGTGAACGATAATAGAGCCATGAGAGCCGTCCTTGAGGTCTCCTTAATCTAGTTCTAATTGTATTTTTAACTCGTTTTGGATACGCTGTTTTTCTTCGGCGGCCACTATTCCATAGTAGATTCCATCAATTTTTGTTCCTTCGGACTTAATTTCCATTTGTTGAATGTTACTTCCTGCATTCTTATAATTTTTTTGGATATCCATCATTTGCTCGAATGAAAGATTTGTTTTAATATTTTGCCCGAGGGCTGAGAATATATCTGAATAGTTGGTAAGACTGGATAGACTGTACCCTTCTTTAATCACCGCTTGAATAATTTGTCGCTGCCTCATTTGGCGGCCAAAGTCACCTCGTGGGTCCTCGTACCTCATTCTAGCGTAACTCAATGCCTCATCGCCCGTTAAATTTATTTCTCCAATAGGAAAGTGGAAATCACCTACCGTAAAGTCTAAATCATTTTGGACAGTAACACCGCCAACAGCATCAACAATGTCCTGGAATCCTTCCATATTTATTTGCATGTAGTAATCGATTGGAATATCAAGGAAATTCTCAACGGTATCCATCGCCATAGGTACGCCCCCAAAGGCATATGCATGGTTTATTTTGTCTTCTTTGCTTTTACCTATTATTTCAGTTCGTGTATCTCGTGGAATACTGAGCATTTTCACGGAATTATTGTTCGGGTTGACTGCTAATACAATAATGGTATCGGAACGCCCACGATCACCTTCTCGTTCATCTACACCCAGCATTAACACAGAAAATGGGTCTTTTTGTTCCAGCGCTACTGGTACTAGACGCTTTTCTGATTTTTCACGTTTAAGAGGTTCATGCATTCGGACAACAGCATTCGTGAGCGAATTATATACAGTGTATCCATAAATTCCAGCGGATACGAGTATTAGTAATATGATGATTCCAGTGACTTTTAGCCACTTAGGTTTCTTTTTTTGAGATCTCATCTATATTCCTCCAATGAACTTAGAATAACAGATAAAAATGGTGAATAATACATATTTTACCGTAATTTGGAATTTCAATGTTGAATTACGGCCTTTGCTACGAGCTTCATAGTAAGGCCGCAGCTGTTAAGGGTTTTGCACAGTAAACTCTTTTTTATATTGATTTACTGCTTTTTCCACATCTGATGCATTTGCTCGTGTAATAACTATATTTGTGTCGTCTGCGAAAGAAACAAAGAAGGGATTTAAGACTCAAATAGAACAACTCCCTTTGAATGATTAAATTGGGCAGTCCAGCCATCATCGTTCATTTCACATTAGATCTGTGACTTTGCGTCCCTACTTTTCAATAGGTTTGCCATTATCGGATAGACTAATAGTAACATTTTTTTGAATATTTAGATATATAGAAAATCCCACTTCATTTTGACCCCTGGGTTTTTGAAAGTGTCGAAGTTTGCCCGGAATTGTAGTAAAATGGAAATATCTAGTTTTTTGTGGAGTGGAAAAAATACTGACTGCAAATTATGCCATTTTAGTGAGCCGGTTTGCTTTGTTGGCTATGACCAAGATTTAATGAAACTTCAGTATCAAGCAAACAGTATTTTAAAGTCAAATTGATAAACGAGGTTATGAAGGATGATCACCGATTTGCTTACTAGGCTTGAGGATGAAAAGGACCAGTGGATTTATGAAGCAATTGACCATTTCAATGAGGGGTTTTTGCGATTTGATGGTCAAAAGTATGAGAAGGATCAGGTACTGATTGGTGTTTATGGACCGACTCAAGTCGGAAAAACAACCTTGATTTTAACGATGCTGGGAATTGGGGACAAGGAAATCGGTCCTCTTTCACAAGCATTGCGGGGTAAGCGCGAGAAGGGAAATTCATCAACGATCACGAGCTTTATTTATAAACGTTCAGCGGATGAGAATTTTCATTTGATTTTTCCAGATAAAACAAGGATTAGCTGCAGGGATTTAGAAGAGCTGGAAACAGCATTGCAAACGATTCGAAAGCAAATTGAGAGCGGAAAAGTATCGTATGATAAGCCAATTATTTTGGATATTGCCCAACAGTTTTTTTCCAATAAACGGTTTGCGGAAAACAGTAGATTTATATCGATTATTGATTTACCAGGCGATGATACGAAGGAAAAGCGTGAAGAAGAGTATGTGGAGCATATTTTAACGAGATATATGCCGCTTTGCAGCGTTTGTTTGGTGATGGAAATCTCGTCTAAGATTGTTAGGCTGTTTCAAATGGACCGACCGCTCGTGAAGGATTGGATGTATTATCCCCAAAACTTTCGTGTGGTCCTGACACGCTGCCTGCAGTCCGCCTCTGTGAAACGTGCGATTGAGGCTGGTGAGATTACTTCCTTAGCAGAATTCAAGGCGAATTTTCGAGATCACTTACAGCGAAATGAACAAGAAATTCCGAATCAAATTTATCCGCTTGAATTTGGTGATACATGGCTTGAATTAAAGGATAGGAATGA
This sequence comes from Neobacillus niacini, assembly GCF_036961885.1. Lineage (GTDB taxonomy): Bacteria > Bacillota > Bacilli > Bacillales > Cytobacillaceae > Neobacillus > Neobacillus niacini_H. Next base: position 48,732 of record NZ_JBALNQ010000035.1, on the reverse strand, counting down.
TGTCGTCTACCATCAGGCGAAGGGCTGGATGGACAGCTTATTTTTAGAATTGTTGGATGATCTAACGGCCGTGAAAACGCCTGAAAACCAAATTATGCAAATCAAGAACATCGAGCATAGCATTAGCAAGCAGAAGAATCTCGAACTTGACCGTATGAGCAAAGAGATTACCACGATTGAGGAAAGCCAGGAAGAAGATCAGCGGGTCTATGAGAATTTGAAATCAACGGTGCACTATTTACAAGAGGAACTTGAGTTTTACGAGGCTGAACGTAAGGGCTTGGATGTGATTCAGCTGGAGAAATACAGGTCCCAGTTATATAGCTATTTTGAATTTGATAAAAAAGACCAGGTCGTATTTAAGGAACGGAAGACTTCAAAGCTCTTGGAAAGCTTTCAAATGGCAGAGCTGGAAATGCTTGATTTTTACCAAAAGCGGTTAGCGGATACTTGGCTCCTGTTGACGCGCAGCATGCAGAATATTTCTTCGACGGTTAGGTTTGATTTTAAATCAGATCCACCGCTCTTGGGCCTTTCCTTAAGCCATGGCCGGGGTCTCGATCAATATTTAAAGCTTGGCAATTTTGAAGAGGATTATCAGATTGTGCTGGATACGTTGGCGCGGAATAATAATATCATTTATGACTATTATGTCAGTCAAATCAATCAGTTTAAGCACAATGGTAAAAAAGAAATCCTCCAGCTGTCGACGCTAAAGGACGAACACAAAAAGGTAGCGGATGAAAACCTGCTAGCAGAGCAGGAAAAGCAACAACAGAAACAAGCACGGTTGATTGAACTTCAAGATAAATGGGAACGGGCGAAGCGGGAATGGGAACAGGATTTACTGCGTCCTAAGCTGTTGGATGATATTTTAAAAGAAGAGTTTGTGAAGGCAGTGTCGGGTTGGCAGGAGAAATTGTACGCTGAAGATGCTTCTGATGTGGAACGGTGGGCTTATCACCAGTACTGCCAAATTATTTTAAAGCAAGCAGAAAGGATCATTGGAAATGACTACTTCTAATATAGCAATCGATGAGAAATATAATGAAGCAATTCAATCACTAAAGAAAATTAATAACGATCTTTTCTATGATGACCTCAAGAAGATTATGAAAGAGCGGGAAGATACACTAGCAGAATTAAATGAAGAAGTATATGAATCGATTGAAAAAATGCAGAAATCGTTGAAGCACTTCCCTGTGCAGGTCAGTGAGCAACTAAAGGAAGAAGTTATTGAGCCACAGTCGCAAGTTTTTGATCGTGGAATGGAACGGTTCGACGAGACCATCGCGGTACTGGATAAGAAAATCTCCTTCTGGCACCAGGAGTTTCAAGATTATCTGCTTAAAACGGAAAGGCTGTTAGCGGATGCAAAAGGATTACAGCAAGATGACCAGGAGTTTATTGTTGGGGAAACAGAAAGGGTTTTAACAGAGGTAAGGATTCTTCAGGAACAGGTGACAAGAGCTTTGAGTGAGGAAGCAGACAAGTTGAATGTGAAGTATGAAGCTGTGGGCGAACGGTTAGGCGTTATCTTAAAAGAATTAACAGTGGTTGAAGAAAGCCATCAAGCAGAAATAGCTCAGTTGAATCAGCAGCTTACGCATAACCAAAAAGAATTGCAGCATAAGTGGGAAGAAAAATGGAAGCTAAGCATCGAGAATGGTGCGAAGCGAGAAGGGCTATTTAAAAAATGGCTGATTGGATTAGCGATAGGACAGGGAGTTTCGGTTGGATTGATGGTTTTAATGTTTTTCTTTTAAAAAAACTAATAAACACTTGAGACATAAAGAATGACGTATGCTATACGTCATTTCTTTATGTCTTTTTTAAGCTGACCATGGATTTTCCCTTGGCTTTTCATTAGACTCTCGTGGAAGTTATTTAAAAACGGGTACAAACCTAAAGCCGTCAATATCGTGTTACATATAGTGATAGTACAACCTAACAAGAGGGATAGATGGAAGGGGGGGACAAGTGCGGATGGAATCGGGGAGGGAACTCATCAACAGAATACTAGCTAGATGAAGGGAGAAAAAATTCTGTGGTTTGGATCACGGTACTAACTTTTTTAATTACATTAGGATTTATCCTTTGGAGGCCAAGGGGCATTAATGAAGCCATACCAGCCACAATCGGAGCAATTATTGTGGTACTTTGTGGGAGTGTTTCCTTAACGGACCTTGGTGTTATAACAGAGACCATCAGTGGTGCGGCGATTACCATTATGGCAACAATTGTCATGGCGATTGTATTAGAAAGCTTTGGATTCTTTAACTGGGCCGCCGAGAAGCTTGCTGAAAAAGCAAATGGATCAGGAATTCGATTGTTCTGGTATGTCAATCTTCTGTGTTTCCTGATGACCCTCTTTTTTAACAATGATGGCAGTATCTTAATTACCACTCCAATCTTAGTCATGCTACTAAACAATATGGGTTTAAAAAATCATCAAAAAATACCTTATTTATTGTCTGGAGCCTTAATTGCCACTGCTTCAAGCGCTCCGATCGGCGTCAGCAATATTGTCAATTTAATAGCGCTAAAGATCGTACACATGGATCTTTATTTGCATACGGCGATGATGTTTGTTCCCGCGACCCTGGGCTTACTGTTGCTTACTTGGTTATTGTTCCTTCGGTTTAAAAAGGTGCTGCCCAAACAAGTACCAACTAAAGTTAAAGGGTTGACACTCCCTTCCTATCACCCGCTCAAGCCAAGTCTGGTGGAACATACCTCAGAAAAGGCTCGTTCCAGATTTATGAGAAACGTTTTATTATTCGTCTTTGCTGTCCGAGTCAGCCTCTTTGTTGCATCGTTCCTTAACATTCCAGTTTCACTGATGGCTGTGATTGGTTCACTTGTCCTTTTAGGATGGAGATGGGCTTATTTGAAAATTCCGCCTAGCGACATGCTGAAGAAAACACCGTGGTATATCATCGTTTTCGCTTTTAGTATGTACGTGATTATTTATGGCTTGAATAATATCGGACTAACCGACTGGCTCATTCAATTTATGCGGCCTATGGTTTCTGGCAGTTTGCTTAATGCAAGTGTGCTAATGGGAATCCTGCTATCGGTCCTTTCCAATATCTTTAATAATCACCCTGCGCTAATGGTTGGAACGCTCACATTAATGGAGATGAATTTAACTCCGCTCTCCTTAAAGATTGCCTATCTGGCGAATGTCATTGGCAGCGACATGGGATCGTTATTGCTTCCAATGGGAACGCTGGCAACATTAATGTGGATGCATATTGTAAGAAAAGGAAAAGTCATGATTAGTTGGCTGGAATATATAAAAATAACGGTGGTTGTTATCCCCCCAGCGACTTTGTTTACGTTAGTGGTTTTATATTATTGGGTTTCTTGGCTATTTGGCGGAACTCTTCAAGGGTAACATGAAAGGAGAAGGAAGATGTTTTTAGATTTTCTAGGCAAAAATATAGACGTTGAAATTTCCGGTGGCAGCTTTAAAAGAGGAGTGCTTATTGAATCTGGATTGGACCTATTTGTTTTGTATGATGGTTGGAACTTTCATTACATTCCGTATGTTCATATTCAGCGGTTCTATGAGACGAAAAAAGTAGATGGTGACACTGTTTATGAACCGCCATCCGAAACACCGATTGCAACGGATGCAATCTCCTATCGAAAAATATTAATGAGTGCGAAGGGATTGTTTGTCCAGGTTTATGTGACAGGCAACAAATCAATCCATGGGTATTTAACCAGCATCATGAATGACTATTTTGTGTTTCACTCCCCCGTCTATAAAACGATGTTTATTTCTATGGACCATGTAAAGTGGCTGATTCCGTATCCAGCAAATGCAACCCCGTATTCATTAGAGAATCTATCCTTACAACCATTAACAACAGCTTTGGCAAGATCATTGGAAGAGCAGATGAAGAAATTGGAGAATCAATTGGTCATCTTGGATGGTGGGGAAAAAGAGGAGAAAATAGGCTTATTGCAAAAGGTTCATGATTATAAAATAGCTTTGGTAACCGCCGACGGGAGCACCATGTATTGGAATTTGGAGCATATCAAAACCATTCAGTTACCATAATGGGCAAGGAAGAGAGTGATGTCTAAGTGTTAACCCCCAAAAATAATCCACCCTGTGGTCCAGACAGGATGGATTAATCAATCACTTAAAGAGTTGTTTTTAGACCGTGGCGTGGGAACCATTCACGGTCTTTTTTAGTGTGCCTCATATACTTAGATTATGTAATTTTTTGCAATTTGTTCAAGGGTAGAAGAAAATTAAAGGGACATCTTCCTAATCGAATGTTATGGTTAGTGGATTCGGACGGGGAAGAGGTTATTCCTTGAGATTAAAGTCTTTAGAAAAAACAAAAGTTTACCAATTTTAACAACATTAAGTATAATAGTGGATGATTACTACAAGGATTCATATATAGAATAGATTATGGAAGGTAACAAATATGAGTATAATAAAGGATTTTTTGCTGCAGCTAACGGTTACGGTCATACCTATATTTATTTACTTTACATTTATTTCTGAGAAGGCAACGAGCAATAAAAATAAAAAAGTAATGATGTCCATTTTGTGGGGAATATCAATCCTATTTTGCATGTCCTTTCCAGTGATTTTTGGTCAAAATGCTCGCGTGGAGTTAAGAATTATTCCGCTGTTATTTGGGACGCTTTACACGGGATCTGGGTCCGGAATCTTCCTAGCAGTTATTATTATACTTTATCGACTTTCTTTTGGTATCAGTTTAGGATTTTATAATACCGTTCTGGTCTTATTATTAACACTGCCAGTTATGCTATTTTTTCAAAAAACGTTTGCACGTTCAAATAAAGAAAAGAAGGTAAAAATTGCAGTAGGACTTGCCTTTTATTATTGTCTTATCGGTCTCACTCTTTCTGGTATTTTAAGAGGGTTTTCCATGGAGTATCTTAAAGTACAGATTATCCATCTTATCTTTGTAGTGATCGTTACTTGGTTCCTCATGCAATTAAATGAAACCATCAGGGAGATTCAACAGCTTCGATTAGAAATGCAAAACACGGAGAAATTACGGGTTATTAGTGAGTTAACAAGTGTTTTCGCTCATGAAATTCGAAATCCGCTGCAGGTGACTCGTGGTTTTCTGCAGCTTCTAAATGAGCCTGAGCTGCCTGATAGCAAGAAGGAATATATCCAAATATCGATTGAAGAATTAGATCGTGCCAATGAAATTGTTAGTGATTTTTTAGCTTTTGGAAAACCCACCATCGATCACAATGAAAAAATCGACATGGGTTATCAGATCAAACGTGTCGTGAATATCCTTCAAAGTTATACGCTGAACCATAATGTTGAAATTAAAACGGATATTCTCGATCATTGCAGGGTGTATGCTAACCCGCAAAAAGTGAACCAGACTTTGATTAACATTTTGAAAAATGCGATTGAGTCCATGCCAAATGGTGGAACCGTTTGGATTACCTGTACGCCAACCGATGATGGATATATTAAAATTGCCATTAAGGACCAAGGAATCGGTATGACAAAAAAGCAAATTGAGCGGCTTGGATCTCCGTTTTATTCCTTAAAGGAAAGTGGGACAGGACTTGGCATGATGGTCAGTTTTCAAATTATCCGATCCTTCAAAGGTAAAATAGAAGTGATCAGTGAAAAGGATAAGGGAACAGAATTTATTATTCTTTTGCCTCAAACGTAAGGCCATGGGAATGGTTCTCATGGCCTTTTTGGTGAGGAGATAATTGAACCATGTGAACCGTCCCATGGTTACCCGGCCTTAAAAACTAAGAAAATATTAAGATTTATATAAGGGGTTTGTTAAGATTTCATGGGTATCATGATCCTATCAACGAAAATAAAGGGGAGATAGGATATCAACGACATAGTTAGGAGTGACTTTCATGAACATATTGGTTTGTGATGATGATAAAGCAATTGTGGATGCGATCGGAATTTACCTGGAAAATGAAGGCTATCAAGTATTCAAAGCTTATGACGGAATAGAGGCCATCGAAATCGTTGGTGAGCAGGAAATTCAGCTCATTATTATGGATATTATGATGCCGCGGATGGATGGAATAAGAGCGACCATGAAGATTAGAGAGGATAATAAAATCCCTTTGATTATGCTTTCAGCCAAATCTGAGGATTACGACAAGATTTTAGGATTGAATATTGGGGCGGATGACTATATCACCAAGCCTTTCAATCCATTAGAACTCATTGCACGAGTTAAATCGCAGTTGAGAAGGTATACCACATTTGGCGGCGCGGAAACCAAGACCAATGTGTATAAAACAGGGGGTCTCGAAATTGATGATGAAAGGAAAGCGATCACTGTCGATGGGGAGGCCGTCCATCTTACACCGGTGCAATATAAGATCGTGAAGCTTCTGACTGCAAATGCTGGGAGGGTTTTTTCCATTGAGGAGATATATGAGAAGGTGTGGAATGAACCGGCTTATAGTCCGGAGAATACAGTAACGGTCCATATTCGAAAAATCAGAGAGAAAATTGAGATCAATCCAAAAGAGCCTAAATATTTGAAGGTGGTGTGGGGAGTTGGATATAAAGTTGAAAAAATATAGTCACTTACTGACGACAAAAGTAATTGTTTTTATGCTGATGATTACTTGTTTTGCAGGCGTCATTAAAGCCTTTGTAGATGTTGAGGACGTGAATAATGGCGACCTTGGAATTATTTTTGAGGAAAATTACTTTTTAAGCCAGGCATATGTTCAGGAAAGTGAACCGGTCGTTAGCAGCCTAACCAGACTGCTAGGGGAATTTAAGAATGAAGAACATATTTTAACCGGCGGAACGATGAATGAGGCAGAATTAAGAAGTGAAGAACAAGAATTATATTCGGATTTTCAATTTAATTCCAAAAGCTATAATCCAAAATTAAGTGAAGCAGAAAACTACGAAAAGTTTAAAACAGACTATGCAGAAAAGATCACTCAAGGAAGAGATCGGCAGATAAAAAATGAGTTAAGGGAATTTCATTTCCTATTACAAAGGCTAGAAGCGGTTGAAGGTCCCTTGTATTATGCGAGTGATGGTGTAAATGAATATACCAACACAACCAAAGCAGAAAAGGAACGATTTAGGACCTATCCTTCCTATATGCTATTTGAGGAATACAAAACTGAACTTTTTCCAAAAGAAGTAACAGAGAATAATCACTTCTATCCGATTTCTGAAAACATAAATGGATTGGATCCGCAAAGTAATGTTGTTGCGATTGCATTTCCAAAGGAATTTTTAGATGTAAAAATAGAAGAATGGAAAGAAAATAAAGTTATTACCACAGCCATTTTTTATCGTTTACTAGCATTTTTCGCAGGATTTATTCTTTCATTTCTCTATTTGCTGCTCGTGACCGGAAGAAAGTCATTCGGGGATGAAAAATTGCACTTACATGCAATCGATAAACTATATGTTGATATAAATATTTTCCTAGGGATTGGTCTCGTCATTCTTTGGGTCGCGCTGTTAGAAGGTATAGTTTCTTCTACTATCGATAAAATGATCATCCCGATTACGATTCCGATTTCTTCGGCAGTGTTCGTGTTGATTCTATCGCTAGTGAAGCATGTCAAGAACGGTACGTTCTTACGACATACGTTGATCTATCGCATCTTTAATCGTTTGTTTCAAATCGTAAAAAATGTTTATGATAGCGGTAGTGTTGGGGTGAAGACAGTATTGCTTGTCATCGGATATCCCCTCTTGGTTGCGGCAACGTTTTTCATGTTTCCGGTAACCTTAGGAATCGCTGCTTGGTTTGCCTTTAAGAAAATCAAGTCATTTATTGCGATAAAAGAAGGGGTAGAGAGAGTAAAAGCTGGCGATATTCATCATACCATCGAGGTGGATGGAAAAGGAGAGTTTGCAAGACTTGCTGCCAATATCAACAGTATCACTGATGGTTTAAACAAAGCGGTTGATAGCGAACTGAGAAGTGAGCGGTTAAAAACGGAGCTCATCACCAATGTATCTCATGACATCAGAACGCCATTAACTTCGATTATTACCTATGTAGATTTATTGAAAAAGGAAAAGGATCCGGCGAAAACAGAACAATATATCGAGGTGCTGGATCAAAAATCTAAAAGGCTGAAAATCTTGACTGATGATTTGTTTGAAGCAGCTAAGGCTTCAAGCGGAACGATTCCGGTCCAGTTGGAGCGTATCGATATTGTCTCGTTAATCACCCAAGGGCTTGGGGAAGTCAGTGATAAGATTGAGGATTTCGATTTAGCTTTTAAGTTTAATCATCCCAAGGATAAGGTATATGTTGCAGCTGATGGAAAGTTACTGTGGAGGTCCATCGAGAACGTTTTATCGAATATCTTTAAATATGCACTTAAAGGGTCACGGGTGTATATCGATATCGAAGATTTAGGCAACGAAGTGCTTCTCACCTTTAAGAACATTTCTGCCTTTGAGTTAAATATATCTGCGGATGAATTAATGGAACGGTTTAAAAGAGGAGATGAATCTCGAACTAGTTCCGGAAGCGGGTTAGGTCTATCCATTGCGGAAAGCCTGATTGATATCCAAAAAGGGAAATTTACGATACAAGTAGATGGAGATTTGTTTAAATCGATGATCTATTTACCTAAATATAAAAATAGCCATGTGTGAAGGGAATAATTAGGAATAGGATATCGTAAAGATGTCCTATTCTTTTTTTACGCGGCCACTTTCTTATTCTGAAAGTTTAAGAATTTCTTAAGGATTCTATTAAACTTTTCTTAGGTTTTTGTTTGTATAGTACTAAGTAGAAAAGAACGATTGAGGTGGCTAATGATGGCAGAAAGAAAGGTATATATTCTTTTAACCAATACAGGTTCCTTTTTAACAAAATTGATTAAGCTCTATACAAAAAAACCATATAATCATGCATCCATTGCCTTTGATGAGGATTTATCAGAGGTCTATAGTTTTGGGAGAAAAACAGTGCGGAACCCATTTATTGGCGGATTTGTACAGGAAAATGTAAGGGCAGGCCTGTTCAAACAAGCAGACTGTGCCATCTATTCCTTTACTGTAACAGAAGGTCAATTGCAAAGGATGAACCACTATTTACGAAAAATCGAGGCACAAAAGAAAGAGTACCGTTATAATTTTTTAGGATTATTCGGGTTTATGTTTAATACACCTATTAATAGAAAAAAAGCTTTCTTCTGTTCTCAATTTGTTGCCTCTGTCCTAAAGGAAGGTAATATCCTTCATTTTGAGAAGCCACTACCACTAATTTCACCTCATGACCTGCAGAAGATTTCTACTTTTCAATTCGAGTATGAAGGAAAACTAAAGGATTACCCTTTTGGAAATAAGGCTGAAAGAGCTCGGACTTCCTTTACGGGAAACAGACAGGCCTTCTGGTCACTATAGGCTTGTTATAGTGGCCCAAAATCAATTGGAAAATAAGCATTCGGTAACTCCTCTAAAAAAATAGTAGCCTCTGAATCTAGCAGCTCTAATGAGTCATGTGGTAAATGTGGCAGTCCAATGGTCTTGAGAAAAGGGAAAAGAGGAGAATTTCTCGGATGCAGCAGCTTTCCAAAGTGCAGAAATACGAGAGAGTTACAAACAAAATAAGTCCCGCTCGCCATTATCAATGAATGAGTTGGAATTTGATAACCAGAATCCCATCAAAAAAGGAAGTTGTGCTATAATTATATATCCTTTTGTGGACTGAGTTTTAGCAGCTCAGATAAAAATAGAAACTGGTGAAAATATGGATCGTGATAATACAATTGGTATTTCCTTTATAGCAGTTGCTTATGTTATATGGGGAATACTACCAATCTACTGGAAATTTTTAAATCAAGTTCCAGCGCTTGAAATTTTAGCCCATCGGATCATTTGGTCGTTTATTTTCGTTTTAGTCATCGTGGTTCTTATGAAGCGAAAACAATTAAAGAACTTCTTTCAAGTCCAGATGAGCGAGAAAAAAACGTGGCTAGGCCTTATACTAGCTTCGCTCTTGATTAGTATTAATTGGCTCACTTATATATATGCTGTTAATACGAGCCACATTGTGGAGGCAAGTTTAGGCTACTATATTAATCCGCTTGTTACTGTCTTATTAGGTGTTTTTGTATTACGCGAAAGGATGAATCGGTGGCAGGCTGCCTCTTTTGTACTGGCGGGGATTGGTGTTATTTATATGACGATCTCGCTCGGAAAGCTTCCATGGATTGCACTTGTATTAGCCTTATCCTTCGGTTTTTATGGCTTGTCTAAAAAACTAATAAAAGTAGATTCCATTATAGGCCTGCTGCTGGAAACTTTATTCAGTTTACCCTTCGCTTTATTGTTTATAACCTATTTAGGTATAAATGGTCAGGGGAGTTTCCTTGGAGGGTCTCTTAAAATTGATTTATTTCTACTAGGCGCAGGTGTTGTTACAGCCGTACCGCTATTATGGTTTGGTATCGGGGCACAAAAGATTCCACTTTACATCATTGGCTTTTTACAATACATTGCTCCTTCCATTAGTTTACTTCTCGGCGTCCTTCTCTACGAGGAGCCGTTTACCATGGATCATGTCATCACCTTTTCATGCATTTGGCTAGCTTTAGTAATATTTACTGTCTCAAATATCCGTCATTTGGTAAGAAAAAGAAAAGTGGCAACAGCAGTTACGAATACTAGAAGCGTCTAGGAAAAGAGAGAGGGAAATGCCAGTTTAGTATGGCACTTCCCTCTCTTTTGTTGTAATTGCTGCCTTTTAACTTGGGAACAATGACTATTTATAATCATTAACCGTACAGCTTCTACAAAAAAGCGTACAGTTTCTACACAAAACCGTACAGCTTCTACACAAAACCATACAGCTTCTACAATTCATGGAGTTAACCTCGCCACAAACGAAAAAAAGAAGGGGAAATACCATACCAATATGGCTTTTCCCCCTCTTTTCATATTTTTACTCGTTTACATCTGCCCATTTATATTCGTATGTTGCACCGAATGGGTTCACGAACACGCCTTGGATTCTTGGAGAAACTAATTGTGCTCTTGAAGCTTGGTAAACAGGAGCGATTGGTGCATCTTCAAATAGCACTTTTTCCGCCTCTAAGAAATTCTTGTAACGTGCTTCTTGATCTGTAGCAAGAGTTGAAGCCGTGTCACGCACTAACTTGTCATAGGTAGCGCTGGAATATCCAGTCCAGTTGTTTCCACTGTCTGTGGTCCATAGGTTCATAAAGGTAAATGGATCTAGGAAGTCAGGGCCCCAACGGGAAAGCTGCATCTGGTAATCCATAGCTGTGTCTAAATCAAGGCGCTGCTTTTTAGGTACTTGTTTAATCGTAACCTTTAAACCTTCTAGATTCGTAGAAAGCTGGTTCGCAACGTATTGAATTAAGTTTTTCGTTGTCTGATCATCATCTGCTAAGAGCTCTAGTTCAACTGAATTGGTGCCTATTTCTGCTAACCCTTTTGCCCAGAACTCTTTAGCCGCCTTAAGGTCATACTTTACAAGGTCGCCACTTACTTTACGGAAATCATCACCTGATCCAGGCATTGGCGTAAAGTCCTTCGGTACCAATCCATTCGCAGCGATCGATCCGTTGTTTAAAATTTCGCCGACTAATGCTTCTTTGTCAAAAGCTCTGCTTAGTGCAGCGCGGATATTCTTGTTTGCTAATGCATCTGATTTTGTTTGATTAAACTTTAGGAAGTAGACAAATGTATCTGCAGAAACCGTGTAATCATCATTGGTAGAATATTGGTCGACTAAATCGGATGTTAGATCCATTCGGTCAACAGTTCCTTCTTCATATAAGTTTAGTGCTGTTTGTGGATCTTTTACGACTTTAAAGGTCAGTTTATCCATTTTTACTGTTTTTGCATCCCAATAATCTTTATTCTTGACGAGTTCCCATGAATCGCTTGTGCTTGACCAATTGGAAATCACGTAAGGTCCGTTTGCTAAAAGGTTTTCAGAGCTTGTTGCAAAACTATCGCCTTTTTCTTCCACGAATTTTTTGTTTAGCGGGAAGAATGTACCAAATGTTGTTAGTGTTTCAAAGTATGGAGTTGGGTTTTCTAATTCAACTACCAGTTTATAATCGCCGTCTGCTTTTACGCCCAGCTGGTCAACGGCCAGTTCACCTTTGGTTATGGCTCCAGCATTTTTGATTACTCCGCTTATCATATACGGGCCATATTCTGATTTTGTATCAGGATCTACGGCACGCTGCCATGAATACACAAAGTCATGTGCTGTTACAGAGTCACCGTTAGACCATTTCGCGTCTTCACGTAATGTAAACGTCCATGTCAGACCATCGGCACTTACATCATGCTTGGTGGCAATCCCAGGAGTTGGCTGTGTTTTTTCATCTAATCGGTAAAGACCTTCCATCGTTGCAGCAAGATAGATAAAAGAAGATTCATCTGTCGCTAAAGACGGATCCATTGACGGAATTGCTTCCGGATTTAAAAACTTAAGTACCTTTTCCTCTGCGGTGTCATCTGTTTTAGTACCACCAGCAGGTTCTTTTGTCTCATCACCAGAACATGCAGCTAGTACACTAAGCATCAAACCAAATGCTAAAAGTAATAACCATTTCTTTGCTTTCATTCATTTTCCCCCTCATTTTATACCCTGTTTCGAATATTGGATATTTACTGAAAATTCTCAACTACAAATGATTATAATCAATAACTAGTTAAATTGTAAAGTATTCTTAAATAATTTTGATAGAATGGTATTTTCTGAAAATATGAGATATCTATTACAACTAGGTGCTTTTTCAGGGTGATGCACTGCCACTGCACAGTTTTGCACAATAATAGACTAGCCACGGACTTGGTGTACCGGATAACACTTTGAATGAAGAATCAAATGATATAGTTGAAGAAATGGAGAGTCGGAGTATAAAAATAATGGATGATTAATATAGAAGAGGGGGAAATACCAAACCAAATGGTATTTCCCCCTCTTTAGTTGTTACTTCAATTTTCCGATAAGGGGGAACTGTACAGTTTCTACAAAAAAGCGTACAGTTTCTACAAAAAACCGTACACCTTCTACAAAAAACCATACAGTTTCTACAAATCATTAGCGAGGTTTCGCCAAACTGGAAAAAGAGGGGGAAATACCAAAACCAAATGGCATTTCCCCCTCGCTTTTTTCATATGTTTACTCGTTTACATCTGCCCATTTATATTCGTATGTTGCACCAAATGGGTTTACGAACACGTTTTGAACTTTTGGAGATATTAATTGTGCTCTGGAAGACTGGTAAACAGGGGCAATCGCCGCATCTTCAAATAGCACTTTTTCAGCCTCTAAGAAGTTGTTGTAACGTGCTTTCGCATCGGTAGCAAGAGTTGAAGCTGTGTCACGCACTAACTTGTCATAGGTTGCGTTAGAATATCCAGTCCAGTTGTTTCCGCTGTCTGTAGTCCATAGGTTCATGAAGGTAAATGGATCTAGGAAGTCAGGGCCCCAACGGGAAAGCTGAATTTGATAATCCATATTTGAATCTAAATCTAAACGCTGTTCTTTTGGAACTTGTTTAATGGTAACCTTTAATCCTTCTAGGTTCGTTGAAAGCTGGTTTGCAACGTATTCCACTAGATTTTTCGTTGTCTTGTCATCATCAGCTAGGAACTCAAGTTCAACGGAATCAGTTCCTAATTCTGCCAATCCCTTTTCCCAGAACTCTTTCGCTGCTTTAAGGTCATACTTCACAAGGTCACCACTTACTTTACGGAAATCCTCACCTGTTTCAGGCATTGGTGTAAAATCTTTCGGAATCAAGCCATTGGAAGCGATGGATCCGTTGTTTAAAATCTCACCGACTAATGCCTCTTTATCAAATGCTCGGCTGAGGGCAGCACGAATATTCTTATTTGCAAGTGCTTCCGATTTTGTTTGATTAAATTTTAAAAAGTAAGAGAATGTTTCTGCTGACACTACATAATCATCACTTGTAGAATATTGGTCTACTAGATCGGATGTTAGATCCATTCGATCTACTGTTCCTTCTTCATATAAAGCTAGAGCCGTTTGTGGATCTTTTACGACTTTGAACGTCAGTTTGTCCAATTTTACTGTTTTTGCATCCCAGTAATCTTTATTCTTTACGAGTTCCCATGAATCACTTGTGCTTGTCCAATTGGAAATCGTGTATGGTCCATTCGATAATAAGTTTTCTGAACTCGTCGCAAAACTATCGCCTTTTTCTTCGACAAACTTTTTATTTAACGGGAAGAATGTGCCGAATGTCGTTAATGTTTCAAAGTACGGTGTTGCGTTTTCTAATTCAACAACAAGTGTAAAATCACCATCAGCTTGTACTCCCAGCTGATCCACGGCAAGTTCACCTTTGCTTATTGCTGCAGCATTTTTGATTACACCACTCATCATGTATGGTCCATATTCTGATCCTGTTGCCGGATCAACGGCACGCTGCCATGCATAGACAAAGTCATGAGCTGTTACTGGATCTCCATTTGACCATTTTGCGTCCTCGCGTAATGTAAAGGTCCAAGTCAGACCGTCCGTGCTTACTTCATGACTTTCAGCAATCCCTGGAGATGCTTGTGTTTTTTCATCTAAACGGTATAGTCCTTCCATTATTGCAGCTAAATTGACAAAGGAAGATTCATCTGTAGCTAAAGATGGATCCATTGACGGAATGGCTTCAGGGTTTAAAAAGTTAAGTACCTTTTCCTCTTCCTTCTTCTCCGTTTTTGTACCCCCAGATTCCTTCGACGTATCACCGGAACATGCAGCTAGTACACTAAGCATCAAACCAAATGCTAAAAGTAATAACCAATTCTTTGCTTTCACTTTTTTTCCTCCTCATATTTACTTTGTTTCAAATATTAAATATATGCTGAAAATTTGAAACTATAAAAGTGATTATAGGCATTAATTTGTTGAGTTGTAAAGTATTTTTGAATAATTTTGACTAGAATGATATTTTTGGGGATGTTAGAAATCTCCTGTGATACGTGGATTTACAATGTTAATTACTGAATTACACAGTTTTTCAGAATAATATAATGAAATATTAAAGAGACCTTTTGTAACCAACCCCATAGTGGAATAAACCTATAATTCTAACAAAATGTGACAATTTTCACTATATTGTATTGAGAAAACTAGCAGAATATGTTATCTTTAGAAGATATTATAAAGAAACTAGAGGGTGAGAAAATGAATTTGAAGTCAATAATGAAAAAGGGTGCAGTAATTGCAGCACTAAGCCTAGGACTATCTGCATTTGCAGCAGTTCCAGGAAACAATGTTTTGGCAGCTGAAACAAATCCTGCAGCACAAAAATTAGTAGATTCATTAAAGGCATTAAATATTGGTGATGTAGATTATTTATATGCTTATTTACAATCTGTTAATTTAAGTGACGCAGAATACAAAGGCATTCTTGATAATACGAATCAAGTTAGCCAAATCCTAAAGGGTGCAGCTAATCCTGAAGATCTTCCAACAGCTCAAAAAGCGGAAGTATCACGCTTATTCCTTGAAAGTGTTAAACTGGCACATCTTCAAGCGTCAATCGTTGATGATAAAGGAAACCCAATTGATATCACAACGTATAAAGCTGGATCTGCTGCACTTATAGTTCAGTTAAAGGATTTAAAAGGAAACGTACTAGCAGTCGTTAATCCTACGAAAGCTGATTTAAACCCAGCTGCTCTTGAAGCAAAAATGGTTGCATTAAATAACGCGGTTCAAGCGAAACAAAAATTAGAATCAGCTGGTAAATTCGTTCCGATGCCAAATGCTCCACTACCAAACACAGATAGCAACACTGTAGAATATATGGCTTTAGGTGGATTATTAATTTTATTAGGCGGAGTTGCAGTTGTACCTGCAGTGCGATTTGCTCGCAAATCCGAAATCGAAGCTTAATCCATTATGGAAAAAGTAAGAAAGAAGAAGCGGAAAAAGAAGTGGTATCAGAAGTTGAAATGGGTACTGCTTAGTATTCCGATTTTGCTCATCTTAACCGGTGTTGGTATTGTAGCCTATTTTGGGTGGGATTTATCAAAGCAGACGGTCCTGTTAGCGCACGAAGTGGTCGATAAATATGAACCAGAATTACCTAATCATACGTTTGAGCAGGCCTGGCCAAAACTGCCAGACCCAGGTTCGTCCATTGGTGAATTACAGTTTACCACGATTGACTTAACTGTACCTGTCGTCCAAGGCACTCATGACAATGAGTTGAAAAAAGGTGCAGGTCACTTTGCTGGCAGCTCCCTGCCTGGTCAAGGCGGCAATGTCATTTTAAGTGGACATCGGGATACGGTGTTTAGGAAGCTGGAACATCTAAAACTAGGTGAACAAGTGACCTTCACTACTCCCTATGGTGATTTTGTGTATGAAACCACAGAATTAAAAGTTGTATCAGCTGACGATATGACGGTAATGGTACCAACTGATTACGAAACGCTCACCTTAACAACCTGCTATCCATTTAATTTTATTGGGGATGCACCTGATCGGTATGTCGTATATACAAAGTTGATATCTAGTCCTATCATTGCTAGTAAATAATAGAAGCAGCCAGATGAATTTTCATTCATTTGGCTGTTTTTTTGATAGATAAGAAGGTATAAGGATCAAGAAATTGAAATAAAATTTTATTAATAATATTTTATTTTTAAAATATATTTTTATAGTGTATGATGAAACTGTCAAACTACAAGATGTTTTGGAGGATTTTTTACATGTATGTTTTAGGTATCGATGGTGGGGGCACGAAGACAGTTGGTGTCATTGCTGATGAGTATGGAAAAATTGCTGCACATCAAACAGTTGGTGCGACCAATCAAAATGGCGTTGATCGTAACAAGGTAGAATCGGAATTAATAAACTTATTTTCTTCTTTAAAGGCACAAAATGAAAGCGCATTCTTAGATTTATCTGTTGTGTTTGCTGGAATGAGCGGCGTAGATCGTCCTGATGCAAAAGCTGTGATGGAAAAGATGATTTCAACAATGGTGCCAAATGGTACAAAGATTGTGGTTGATAATGATGGAGTTAATGCCTTGTATTCTGGAACCTTCGGAGCACCGGGCATCGTCCAAATTGCAGGCACTGGGTCTATTACGTTTGGTATCAATTCGAATGGTGATAGAGGCCGTGTAGGTGGATGGGGCTATTTAATCGATGATGAGGGCAGCGGCTATGACCTTGGCAAGGAAGCATTACATGCCATTTTTAGGGAATATGATGGGCGAGGTAAAAAAACCATCCTAACAGAAAGTATCTTAAAGCACTTCAATGTAAGTCTGCCACCAGAGTTAATCCATATCATTTATCAGGTTGGGAAGTCACGCGAAGTCATTTCACCATTGAGTAGGTATGTTGCAGAAGCAGCAGACCATCATGATGAAGTTGCGAAAGAAATCATTCATCACGCAGGGAGAAAAATAGGGAAGTCGATAAGTAGTTTAGCGCAGCAGTTATTTAATGCGGAGGAAACAGTTCCGGTTGTATTGGTTGGCGGAGTATTTAACCGTTCAGACCTAGTCATTCCTGCGATTGAATTAGCTTTAAAGGATCAAAAAGTCCAAACAACCCTACTAAAACCGAAGCTTCCGCCTGTTGGCGGTGCGGTAATTAAAGCAATCCAATCTAAAAACGCAGCCGTTCAAGATGGGTTCGAGGAGGCTTTTCTATCGCTGGGGTGAAATATTAATACGAAAATATTGATAATATTGTGAATTTTTATTTCACATTTTTATATTATAGGCTATAATATGGATGAAATAACAAATAGCAGGGAATTTCCAACAGCAAAATTGGGGGTATCGATATGAAATTTATAAGCTGGGATATTAATAGGTTACAAGAACTAGTCTCGCTTTGGAATTCAGAAATTGGTATGCAGTTCCCGATAAGAAAAGAACTTTTTATTCAAAATAGCTTTGAAGACAAAAATATATTACAAGCTGGCTCATTAATTGCAGTGAATGATGAAAACCAGGTGATTGGTTTTGTGGTCTCAAAATGCTGGCAAGAGAATCTAGATGTTCGAATGAACCCGGAAATTGGTTGGATCCAGGTGCTTTTAGTGAAATCGAGCTATCGTTGTAAAGGAATTGGAAGCGCTCTATTAGTGAAAGCGGAGCAGGCGTTAAAAGAAAGAAACATAAAAACAGTACATATGGGGCGAGATCCATGGCATTACTTTCCCGGAATTCCGAAGACCTCTGAGAAGGTTATAAACTGGTTTACGCAGCGAAATTATGTAAGTGGTTACATAGAGTATGATTTAATCCATCACTATCAAAATCAGCCAAATCGTTTTAATCCATCTAAGTATGATGTTCAATTTTCGTTACTTACTATAGAAGAAAAACAGGAGTTTCTTTCGTTTTTGCAGCGCTGCTTCCCTGGAAGATGGGAATATGAATCGATTCACTATTTTCAAAGAGGCGGTACTGGGCGAGAGTTTGTCATCATCAAGAAGGATGGGGAAATCATTGGATTTTGCCGAATAAACGACCTGAAGTCTCCTTATATTGCACAAAATGTGTATTGGGCACCGTTAGTGAATGAGCCATTGGGTGGAATTGGCCCATTGGGAATTGACCCAAGAGAAAGAAAAAATGGATATGGGCTTGCCATTGTTGAAGCAGGTATTTCTTATTTACGAGATAGAAACATACATAGCATTGTCATCGATTGGACTGGACTGGTTACTTTTTATGGAAAACTAGGTTTTAAGGTTTGGAAGGAATACCAGCAGCTGAGTAAAGATTTGTATTAAGGTAGCCAAAGATAAATAGTAAATTTGGAAAGGCGTGTCCAAATGAAAGTGAATATATCAAACTTAACAACAGAGCAGCGAAATCACAAATCAATCCATAGCGATCAGCTTTCAACGAGTGAGATCGTTGCATTAATGAATGAAGAAGATCGAAGTGTTGCAGATGCAGTTCACAAGGTCCTTCCAGAGATTGAGGCTGCCATAGAAGCAATCTATCAATCTTTAAAAAATAATGGCCGTTTATTTTATATCGGTGCAGGTACGAGTGGGAGAATTGGGATTGTAGATGCTTCTGAATGTCCACCAACCTTTTGTACACCGCCGGAATTAGTTCAAGCCATTATGGCTGGCGGAGAAACAGCGATGTTTAAAGCGGTTGAAGGTGCAGAAGACAGTCTTGAATATGGGGAGATAGATTTAGGACAAAGAGGTCTTACACATTTAGATGTTGTTGTCGGACTTGCCGCTAGCGGCAGAACCCCTTATGTGATTGGTGGATTGAAATATGCAAAAGAGGTCGGAGCAGTTACGATCGCATTATCCTGTAATCAAAATTCAGAGATCGGTAAAATCGCAGATTATAATATTGAAGCGATCGTTGGACCAGAATTTTTATCAGGATCTACTCGATTAAAATCTGCAACTGCTCAGAAAATGATTTTAAACATGTTTACAACTACAACCATGATTAAGCTTGGCAAGGTTTATGGCAATCTAATGGTGGATTTGAATGCAAGTAATGCGAAGTTAGTTGAACGAGCTAGAAATATTGTGAGTACAATTACGGGTGTTTCCTATGAAGAGTCAGCAAAGGTTCTAAACGAAACCGACCAAAAAGTGAAGCCGGCCATTGTGATGATCAATGCGAATGTTTCTTTCAAAGAAGCGATTGAGGCCATCAAGCATGCGAATGGATTTACGCGAAAAGCCATTGAACTAGCGAATGAAAGGAAGTTCTAGATTATGAAACGGGAAGTTCTTGATTTTCTACATAACGAAATTCAATTGAATCATATTCCTGGAGCTGTAATCTATGTTTCCTATCAGGGAGAGTGTGTTTTAGAAGAGGCGATCGGAAACCGAGTTGTATTTCCTGTCAAAGAGCCGATGGCAGTAAATTCTGTCTTTGATTTAGCGTCTTTAACCAAACTAGTTGCCACACTTCCTGCTATTCTTACATTGGTTGAAAAAGGATTCTTGCACCTGGATGAACCAGTATCCTGCTTTTTACCAGAGTTTCACCGATACGGAAAATCAACCATTACCATCAAGCACTTATTAACACATACATCCGGATTACCTGCTCACAGAGAATATTTTTTAGAAAATTTAACGACTGAACAAATCTTGAAGCGAATCTATGACGAGCAATTAGTGGCACCCATTGGTGAAAAGGTTATTTATAGTGATTTGGGATATATAACTCTCTACAAATTAATTGAAACCGTCACAAATGAGCGTTTTCAAGATTATCTCAAAAGAGAACTATTCGACAAGCTTGAAATGACTGATACGACATTTAACCCGGCATTCGAAAGAAGTCGTTATGCCGCCACAGAATACAGTGAAAAGCTAAATGATTATAAGCATGGAATCGTACATGATGACAATACGGAAAGCATGGGTGGAATTAGCGGACACGCCGGGTTGTTCTCGACTGTTCGTGACCTTACTAAGTTCACTTCAATGATAGAAAATGAAGGAATGTTTAAAGAAGAACGGGTGATGTCTAAAGCATCTATTGAACTGAGTAGAAAAAACTTTACAGCTTTTAGTAATGAATATCGTGGACTAGGATGGATATTGAAAAGTCCAAGCCATTCCAGCTGTGGAGATCTTTTTTCAGAGTTATCCTATGGTCACACTGGATTCACAGGCACAAGCATATGGTTTGATCCTGAAATAAAGCTTCATGTCATTTTACTTACAAATCGAGTGCATTTTGGAAGAAAAGATCCAATCCTTCGCCTTCGACCAAGATTGCATAACATCATTCGGTCACATTTTTAAAGGAGGAATGGACGTGTCAAATAAAATTCATTTAATGGTGGTTGGGGCACATTGTGGAGATGCAGAGATTCAAGCAGGTGCCATCGCCCATAAATATGCCAAAGCAGGCCATGAGGTAACCTTTCTGCATTTGACTGCAGGTGAAAAAGGGACACCAGCAGGTTTAACGGTAGAAGAGTATCGGGAACAAAAGATTAGGGAAGCGGAAAAAGCTGCAGCTGTATTAGGTGCAAAGAGTATTACGCTTGATTATAAAGATGCAGAATTAACGAATGACGATGCCACCATCTCACATGTTGCTTGCTTATTCAGAAAGCTTAAGCCGAATGTTGTGATTACGCATTGGGAAAATAGCATGCACCCAGACCATGCTTTATGTCCAAAAATTGTTCAAGCGGCATGGCTTAAGGCTGCACTTCCTGGGTTTGATTTAGAAGGCTTGCCTCCACATTCATTAACGAGAATGTTTCACAGTGAGAATTGGGAGGATATGGAGGGTTATCTGCCGGATATATTTGTCGACGTAACAGATGAGTTTGACACCTATTTGGAAGCGCTGTCGCAATATTGGTTTATTATGAATTCAACCTCTTTCCGTTACTATGATTACTACAAAGCACTGGGAACGATGAGAGGGTGTCTCAATCGAACAACCTATGCGCAAACATTAAAATACCCAACAGGAGCAAATGTTAGAAAAGGAACAAGCATACCGGGATTTGAGTTATAAACAAGAAATGGGGGTGACAGCATGAATATTCGTCACAAGGTCGGCCAATTAATGGTCGTCGGATTTAAGGGTAAAACCGCTTCAGAAGAAATAAAAGAATTGATAAGAGAGTTCCACGTTGGGGGCATTATTCTTTTTGGACGTAACATTGGAACACCAACAGAAATTTTAGCATTAACAACAGAACTTCAACGAACAGCAAAAGAGGCCGGGCATGAACATCCTCTGTTAATTTGTATCGATCAAGAAAATGGAGTCGTACGCAGGTTGGGGGAAGGCGCAACGATTTTTCCGGGTGCCATGCTGTTAGGTGCAACGGACAAGGCTGAAAATGCCTATAAAGTTGGATTAGGTACAGGGAAAGAATTAAAAGCTTTGGGGATAAATTGGAATTTAGCGCCTGTATTGGATGTCAATAATAACGCAGACAATCCAGTCATAGGAGTAAGATCATTTGGCGAGAGTCCAGAAAAGGTTTCATTGTTTGGAAAAATGGCCATGAAAGGCATGCAGGATGCTGGGGTGATTACAACATTAAAGCATTTTCCAGGCCATGGAGACACAAATGTTGATTCCCATTTAGATCTGCCCATTATAGCACACGATATGGAACGGTTAGAGAAAATAGAGTTGAAGCCATTTGTAGAAAGCATTCAAGCAGGTGCGGATACCATCATGTCAGCTCATGTCTATTTTCCAGCGATAGAAGATCAACCAGGCGTGCCAGCCACATTATCTAAAAAGGTGATTACAGGACTTTTACGAAACAAGCTTCAGTTTAACGGAGTTGTAACCACAGATTGCATGGAAATGAATGCGATTGCAAACACAATTGGAACCGCTCAAGGTGGTGTAGAAGCCATCAAGGCTGGAGTAGACCTGGTTATGGTGTCTCATCTTCATCACCTGCAAAAGGATACGATTGAGGCAATTGCCTGTGCTGTCGAGTCAGGAGAAATTAATGAATCCACTTTGAATGACGCATTTGGAAGAGTTACTAGATTGAAAGAAAAGTATTTAACTTGGGATGAACTTCAATTAAACAAAGCCATTTCCGTTCCTAGTGTAGTGGGCTGTGAAGAGCATGAACAGACTGCTGCGGATATTTATCGACAAGGTGTAACCATTGTGAAAAACAATGGCGTGTTACCACTTGCGGCTGAAAACAAGCAGCGTGTACTCGTTGTTTATTCTGAGAACAGCTATACGATGCAGGTGGAAGATAAACGATACTCATCGATGTTACTAGGTAAATCGATTAATGAAATCGACGCATTAGCCGATGTAGTGGAATTATCAAATCCACCGACTGAAGATGAGATTATTGCTATTTCTGAGCGAGCAAAGGAATATGATGCAATCGTTGTTGGCACGTTAACAGCACTTCCTGGAAATTCACAAATTACGTTAGTGGAAAAATTACATGATACTGCAGTACCTGTAGTGGTTGTTGCAACGAGAAGTCCATACGATATTGCTTATTTACCAGATGTTGCCGCCTATCTATGTACCTATGAATTTTCATATCCGGCGTTAAAAATGGCTGCAGAAGCCATCTATGGTTTAGAGAAAGTTACCGGACGGTTGCCTGTTTCAATACCTTCATTTTAAATCAAATTTGGCAGTCAACAAGTACCGTGAGAGAGAGGGGAATAATGTGAATAAGTCAGCAGGTGAAAAGTTTGTCGTTGGACTAATGTCAGGAACTTCACTTGATGGAATTGACGCTGCATTAGTGTCCATTAAAGAAGAAAATGAAAAATTTGATATAAAGCTAATCTCTTTTTCAACACTTCCTTTTTCAGGTGTGATGAAGGAAAAAATACTAGAGTTATGTAATCCGGAACGGGCTAGAATCGAAGACATCTCTTCTATGAATATGCTTTTAGGCGAACAATTTGCAGATGCAGCTAAAAAAGTGGTAGATGAAGCAAAGATGAGCATGGATCAAATCGATATGATTAGTTCACATGGGCAAACGATTTTCCATCAACCAGAAGAGGTAGAAATTGCTGGTCATTCGATTACCTCTACCCTGCAAATTGGTGACATTGCAGTCATTGCTGAACGTACAGGTGTGATGACCATCGGTGACTTTCGAACAAGGGATATGGCAGCAGGTGGACAAGGAGCTCCATTAGTACCATATGCGGACTATCTACTCTTAGGAAATCCAGCGTTTGGCCGTGTGCTCGTAAACATTGGTGGAATTGCCAATATAACAGTATTACCCGCTGGATGCGACGAACATGGTGTCCTCGCTTTTGACACAGGTCCGGGTAATATGTTGATCGATGCTTTTACCGAACTTGCAACAGAGGGAAAACAATCTTTTGATAAAAATGGAGAAATTGCCGCCCGTGGTAAGGTGAATGAAGGATGGCTAAAAGAGCTGCTCGCTCACCCTTATTATCAGCTTGAGCCTCCAAAAAGCACAGGAAGAGAGCTATTCGGCCATGACTATGCGAAGCGGCTATGGGAAGAGTCCAGCCATCTTACGGTGGAAGATCGAATTGCTACCATCACAGAATTAACCGCCCGAACATTAGCAAATGGTATTACGCACTATATCGAAAAAGGCAAGATTGAAGAGGTACTAATAAGTGGTGGTGGATGGCACAACAAGACATTGCTAAAAAGCCTGCGAACTAGTCTCCCACCACATATACGAATGGATAGTACAGAACAAGTTGGTTTATCAGGTGATGCAAAAGAAGCCATTGTTTTTGCCTTATTAGGCTATCAATGTTTTATGAAAAGAACCAACAATTTACCGGCTGCAACAGGCGCAAAAAAACCTGTCATCATGGGAAAAATCGCCTGGTAAGAATGCAGCATTGAAGGGGGGCGGGAGCTAAGAGATAACAGCGTGTAATGTAAAATAAAGAAAGTATAAAACAAATAAAAAATATGGGGGAACTAAAGTGAAAAAATCAGTTAAGTTTATTAGTCTTTTACTTGCCATCGTATTGTTCTTAGCTGCATGCAGCAGTAAAAGTAATGATGAGAAAGCTTCAGGTGACACGGAGAAAGAATGGACAGGAACGATCACCATTTGGGATGGTCCGCGCTGGCCAGACGATAAAGACAACAAATTCCACTGGATGGATAGCAAAATTAAAGAATTCGAAGCAGAACATAAAGGTGTTAAAGTTGAATTAGTTCAGGTTCCTTGGGCAGAACTACCTGATAAATTAGGTGTTTCCATTGCTGGACAATCTTGGCCTGATATTGCCCCAGTTGATATTAGCGGCAGTGCAGTAAGTGTCGACCATATTGACCAAGGTGTTATTGAATCTGTGGATGACCTTTTTACAAAAAAGGAATTAGAAGATTTTTATCCAAATGCACTTGATGCTTATAAGTTTGATGGGAAACTTTATGGTGTTCCTAACTCTATGACCGTTCATTCTATGCTATTAAATTTAGACCTATTCAAAGAGCGTGGAGTGGAGCCACCGAAAAATGGTGAGTGGACTTGGGATGAGTTCTTGGCAGCTGCAGAAAAGCTAACATTTGACCGTGATGGCGATGGGAAAACGGACGTATTTGGTTTCTCAACTTACATCATGCCTGGTTATTATGAAGCATGGCCATTCTTCTATATGAATGGTGGAAGCCCGTTAAATAAAGACATGACGAAATTTACATTTAGTGATGAAAAAGCAGTTAAGGCGATTCAACAGCTTGCTGATTTGAAATTAAAAGATAAAGTATCTCCTGAAACATCAGGTGGACAAGACGTTGGTGGTACATTCCAGGCATGGGCAAACGCTGAACAAAGAACCGTTGCGATGCAGCCATGGGCAACATGGGCCATTGGTGCCGCACAAGGTAAATATCCAACAAACTTCGCTGTTGCTAATTACCCAACAGGTGATTCAGGTAAACCTGTAACCATCGGTGGTGTTGGCGGCTGGACAATGTTCAAACAAGAAGAAGCTGGTAAAAAGAAAGTTGTAGGCGAGTTTATTAAATATATTTCTTCAACGGAAGAGCAATATACAATGGCAACCGAATACGGTACATTTCCAGCACTTAAGAGCGCTGCAGACAAAGACCCTTATAAAGACAACCCAGAAATGGCTCGGGCTCAAGAAATGTCTTCACAGGTTGTCATGCTTCCGCGTCATCCTGAGTGGAAAAAAATCGATGAAGCCATTCAGTCAGAATTACAGCTCGTATTTAATGGTGAAAAGACAGCTAAAGATGCAATGAAGGATGCAGAGAAGAAAGTAAATGAAATACTAAAATAGCAGCATCAAGATTGGCAGACTACCATTTTTCTTGGTAGTCTGTCAGCTTATGATAAATTGGGGGCGTTAAATTGAAACCCGTTCAACAAACTTCAAACAGTGTTGTAATCGAAAGAAAACCATCGATCCTTTCTCAAATTAAAAAAAATCTACCCGCCTATTTGTTTTTACTTCCTAAACTAATCCTGTTTATTGCATTTATTGCAATACCTGTAGTTTGGGCATTTATTTTATCTTTTCAGGAATATAAAATTTTTGGAAGCGAATGGGCAGGCTTTGATAATTATATAAAAGTCTTTCAAAGTGAAGCGTTTTATATTGCACTTAAAAATACATTTTTATTTACCGTTGTAACGGTACCATTTAACGTGGTAAGTGCACTTATTATTGCAAGTCTTATCTACCCTTTAGGAAAACTGTCACAAAGCTTTTTCCGCGCGGCATTTTATTTGCCTACTGTTACATCGATGGTAATCGTTGCCATGGTTTGGCGTTGGATGTATAACACAGATTTTGGGATTTTTAATTATATTTTAGGCTGGTTTGGAGTGGACTCCATTAACTGGCTTGGACAATCTTCCTCAGCACTTTGGGCACTCATTATCATGCAATGCTTAATTCCTTTTGGAGTTGGGATTATTTTATATTTAGCATCGATGGGATCCATCTCCGAATCTCTTTATGAAGCGGCAACCATTGATGGGGCGAATGGGATCCAAAAATGGATTCATATCACGTTACCATTATTAAAGCCTTCAACCTTATATTTAGTTTTATTAAGTACAATTGGATCATTCCAAGTATTTACTCAGATTATCATGATGACTGGTGGAGGACCGGGTTCCGCAACCGAAACACTTGTTCATCTTATTTATAAGACTGGATTTAGAGATTTTGAATTTGGATTAGCAGCTGCACAATCGGTTGTTTTATTCTTTATCATTCTATTATTCTCAGTCATTCAATTCCGTGTACTTAAGTACGATGAATAGGAGGGGACATATATGCAAAATTCTAGAAGTATTCAGAAGCTAAATAAAACCATCATCTATTTGCTATTAGGCGTTTTTTCAATCGTTTCCCTCTTGCCTCTTTATTGGGTCTTTAGTACATCGATGCAATTAAGCAAGTACCAAGATGAAGAATTAGAACGTCCAGTATCCTATGTGGATTCTAACCCTCCGAAGATGTATCCGATGGGGATTCCAGAGTATTTTGAACACTGGGGGAAAGCTCGTGAAGCTGACAAAAATGGTGACACAAAGGAAGAGGCTTATCACCGTGAAGTAATGGACAATATTGTGTCAGATACATTCTCTGGTTTTACCACCTTGTTTCAAAAGAATAATATTGGTCGCTGGTTCCTAAATAGTGCATACATTGCCGTGGTTGTCACGATAGGGATATTACTCATCGATTCCATGGCAGGCTATGTCCTGGCGAAAAAACAATTTCCAGGTAGGAATATCATTTTCTGGGCCATCATCGCTACGATGATGATTCCGGGACAAGTAACCCTGGTACCATTGTTTATGATGGTAAAAAATCTAGGGATCATGGATACACATTGGGCACTTATTTTCCCAGATTTAGCCATGGTATTTGGCGTGTTTTTAATGAGACAGTTTATGTACTCCATTCCAGATGAATTATTAGATGCAGCGAAAATCGATGGCGCGAGTGAATGGAAAACATATTGGAAAATTGTACTGCCATTAGCAAGACCAGGTCTAGCAGCATTAGGTATCTTTACGTTTATGAGCGTTTGGAATTCATTCCTATGGCCAATTATCGTACTAAATGATGCCAATCTATATACGTTGCCAGTGGGTCTAAAATCATTACAGGATGCCAACTTAGCAAGCTTTAAATTACTCATGAGCGGAGCAGCCATCGCAGCTGTTCCGATGATTATCGTATTTATCATGTTCCAACGTCATTTTATCAAAGGTTTGACATTGGGCGGCGTAAAAGAATAATAGAGTTCGAAAACAAGAGAGAGATGTTATCTCTCTTTTTTTGAAAGGAGGGATCGGTTTGAAGCTAGGCATTGATGTGTTTTTTGAAAGTAGATTTCAAGAATTCAAAGGAAAGAGAATTGGACTTGTGACCAATATGACAGGGGTTAACCATAGGCTGGTACCGACGATTGATCTTTTTCATGCGCATCCAGATATTGAGCTGACGGCTCTTTATGGACCAGAGCATGGAATACGAGGCGATGCTAAGGAAGGGGAAAAGCTGGATTCCTTTATCGATCCTTATACGAAGGTTCCGGTCTATAGCCTATATGGTGCTTCAAAAAAGCCGAGTAAACAAATGCTTGATCCCGTGGATGTTATCTTTTTCGATCTCCAGGATATTGGAGCACGCTATTACACGTTTATTTATACGATGGCCTATGTGATGGAAGCATGTGCGGAACATGGAAAGCATTTTGTTGTGTTAGATCGGCCAAATCCCATTTCAGGGTCATTGATGGAAGGGAATTTAGTGAAAGAGGAAGCTCAATCCTTCGTTGGACTGTATCCAATCCCCAATCGTCATGGGATGACGGTGGGAGAAATTGCGTTACTCTATAAGCATGAATTTGGAATCAATTGTGAACTAACGGTCATACCAATGGACGGTTGGGAAAGAGATATGTATTATGATCAAACGGGTTTATTTTGGGTACCCCCATCCCCAAACACGACAGGAATCGATATGAGCATCCTGTACCCTGGAACTTGTTTAGTGGAGGGAACAAATTTATCAGAAGGAAGAGGGACAACTAGGCCGTTTGAATTCATTGGCAGTCCATACATTGATGGTTACCGCTTAGCAAAGGTGTTTAATGGAAAAGGCTTACCCGGGGTACTCGCACGCCCAATCTCATTTATGCCTACCTATCAAAAACATAAAGATAAAGTCTGTGAGGGAGTTCAATTACACGTTGTTGATCGGCATTCCCTACATTCTTTAAAAACAGGATTAACGCTGATCGAGACGATTGCCGAAATGTACCCGAACGACTTTGAATTTTTGGAGCACAAGGAAAATCAAAAATTCTTTTTTGACCTATTGGCAGGAACAAAGGCGCTGAGAGATCGAATTTTAAATAGGGATATCAAGGGATTTCTAGAAGAATGTGAGGAAGAACTGCACTATTTTTCAAAGCAAAAACAACCTTATTTACTATATAATTAAAAAAGGAGTAAACAACGTGAATACTTTTCGCTATTATCAATCTGGGGATGAAAAGAAAATTGTTGAACTTTGGAATGAATGTTTACCGAAGGACCCTATTACTTCGGTAAGATTTCGAAATTTAGTGCTGTTAGATGCCAATTTTGATCCAAAAGGAATGCGTCTGGCGTTTCACGATGATCGATTAATTGGCTGCGTTTATGCGGTAAGAAGATTATTACCGATGTTTGGTGTGAACCTCGAACCGGAAAATGGCTGGATTCCTTTCTTTTTTGTAAAAAAGGAATTTCGAAAATTGAGTGTTGGGGCTGCGCTTGTCAAAGAAGCGGTTGATTTTCTTGCATCAGAGGGCAGGGAAAATGTCTTTTTTGCTTCCTATGCACCCAATTATATTTTACCGGGTATAGATGAAGAAACCTATCCGGCTGGCTTTGCGTTTTTACAAAAGTTAGGTTTTGAAAAACTATATTCACCTGTAGCGATGGATCGAAACTTAATCGGGTTTGACATACCAACTGAAGTACTGGAGCTAAAAAAGCAGCGTGAGCTTGAGGGGTATACTTTTTCTTCGGCAGAGGACAAAGACCTTTATGAAGTGATACAATTTGCTAATACAACATTTAATCCTGATTGGGGACGGGCCATTCGTGAAGGTATCCTCCAGGGTCTTCCACTCAATCGAATTTTCGTTGCAAGAGAAGGCAGCAAGCTTGTTGGGTTTTGTATTTATGGAGGCTATGAAGGTGTGGCTGATCGATTTGGTCCTTTTGGAGTGGATCCAGAGCAACAGGGTAAAGGACTAGGAAAGATTATGCTGCATGTGTGTTTACATGCCATGCGGGCGGAAGGGTTGCATGGTGCGTGGTTCTTATGGACAAGTGAAAAAACCTCTGCCGGACATCTTTATAAGAAGACTGGATTTGAAGTTACACGTAAATTCCATGTTATGAGAAAATTAATCTAGTGTTTAGAGGAGAGAGAACGGGTATCTTTTTTCCTTCTTACATAGTAGAAGTGAGTTGATGGCCATGGCTTTTATGACCGGAGGATTAGTTATGCTTTCAGAAATGCAAAGTAAACTTCCACCATCTGAAAGGAAAATTACTGAATATATATTAGAAAATCCACATGAAACGATTTCCTTAACGGCGAGTGAACTAGGTAAGCGAAGTTCTACGAGCGGTGCAGCTGTCATCAGACTCTGCAAATCATTGGATTTAAAAGGGTTCCAGGAATTAAAACTGAGAATTGCTGGTGATTTACAGAAAAAAGGGGAGCAGGGATTTAGAGACATTGAACCGAATGAATCCCCGTTATCGATTATTGAAAAAATGACCAATAATAGTACGAAAACGCTGCAGGAATCTGCAGAACTATTAAGTTTAGATGAGCTTAATAAGGCGATTAAAGCGATAAGAGAAGCAAGAAATATCCATTTCTTTGGAGTGGGTGCTTCTAGTATTATTGCACAGGATGCACAGCAAAAGTTTCTGCGGATCGACAAGACCGCCACTGCCTTTGCAGACATTCATATGGTAGCTACCTTAGTAGCAAACGCTCAAAAAGGTGATGTTGTCGTTGGGATATCTTTTTCAGGTAAAACTTTAGAAGTTGCAAAGATTTTAATGCTTGCAAAGAAAAAGGGTATAACCACGATTAGTTTGACTAAATATGGATCTTCTTTAGTAACGGAGCTCGCAGACATCAAACTATACACCTCTGCTACACGGGAACCTACATTTAGGAGTGGAGCAACTTCATCAAGAATGGCACAGCTGCATGTCATCGATATTCTTTTTATGTGTGTAGCATCACAGCAATACGAAGAAACGGTCAAACATTTAGACGAAACAAGAGAATCGATTGATTTTTTAAGAGAAAATGTGAATCTGTAACAGACGACAATTACTATGGTGAACTCTATTAAGTAAAATTAATAGAGTTTTTTTATTTTATGGGTAAATGGTCATGCAGGACTTTTACAGTGGAAAAATTTCACAGTGAGTGAAATAAAATTTCACAAATAATTTAAAATATTTAAAATTTTATGTTGACCTTTGTTTGTACGGTTTACTATACTTGTAATAGTAGAGTAGAAAAAAGGAGGATAGAGATTCAAAGTTATATATAGTAGCAGCTTTTTCTGATAAAAAGAAAACGCTATCAAAATTCAGGAGGTTTATGATGCAAATAAAAAAGATATACAAGTTCATTAGTGTATTAGCAGCAATCCTACTACTAGTTGGCCTTTTTCCGCAGATGTTCCCTGGACAGGCTAATGTTGCGGCGGCCAGATCCTGGGATGTATATTCAGAAAAGATTATGGCGAAAGATAGCACGAACAAAACGCTAGAGTTAGAGATTCAAGGAGTTCTGCCACTGCATGAAGATTATGAAGTTACACAAATCATTGATGGGAAGAAAGTTGAAAAATCACTAAAGGATGTAAGAGTTGGGGCAGAAAATGTCACTGTAAGGGTTAATCATAAAGGTGAAATTCATAAAATCTTTATTGAGGGGCCGACGCCTGTGAACAATATGAGAGTCGGTATCATGACATCTGGTTTTGCGTCAATGGACCATGAAAAGATAGAATTGAGTTCTCCAACAGGGCTTAAGATTGTTGATAAGATTGCAAATGCAAATTTTCAGGTTGGTGCAAATGAGAAGATTATTTTTACAGTAGATTCTCATGTAGTCACCGTTAAAAAGCAAGACGGTACGGAAGTATACACAACCGCAAATCGACTTTATGTGTCTACAGATGAGGGTAGTAAAATAAAGGTAGACAATATTACAAGAGCGGTTAAGGATCCATCCTATCGAGGGTTTTTTGAAATCACTGCGACTTCAACTGGTGATAAACTTGAGTTAATTAATGAAGTGAATTTAGAAGAATATTTATACCAGGTAGTTCCTAGCGAAATGCCAGCTTCCTTTGGACTAAATGCTTTAAAAGCACAGGCAGTTGCGGCTAGAACCTATGCTTTAGGTGATTATTTAAGCGATCGATTTGCTAAAGATGGTTATTTTGTTCTGGACAGTGTTATGAGCCAGGTGTATAACAATTCTGCAGAAAATGCTTTAACCACACAAGCGGTACAGGAAACAAAAGGAGTCATTATGTATAGTAAGGATGGCAGTTTAGTAGATGCTAGATACTATTCTACTTCTGGAGGTTTTGGGGCATCGAAACACCAAGTTTGGGCAGATGCAGACGGATCATTCCCAGGGCAGGAGATCCCATATTTAGTAGCACAAAGTCATACGTTCGATCCAAATGATTCTAGTAAAATGCTTAGTATCGATACTTCTAACGAGCAACAAATACGAGACTTTTATAAAACACTATCTTACAGAGGATATGATGACACATCTGCTTACTTCAGATGGAAAGTAAGTTTCTCTATGGAAGAATTAGCTAATACCATTAATAAAAATATTGGTGGCAGGTATGCTGCAGATCCAAAGTTTATCCTAACACAAACTGAATCAGGTGAATTTGTCAGCCTGCCAATTCCTGCGGAAGGCATTGGAGAATTTCATGATATGTACGTTTTAAAACGTGGGGATGGCGGCAATATTATGGAACTCGTAATTGAAGGATCTACTGGAACCTATAAAATTGTGAAGGAATACAATATTCGCTTCACCATCAGACCACAATCTGTTTTTACAGGTGGCAGTGATGTACTATTGCACCGTGCCATTGGTGGAAGCAGCGACTATACTGCTTCACCTCTCAAAAACTATTCCATTCTACCTTCTGCGTTCTTTAGTTTTGAAATAGATGCTGAAAAGGGTGTTACCTTCTTTGGAGGCGGGAATGGCCACGGTGTAGGGATGAGTCAATATGGGGCTTCTCAATTAGGGCTAGGAGGATGGGCGTTTAATGACATCCTCACACACTATTACCCAAATATGACCTTGACAGATACGTCTGTTATTGGTGGTTCCTCGCAAAAGTAATTCTAAAATGCTCAAATATAAAAAGCCGATATTCCTAAGAGGAAAATCGGCTTTTTTTCTTCGGAAATGCATTGGAAAAGTTATAAGATTTTCAAAAAGGTTCAATCATAATGTCCTGACATGCCTATTTTAGCTCCCAAGGAAATAAAAGCGTTCCCTTATGGTAGCTTGTCCAACCAATTTTCCTTACGGTTCATAAACTAATTGTAAATAATATGTTTTTTAACAAAGGAGAGAGGGTTATGAAAGGTAAGAAGAAACATCATAAGCACGACCATCATCATGGCAAAGATAGGCAGGATAATAAGAGGGACAAACACAACGATCAGAAGAATGATCGCAATAAGCAAGACAAGGGCAACCAACAGCATGGCGGCTATAATCATGGGATGGGCAACCAACATGATGGCGGCTATCATCATGGCATGGGCAACCAACATGATTGCAAAAAACAAGACCATGACCA
>NZ_JBALNQ010000035.1:0-15254 GCF_036961885.1 Neobacillus niacini | reverse complement strand
TGCCAAAAACAAGACCATGGCTACAAACAAAATCAACATCAAGACTGTGGCTGTAGAGATATGAATAAACCGTCAGATAGGAATCATCAATGCAATTGTTCCCATAACCAAAAGGAAAATAATGAACGCAAACAGTGCCGGAATTCTGGATGTTTGTTTAGATGTAGATGTTGGTAACTTTCAAAGGGGGGTAATTCTAGCTATTTAGGTACTTCCCTTTTTTTGAAAATTAAGTTTGTTAAGTTGCCGTTAAGATTCTGTTAAATACCTACGCTTTTATCCTTATCCTTTATAAAATAAATGAAAGGCTAAGGAGGTAAGCTAATGAGGAAAAAAATGAGCCCCGAGCAACATCTTGAGTTTTTCATTTCAATGGTTGAAAAAGACATACAACATTATAATATGCAGGAAGAAGCAGTGAATGAATGTATTCAAATGTCTATACCTTCGTTAAACAAAACAGAAACCTCCTTCTTAAAAAGAATGCGCGAAGAATACAAACAAAAAGCAATTGAGCAAACATTGGTCCTGAAAGAGTTAAAAAAAACGGTTACCATATATCAAATCATGCAAAAAGAAGCGTAACACATTTAATAAAATTATGAAGAAACAAATATCCCAATGTTATTCAGTTGGGATATTTGTTTTGTAAACTTGTTTAGCCAAAGGAGGCAATAAGGTCGGGAACAACATTTATCAAACGTAAATTTGAATTGAAATATGTAGAATTCTCGGCAGTTGGACATAGTAATTAATAAGATTTTATGATAGCATTTAAAGCACTGTAGAAAAAGGAAGTGGATTTACATGATAAGTATTACTGTTCCAAAACCAGACGTTACGATTACCAAGCAAGACAATCCAGAGTTAAGCAATATTTATGGATTTACTGATTTTCATCTTATCCCTCGTGATAAGGGTGGAATTTTCATGTTTTATAACAAGGATAAAGAGCTTTTGTTTGTAGGAAAAGCAAGGAAGCTGCGCCCAAGAATTAAAAAGCATTTTGAAGATAATGTATCGCCTATGAAACCTCATCGAGATGAAGTGACGAAGATTCAAGTTTGTGTGATTGATGACCCGGTACATAGAGAAATTTATGAAACGTTCATCATTAATGAATCCAAGTCAAAGTACAATGTTGATAAGGTGTTTTTTAGATAAAGTAAAAGCAAGGAAAGGCATTAGGTATAGACCTATTGCCTTTTTACTTTTTATGAATGGTTTACGCTTCTCTTCGAACCTCTTTGTAACTCGACTTCACTTTTTAGCCCTTTTCGTAATGAGAAGCACATGACGATCAGGATAATGGCAAAGGGGAGCGCTGCTGCGATAGATGCAGTTTGCAAGACGTTCAAACCGCCGGCTAAAAGCAAGACAGCAGCTAAAGCGGATTGAATGACCCCCCAAGTCATTTTAATTTTATTGGAAGGATTTAAGGTTCCACCTTCACTGAGCATACCCAATACAAAGGTGGCGGTATCGGCAACAGTTATATAATATATGGCGACGACAGCAAACCCCAAAATACTTAACAAGGAGCTTAATGGCAGATAATCGAAAAATGTAAAGATAGCCAATGAAACATTTTCGGTAATATGTTTGGCCAGACCTTGATTCGCTGGGTTTTGAACGAGTTCAAGCGCGGAACCGCCAAAGATAGACATCCAAAGGCATGTTCCAAGTGTGGGAACGACCAATACGCCGATTACAAATTCCCTTACCGTTCTTCCTTTTGATACTCTGGCAATAAACATACCGACAAAGGGTGCCCATGCAATCCACCAGGCCCAATAAAAAAGTGTCCAGGATGCAATCCATTCCCCTTCGCCAAATGGTTTTAGCCTTAAACTCATATGGATAAAGTCACTAATATAGAGGCCGGTGGTATTAAAGAATACCTTAATGATAGTCAAGGTTGGACCAACCATTAAAATCAGCAGCATAATCGCAAATGATAAAATCATTGCTGCATTGGATAAATATTGAATTCCTTTCTCTAAGCCTGTATTGATGGAGATAATAAAAATGATGGTTGCCACAACAATCACGATTAGCTGAACGAATAACTCATTGGGAACACCGAATAAGTCATGCATTCCGGCCGTCACTTGCATCGCGCCAAGACCTAAGGATGTTGCGATTCCAAAGACGGTTGCAAAAATAGATAGGATATCAATTGTTTTTCCAATCGGTCCGTAAATCCGGTCACCTAATATTGGATGAAATGCAGAACTAATGGCTGCAGGCAGCTTTTTGTTATATTGAAAAAAAGCAAGCGCTAAGCCGATTACCGTATAGATGGCCCATGGGTCCAATCCCCAATGGAAAAATGTATATTTCATTGCGATATTGGCTGCGTCAATCGTGTAACCTTCCCCATAGGGAGGTTTGGTGTAATGGGTGACGGGTTCGGCCACACTCCAGTAGACAATCCCGATTCCCATTCCAGCACCAAACAACATCGCAAGCCAAGAGGCTGTGTTAAAATCAGGGCGATCGGTTTTTTTACCGAGTCGAATATCACCGTATTTTGAAAAAAGTAAATAAATCGAGAAAATCACAAAGAATAAGGTGGAAGCCAGATATACCCAGCCAAGGTAATCAATCGACCCATTATAGATGATATCGGTGACTTTCGTGAGATTTTCTGTAAAAAATACACCCCAGATAATAAATATCAGAGTAAGTAATAGTGAAATGATAAAAACGCTGTTATTGCCTTTATTTTTGCTGGTCATAGAAACCTCCTAGTAATGTTTTTTGTTCAATATAATAGTAAGTATTTGGAGGTCATTCACTTATCCAGGAGACTATAGACGAATTCCCACTTTTCGGTGTTCATTAACTCTTCCTGCGGCACTTCTATCCCGCCGCCTAGATAAACCGTATGACCTTTCACGGCGACCACCATTGCTTCAACGATTTCATTCCTGTCATTGTTTTTATAAATGTCTCCTATTGTTGGCAAAGGTTCGTTGTTTACATGTTGGGACGGAATGTCTTGAAGGGTATCAACTTCTCCACCTTCACTATTTTGATAATCGATTGGGTGGCTGTCAGAAGCACGACCAGGTAACATTAATAAATACTCGTTGTGTTTAATTCCGTGCGAATTACTAGTAATGACGCCTTGTTTATCAACGGATTCAACTACATCGATTTCATTTAACGAATATGTATCTAAGGAATCAGGCATAGGATTATGGATTAAAAGATAATCTCCTACTTCAGCTTTTCGATCCTTATTGAGCGTATAAGCCTTATGATTGAAGATAAAGCTGTCAAGTTCCTTTGGCTTGTATTTTTCTACGCTTGCAGCATTGGTTATATGCTGTGTCATATCCCTTAGCTTGATCAGATGAACGGATAGCTTATACATTGGTTTAACCCCATATACCCTGTGTAATTCGTTGTTATAATATACAAATTGTCCTTTTCTTACTTGATACAGTTTCACAAATCAATCTCCCTTCAGTGCTTTTATTAGTAGGATGTCTTATTTTTGGAAAAAAATTACGCTTGGAAAAGGAGGATGAAAAATTGGATAGTTATATCTATACGTACGTCAGTTTTGAAGATGAACGTTCATTAAGGGATTTAGAAATGCGTTCCTTGTTTGGTTCAGAATCGGAAACGAATATTTTAGAAAGTAATGTAAAAATAGATCCTAGTCGAAGTCCGTTTATAAAGGATAGAATTGCGGTAATTTTTGAGGGAGAAAGCTTTCAGGAGCTTCTTGAGAAAGTGGCAGCATTTGAGGTTATCGGAGAAACGTTTAAAGTGATTTATGTGAAAAGTGGGGATGAATCATTTGAGAGCCGGCGAAAAATCGAGAGAGAAGTGGGATTAAAAATTAATGGGGTTGGTGATATTGAAAACCCAGAGCGTTTGTTTGCTGTGAGGAATGTCAACGGCAGATGGGTTTTCGGGGACTATGTGAAAGGTGAGTCTGTATGGTTTCGCCATCAACAGAAGCCGCATCAATACTCGACAGCGCTAAGTACCCGTGTGGCAAGGGCGGTAGTGAATATTGCCATACCGGACCCAAACAGGATAAAGGCAATTGATCCTTGCTGCGGCATCGGGACTGTACTCGTCGAGGCACTGTCGATGGGGATTGATATGGTTGGGAGCGATTATAACCCTGTTATTCTTGCAGGGACAAGGGAGAATATTGCCCATTTTGGGTATTCTACAGAAGTGAAGTTTATAGATATGCGTGAAATCAGCAAACATTATGACGTTGCGATTATCGATTTACCCTATAACCTATGCTCCGTCATCTCGCCTGAAGAGCAGCTCGAAATGCTCCAAAGTGCACGACGATTTGCAGATAAAGTTGTCGTGGTAACGGTTGAACCGATTGATCAGATCCTTATCAAAGCAGGATTTACAATTGTGGATCGGGCGGTTGCGAAAAAAGGGACATTTTCTCGTGAAGTGATTGTGGGAAAGTAAAA
The DNA here is from genome assembly GCF_036961885.1 of Neobacillus niacini. Taxonomy (GTDB): domain Bacteria; phylum Bacillota; class Bacilli; order Bacillales; family Cytobacillaceae; genus Neobacillus; species Neobacillus niacini_H. Next base: position 10,791 of record NZ_JBALNQ010000035.1, on the reverse strand, counting down.
GCAGGGAGTAGCCAAATGAAAACAATCGTGAAAAATAGTTAAAGCCTATTCTCTAGCAGAATAGGCTTTTGGTTTATTAAAAGTAGGATTGTAGGATAGAAAAGTTATCTTTTATTGACCCATCGTAAACCTGATGTGCAATGCGGATGGGCATCGGCTTGTAATCTTTTGTATTCCTTTTCTAAATCTGGAAGAGACAAGTGTAAAAGACTGGTATTATCGATTTTATAGACACCATAAGTAATTAGTTTATTTGTTAATTCCCTGCGTCTTTTCTCTTCATCATACCTAACGACTTTACTCATATACTATCTCCCCTATCCATTTGATTTACTTAAAAGGTTTTATCCTAAGGTCAGTTTATATAATTATTTCTTAATTACATCATAAAACAAATTAATCCGATTTGTCAAGTAGGAATTAAAATGCATGTCAACAAGATTTTGAAATTTCGAACAAAAAAGTAAGAAACTGGATGAAACCCATGTGCGTAAAAAGGGGCTTTCCAGAAAGTAGGTAACTGACCTTTCCTTCTTTGTTAAAACAACTGGATGCTTTCGATTTAAATGGGAAGGATTTGCATACTCGCGGGATTGGGGAAAATATTAGAGATGTAAAGCTGCTCGGCGTATCGCTTGATAAACCTGTTGTCGGTGGAAGTGATACCCATCATTTTATGCAATATGGATCCGTATACACGGTTCTTTATCAGCCATGCACGAATATTAGAGAGTTAAAGAGTGCTATTTTAAATAGACAATTCACGTGGGAAGTGGCAGATGATTTGCATGATCGAGTATCCGAAGCGAACCGCTTAAAAGGGATTTTAAAGAAGAAGTTAGAAGTTTAAAAAGTTGCTTGATTACATAACCAATCTTTACATTAATTTTACAACTATTCAATAAAATCAACAAATCCCTTTGCTACTATAGTAATAGTGTCAAAAAACGCGCAATATATAAAAAACTGGGGGAAATAAAATGAAGCGTAAAAGTAAGCTAAATATGTTCAGTAGGATGATGCTAGCAGGAAGTATCCTGTTAACAGGCGTTCCATTTAATGTTCAAAATGTGAGTGCTGAATCGGGAATTCCGAATACGATTGACATCAAAAAAATCGCAGGGTATAGCATCGGACAAACCAATGAAGACGGCGGGGTCGCTGAAATTGTTAAATACAATTCGGACAACCAAAAGTTTTACGTCATTAATGGCTATGGACAAACTCTTGATATTGTTAGTCTGAATGGGTTAACATCTTCCGACACTGAGCAAACGCTTCAAAAAGAAAAATCTATTGATATTGCAGCTGCGGTGAACACAGATACGTTTACATACGGTGACTTAACGAGCATCGAAATAAATACGTCTAATGATACGATTGTGGCAGCTGTTCAAGATGTGGATTATACCAAAGGTGGAAAAATTGTTGTCATGAATTATGATGGCGACATCAAAAAAACATACGATGCAGGTGTCCAGCCGGATATGGTTAAACTAACACCTGATGCGAAGTACATTCTATCGGCAAATGAAGCAGAACCTCGCCTCGGACTTGAAGGGGTGGACCCGGAAGGATCGGTTACGATTGTTGAAGTGGAAACAGGGAACGTAACCCAAGTGAAATTTACGGATGAAACTGTTATTGATAATAAGGTTCATATTCGGAATAAAGGAACAAAAGCAGACGCTGTCCGGGATTTGGAACCAGAATTCATTGCTGTTTCTAACGATAGCACGAAAGCATTTGTAACGCTTCAAGAGAACAATGCGATTGCCACCATTGATATCAAAGCAGGCAAAGTGTTGTCTGTAAAGTCGCTTGGATATAAGGACCATTCTTTAGAAGTAAATAAACTGGATGCGGCTAGAAATGACAAGATTGAACTCGAAAAGCTGCCTATTTTAGGAGCTTATATGCCTGATTCCGTTGCCTATGTAAACATTAGCGGTACTGATTATCTGCTTACGGCTAATGAAGGGGATGCCACTGAATGGCCAGAGGAAGGGTCAACTTTTATCAATGTAGCTGAATTTATAGATGAAAAGGATAAGATTACATTAAACACTGATCTTTTTAAAGGTATGACAGCGGATGAAGCACAAGCTGCATTTGATAAAATGAAAAATTCAAAGGATTATAATAAACTTGAAGTCCTAACCGATCGGGGAACGGATGCGATTTATACATTAGGCGGTCGTTCGTTCTCGATTTGGAAGGCCGACACCATGGAGCTTGTCTATGATAGTGGCAGTGATTTCGAAGATATTACGGCCGAGCGTTATCCGACCGTGTTTAACTGGTCAAATGATGATAATAAATTGGAAAAACGCAGTGCGAAAAAAGGACCGGAGCCAGAAGATGTTAAAGTTGGCATGATTGGCGATCAGGTATATGCATTTATTGGACTTGAGAGAATTGGCGGGTTTATAACTTATAATATTTCAAATCCACAAAATGCTCAGTTTGCTAACTATCTTAACAGCAGGGATTTCTCTGCAGCGATTGCAGGGGATGTATCACCAGAAGGACTTGAATTTATTGCTGCAGAGGTAAGTCCAACCGGTCGTCCGCTCATCTTAGTCGGAAACGAAGTAAGTGGAACGGTGTCTGTGAATGAAGTTCAAGTTAGTCCAATTGTACGAATTTCCGGAATCACGCTCGATCAAACGCAAGCAAGTCTTAAAGTTGGCGAAACCGTAACATTACGTGTTGCTATTCAACCGGCTGATGCAACAGAGGATAAGGTAGTTACTTGGACAAGCTCTGATGAAAAAGTGGCTACCGTGACCAGTAATGGATTGGTAACGGCGATCGGTGCTGGAAGTGTAACGATTACTGTTCAAACGAAGAATGGAGCGCACACAGTTACAGCCAACATTACTGTTACTCAACCAACTCCACCGGTTAAGGAAAAATATAGCGAGTATCAGGAATTAGACAAGAGCATCCTTAATAAGGATGGAGACATTGTATTTGATTACACTTCTTATCCGCAATTGAGTTTAGAATTAAATCCTGCTAAAGTCAAAGATATTTTAAATACCCATCCAAATGCAAAAATAAAAATCAATAAAGGTGATATTGAGGTTGATTTGCCGTTAGCTCTATTTAAAGATTTAGATCAAAAGTTAACCATCAAAATAGTACCAAAGTCAGTTAAGGATGCAATCGGTCCAGTCTATGACTTCTCAATCCAAGCGGAAGATGGAAAGATGATTGATAAATTTGAAAGCAATAAAGTTACATTGAAATTTAAGCTTGATCCATCAAAGGTTAAAGATTGGAAAAATGTAGTAGTATACTTTATTAACGAAAATGGTAAAATGGCTGAGAAAATTATTCCGGTTAAATATGATTCAAAGAATGGATATATTTGGGCAGAAGTCAGTCATTTTAGCACGTATGGAGTATTTGAAGTAGCTTCTTCAGAAAATAAACCTTCAGTTCCAGTGGCCAATTCTACTAATAACCATTCTGGACATGAACTGCCTAATACAGCGACAAACCATTTTAATCTCTTAGTGATGGGATTCCTTCTTGTGATCGTTGGCGGGGGAATCGTATTCTATCAAAAAAGAAGAGCAGCATAACTAAAAAAACCATCCTGCACAATACTGAGCAGGATGTTTTTTTGTTCGATTATATTCGTGCCCGCACCAGCTCGTTTTAGTGGATTAAGGTAACGAATAGAAGTTATTCGTGCCCGTACCGGCTCGTTTTAGTGGATCAAGGTAACGAATAGAAGCTATTCGTGCCCGTACCGGCTCGTTTTAGTGAATCAAGGTAACGAATAGAAGCTTTTCGTGATCCTCCACAGCTCGATTTTGCAGTTTAAGGTAATGAATAAGTTTGATGCTATAAAAAGACCAGATTCCACGTTCAGAATCTGATCTCTTAAAAAATATTATGCTAGTCTCATTTTAAAATCTTGATAACCAAATTTTTGGACGACTTGGCAATCGCCGTCTTTATCTTGAACCGCAATCGCTGGAAGCGGCATACCGTTAAAGGTTGTGTTTTTAACCATTGTGTAAATGGCCATATCGCCAAATACTAATCGATCACCGCTCTTTAGCGGCTGGTCAAACGAATAATCGCCAATCACATCGCCTGTTAGGCAGGTTTGTCCGCCAAGACGATATGTATGTGGCTTTTCACCTGCTTCACCTGATCCAAAAAGAGGCGGGCGGTAAGGCATTTCCAATACATCCGGCATATGGCAGGTGGCAGAGGTATCAAGAATCGCAATCTCCATGCCGTTTTCATGTAAATCAAGAACGGATGTAATTAGGTAACCTGCATTTAGCGCAATCGCTTCGCCTGGCTCAAGGTATACTTCTAATCCGTAGTTTTCTTGCATTCTTTTAATGCAAGCTTCTAGTCTTGGAATATCGTAATCTTCTCTAGTTATATGGTGACCGCCGCCAAAGTTGATCCATTCCATTTGATGAAGATATTCGCCAAACTTTTCTTCAACCGCATTCAGCGTGGTTTCTAAATCATCCGAGTTTTGCTGACAAAGAGTATGGAAATGAAGCCCAGAAACACCTTCAAGCAAATCAGGACGGAAATGCTTTAACGTTACACCAAATCTGGAACCTGGCGAACATGGGTCATAAATGGCATGCCCAATTTGGGTGGAGCATTCAGGATTGATGCGCAAGCCAACTTTTCGGCCCGCTTGAAGTGCTTTGTCTTTAAACTTCTCCAACTGTGAGAAGGAATTAAAGATAATATGATCACAAATTGAGATAATCTCATCTATTTCATCGTCACGGTAGGCAGGGGCAAAGACATGATTCTCTTTGCCCATTTCTTCGTAGCCTAGACGTGCTTCATACAAGCCGCTCGCTGTTGTACCGCTTAAATATTGTCCAATGAGGGGATACATTGTTGTCATCGAAAAGGCTTTTTGTGCTAAAACAATCTTTGCTCCGGTACGCTGCATAACACCGTTTAGGATTTTAAGATTTTTTTCAATTAGCTCTTTATCGACTACATAGCACGGTGTAGGTAGTTCTTCGAACCGCATTTTTATTTAACTAACTCCGGTTCATGTGCTTCTTCAGGCAATGCATCAACAAGAACTGGATTAAAATCTTCTACCCATGGAAGTCCCCATTTGTTTAACTCTTCCATGAATGGATCTGGATTGAATTCCTCGATGTTGAATACGCCTGGTTTATTCCATTTGCCCGTTAAGATCATTGCTGCACCGATCATGGCAGGAACGCCTGTTGTATAAGAAATCGCTTGAGAGCCAACTTCACGATAGCATTCTTGGTGGTCACAAATGTTGTAAACGTAATAAGTCTTATCTTTCCCATCCTTTTTACCTTTGAAGATACAGCCAATGTTTGTTTTACCAACTGTACGTGGTCCAAGTGATGCTGGATCTGGTAATACGGCCTTTAAAAATTGTAGTGGGATGATTTGCTTTCCTTCGAACTCAATTGGCTCGATGGAAGTCATTCCTACATTTTCAAGTGCTTTAAGATGAGTAATATAGCTTTGACCAAATGTCATGAAGAAACGAATACGCTTGATTCCTGGGATGTTTTCCTTAAGAGATTCAAGTTCTTCGTGGTAAAGCAAGTACATGTCTTTTTGGCCAACTTCAGCGAAGTTATATTCGCGTTTGATTTCCATTGGCTCCGTTTCGATCCATTCACCGTTTTCCCAGTATCTTCCGTTAGCAGAAACTTCACGGATATTGATTTCAGGGTTAAAGTTAGTAGCGAACGGGTAGCCGTGGTCGCCACCATTACAATCAAGAATATCGATATATTCGATTTCATCAAAATAATGCTTTAATGCATAAGCAGAGAATACCCCTGTTACACCTGGGTCAAAGCCGCTTCCTAAAAGAGCTGTAATGCCAGCTTTTTCAAAGCGCTCCTTGTAGTCCCATTGCCATTTGTATTCAAATTTAGCCGTATCTTCTGGCTCGTAGTTCGCTGTATCCATGTAGTGTGTTTTTGTTGCAAGACAAGCATCCATAATTGTTAAGTCTTGATATGGCAGGGCTAAGTTCATTACGATATCTGGTTTTACTTCATTGATTAATGCAATTAATTCATCCACATTATCAGCATCTACTTGTGCAGTAGTGATTTTTGTTTTGGTTGTGCCATCTAATTTTGCCTTTAAGTCATCACATTTTGATTTTGTACGGCTCGCAATACAAATTTCTTCAAAAACTTCACTGTTTTGAACACATTTATGAATTGCTACTGAAGCAACGCCACCGGCGCCAATAATAAGTGCTTTTCCCATTTTTCCTATCTCCCAACTAAAATAGATTTTTTCCAACAAAAAAAAGCAAGTGGAAAACGCATCGACGCGCACAACACTTGCTTTAGATATAATCATTCATATTAAAAGGCATACGGATGACTGAAGTCATACGTCTCCTATAAAAGTCCTAAGACCATAGGTAAGAAAGCTCTTTTAATATTCAAAATATATCATAATAGGATCAGAGTCTATATAGCAAATAATTACTTTTACCACTCTTATTGACCGTTTCACAAGTTGTGTGCTTATGCACTGGTTGTAAAGTAACCAACTTATAAAATTTGAGCTTTTAACTCAATCAATAAGGCAACTAAAGTTGCCAATCGGCATTTGACCCGGCTGTCCGTATGGCCTTAACTTCTTCTTTAGGAAGTGGTCAAAATATTATCTGCTTGGAAAGACTCGACATAGATTGAATATTAGCTTTCCAATTAGCTATTTCATATTATCAATATATTTTAAGAATAGCAATAGTGATTTTAAAAAAATATTTTCCTTTTTTTGTTTTTTTTGAAGAGCCTTGTCCAAGGAGAAACAAAGCATGAGACGAGCAAGTTTTTAGAGGGAAAATTACTGGTTTCTATATAATATAAGACAAAAACAAAAGAAGGTGCATAGTTGAACAAAAAAAGTTTTACCCACCTTTGAAAGGGGAAAAGTATGAATCAAATATTATTAATAATTGATGCGCAACAAGAATTAATGGATGGGAATCAAGTTGAAAGTGCCGTCTTTCATTTCAAACCCAGCACTGTATAGATAGTGCAGTTAGAACAGCCACTATTAGTGGTTTCGATGTTACATTAGTCGGTGATGGACATTCAACAACCGACAATGATATTTTAAGTACCGAACAGATTATAAACCATCATAATAAAACGCTTCATGGACATTACAATGTTGAACATTTTTCAATTGTCAGGAATGCAGAGGAAGACCTATTCCTTCCGACACATGATTCATATAGGTGAGATTTTAATTTAAATAGATAAAAGAACAGGAAATTCCTGTTCTTTTATTGATTAAGTAAAATTTTCTCTAGTATCTGTGCATTTTCTTTATCTAAGGTTCCAAACCCTTCTTTTTCATTGTTACTAATTATGGTTGCCGTATCATTACTTTGATTGAACCAAATCTGGTATGTGAATAATCGTTCAGGCATATTCTCATCATACTCAAAAAATAAGGTTGCCTTTACATTTTCTTTTCTAGCCATTTTAGGCTCTACATTCGGTTCCCATTTAATGTGTTCAAATGATTTTCTTACAACCTCTAACGACTCCACATCCGTAATCATTACAGCTTCTTCATAGCTTTCATCTGCCTTAACCACTTCAACATCTACTCTAGTAAGCTGATTTAAATTAACCTCTTTCGAACCATTATTTGAACAGCCTATTAGGAACATCAGGAAAACCATACTAATGATAAGGTAGATATTTATTCTTTTTGGCAAAAAATCACCCCCTCTTAACCCAGTATTTCTTTAGAAAGCACCGGATCCGCCACCGCCTCCACTTGTTCCTCCGCTAGAACTTGATCCGCTGTTGCTACTGCTGCTGATTGTTGATTCATTAGCAAAACGGAATTTTGCAGAAGTGTCAGGTCCGATTAAGGCAATGGCGTAGAAGCCGACAGGATGATCATTATCATAATAATCATCCTCCGAAGTAAATGCTTCGATTAATGCATCATGTTTTCGATCAATCTCTTTGCTGCTGATTCCGAGCCCGTATATATAGGTGCGCATCTGATCATCTTCTGACCATTTTTCCCACTCTTCCTGTGATAATTCTTTAAAGCGAATCCTAAATTGCTTCCATTCGTAAGCGATTCGAGCACCTTCCCAGGTTCTTGGTCGGTAGACAATGGCGTAGATGATAACCGTAAGAAACAGTAGAAGTGCCAATAAAAAGGATCCTAAAAGATCATAAATCGGGAAAAGGAACAGAAATGGCAGCAACAACACACTTGAAAAACCAACGAATAATCGATAGCCCGTTTTGTTTTCATAAAGGGAATGGTCTACAACTTCTTGTTTAACGGCTTGTAGCCACTGTGTTTGAAATGAACTGTATTTACCATGATTTAGCTTGTTCATTGTATAGGTTGTTAACTGGCCAAACTTGAAGGTATTTTTTGATCCGATTTTATCAAAAAGAAAATCCAGTAACACATTCTCGTGCTTTAAAGGTGATTTAGGATTGATCCTCTCGAAGCTGTCGGTTGACGTCTTTTTCACATAGCCCTGTCGCACCAAATCAAGCAATCCAGCGGCCATCGCTTGTGGTGGAAGATAGCCATTGTTTGTAAAGAAAATCGTTGCTGGTAAGCTCAAGATTTGCTTTGGTACAGACTGAAACTTACTGCCTTCCCGCATGAAGTCATTTCGCTTGGCTCGTGCTGCCAGCCAATTACTTCCCATTAACACTAGTAAAATAAGTGTAAAAGCGGGAATGCCTATCGTGCTAATCGTGGAAAGTGTTTCTCTTGTTGCAGCATGGGCTGCAGCCTGATCGATAAGTTCTTGCTTCGCCTTCAGGATGTCCTCTTTCATCGGTTTAACTGCGGTTTTAGGTGCAGCCGGAAAAAGACTGACTGGATAGGCAACGCGGATATCCCCGTTGGTACTTTCAGGAACGTAGCCTAATTGAAAAACAGCAGCCCCATCGTCCTGTATGGTTTCAGTGCTATTGGCTGCATCATATCCGAAGGCAATCACATCATCGGTCGGTTTAGGCGGATGAATGGTGATTGTCAGATTTTCGTAAGAGGATTCATTCCTCTCATCGAAAAATGGCCAGTAAAATTGAGCTACATCTTGATAGATCTCCAACCCATTTTCGATCGTGTACTGCAGTTTTACCGTGATGGTTTCATCTGTACCTATACGGTGAACTTTGTAAAGGTCATCCTCTTTTTCAATTTTTAAAGGTTGTCCGTTTTCCGTTGCCGTAAAATGGCTGATGGCTGCTCCCGCTTTGGGAATGACTTCTCGGGTAATCCCGTTAAATTCACCTTCGAATTCATATGTATGGGTTTCTTCTACTAGGACATCTCCATTTTCTTGCAAGAAAGCGTCCATTTTTACATTGGTAATGGAATATTCAACAGCAAAGCTCGGGCTTGGAAAAATAAATAACATGGCAAATAAGAGTAAACTCGTAAACCACTGCTTCGGCATATACGCCACCTACTTTCCTATTAGACTATATACGAAGTAAGAAGAGGGGAGGTTTCATGAATATTCCAAAAAAAAAGGATCCGGCTAGGCCGAATCAACAATAGGGGTCATGAAAAAGGTACAAATTGGCTACCCTCTTCCTATATTCCATACTACCTTTTAATTGTAAATTTACTATTAAGAAATGGTTAAGAGATTATGAATGGTGCCTGTCACCATTTATGCACTTTTTGACAATTATGCATCCAATAATGAATATTTTGGGATTGCTAGTACATACATATATAGAACATTACTCCATGAATATGGCTGGGACGAGGTCGTGGGACAAATACTATGATAACCGTAAGCGAAGAAGAACATTTGCCTACATGATGGATACTTGTGAGAAGGGATTCTCTCCTGCTTTTTCCTTGTTTGTTTTCAACTCTATTTATAACTATAATCAAATTAAAACGCATTAATCATATAGGGAGGCAACAGCGTGAAACGATTAGCGGTTTATTGCGGGTCAAGTTTGGGTGCTTCAGAGGCCTATAAAACAGGCGCGATTCAATTAGGCAAAGAGCTTGCAAAACGGAACATCACATTAGTTTACGGTGGTTCGAGTATCGGCCTGATGGGTGCAGTCGCAGATACCGTTTTACTTGAAGGCGGGCATGCGATAGGTGTGATCCCTAGAGTGTTGGAGGAACGTGAAATCTCACATCGAGGGTTAACAGAGTTGTATAAAGTCGAAACGATGCATGAGCGAAAGGCTAAAATGGTCGAGCTTGCCGATGGGTTTGTCGTCATGCCGGGTGGAACTGGTACGCTAGAGGAATTTTTTGAAGTATTCACCTGGGGGCAAATTGGTTTGCATAAAAAACCATGCGGCCTTCTCAATATTAATCATTATTATGATCCGTTAATCAGCTTATTTGACCATATGATCGACCAAAAATTCTTGCAAGAGAAATTCCGCACGATGGCGATTATTGAGGATGAACCAGCAGCCTTACTCGAAAAATTTTTAACCTATGAGGCACCGTCTATTAAAGCGTTTGATTAACGAAGGTAAACGGAAAGCAGTGAAAATCACTGCTTTTATTTTGTATTTTTTTCTTTAGAAAAGGCTGTTTTCGCAAAGATTGTTGTTAAAATCTTAAAGCCGATTTTAACGTGGTAATAGTTATTTTGCTCCATTGAAGTTAGTTTGCAAGCTCTTTTCTTATTAAATTCAAGCTGTTTTTCTGCGAAAACAAGCTTAATCATTAAATTAATTTTTGTTACAAAAAGCAACAAAGTTTAAGAAAAGAGCCTTAGAA
>NZ_JBALNQ010000034.1:24345-28611 GCF_036961885.1 Neobacillus niacini | reverse complement strand
TAACCAATACGTTTGATAAAAACTTAAGTGTTCCAATTTTTCAAACCATGGTTTTTCTTTAAATTGTAAAGGATTAAAATCTATTTGAGAATAATTGGTGTAAAATAAATCATTTTTAAACAAAATGGTAATATACAGAGGCATTAATAAATCAGTAATTCCAGACAATTCATTCGATATGTGTATATAATTTAGGGCGATTTTTTGTTTTACGTTAGCGGAATCTGCATCAATTAACTTATGCGTTTTTAGTAACTGATTCATGTTCGTATCAAATTGAATATAATTAGAGGTATACATCATATCATCTAACATACTCTTTATCCCTAATTCTAACATCCTTAAATCATCCTCTGATTGTGTTGCTGCACGTTGTTCTAATACATCTTTTGTAAAATAGTCTGATACGATATACGTACTTACCCACGGAAATAGAATACAAAGAATGACAGAAATGATTAATCTCATTCTTAGTGACATTTGAGTTATTTTCTTCCATAAAAACCTCACTGATGATCACCGCTTCCAACAACTAAAGAAAATAATAATAGAGAGAAAACTTTTGTTTTCCCTCTATTATAGCATGAATATTCTAATTATTTGTTAGCATCTACTACCGCTTGTACTCTTTTTTCGATGTTTTTCATTGTTTTATCAAGATCCTGTTCACCAAGGAGATATAATTCTACCTCTGCACCAAATTCGCCCCATGCTTCATTAATATAAGCTGGTGGAGCAATGACTTCAATAGGCTTAACGGTGGTAAGTGCATTCTCCAATGATTCCATATGAATGGCTTCAGGTTTTTTGGTTCCATTCACCACTGCTTCTAATGATTTGCTCATATCTGCTTCCTTCCATGCCGGTGTAAAGATTCCTTGGTCTACAATACCTTCTGTAGTCAACCAACGCATGAATTCATATGACTCTTGCTTATGTTTTGAGCTTTTAGCGATGGTAATTAAATCTCCACTCATTGGTGCAAGTGCTTCATCGCTTGCCTTTGTTTTCGGCCATGGTGCCCATGCGATTTCAAATTCAGGTATAAATTGACCCCATTCACTAATCATAAAGCTGCCAGTAGGAACCATGGATGCGGATTGACTAAAGAATTGCTGACGATAATCTAGCTTTTGCGATAATATTTCAGTAAATGGAACAGATGACTTATCTACATTTTCTAATTGATTTCGTAGTTCTAATGATGCGCGTAAAGTTGGATCAGTTGCATTTGATGTTCCATCCTCTTTTAATATTAAATTATCCTTTGCTTTACCCATTAGTTTTAAATTTGAATGGAAGAAATGCCATGAGTGTAAATACGATCCATAATGCTTGTCTGTCGTCAGCTTTTTAGCGTAATCCGTATAGTCATCCCATGTCCATTCAGTCGGAATCTTTAAGCCAGCCTCATCAAGATGTGCTTTATTAAGCATAACAAGCAGCGTGATATTTTTCATTGGCAAGCCGTAGTATTCACCATCAAAAGCAGGATAGGTATTATTGTATACTTTATTAATATCCATGCCTTCTGCCTTAGTAAATTTAGTGATGGGTTCTACCAGTCCGGCACCAATTCGTTTTGCTAGCTCTTGAGGTTGGTTGAACAAAATCAAATCCATATCATCACCCGCAGAGGCCATTAAATCTAACTGTTTGAAATAATCCTGAGTGTTCATATTTTCAACCAGTGGGATGGATTCCACTTTTACTCCTGGATGCTCTGCTTCGTATTTTGCAATGACACTTTCCCATTTTCCAACATCCTCATTGATCCAGTGGACAAATTTTAAGGTCACTTCTTCCTTAGATGTATCAGGTTTTTCTTCATCTGTTGAAGCCTTATCGTTTCCGGAACAAGCAACTAACATAAAGATTGCAAAAAGTCCCACTAGTAACAATGAACCCCATCTTTTCATCAAAATATTTTCCCCCTTATTTTTAGTTTGTATAGTAACTCTCTCTTAATATAAAGAAGGAGTACACACCATGTTTAACCTTTCACCCCACCCAGCTGTATACCTTCAATGACGTTTTTCTGTCCGATAATGAAGATAATCAGTAATGGTAAAATAGCGGAAACAGATGCTGCCATCATCAATGAGTAAACGCTGCCATGTTGATCCGAAAAACTTTGGACACCAAGTTGAATGGTAAATAATTCTTTTGATCTTAGGAAGATTAATGGATTTTGGAAGTCATTCCAGGTCCAAATAAAACGTAAGATCGCATAGGTTGCAATCGCTGGTCTTACTAATGGCAAAGCAATCGAAGTAAAAATTCTTAAATGACCAGCTCCATCCATTCTCGCTGATTCAATAATTTCATTACTAATTCCAAGATAGAATTGGCGCAGCATAAACGTTCCAAATACACTAAAACTATTTAATAGAATTAGACCGGTGTGAGTATCATATAAGCCAAGCCATCTATATAACAGAAATTGAGTAACTAACAGCGTTTGAGGTGGAATCATGAAAGTGGCCAAGACGATTAAAAAGATGAACTCTCTTCCTTTAAAATTAATTTTGGCAAATCCATATGCTGCTAAACAGGATATCGTACAAGAAACCAATGTCGTTAGAACCGTTACCTTAATAGAATTCCAATATAATAGAAGGAATGGCATGGAACCGGTCCAAACCTCTTTATAATTTTCAACCACATTCCAATTTTGAGGAATCCATTGAATCGGAAACGTTAATACATCTTCTTCTACTTTAAAAGAAGCAGAGATCATCCACAAAAATGGCATTAGAAAAGCAATTCCTATTAGAACCATAATGACGGTCATGATCAATTTTCTTATATCTAATCTTTCTACCATATCGACTGCTCCTTTCTATTAATAATTCACCCATTTTTTCTGCCCAATAAATTGAATATAGGTAACGATCAAAATAATAACAAACATAACCAATGAAATGGCTGAAGCATACCCTGTTTTTAATTCAACAAATGCTTGCTGGTACAAATAAACAACTGGTGTAATCGTTGAATTTGCTGGACCACCATTTGTTAAAACAATGATTAAATCAAATACTTTGAAGCTCGAAATAACGCCTGTAACAAACAATAGGAAAGTTGTTGGTGACACTAACGGAATCGTAATCTTTCTAAATTGAGACCAAGCAGAGGCGCCATCCATTTGTGCTGCTTCATATAATTCCTTTGGTATGTTCTGCAGTCCTGCCAAGTAAATGATTAAGTTAAAACCAATTCCTGTCCAAATCATAATTAACATAACTGATGGTAACGCAAAGGTAACGTCTGCAATCCAACCAGGTGGATTTTTAACCCCAAGCGTCAACAGTAATTGATTGATAGGACCTTTCGTTGGATGAAAAAGCACTTGAAAGACAACCGCAACGGCTACAATGCTCGAAATAAACGGCATAAAATAGATGACTTTAAACAGATCTTTCATATAAACATATTTATTAATGATCACAGCTAATGCAAGAGATATAAGTAAAGTTATCGGTACTGCTAAAATTAAGAGAACATTATTGAATAATCCTTTCAGGAATAATGCATTGGTAAGTAATTTCGAGAAATTTTCAAGCCCTACAAATTTAGCATTTTCATAGCCAGCGACAAAATTCCAATCGGTAAAACTTAAAACAAATGAAGAGAGTATAGGAAATAATACTAATATAGAAGTCCCAATAAACATTGGTCCAATAAATGCATACCCTGCTAAATTCTCCTTCCAGCCACTAAAAGGAGTTCTATTTTTTGCTCTCTTGCGCACTTTACTTTTTGGCGTATGTACCACTTTTGTTTCGACCTTTACTTCGCTATTCAAGAATTTCACCCCTTCTTCTATATTCTAGATTTAGTATAGTTACTGAAATCGCTTTCAACAATATTGAATTTTTACATTATTGGGAAAATTTTTACCACTTTTATCATGCCCCTTATTCAATAGTTAATCTTGCTAACTTTCCCACCTATTTCTGGCTTTATTTTTACCTTTTAGATAAAATTTTTACTTTATTACCAAAAAGAAAACGCTGGCATTTTGTGCATGATATATTTATTGATAAGGAGGGATCACCATGCAATTAGGTTCATTTTCAAATGCTGTTTATACTTTTTGTGATTGGATAGCAAGACTTGCATATATTAATCTATTATGGATTCTTTTTACGATAAGTGGATTTGTGATTTTTGGATTTTTTCCAGCCACCATTGCGATGTTAGCAACATTAAGACAGTTTATACGAAAAAATCATCCACCAGTATTCCAAACCTTTTGGCATT
>NZ_JBALNQ010000034.1:20409-24301 GCF_036961885.1 Neobacillus niacini | reverse complement strand
GTTCTTTGACAGTAATAAATTGGGTTTTATGATTACAATAATCGGTTTTATTTTGTATTTGAATATAAAATTTTTACAAGCAACATCTAATGAGTTATCATCCTTTCTTTTTTATACAAGCATGATAATGAGTTGCTTTTATTTTCTTATCATTTGCTATACACTGGCTTCCTATGTTGAATTTGAACAACCGTTAGGAACTCATATAAAAAATGCACTACTTATTACAATCTCTAGTCCGATACCAAGTCTATTTATTATTTTTGGATTTGCTGCTGTATACTTCGCTGTTACTTATTTATCTGGATTAGGATTCTTTTTCAGTATAAGTATTTTAGGCCTTGTAATTCTTTCCTCTGCAAATCTAGCATATAAGAAAATTCAAGTGAAACAAGATAAATTAAGTACATAAAGAACAAGCCCCTTTCTGGTTTATGCGGCAAAACAAAAACACACACAAACGTTGATTACTTCGTTTGTGTGTGTTTTTTAATTAATTTTATCTTCTTTTCTTGCTAGTATATTCGCTTACAAGCTCCCGTTTAGGCAGCTTCCTTCAAAGAATACATTAAAATTCCATACACAAATTGCTCATGGCTCCGAAATCATAGGTTTGATTAAGTACCACTGGTTCCTTGTTTTCGTCTCCTCTTCCTAATGCAATGAAGATTGGAACGAAGTGTTCTGGTCTTGGTACGGCTAACTGCGCGTGAGGAGCTAATTGAAGATATCTATCAAGGGAATCTATATCCCTTTTTTGAACATGTTCGATAATCCAATTATCAAATTCTACTGCTTCCTTAATTGGTTCTGTGGCATCCGGAAAAAACCATTTAAAATTGTGCACCGTCGTTCCACTTCCAATCACTAGTATATCCTCATCCCCCAGTCCTTGTAATGCCTTACCAATTGTATACTGTTCTTTAGGCGACAAGAATGGATGAACCGATAATTGAATGACAGGAATATCAGCTTTAGGGAACATATGGCGGAGTGCTACCCATGAACCGTGGTCCAATCCCCTTCTTTCTTCCCTTTTTGTTTTTATCCCGAATTTCTTAAATCGAATCTCAAGATTCTTAGCTATCTCCGTAGAACCATTTGCTGGATATTTGATTTTGTACATTTCTTCTGGAAAACCGTAATAATCATACACTGTTTCAAGTACATCGTCTGTATAGGTTAACGTGAGTATTTCACTTTCCCAGTGAGCGCTAAAGATAACAATCGCTTTTGGGTTATAACGTTTGCCCAATAGTGATAAAAAAGTGGAATACTCATTTTGTTGTACAGATAAATAGGGAGATCCATGACCAATAAATAATGACGGTACCATCTGATTTCTCCTCCTAAAAGCGACCAATAGCAACAAATAGTGCCAATGCTAATAAAATAATATTCATCCCAATTGCCTGATTTTCTTTCCTCTTAATATGCAACCCAGCAGCTAAAATCATGATGACTGCAATTCCAATAGCAGCTATTGGTGTTAAAATAGGTGCGATTCCCAAGGCATAAGGTAAAATCAACCCAAGACCTCCAAGCAGCTCCGCGACACCGATAAAGATGACCAAGTTTCTTGAGCAATCTTGAACCCATGGCATGCTAGCTTTTGTTTTTTCATAAGAAAAAGCTTTCGAAGAACCTGCAAATAAAAACATCAATCCCAATAAAATTTGAACAATCCATAATGCAATATTCATAATTGACCCATCCCCCTTGCTAAAATTTACCTTCTGAGTATATAGTAAGCATCAAGGAATACATTTAGAAGTAGACACTTTAATGTGCCATAGTATCCAAAAAGATACCATAAGGGGTGAAAGGGATTGGCTGGAGATTGTAAAGTAGAAACCGCGCTCGATATACTCGTAGGAAAATGGAAGCCCGTCATTCTTTATCATATTTTAGGTAAGGGCACTTTACGTTTTAGCGAACTGCAGCGATTGATTCCGGATATCACAAAAAAAATGCTGACATCCCAACTAAGAGAATTGGAGTATCATGATATTATCAATCGTAAAATTTATGCACAAATTCCTCCAAAAGTAGAATATTCGTTGACCGAATATGGGAAGGGACTTATGCCCCTGTTAGAGTCGATGCACCATTGGGGTTTGGCACACATCAAACATTTAAATGAGATTTACGGAGAAGAAAGAGCAAAATAAGAAAAGTGCCAGTCGACTTCCAATTATATGGAGGCCTGGCACTAGTTTATTCTAACACCTTACATATTTGCGTTTGAAACCTAGTTTCCCTCTATCTAGTTCCTTTTGAATATTTTCTGAAGCAAGTAGGATACTGCTTTTTTTCTTGTCCTTCTTCATTTCTACTGGTCCAACTGCCTTTGCAGTTTCAACCGCCTTTTCATGGAGCGGCAAATAAGAAATTCCGACAGTGTAAATAAAATTATTCATAGCTGACTTTGTCCGTTCTGGAGCATCGTGTATCGTATTTTCCACCTGATCGAGCATGCGAACAATTTTGGTTGCATTAAATTCAGCATCCGGACGATTACCCATAAGCCAACAGTAACTGCTCCAGCCTGCCGACATTTTCAGTTCTTCACCGCTTGCGATCCATTTATCGGCAACCACTTGGGCAATATTGGTTTCTGCCAATGTTACAGCAACCACATAATCGCTTAGCATATAAAAATACGCCCCATCTATCCAGCGGTTAAAATCCTCCTCCGTCATTGCCATCGGGTCAGCAATGATACCGGCAAAATACATGGCATCGTAGTTCCCAGTGGCGTATAGCTGCTCAGCCAAAGGTTGATTTATCTTAATTTTCTTTGCAAGCGGCTTCATTGCACCTGTAGCCACGCCAAAAAGCGGCTCGTGTGCCCCATTGCTTATGTATATCTTTTTGGTTCGTTCCTTACCAAGTGCTTCTAATTCTTGCATAACGATTTCGAAATCCACGGTTTGCACTTCCCTTCCTAATAAACATACTCACTCCATTATAACTTAAATTAATGATCCATTTCCTTAGCTACTATGGCTTTTCGTGTTTCATTGACAATGGTTTTCAAATCCTCACCGGATGGATTCTGAAATAATCGCAATCCAAATTCCTTTGCGACGGCGAAGAGATGATCAAAGATATCTGCTTGAATCGTTTCGTACACGGCCCATCTTATATCATTTGAAAATGCGTAGATTTCTAATGGCATACCATGTTCAGTTGGTGCTAACTGTCTAACCAATAGTGTCATTTCCTGATTAATACCTGAATGATGTTGAAGGTATTTACTGATATATGCCCGAAATACACCAATATTCGTTAGCGCTCTTCCATTCACAGGATTGGTCCTATTTATATCGTTCTTGGAATTGAACTCGGCAATTTCACGTTCTCTAACAACAATATAATCGGAAAGATAGTGGATATTTTTAAATTTCTCAATCATTTCCACGGTACAAAAAGTAATACTACTTGTATCGATAAATAATGACCGCTTGATCCTGCGTCCTCCCGAGGTTTGCATCCCTCTCCAATTGATAAAAGAATCCGATATGAGAGCATAACTTGGGATCGTCGTAATGGTTTTATCAAAATTCTGCACCTTAACGGTATTTAATGAAATATCGATAATATCTCCATCTGCCCCGTATTTAGGCATTTCAATCCAGTCACCAACCCGAACCATGTCATTGGCAGACAACTGAATCCCAGCAACAAGTCCTAATAATGAATCTTTAAAAACCAACAAAAGTACGGCAGACAGAGCACCTATTCCACTTAGAAAAATGAGCGGATTTTTACCAATCAAGTCCGCGATAAGCAGGATGATACCAACCGTTATGACAACAATATTGACGACCTGGATATACCCTTTTATTGGCCTGATTTTCGATATCTCAAAGGTTTGATAAATATCATT
>NZ_JBALNQ010000034.1:19924-20296 GCF_036961885.1 Neobacillus niacini | reverse complement strand
CAAAATAATAAATAATGAGAGCCGGAACAATATGAGACAACCTTTGAAAAACCCTTCGTTCCAAAAGCATATCATCCCAGGTGTACTTGTTATTGGTCACAATATGAGTAACCACCCTAAATACGACCTTTTTCGTGATAAAATTCGCTATTATACAGAGAGTAGCTATAAAAAAAATCATAATAACGATTGAAAGATACCCGGCAATCGTAGGATCCATTTCTAATTCTAACAGGCTGTTACTTATATAATTCATATTTTTCCTTTCCTTTAAGTCATTTTGAGTTATTTCCCATTTTAACAGAAAAAATAGGGACGGTTTATCTGATTCTTTTCTGCCTTTGTATCCTTCCCTATTCATGATTCGTCTAT
>NZ_JBALNQ010000034.1:0-19896 GCF_036961885.1 Neobacillus niacini | reverse complement strand
TTCCGAATTTCGGATGGCGCCTGGCGCTTTTTCTTATTTATCATTTTTATTTAAACTTATTTGCTTTTTCTAAGAAACTAGTATTTAAATAATCGTTTATATTTATTTTTTTCGTGATGACTGGGTTGTCCCCTTCACTGAATTGTTGTACTAACTGTTTCCATGAATCTT
This sequence comes from Neobacillus niacini, assembly GCF_036961885.1. Taxonomy (GTDB): domain Bacteria; phylum Bacillota; class Bacilli; order Bacillales; family Cytobacillaceae; genus Neobacillus; species Neobacillus niacini_H. Next base: position 19,725 of record NZ_JBALNQ010000034.1, on the reverse strand, counting down.
GATAAATGTATCCATAACCCTTTTCAGGCTCAATAGGTGTTGATAATTCAATGAATGTATCGAGGAATAAACGACCAATTTCCTCATCCTTATTTTGTTCTGGTGCTGCCTTTTTCATGATTTCAAAGGTTGCATCAGGGTCATTGATCGAGAAATCTGTTGCTTTGGCAATCGCACGCGATACCTTCTCAACAATTTCCGGTCGTTCTTTTACAAATTTCCCGTTTGCAATAATGGCCGTCGATGGAAGCTTTTTATATTCTTCAGGAATGAGTGATTTTGATTCAAATCCATTTGCGTAAAGGGATACTAAATCATGTGCCCCGCCACTAAATGCATCAACATCACCTTTTTCAAACGCCGTCAGAATAGAGGATGCATCACTTCCGATTGCCCTAAGTGTTACGTCCTTCGTTGCATCTAAACCACCAGTGGAAAGGATCGATCGAACCATCGGAACTTCCCCGCCGCCAAGATCTGTTACCCCGACTACCTTTCCTTTTAATTGGCTTATGTCTGAAATAGTAGAGTCCTTCGGAACCATGAATTCAAAAAGATTGGAAACATTAATTTGATATACTGCCTGAATATCAATGCCTTTCTCCCATGCAGGTAAAAGTGTAGAAACAGCAGTAACACCTATGTCTACTGTTTCGGCTCCTATTTGCTGAACGACATATGTTCCACCTTTACCAAATACAAGCTCGACATCAAGACCTTCTTCTTCAAAATACCCCTTGTCTCGTGCCACATATGTGTAATAAACTGCATTCCCTTCAGCTGCCAATAGTAACTGAATCTTTTCCAATTTACCTTCTCCTGCTGTGCTGCCCGTTTCGTTTGAGGAAGATTTTCCACAAGCTGTTAAAAGTAATAAAGCAAATAGAATAACCAAAATAACTGTTTTTTTCATAGTCTTCACTCCTATTTAATTAATTTTGTCACGATCTCCCCAAAATACAATTTTGCGATCTAGCCATTCTATTAAAAGGTATAAAACTAAACCGATAATAGACAAAACAATAATTAATGCATAAACACTTGCCATATCAAGTTGAAAGTTAAAGGTATCTAATAACATACCTAACCCCTCATTCGCTCCTACAAATTCTCCAACTATCGCACCAATTAAGGCAAAAGTCAGTGACGACTTTAAGCCAGCAAAAATGAATGGCAATGCGGTAGGCAAAGAAAGCTTTAAGAAAACGTCCCTTTTACTAGCAACCATCGACTGGAAAAGAAGTCTACTCTCTTCATCAACTGACTTAAGTCCTACGACTGTATTGACAAAGGTTGGAAAGAAACAAAGCGTGATGGCCATAACTACCTTAGCGGTAGGCCCAAAGCCAAACCATGTAATAAATATCGGAGCAAGAGCAATTTTAGGAATGACCTGGAATGCAACAATAAATGGATTGAGGACTTTATATAAAGTTTGATTCGAAGATACAATGATTCCAAGAATTAATGCTAAAAAAGAACCAATGAAAAACCCAGCGATTGTTTCATACAAGGTCACACCGAAATGCGGATAAAAATACCCAGCTGTAATAAGCTCGAAGGTTGCCACCAACACAAGCGATGGTGCTGGTAGGATAAGTGGGTGAAATACCCCAATTCTACTCAAAAACTCCCATAAAAAAAGGAGAGAAATGAGTAACAGAATGGAATAGACAGCTTCCTTTTTTACATATTTCTTTTGAGTAGTCCTTGGCTTATTAACTGGTATTGATTTTTCAATGGCTGCTTTCATACTCTACCAACTCCTAATAATTCACGAATATGGATGACATAGTCAGCATACTTTTTGGTTGCCAAAACTTGGTCCGTTTTTGGTTTGGCAATATCAATTTTCAAGTCTTCAAGTATATGACCTGGATTTATACCCATAACGATCACTCTGTCTGACATCAATACGGCTTCACTAATATTGTGAGTAACTAGGATAACTGTTTTACCACTTTGTTCTGCAATGTCCATTAAAGAAAAATTCAGCGCTTCACGAGTAAATTCATCAAGTGCACCAAATGGTTCATCTAGCAACAAAATATCAGGATTGTTCATTAATGTTCGGGCAAGGGAAATTCGCTGCTGCATTCCACCAGAAAGTTCTTTTGGATAATACTTCTCATAACCTTTTAATCCGACTAATTCAAGTAATTCTCCGATTCGATTTTTTGCTTTATGAATATCACCTTTTGCTACTTCTACTGGCAATATTAGATTTCCTTCTACCGTCCTCCAAGGAAGCAATACTGCTTTTTGAAACATGAAGCCGATTTTCTTGTTTGGACCCTTAACACTTTCTGAATCAATCATAAGCTGACCATTCGACTGATCGAGTAATCCTCCAATTAACTTTAACAAGGTTGATTTTCCACAGCCACTTGGCCCCAGCAAGGAAATAAATTCACCTTTTTCAATTGAAAGATTAATATTCTGGAGAACATTAACACTGCTTTCTCCTTTTGAAAAAGACTTATAGACTTTCTGGATTTCTATTTGATAGTTTGTTCCTAGTGCATGATCCGTTCTTTGAACTATTGTATTCATTTTACCTCCCCTTTTTGGTAAAAACTTTTATTTGGCAGCGTTTTCATTTCTCTATTAATAAATTGAAAACTACTGTTTACAACAACCTTGCACTGAATATTCTATATATTCAGTATACTAACAACATCATTCATTACAATGGCCAAGTCCCTTTATGTGGGACACGAATGAAAAATTTCTAACTTTTTTTGGAGGAACGAGCGATAGGTTCTTATCCTAGACTCATAGAAAAGGCGTATAGGTCTGTTTAAACCATACGCCTCTTCTATTATTCATTTATATCTAAACCTATTTTAATGCAATGCAAATATTTTTGGCTTCTGTAAAGAATTCCATGCTGTGATGACCACCTTCACGACCAATTCCACTCTTCTTAAATCCGCCAAATGGCGCACGAAGATCACGAACAAACCAACAATTCACCCAAATCGTCCCTGCTCGAACAGAGTGAGAAACTCTGTGAGCTCGTTGGAGATTTTCGGTCCAAACGACTCCATTCAAGCCATAATCTGTATCATTTGCAATTATTAATGCTTCTTCTTCTGTATCAAATGGGATAATCGTTACTATCGGTCCAAAAATTTCATCTTGGCACATCCGCGATTTTGGATTTTCCTGAACATATACTGTGGGTTCTAAATAATAACCATTATGTAAGTATTCAGGTAAATCAGGTCGCTTTCCACCACAGATCAAAGTAGCATTTTCTTCTTTTGCAATCTCAAGGTAACTTGTTACCTTTTTATAATGCTCTTCACTTACGACTGGACCCATTTTTGTAGTAACATCCTGCGGGTCACCTACTTTTAGTTCCATCGCCGCTTTCTTAAATCTTTCGAGAAACTCATCAAAAATCGAGCGTTGAACTAAAATTCTTGAACCAGCAAGACAGATTTGCCCAGAATTCATGAAAGCCGCTTGAATCGAAACGGGGATGGCTTTATCAAGATTTGCATCTTCAAACACGATATTCGCTGCCTTTCCACCTAGTTCAAAGGAAACTTTTTTCAAGCTATCGGCTCCGCTTTTCATAATTCTTTTTCCTGTAGCGGTAGAGCCAGTAAACGAAACTAAATCTACCTCAGGATGGGTAGTAAGAGCATTTCCGACCACTCCTCCAAGACCATGAACGACGTTCACAACACCATCAGGGATACCTGCTTCTTTCGCAATTTCACCAAGTAAGGACACGGATAGCGGTGTCATTTCGGCCGGCTTAATTACCGCTGTATTCCCTGCGGCAAGACATGGTCCCAGTTTCCAAGTTGTCAACATGAACGGAACATTCCAGGGTGTAATAAGTGCTGCAACTCCAACTGGCTCATACCGTGTATAGTTCAAATATTCATCTTCCATCGGATAGGTTTCCCCACCCAGGTTTTCCATGAAATCTGCAAAAAACTTAATGTTGTTTGCTGCGCGCGGAACTTCGTGTTGAAGAGCAGAATGAAATGGTTTTCCAACATCTGTAGCATCTAGTCGCGCAATTTCTTCTTTTCGCTCGAGGATAATTTCAGCCATGCGGCGAAGTTTTGCACAGCGCTCCGCGACTGTCATCGTCCGCCATGGTCCATTTTCAAAAGCATCTCTTGCAGCGCGGCAAGCTTTATCAACATCCGCCTCTGTTGCTTCACTTACCTTTGCAATGATTTCTTGAGTAGCAGGGTTTTTCACATCAAAGGTTTCCCCATTCCCTGCTTGCACATATTCACCGTTTATATATAAACCAACTTCTCTTACACCAGTTTGTACGTTAGTCATTTTGAAACCTCATTTCTCTTCTTAACCGATTCTCCAGCGATTCCCCAATGTTCTGGCTCAAGTTCATTGATCATCACACGCACACTTTGAATGGGAGCATCTAACACATCTGATACTAAGTCGGAAACTTCCCTAATCAAACGTTCTTTCTTTTCAGGTGATCTGCCTTTAAGCATATTAATCTGAATAAATGGCATAAAATTCTCTCCCTTCACTTGTTGTTTACTCAGTAAATACAGCCTCAACCGATCCAATCCCATCAAAGCTTGCGGAAAAGTGATCACCCGCTTCAATCTTAATGGCAGCAGATAGGGACCCACTTAAAACGATTTCACCTGGTTGAATACTCTGTCCAACCTGATATAATCTATTTGCCATCCAAGCAATCGCCCGAGCTGGATGCCCCATCACGGCGGCGCCCGCACCTGTCGCTACGACCTCCCCGTTTTGTTTGAAGACCATACCCATTAATTTCAAATCGATAGTTTCTGGTGAAAAGAATCTTTCACCAATAATAAATCGCGAAGAGGAAGAATTATCGGCAACAGCATCAGGCAGTGTAAAGCTAAAACCCTGGAACCTACTGTCGATAATTTCAAGTGCTGGAGCTACATATTCGGTAGCATCCAGTATATCGGCAACGGTGACATGCGGACCCTTTACTTCCTTTTTAAAAATAAAGGCAATTTCCGGTTCTAATTTTGCATGGATAAATGGTGAAAGTGAAATGCGTTCCCCTTCAAATAATTGCATGCTTTCTAGTAATACCCCGTAAGATGGTTCATGAACCCCCATCATTACTTGTTTGGCCTTACTTGTTAATCCGAGCTTTCGTCCGATTCTTTTGGTGTTTTCTTCCTTGCATTTTATTTCAAGTAAGCGTTCTTGTACCTGGTAGGCTAATGCTTCATCCAATTCAGGATAGACGTCAACAAATTTATTGACAGATTTTTTCTGTTTTTCCGCCTCGTATAATTCAAGAGCAATTTGATCAATCGCATCTGTCTTTATCATGTTTATCACCTAGTTTCTATTTTTATCGTTTAAAGGAAGCTGTTACTGAACCAATATGAGCAAACTCAGCGGTAAATGTGTCATTTTCCTTTACTTCGATTGCACTAGTTAAAGCCCCTGAGAGAACGATTTCCCCAGCTTTTAAGGACACATCGTACTTACCTAAAGAATTTGCAAGCCAAGCAACGGAACGAAGCGGATTTCCAAGTACGGCTGCACCAGCACCAGAATCAATCATCTCTCCGTTTCGATAGGCAACCATTCCAATGTGGGTAAGATCGAGTCCTTCAAGCTTCGTAGGATTTCCGCCAATAATCGCACTAGCGGACGATCCATTATCTGCTACAGTATCTTCAAATTTAATCTTCCAATCAACAATACGGCTATCAATCACTTCAATCGCTGGAACAATATAATCTGTTGCATCGATAACATCAAGTATAGAAACATTTGGTCCTTGTAAATCTTTTTTCAACTTAAAGGCAATCTCAAACTCAACTTTCGGTTGAATATATGGAGCAAGTGAAATCGTTTCACCTTCGACAACCATCATATCCGCCAATAAATGACCATAATCAGGCTGGTTGACGCCAAACATATTTTGAATGGCTTTGCTAGTTGCCCCAATTTTTTTGCCAACAATGACTGCCCCATTATCTACTTTTCTACGGATAATCTCTAATTGTGTATAGTAGGCTTCATCCACAGTAATCCCTGGGTAAGTAACCGTAAGCGGTTCAATGACTTTCTTCGCTTCCTCGGCTTCCAATAATCGGCTAGCAGCTTCTAGAATGATTGTCACAATTTTACCTCCTCTAACTACACGAAACCTAAACTTTTAGCCCTTTTTTCTCTGCTAATTCGACTGCCACATCTAAAATCCAGTCCTCTTGACCAGCAACTGCATTCCTTTTGCCTAATTCCTCCATAATTTCTGAGGCCTTGACACCGAACTTTTCCGCTGCATGTCTTACATGTAATAAAAAGCTGTTATATACCCCTGCATACCCACTAGATAAGTTGTCACGATCAATTACGATTGGTACCTGCATCAATGGAGCAACTACTTCCTCCGCAACATCCATTAAAATAGATAGATTTATTCCTGTATCCAAATTCATTTTATTTAGTACAGCCACAAGCACTTCAGTCGGTGCATTACCCGCTCCCGCCCCTAGTCCCCTTAGAGTGCCGTCAATTTGGTCCGCTCCAGCTTCAAGTGCCGTAATGGAATTCCCAATCGCTAAGCCAAGATTATTATGAGCGTGAAAACCGACCTCAATGGACAACGCTTCTTTTAGAGCAGAAACCCTTTCCCTTACACCACTTTGAACAAGTGCTCCTGCAGAATCGACCACATAAACACAATCAGCGCCGTATGATTCCATCAGCTTAGCCTGCTGGACCAATACGTTTGCAGGTTGAGTATGTGACATCATCAAAAAGCCAACTGCTTCAAGTCCTAATTCCTTCGCTAGTCGGAAATACTGTTCCGTTACATCGGCTTCTGTACAATGAACGGCGATTCGGATGACTGAAATACCAAGTTCAGCAGCCTCTCTTAGCTCATTGCTCGTTCCAATTCCAGGAACGAATAAAGAAGCAATTTTTGCTTGTTTCACTGTTTCTACTGCCACTTTAATCAACTCAAGTTCAGAGTGAATCGAAAACCCTTGCTGGATTGTCGACCCATTCAATCCAGAACCATGGCTGACTTCAATAATAGGTACACCGGCGTCATCTAAATTTCGAACAATCGTCCTTACCATTTCCGGAGTATAGCTATGGCTGACGGCGTGGTCGCCATCTCTTAGTGTGGTATCTGTGATTCTAGGAATCTTCATCGGATAACCTCCTTAGATCCAAGAAAATGTGCGGCATATAAATCTCCAACCTTATATGCTGATGCTGTCATAATATCTAAATTTCCTGCGTAGGTAGGGAAATAGTCTCCCGCTCCTACAACTTCATTCATGATCACGATTGTTGGCAGCCTTCCCCAAGGTGTATCACGGTAATCAATAAATGGAGTACCTTTTAATTTGTACCCTGGAACATAACTCGAAATCTCAGCAACAATCGATTGAATAGATGAAATGACTGCTTCTTCATCAAACTCTTCTTTAATCACTGCATAAACAGAATTGGTCATATTAATGGGTGGCTCTGCCGGATTAAACACTGGAATCGCCCTAGCTAATTTTGCTCCGCCAACTTGTTGGACTGCATTAGCGGTGGTTCGAACAAATTCATCTACATTTTGTCTTGTTCCCGGTCCTATGGATACACTGGCTGCTGTTGCTATGACTTCCGCATAATGAACCGGGACTATGCGATTAACTGCGTGTACAAGAGGGGTAGTCGCCTGACCGCCACAAGAGATCAAATTTACATTCATGGCTTCAATATGCTCATGTAAATTGACCGTTGGTACGACAAACGGGCCAATGGCTGCTGGAGTCATATCGACAGCTAATTTCCCCTTCTCCCGCAATGCAACTGCATTCAACTTATGTGCTTTTGCGCTTGTCGCATCAAAGACAATCTTAATCTCTGGGTCTTCCAAGATCGCATCAATTCCGTGATGGCTTGTACGTATTCCTTTAGCCTGAGCTCTTGCCAATCCATCTGATTCCGGGTCAATCCCTGCAAGCAGGGCTAACTCCATATTTCCTTCATTCTTTAAAATTTTGTACATTAAGTCTGTTCCAATATTACCTGAACCTAAAATTGCAGCTTTTATTTTAGTCAAGACCTCTCACCACACCTTCTATTAATCTAGGAATTAAGGTTTTACCACTTCAGCAGGAATATTCGCTGTACGCGGTGTACCTTGTGTCCACCAAGATTCTGGGAATTCGGTTCCAATCCAGGTATCACCGTTTCCTGGTACATCCTTCATTTCCCAAATGACTGGTTTCCAAGCTGGGTCTGTTATGATATAACCTGCATCTCCGAACAATTCGATTCTGTTCCCGCCTGGTTCAATTACATACATACAGAAAGCTTGGCTGATTCCATGCTTATTCGGAGGAACTTCAACAAAAACACCATGATCTTTTAACAAATCCGCAACATCATAAAGATTTTGTGGTATTCCATACCAGTAGCAAAGGTGGTGGAGCTTCCCCTTTATGCCATTAGGTTCTTGCATGTAAGCGATTTCATGAACAAGATTTGAAACACTTATCCAGCTTCCAAGGACATGACCATTATTTTGGATTTGCTCTCTTAAACGAAACCCTAGTTCTTCAATCAAAAATTCTGTATCCGCTGCTGGGTTAGAAGTCATTAAATTTATATGATCTAAGCGACGCACTGGCACCCCTTGAACAGGACGTTTTGATGGACGATTTAATAGTTTTGATCTTTGATGTTCTGGGACATTATAATATTCCACGTCCCATAAGATTTCCATTAAATGACCATCCGGTGTTGTAAACTGATAGGCCGCACCATGACCAACGTCCCCTTCAATCCAGCCTTTACCCAATCCCGTTTTTTCGATTTCCTCCACTCGACGTTGAAGAGCTTGAGGAGAAGTTGCGCGCCATGCTACATGTCCTACTCCCGCTTCCTTTGCCTCTGTTATTTTTAATGTATTGTGGTAGAAATCCTCATAAGCACGTAAATATACAGATTGACCAGCACGAGCCGTAACTTCCATCCCTAAAAAACGTGTGAAAAATTCTACTGATTGTTCAAGTTTCGGAGAAAAAATCTCCACGTGTGCAAGTTGTGCAACATCAAAAATTGGTTCTTTAAAATTTGTCATTTTCGTTCCTCCTAGATTTCATTTTTGAATTACAGTTTTTGAAAAAAGCAACAAACTTAATTGACGAAACACATTGGATAATGATAACGTTTACATTGTAATCACTATCAAAATTTTTCGAATTGACTGAACTCGTGTGCATAGTCCTATCTTACTGGTATTGAATTGTATCTACAATACTGTTGTCCCTTTATAAGGGACACTTTGTGACACTTTTTCAAATTTTTTGAAATTTTTTAATTATCGGAGGATACTATGATTCAAGAACAAGAAAATGTACTCTCTTCAGTAAAAAATGCGATTAAAATTATGAGATCTTTTAAAATGGACGAACCACAAAAAGGTGTACGTGAACTGGCAGCTGAGCTTGGATTAGGGAAAAGCAGCGTTCAAAGAATTCTGGCAACGCTCGCATCTGAAGGATTAGTTAAGAAAAATGCAGAAACACATAAATATGAATTAGGCTTATCTGTAGTAGAATTAAGCTCCATTGTCCTCGGCAACATTGATCTACATACTGAAGCCCTTCCCATCCTCACAAATCTAGCCAATAAGTGTGGAGAAACGTCACACCTCGCGATCTTAGAAGAAAATCATATTGTCTATTTATGCAAAGTGGAGTGTAAGAACTCTTATAAGTTACAAACGCACTTAGGATTGCAAAATTATACTCATTGTACCAGCTCTGGTAAGCTCCTTCTTGCCCATAGTGGCAGCTACATTGTTGATCTCGTTACCCGTAATGGACTAGATTCTTTAACTCCCCATACCATTACAGATCCAGACGTTTTCCGCCAAGAGTTGGAAATGATACGGAACCAGGGATATTCAGTGAGCGTAGAAGAATACAATCTAGGTGTGACCTCCGTATCTGCTCCAGTAAGAGACCACACAGGGAAAGTAATTGCCGCTATCAATCTAGTAGGACCTAGTCCTCGATTCTCGAAGCAACGAATTAACCATTTTGCTAATGAATTAATCCGTTCCGGAGAGTTAATTTCTGAAAGACTTGGCTACTGGAAAGGTTGATTTTAATTCTCAAACTTTGAAAAAAAGGCACCCACCATAAAATTTGGTAGGTGCCTTACACTTTCAACTTAAATTAGACGTTTCAACAATGGATACTTACACTGTTTTATTGGTGTAATTAAGTCCATTCAAAATATATGGTATAGCTGATTTAATATATTCCTCTGGGACAATTGTCTGGCTATTTCTCCTCCATTCTACAGATGCCCCATAGATTCCCCAGCTTAACATGACTGCGGTTACCATTCGTGCCTTCTCACCATCATCCGTTGAATGTTGTTTTACAAGCATTTTGTAAAAGATCAATTCAAGCTGTTCCCTAATGATGCGGGCAATTGTATCTTCGTATCCTCGATGGCAGCGATTAGATAATGATTTTTGAAAGTTAGTAATTGCTTTAAAGATACTAATAAACGCCTCTTCATTTAGTTCGCTTTTTTGGTAGACTTCGGAATCCAAATTAATTAATAATACCTCTGATAACACTTTTTCTAATAAGTCATATATATCTTCGAAGTGATAATAAAAAGTCGCGCGATTAATCATAGCCTCTGTTGTAATATCCTTAACCGTTATATCCTTAAACTCCTTTTTATCCGAAAGTTCCATAAAAGAATCCATGATTAACTTACGGGTACGAAGAACGCGAGGATCTGTCTTTGTTTCACTCATAGTAAAATTCCCTCCGACTTATTAAACAAATATATAAATGTGTTGGATAAACGACATATTCAGTGAACTATTGGTATGGTTTGTTTTCAATATAGATTAAAATACAGATGTGAAGGAATATGAGTCTCCTTATTCAACTGATTATTATTGTACCAAAAAGTGAAAGAAACTTCTTAAAATTGACTCAAGAAAGCGAGGAAACATAATGACGAACAAAAATAATCTAATTTGCGATTTAGAAACAGGTGTTTGTGGTGTAGCTGGGGAGGAAGAAATGGAGATCATAGATTTAAATCCACCCAAGAAAAAAATAGACGTTTATTATGTAACCGACCCAATATGTTCCCATTGCTGGGCGCTAGAACCGACTCTTCGCCGCTTTGAAAAACAATACGGGAATTATTTCAACTTTCATACCGTCATGGGTGGTTTGTTGGAAAAATGGGGTGACGGACCTATCGATCCTGCAAATGGAATATTTAAACCCGCGGACGTTGCAGGTCATTGGAGAGAAGTTGGAGAATATTCGCGCATGCCTATTGATGGTTCACTGATGGTCGATAATCCAGTTCAGTCATCCTTCCCTCCGTCTCGCGTATATAAAGTAATTCAAAAACATCATGATGATGAAAAAGCATTTGAATATTTACGTCGTTCAAGAGAAGCACTATTTGCGTTTAATCAAAATATAGCTGAAAAATCCATTATGATTGACATCGTCAACAGTATAGGTATTGATGGAGAAGCAATTGTAAACGAAGCGGAAGAACAATCCGGACATCAATTATTAAATGAAGACTTCGCACTTGCAGGAAAGCTAGGAGCTAGAGGTTTTCCAACGATAATTCTATTGAATGAAGAAAATAAGGGTGTGAAAATTGTTGGCAGCCGCCCATTAGAAAATTATGTTAAAGGATTATCCCAAGTTTTAAATGGAGAAGAACCGAAACCGACACAACAACCTTCGCTTTCTGATTTACTAGCTACTGAAAAACTTCTATTCTCAAAAGAAATCGAAGTCATGTATGATCTGGAGAAATCAGACCTTCAAGCTTTTGTTGAAAAAGAGTTAACAGCAGGTACGTACGAAGTAAATGAAGTACTAGGTGAAAAATATTTAGTAAAGAAATAAATTTGTTCTAAAAGGCTTTTAATAAAATGCGCTAGGGACCTTCCACTTTACGGATGGTATCTAGTGCTTTTTTATATTTATTCAAATAAAAACTTACCCCAAAATCATGCTTAATACCACAAAAGTAATTGAAATTATAAGTTTTAATAGATATATTTGATAAGGTAATTGAGAAAAGTGACTGTTAAAATTTATTGTTCAGCGCTTTTATGGAGGATTGAGCATAGTGAAGTTAGGACCTCGCGTTATTAAAACCGGACTTGCTGTTACATTTGCCCTATATATATGTTCCGTATTAAAACTTGAATCCGCAGTCTTTGCGGGAATTGCTGCCATATTTACGATTCAACCTTCCATTTACCGGACATGGAAACAAGTATGGAACCAAGCACAAACCAATCTAATAGGTGCGATATTTGCCTTTTTGGGATTATATTTTCTTGGCAGCGACCCCTTTTCTATTGGACTTGTCATCATAATTCTGATCTCAATTAGTATAAAATTAAAAATGGCAGAAACGATTTCGTTAACGGTCGTAACGGTGTTAGCGATTATGAGTGCACCAGGAAACGAAGATTGGCTCTTTGCGTTAAACCGTTTTATTGTCACCTTCATTGGTATGGCAACCGCATTAGTGGTGAATATTTTTGTCTACCCACCCAACTACAAGAAAAATTACGTTTCAAAAATCAATGATATTTTCCAGAATTTCTCCATTTTAATGAAAACTTCTATTTCTGATGAAATGACAGAAAAGTCGTTTAAGGAGCAAATGGAACAATTAGAAAACAATATTTTTCTATTAGAAGAACATTTTCTGTTATTTGATGAAGAACGTGAAAAAATGGCCAAGGTAAATAATATGGATGTGCGGGAATTAGTCGTGTTTAAGCAAATGTTTAAATCACTCCAACAGGGATTTATTGTCTTGGAGGATATTGATTCCTTTTATTTTACCAGTAAGCCGACACCTGAAGAAAATCAACTCTTTGATCAACACCTAGAGTATCTCATTAAGTATCATGAGCTATTTCTATTAAAATATGATGGAAAAATTAAAATGGATCTTCCTTCAGTAGAAGATGAGTTTATGAAAAAAACAGAGGTCTTTTTAGAAAATGTAATGGATACCTATAATGAAAAACAAAAAATTCAAATGGCCGTCATTGGGGCTTCTATTTATAATTATGCCTTTCAATTGGATCGGCTGAACACGCTAGTGGAGCAATATAAGAAGAAATCACAATAGTAGGTCATTGTACCATTGGGGTCAGTCCCCCGGCGAAGTAAAGCTTTAAAGCACCGGGGGACTGACCCCAAACTACAAACTAAAAAATGCGGCTTAGAAAATGGTTTAAAAATGTTTCTGCTTCTACCTGGGTACAGACTTGAATTTTAGGTTCACCTTCAGAGTGTGCGACAGTTCTCCCAATCTCTTCCCCTTCTAAAACAACCTTTATATTCCACTTTTCTTTCTTAACGAAACTAGGGTCGATCGTAATCCCTACCGCGAGAGGGTCATGTAGAGCACAGCCGCCAATCCCGGGATGAAACGTTTCATAAGATTGCATATAAAAACGGGTCATATCTGCAAAAAAATCAGCAGCCTCTGTATTCAAAGCACTCCAGTCAGCTAATTTTTCTTTTGGTAATAATGTTTTCATCGTGACATCTAGTCCCACAATCGTTACGGGTAACCCTGAAGAAAACACACAATCCGCTGCTTCGGGATCGGTTATTACATTTGCTTCGCTATACGGTGTGACATTACCTGCTGTAAAGACCGCACCACCCATTATGACTACCTCTTTTACAAGAGAGGCGATTTCTGGTTCTTTTTTAACAGCGAGTGCAAGATTAGTAAGCGGTCCTACCGCAATAATCGTAATCTCATTTGGACGCTTTTTCACCTGGCGAATGATATAATCCACTGCACCTTCAGACTCTGCTTCCCTGGCAGGAGCTTTATCAAATTTGTTACCAAGGCCATCTTCTCCATGTACATGTGTGGGGAATTTTTTTAAGCCCCTTTTTAGCGGTTTATCAGCACCTGCATAGACTGGAACGGTTTTCCCTAGTTTCTCTAAGACCACTAATGTATTACGTGTGGTATATTCAATTGGCCCATTGCCAAAACATGTCGTCAAACCGATAACCTCTAACTCTGGAGAGTTTAATGCATATGCAATCGCCAATGCATCATCAATCCCCGTATCCACATCCAATATAATCGGCTTCATTCAATCTCACTCCATTTTATGTAATTGTAAAAATTCTTTAACCTCCTGTTTGGTTGGCATTCCACTTTGTGCTCCTAGTTTGGTAACGGATATTGCACCTACAATATTGGCAAACCTACAGGCCTCTTCGATTTCAGACCCTTCACACAATGCGACGGCCAATCCACCATTAAATGAATCGCCTGCCCCAGTTGTATCTACAGCCTCCACCTTGATGCTTGGAATTTCTAGCTCACAACCGTTTTTATAAATCATAACTCCTTGGGACCCTTTTGTTACGATACACTTTTCTTTTAATTCTTCTAATTCTTGCTCCGTCCCGTCGATAGAAGCAAACATCAGTGCTTGTTCATGTTCATTCGGCGTTAGGTAATCTACCATCTCTACTAGTTCTTTAGGAAGCCTTTGAAAAGGTGCTGGGTTTACTATCGTTAGGATTCCGTGTTTTTTCGCAATCTCAACGGCTCTTATGACACTCTCAAGAGGAATCTCTAATTGTAATAAAAGCAAATCGCTATTTAAGATTTTATCCACATTTTTTTCGATGACCGCAGGAGTTATATGATTATTGGCTCCAGATACGACAATAATACTGTTATCTCCATCGGATAAAGTAATTGAAGCAATTCCAGTTGATGTATCCTTAACCTTCATGATGTTTTCAGTACTTATCCCTTGATTTGTTAAATGATCCACTAGCATTTCACCAAATGAATCATCTCCAACAGCGCCAATTATGGTTACATCCGCACCAAGTCGAGCAGCAGCCACGGCTTGATTAGCACCTTTACCACCAGGTATTGTATGGAATGAATGACCAAGTACTGTTTCTCCAACCTTAGGGATTTGGTTCGTAGTAGTAACTAAATCCATATTAATACTTCCAATTACCGTTATATTTCTACTTATCAAATTATCACCGCCCGCATGCTTACTTCATTGCCCTACTTCTTATAACATGGTGTTCTTCCTATTTTATAATTGCTTTTTTGGAGGTCTGCTATGTATTAATTATTGTGAAATCAAAAGCAGGATTTCTAACCTAATTCACCCTAAATAGGTCTCCCATTCTCATAAGGTTTTAACACCCCGTACAACGTTTCTATTACGGGAACCTCGACCTGGTGTTTGGCAGCCAAACGCAGGGCTCCTCCATGGAGATGCTCGACTTCAATCGGAAGCCCTTTTCTCATATCTTGATGCATGGAAGATGTCGCTTCTTTCTTGAAACCTAGCAATGTTTTTGTTACCGATTCTACTTCTTGATCTGTTAAAATAACCCCCTCTAAACCAGCTAACATGGACATTTCAAGGATTACCTTTATTGCAGTAGCAAACGTAGCCGGGGAATTTGCTATATAACCTGATGGCAGCTGCATCGCTGAAGTGATTCCAGAAAATGCCGTAATAAATATGTACTTTTTCCACATATGTTTTAAAATATCTTCTTCCCTAATCAACTTCGTTTTTACTTGACTATGTAATTCTTCTAACTGCTCACATATTTTAGTTTGCTGTTCATGAAGCACCCCATATTTCAGCGTACTGTTCCCACTCGTGTGCTCGACGTGACCTTTTTCATTTAACGTAGCAACAATTGAAGCAAATCCCCCTACTACTTTCTCCTTACCAATGGCTATCTGGAGTTTTTCTATATGCTCCATCCCATTTAACAAAGGCAGTACAAATGCTCCCGTGTGTTGCACAATCGTTTGAACCTGCGGGATCACTTGGTCAAGATGATAGCCTTTAACAGCGAGGAAGATTAAATCTATATCTCTCACTTCTTCCGGCAAGGTATATGTAGTTACATTTCTACTTTCAAAGTTCCCTTCGGGGCTGTTTATTTTTAATCCTTCTTTTGCTAATTGAGCAGCCCGTTTTTCTCTGACAAAAAATGAAATATTTTGACCTGCTTCTAACAGTCTCCCACCAAAATAAACACCTAATGCTCCTGCACCTAGTACTAAAATATTCATCAATGGATTGCCTCCCATTTCCCTTTTAATCTCTTTAATGTGTAATTTTAAAAATGGGGTCAGTCCCCCGGCGAAGTAAAGCTTTAACGCACCGGGGGACTGACCCCGAAAATACTAGTTCACGAATTTCTCTTTCCCTATCCAATATTCTTTTCGTAGATGAACCTTTTGTATTTTCCCTGACGCAGTTTTTGGTAGTTCATCTACAAATACAACCTTCGTAGGAGCTTTGAAATGAGCGAGACGGGTTCGAGAATACGCAATCATTTCCTCCTCAGTAGTATCTGCTCCTTCACGTAACACAACAATTGCATGTGGAGTTTCTCCCCATTTTTCATGAGGAACAGAAATGACAGCAGCCTCTAAAACTGCCGGGTGATCATAAAGAACACTCTCTACCTCGATGGAGGATATGTTTTCTCCTCCACTGATAATGATATCCTTTTTTCGGTCAGCTATTTCAATATTCCCCTCTTCATCCACAATTGCCATATCTCCTGTATGATAATAACCATCACGAATTACCTCATCCGTGCCCTCTTGATTATTCCAATACCCTTCCATAACACCATTACCTCGAACGATTACTTCACCTAATTCCTTCCCATCATGCTTAACTTCTTCTCCATACTCATTTACCACTCTGACATCACTGCCAATAAATTCATAACCAGCTTTCGCCTTGAGACGATACTTTTCTTCTTTTGAAAGGTTCTTCTGTGTGTCTCGAATGACAGAAGTTGTAATCAGTGGTGATGCCTCTGTCATACCATAAACCTGAATGAATTCCCATTTTAACTTTTCTTCTACTCGTTTTACAAAGGCTGGCGGAGGTGCTGAACCTGCAATAACTATGCGAATATCCTGTGGTTGTGGGCCAATCTCTTTTTTCTCTGCATATTGCAATAAAGCATTTAGTACGGTTGGAGCCATATGCATAATTGTAACGCCGTGATTTTCAATTCTCTTGAATATATCTTCTGGAGTCACCTTTCGTAGACAAACTTGAGTGGAACCGTTTGCAGTATAGTAAAACGGTGAGCCCCACCCGTTTACATGAAACATCGGTAGAATATGAAGTAAAACATCGGTGTCTGATACTCGTAAATGATGCATAGATGTTAACGCATGCAAATAATTACTTCTATGCGTTAACATAACTCCTTTTGGTTTTCCAGTTGTCCCACTTGTATAAAGAAGTGTGGCAAGGTCATTTTCATCTATTTCAGGGCGTTCCACTGGATCTTTACTATATCGACCTAGCCATTCCTCATAGGCAGTTATCTCTGCACTACTCGTTTCTAACCCATGTACGATAATTTTTTCTACAAAAGTAAATTGTTCACGAACGGGCTCAATAAGATGCAATAAATCATTGTCAACAAACAGAACCTTTGTTTCGCTATGATTTAAAATGTAAAGATAATCTTCAGGTATTAAGCGAGTGTTAAGCGGAACCATAACTGCCCCCAATTGCAGAACTCCATAAAACCCTTCATACATTTCAGAGGTATTCGGTGCAAGATAGGCTACTCGATCTCCTTTTCCAATTCCAGTTTCACGTAACCCTCGTGAAAGCTGGTTAACTCTCTCATTCACCTCAGAATATGTATACACCTTTTCATCATCCAATATTGCTGTTTTCTTCCCATACAATTTTACCGCCCTGTCCAAAAATTGAGGTAATAGCATTGGTACGTACATTTTGAATTCCCCCTATTAGAAAGTGTTTTTCCATAAAAGTACACTTTTAAAGAAGTGATGTACTTTTGTATTGGAATTTTTATGAAGCCATTATAAATAATTCGCCCTTTTTCGTACATTACCTCTTTACCTACTATAGAAATCCCACAATTTATTTTTCTAATCATTTATGGTAAAATTGTATTCCTTGGCAGGGGCATTTAAAGAGCGAGTTGGCATTTTATGACCAACTCGCTTTTATCTTTATCAGCTATTCTAAAACTAACTCAATCTTATCTTCTATGTTTTCTATTATTGCATTGATATTTGCATACCCATAATAACGAACATGTATAACCGCTTTTCCTTTAGAAGCAAATACTTCATTCATCGCCTCTTCCTCATGAACAATCAAATGATCAAAAGTTGGATGCTTTGTTTTAACAAAATCTTCACTACTATATTCATAGTTATATCTTTTGATTAAATCTGAAATCAGATTATCCGCCATAGCTGGTACGCTCAGTTGATAAACCTTTGTTTGAATACTTGGTGAATATTCACCGCTCCCGTCCTTCCACATTCTTCCGGGAACCACCCCGTTTTCATCTGTTTCATATTGCACGGGTGCCAACGGACTCCAATTATACGTATATCGGTTTCCCCAATCAACATTGTCAATCATATAGGGTTCATCTCGAACCAAAGCAGGATTCTGCTCTACATCTGCTAATCGGACAAAAGGTAAATCAATGCTTGCCTCTGGCATAGTTTTTGTATCCATTTTTACAAGCTGTACGAATGGAATGATAGCACTCAATCCAACAACTACTGTAAAAAGGAAAGCTATCATAGATTTTAATCGATAGTGTCTCTTCCAAGGTTCATGATGATCAATCGGTTTTCCTACGATAAGATCTTTTCGCAAAGCACGAATGGATATGGCTGCTTGTAACGAAGTATAGGCTGAATATCCAATAAATAGGGATAAAATAGTTTGTTGAATAACCATCCCTTCCACCATAAAGAAGGTAGGTGTCCTATCAAGAAACCAAATAGAAGATAACATCCCGACCATTAAAATCATTCCGACTACAACGATAACAGCATTCATAGCAAGTTTCTTATCCAGTTCCTTTAATGTAAAAGACTGTTCGGTTGGGTCTGTATGAAGCTCTGGTGCATCGAGCTCTTCAGGTGATAAAAATACATGAAAAAAACCATAGCTTGTTACATAATCCCAACCACTTTCCGCATACATCTTAATTTGTTCTTGTGTTACCTTCTTCTTTATGGATACATCTATTCTGTACCTCATTTTCCTTGGTTCACCTTTAACAAACTTAGCAAAATGTATCCCCATCTTTTTTAAATGTAACCCTTTAGCCGCCATGTCTGCAAACCAGCTTTCATGCTTACCAATTCGCCAATAATCACTGGGACGAAGTTTATAGACTGTTTTATTCATTCTCATCACCTTCCTCTAACATGCTCCCGTCATGTATCATGGCCTTTATTCGGCTATACTCTATTCGAAGAGCTTTTTCTCCTTCTGGTGTAATTTGGTAGGTTTTCCTTCTGCCATCATCTTCTGCCAATGAAATAAGGCCGTCTTTTTGCATCCGTGAAAGTACCCCGTAAAGTGTCCCCGGTCCCATTGTTAATCTGCCATTTGAAACTTCGGTAATTGCTTGCATAAGCTGATACCCATGGTTAGGATGCATTAAAGCTAGTAGTACATAATACATTGCTTCGGTCATCGGTCCCCCATTATACGCCATTGCTACATCCCGTCTTTCGATAGAAATATTATGTATCACGATATATCGTATAACATAATAGTACTACAGGAAATATCTGGTGTATATATAATTTTGATTCGTTTGT
>NZ_JBALNQ010000033.1:0-52841 GCF_036961885.1 Neobacillus niacini | reverse complement strand
GCGCTGGACAGTAATCTAAGTTCCCAAAACTTATACTTATCTATTAGAAAAGCCCTCGAAATAATCGAGAGCTTTTCTTCACCATACTTATTCATTCTTTGTTATTTCTTTAAAGCGGATTTTGGATTGTTTCTCATCTAAGCTGCTATATATCCGATAGTTTTTGTTATCCAAAATACGAAAGTGTTTACTAAGAATATTTTGCTGCAAAATAAAACCGTTTTTTCTTGAAACTTCACGCCACCAAATCCTGCCGCCAAACGTTTTCATTTTCCGGTAGTCTATCCCTTCGCGAGCAACTGTCTCCAGGACTTCAAGTGGTTCACTTCCAAATAAAAATTGGACTGTTTCTGTTTCTCTAAACAAAGCACAAATAGATACGACTGTTGACCAGCTTGCAAGGACCCTTCCTTTTTCAATTTGTACAAGGGTTTTCTTGGATACACCTATAATTTCTGCCATTTTATCCTGTGTATAGCCTGCTTCTGTGCGGATTAATCGTAATTTATCTGAAACTAGGATAATAATTTCTTCTCTATTCATATTAAAAACCCACTTTCACTACTACTAGTGTAATTTTACACAAGTTTACTACTATTTAAAAGAAAAAACTGCTATCGATTAAATGATAGCAGTTTTAATAATTTATTTTATAGGACTGCCGCATTGACTTTGACTCGAGCAGGATTTTTCAAGGTCACACGCTGCACACTTTCCCTTTTTTGACTTGTTAATAAATTTTACTAATGCCCAAGTAGCGTAACCAAAAATCGCAGTGCCAATTATGAAACTTCCTATCATATGGTACACCTCCAATCTTAGACTAGTCCAAACAATTTTCCACCTTGATAAATCACCAGGCATAAAACATAAGCAAGAATTAAGGCATAAAGAATTGCAAATGCCGTCCATTTTCTTGAGCCAGTTTCTTTATAGATCGTTGCCGCAGTTGCTAAACACGGAATATATAATAGAATAAAAACCATAAAGCTATAGGCAGCAAGCGGTGTATAGAAATCGCTCAATATACCTTGCAAGCTCGCATTTTCAGGTATGAAATAAATAATATTCATGGTAGAAATGATTGCTTCTTTTGCTAAAAATCCTGTTATTAAAGAGGCGGCAGCCTGCCATGTCCCAAATCCAATTGGCTCAAGGATCGGCGCAAATAAATTTCCGATTGCCGCTAAAAAGCTATCATCCATATCTACTTTTAACCCATTCGGCCCAGCATATGATAACAGCCAAATAAAAACAGAGCCAGCAAAGATAAATGTCCCAGCTTTTCTGACAAAGCCCTTGCCTTTGTCCCACGTACTCCTCCAAAGCGATTGAACCTGTGGAAGTCGATACGGCGGCAGTTCAATAACGAACATTGATGTTTCAGATTTTAATAATGTTTTAGTAAAGATTTTTGCTAATACTAATGCAACAAAAATCCCCAGTATATAAAGGCTAAACACAATAAGTGCTTTTTGGCCTGCAAAAAATGCACCTACAAATAATGCGTATACAGGCAGGCGTGCAGAGCAGGACATTAGCGGTGTTAATAATATGGTCATTAGTCTTTCTCTTGGTGTTTCAATTGTTCTAGCCGCCATGATTCCAGGTACATTACAGCCAAATCCAATCATCATCGGAATAAACGCCTTCCCATTTAGCCCAACGGACTCCATAATTCGGTCCATCACAAGCGCAACACGAGCCATATAACCAGAATCCTCTAATAAGGATATAAAAAAGAACAGAATAAAAATCTGTGGAACAAACACCAATACCCCACCAACACCAGCAACAAGTCCTTCTATAATCAATGCATGGATAAAGTCTGAAGCATTAATAACATTTAAAATGCTTTCAAATCCTGTGGTTACCGGTCCGGTCAAGAATCCATCAAGCACATCAGAAAGTGGTGTACCCAGCCAATCAAAAGTCAGCATAAACATCAAGTACATGCATAATAAGAAGATCGGCATTCCTAAAAAACGATTTGTTACAATATTATCTATTTTCTCCGATAATGGAACTGTGCTGCTTATTTTTTGAACAGAAGCATCGAGAATCGTTTCTATCATTTCTTTTCTTTTTAAATAAATAAAGTTTGCCAGAGATTTCCCATGGGAATTTTCCTGTTTAACTACTGACTCTAATTGTGTAATGATTGATTCAAGTTTACGATCTTCTATAAGATTGGACAGGTAACCTTTAACATATTCATTCCCCTCAAATAGTTGAATGGCAAGCCATCTAGGTGAATGTTCGGTTTTTCCAATTAATTCAATACTAATTTTATTTATAGCGTCTTCTACAGCTTTCCCATAGTAAACATGTTTTTTTACCTTTGAATGGTTCGAGCTTGTTGATATGACCTCAATTAGGCGGTCACACCCTTTACCACTGCGTGCTACTACTGGCACAACAGGCACACCTAATATCTGTGATAGCTTTTCCGTATTAATCTGAATTCCTCGATTTGTTGCGACATCCACCATATTTAACCCAATTAATACCGGTTTCTCATATTCAAGCAATTGCATTGTTAAATGCAAATTACGTTCTAATTGTGAGGCGTCTAAAATATTTAGCAACCGGTCTACTGGTTCATCTAAGAAAAAAGAAGTAACGACACCTTCATCCTTCGATAATGGGTTCAATGAATAAACACCGGGCAAATCAATTAATCTTCCTATATTATTCTTGAAAACTCCGACCTTCTTTTCGACTGTAACACCGCTCCAGTTGCCGACATACTCATAGGCTCCTGTTAGATTATTAAACAATGAAGTTTTTCCAGTATTCGGGTTTCCAATAAGAGCAATTTCCATTAAACTCTCTCCACTTCTATTAAGCACGCTTCTTTGCGACGGAGTCCAACACACTGTCCACATGATTCAATCATCACTGGCCCGCCAAATGGCAGGATACATTTGACACATACCTCTGACCCTTCTGTTATCCCTAAATCAAGTAACCGTCTTTGAACAAAGCGGCCCACATTTGATATATTTACTATTTTCCCTTTATCGCCTGCTTTAAATGATCCGAACATCTATATCACCCTACCTTTTGTTAATTGAGAATGATTATCTTTCTTTATATAGTCATTTTAACATTAATAACTGTGGAATATAATGTGACAAAAATCCGAAATAATTTCAAAAAAAAGAGAAAAGTCAAGGACTTTTCTCTTTTTTCTTAAACCATTTTTTTGGGTGCAGCACCTATCACAAGGATTACAATGATTGCAGATACGATAAAGCTTGGCAGCATATACGTTCCATTATAAACTAGAGAATAAACTGCTACAGGCTGGCCTTCAGGTGCAAATTTACCAAAGAATACGATACCTGAATAAACATGAGCGAGATATCTAAGAGCACTTCCCAAAAAGGTCCCTACAATCACATAAGTAATCCAGGTTTTTTTGTTATTATTAGAAAGGGAATTCTTCACCTGTGCTGCAAAGATACCAGCTAAACCAACAACTGTAAAGGCAACACCATAATCAACAATACCCTGAATCGGCGTATAAATTTGTGAAAAACCAAGGATAAATTGAAGTAATCCAAGTAGAAATCCAGATAATAAACCACCTTTTATTCCCCAACGAAACGCCATTATGAAAATGGGAATCATCGCGATTGATATAGATCCTCCTTGTGGCCATATTTTTAGCGACAAGAGTCCTGAAACCAAATCCAATAAATACGCTAGTGCTGAAAAGACTGCTACTTCAACTAAAAATAATGTGTTACTACGCTTTTTCTCCATACATGTTCCCCCTATTTTTTTGTAGAGAACGTCCGATAGGTTATTTTCTAATGGCGCCAAAAAAAAACAATGCAGGACATTTAAGGATTGTCTGCATTGCTTGAATTAATATCGGCAAACCACATCCCTACGCTAGTGTTAACTAACAGGTTCATAGGGTCAGAACTCGAACGTTCACTCTCAGCCACCAAAAGCAGCTCCCCCTGTGGAAATATTTAATTGATTTCATAAACGAATATACTATTAATATAGAACTTTTACAAGGAAAAACTACCATCCATGTTATAATTTAAAGATATAAACGCAAAATTAAAGGAATTATCAGGCAATATCACGAATTATGTTTTAATTAGTTTGCGAATGTCGTAGGGGGAAACATTAATGCTATCTGAAATACAAACAGATTTAATTGCCTTTTTTGATAAGAATAAAGAAAGCATGCTTCGCGAATGGGAAAATTCAATTATCATTTCTAAAGGTGATCCCTTTAAAGATAAAATTCGTGACAATGGGATAGCTCTTCTCAATGTCGTCCTTAACATGCATCTGATGAGTGAGCAAGAGATTCTGGACATTATCCAAAAGCACGCCTTAGAAGTTTCTGAAGAAAGAGCCCTAGCCAATATAAATATTGGAGAATTTGTTTATAACGTTAATCAAGGTAGAACGGTGTTGTACAGTTATTTAAGTACGGCTGGTTTACAATGGGACGATCTTCAAGAATCGATTAATAAGATAAATTTCTGCTTTGATAAATTTCTTTATTATGCGGTATCTCATTATACAGAAGCTAAAGACAAAATTATTGAAGAAAAAACAATGTTTATTGATTCAACTCATCAGGATCGTTTAACACTTCTTGGTCAAATGACCTCTAGTTTTATTCATGAATTTAGAAATCCACTCACTTCGATTCAAGGGTTTATTCAACTTTTAAAGGCTGACCATCCAGAAATGAAGTATTTAGAGATTATTTCAAGTGAATTAGAACAACTGAATTTCCGAATTTCACAATTTTTGCTTCTATCTAAAAAGGAACTAATCGGCAAAGAAAAAGAACATTTTCATCAAAATAAATTAATTGATGAAGTCTTAAATTTCTTATATCCAAGTATCTTGGACGGTAAAGTAAAAATAAAGAAAGAAAATGTTGGTGAGGTTACACTTTATGGCTATGCGGATGAAATACGACAAGTTTTTATTAATATAATATTCAATGCAATTGACGTGTTAAATCATAACAGAATCCCCAATCCAACTATTGAAATTAAAAGCTTTATAGAGAATAATACACATGTTGTTATATCCATCTCTAATAATGGTCCAATGATTCCTGCGGAATTGAGCAAAACCATATTCGAGCCTTTTTTCACAACAAAAAAACTTGGTACGGGTCTTGGTCTATTCGTATGTAAAGAAATTATAGAAAAACATAAAGGTGAATTAACCTGTTCTTCCACTCCCTATCTAACAATCTTTACAATAAAATTACCACTTGCCATGTCTCCTTAGAAGGAGACTTTTGTTTATTAATTTATTTTTTAAAATTATAGTTTTCTGATTCATACAGACAAGACTTTATTCATAAAATGTTGATACCAACTACTATATAAACTAGAACGTTTGACTGTACAGTTGTAATTTACTATAATTATTTTAAAATTTAGATTACCCGAGGTGATATGATGGGGCTGTCTATCGTATCTTTTTGATTTAGCAGTTTATTGTGAAAGACGTTCCGATCTAATTTCTTCATATCTAGTTTTCTTTTAAATAATTAGGAGGTGACTCCTTAACTCGTATAATACGAGTTAAGGGAATTTATTTGGACATATTTAACTTGGTTATTATAGCCATTTTAATTGCGTTGACTGCTTTTTTTGTAACTTCAGAGTTTGCTATAGTTAAAATTCGGAGTTCAAGAATCGATCAGTTAATTGAGGAAGGCAATTCGAGTGCTATTTCAGCAAAAAAGGTAATTTCGAACCTGGATGAGTACCTTTCAGCCTGTCAGTTAGGAATTACCATTACTGCCCTTGCATTAGGTTGGATTGGGGAATCAACCATTGAACATATACTCGCTCCCCTTTTCAATGGACTAGAAATTCCTGAAGGTGTTTCCCGCATATTATCCATTGGGATTGCATTTGCGACAATCACTTTTTTACATGTTGTCGTAGGAGAACTGGCACCTAAAACACTGGCAATTCAAAAAGCTGAATTGATTACGCTTATTATGTCACGACCGCTAATCTTCTTTTATAAAGTGATGTACCCTTTTATATGGATATTAAATGGGTCAGCACGAATTGTGACGAGCATTTTTGGTCTTAAGCCTGTGTCTGAAAGTGAAATGGCACATACCGAGGAAGAGCTTCGAATTATCCTTTCTGAAAGCTATAAAAGTGGTGAGATAAACCAATCTGAGTTTAAGTATGTAAATAAAATTTTTGAATTCGATAACCGTATTGCCAAAGAAATTATGGTTCCTAGAACAGAAATTGTTTCATTATCTAAAGATGATACTTTGGATACTTTTCTCCAAGTAATACGTGAGGAAAAATACACGAGATATCCGATTATTGATGGCGATAAAGACCATATAATTGGTCTCGTAAATATAAAAGAAATGGTTACTGATTTAGTCAGTAAAGAAATTCTTTCAACCAAAACATTAGAACACTACACTCGTCCGATTATTAGAGTAATAGAAACCATTCCAATCCATGATTTACTTGTAAAAATGCAAAAAGATCGAATGCATATGGCTATATTAATGGATGAATATGGGGGTACGTCTGGACTTGTTACAGTTGAAGATATCCTTGAAGAGATTGTTGGTGAGATTCGTGATGAGTTTGATTCAGATGAAATCCCAATGATCCGTAAAATTGAGGAACACCATTATATTATCGACTCAAAGGTTTTAGTTACTGAGGTAAATGACCTGCTTGGAGTAGATATAAATGATGAAGATATTGATACCATTGGCGGATGGATTCTTACAGAAAATTATGAAGCAAAAGAGGGCGACTCCATTCATCACGGACCATATTCCTTTAAGATACTCGATATGGAGGATCATCATATTAAATATATCGAGGTAACTAAGAATGTAAGTGATGTAGATCAAGATTCTCATAACATTTCCCTGTCACAAACAGAAGTACTATCCTAAATTACTTTTCATTGCAGACCAAATTGATTGTTGGTCTGTTTCTTTTTGTCATAATTTTGTAATAATCCGTCAATAATCCAATCACCCCAACA
The DNA here is from genome assembly GCF_036961885.1 of Neobacillus niacini. Lineage (GTDB taxonomy): Bacteria > Bacillota > Bacilli > Bacillales > Cytobacillaceae > Neobacillus > Neobacillus niacini_H. Next base: position 45,800 of record NZ_JBALNQ010000033.1, on the reverse strand, counting down.
CTTGAATACATACTTTAAACTAAAGGGGTGAGAAATAACGATGGAATTAATTTTATTATTTTTAGCTGCAATACTATCTGGTTTTGTATTAATGAGTGTTGAACTGGTATCATTTTTGAGCTTCTTAGGTCCAATTTTTGATATCATAGGCTCATTAGCGATGATTATTTTTTCTTTAGTACTTCTCTTTAAAGCGCTCAAGAAATTATTTAGTAAATAATTCGAGAACGCTTTCAAATATTTTTCAACAAAAAAGATCAGAGTCCATATCTGATCTTTTTCCGTTATCTATTTTTTAAAATAATTATTTCTTCTTCTGCTTTGGCTAATTTAATGAGGTGTGAATCAAGGCGGCGATTTATATGCCTAACTTCCTCACCATTACCTGAATTTCGCTTTAATTCATTTACTACATTACTCTGTACATCTTCAATACGCTGCAGTGATTCCTTTATGTCTGACAAGTCAATTTGATTAACTTCTACTCGATGCTCAATACTGTCCATTTGTTCTAAACGAGAAAGTCTATGTTCAATATTTCCTAAAGTTTTATTAAAAGATTGTATTAATGTTTTTATATCTGATATGTCCTCAGTCAATTTATTGAGTTTTTGCTCCATGTTTTTAACTCCCTTTTCGTATTACAACCATTTTATCATCTTTAGCACTTTATATATGTTACAATTTTTAAAACAACGCATTTTCGAATTTAAATTCTTTTTAGTATCCACTTTTCAGGAAGAATATTGCAGAAATATGAACTTTTTTTAAAAAAATCTCTCCCTTAAAAGATATAGTTAAAAATGTCACATGCAAATCAATTTAAAAGCCTTACTCTAATATTATAAGAAATGGACTAACACATTTCTTTCTAATTGACAGTCTATCTTATTATGGATATTACCATTTGGAAAAGGTTGGTGCATTTAATATGAACATATCTATTGATGAAAAAGCTGTAAGATGGTTTACTGATGAGTTCCAAAACAATCACGTAAGAATGTTCCCACAATATGATGGTTTTGGTGAGAAGAACAAAGGTTTTAGCTTGGCATTTTCAGCAGAAGCACCAACAAATATTGGTTTTTTGAAAGAAATAAATGGCATTAGACTATATGTAGAAGGTAATGATGTATGGTTTTTCGAAGATACAGAAACGTGGTTATCCTACAACGATGAAATAAATGAAATTCAAATTTCCTTCAAGTAAACATTAGCTATAAATTAGTTGATACCTTAATATTCTTAAATTTGGCACCCATTCTAATTGGCTGCCTTTTTTCTTTATAATTACTATTCTAAACAATATAATTGGTGTTACCAACACTACATTAAATTTGTTAACTATCATGCTAAACATATATTTCTGAAAATTAGGAATAAATTGTGAACTATGTTGCAATAACAATTTATTCGCCTTATAATGTAAGCGTAAACATAGTAAAAATTACCTATTTAAGGGGTTGGTATTATGGAACACGCTAGGCCTCAAGTCGTATTATTTAATTTAACCTTTGATTTATCAATCATCTTAACTACCACTATTTCTGCACTATTTGTTTTTATAATCGCCTATTTTTGTACAAGAAACCTTACAGAAGGTACACCAAAAAAATGGCAAAATTTTATGGAATGGATATTGGATTTTGTCAAAGACATAATGAATAATTCAATGGGTACTACTAACAACTTATTTATTTTGTCCACTGGAATATCGCTTTTAATGTATTTGTTTATTGCCAATCTGTTAGGTGTCCCGTTTTCGATCATCACAATTGAACAACACCCCGTTTCATGGTGGCGGTCTCCCACTGCTGATGCACATGTCACCATGACTTTAGCTATCATGATTATAGCCTACACACACTTCATCGACATCCGACTACATGGTTTTAAACACTTCATGTTCAGCTTCTTTAAACCTTTTAAAGCTTTGTTCGCAATCAATATATTAGAACAATTTGCTACAACTCTTACCTTAGGGCTCAGATTATTTGGTAATATATATGCAGGTGAGGTTATGTTAGCTTTACTTGCTGGTGCTGTAACACAAGGATTTTTAGTAGCTTCACTAGCTGTATTACCAATGCTTATTTGGCAAGCTTTCTGTGTTTTTATTGGTGCCATTCAGGCTTATATATTTGTTACACTTACGATGGTTTATATTGGTCACCGCTTAACATAATAAAATATTAGGAGTTGATTTATTTTGGGTGATATAACTCTGTTTGGACTACCAATCTCGTTGGGGACTATGCTGTATCAAGCTCTAATATTTACCATTTTAGTTTTTATACTAAAGAAACTAGTATTTAAAAAGTTAGTTGGTGTTTTGGACAGTAGAAAACAACATATTGAAAATCAGCTTCAATTAACAGAACAATATAAGCGTGATGCTGAAAAAAATCTAGAGCTAAGTTCTGAAGTTCTTATTCAGGCAAGAAAAGACGCTAGAGAAATAATGAAGCATAGTGAGAATGAAGCCAAATTAATATTATTGGACGCTAAAGCAGAGGCTAAAGAAATTCTGAAGGAAGTGAAAGAGGAATCATTTCGTTCCCGTTCATTTATGCATAAAGATAGTAAGGGGGCGTAAAAATATGAAACACAAATTTACAAAGTACTTAGGCAGGGTAACAGAAAACCTTGAAATAGGGTTTGAAGAAAAATTCATTTACGTTCATTACACAAAAGGAAAAACTGAAAAAACTGCATGCATTTTAAAAAATAATGATAAAACGCAAAATGAATATTTAGAGGCTTTTTTTGAAGAAAATAATGTCTCTGAAGAAATGAAGAAAGAAGTACGAAAATTTCTTAACAATGAAAAAAACTTTAACGATGAACATTGGACCGAGTTTACAAATTTTTTAATGAAAACCCTTTCGATGAATATGGTATTTGGTTTAACGGTAGCCTTAACCGTTTTCGCCTTTTATAAACTAGGATCTTTCCTAGAAGGACGCTATGGCTTCGAACCTCGGTTAACAGTCATTTTTACTTTAATAGGCATTGCGATTGGAGGATTTACCGGATACTCAATGATTCAAAAATATTTCAAAAAACCAATTCCTAAGAACGTCCAAGAAGAATATGAGTCACAAAAACAAAAAAATGAAACGACAGACTTTCCAATTATTGATGTCAGCGTTGAACAGGTTCGAAAAGCGGTAAGACAATTTTCAGATAATCTACCCAAAGGTGTATTCCGTACTATTATTGTCCAGGATGATAATAGTATCGATTTTAAACAACTAGCAAATATTTTAGGTGGGATTCCAGCGAAGAAGTTTTATATGTCCAAAGAAACCTATGATCTTTTTGAAGAAAATGAAAAGAATATTCCCGGTGAAATGGACATGGTTCAAAAAGCAGTCGACTTATATGTTAAGGAACGTAAGGAATATCCCATGCTTCGATTTGATCCACATCGAAGGGTTAACTATTATCAATTAATTCAAGATAGTTATCTAAAATCTGCACCTGAAACACAGTTTTATATTACTGAACTGGATGGACTCATAACCCATATTCGGCCAGAAAAAAGAAAAATGGAAAACTCCTCTCACTAGCGGCAGCGGAGTTTTTTTTTGCTTTTTTTCAGGATATTGAGATAATAGCAATAAATATATTTTATTTGTAAGGGCTCTTTTCTTAAACTTTATTAATTTTTATAATAAAATTTAAGAAGAAAAGAGCTTGCAAACTATAATCAAAGGCGCAAAATAACTATTTCCACGTTAAAATCGGCATTAAGATTTTAACAAAAAATATTACGAAAATAGCCTAGTGAAAAATGAGGGATACAAAGATGACGAATAAAAAGAATAAATCGCAGCATTTAGCGAAAATTTCTCTTGCTGTAATGGGAGTTGGTTTCGTAGCGACTTTCCCCTTTCAGGATTCCCTTTGGGGACTCATTCTTCAGGGGGGATTTGAAGCAGGCTTAGTTGGGGGACTAGCTGATTGGTTTGCAGTTACTGCATTGTTTCGCCACCCTTTGGGTATACCCATACCGCATACAGCCCTTTTACCAAAAAACCGCACGAGAATAATAGCTGGAATTATTAACATGTTAGAAAATGATTGGCTGACCAAAGAAAGTATCAGAAAAAAAATATCAACCATTCCATTTACCGAGAAGCTATTTAATTTAGCCAAAAATGCACTAACCGGACAGCAAGTAAGAAATGGAATCATTACATTAATCCAGCATTTACTTCATTCAGTTGACAGTGAGAAAGTTGCACCCATCATCGAAGAAGAATTAAAATTAAAACTTAAAGAAATTGACACTAGTAAATATCTTCCACTTGCGATTGATCAAATCCTAAGTAGGAAATATGACGAAAAAGCACTCGATTTTATCCTTAAGGAAATTCATGAATGGTCAAGTAAAGAAAGTACAAAAGAAAGACTTGGTCGACTTGCAGTTGATGCATTGGAAAATATTAAAGCGGATGGTTTTATGCAATTTGCTCTAAAATCTTTTACCAACATAGTGAATGAGGAAAAATTGGGAAATATTATTCAAGGTCTCATTCAAAAAGGTGTTGTAAGCTTAAGGGATCCCTATAATCAAAATAGGCAAACCCTACTTTATCATATAAACACCAAACTTCAAGATGTTAAAACAGATGAAAAACTAACTTTGGAATTGAACTTAATTAAGGAACAAATGATTTCAGATTGGAATTTAGCAGATACAATCACAAAATTTATAGAACAGCTTAAACAAAAAGCGATTACTACCATTAAATTACCCACCTTTTACGAAGGTTATCTTCTTCCACTTTTAACAAAAGCGCTTGAAAGCTTGAAAACAGATAATGAAAAAGTAACGGCAATTGAGTCTTGGATTCAGCAGCAAATTTCCATTTTTGTCGATAATAATCATGGGAAAATTGGTAATCTTGTTAAGGAAAACTTAGAAAAATTGGATGATAAAACTCTCATTGACATGATTGAAACAAATGTTGGAAAAGACCTGCAATGGATCCGTGTTAATGGTGCAGTCTGTGGTTTTCTTATCGGACTTATCCTAGTTGGAGTTAAATTGTTTTTTTAGAATTCTGGCTATCTTGTGCCTCAAGATAGCTTTTTTTATAAAAATCACTCTTAATGCGCATTCTAATGGGTAAAAATATAAAGGAGCGATATTATGAGAAAGTTTTTACTCACTCTGTTTGTAATTTTACTATCTTTTAGTCTTCCCTATCATGGAACCGTTCTAGCTGCTAAACCTTTTCAAGAACCGATTAGAGGTATTTATGTGACGGCTCCAACTACAAATAAACCTTTGTTTAATGAATTACTGGCACTCGTCAACAATACCGATTTAAACGCTATGGTCATTGATATTAAAGATGATCACGGAAATCTTACCTTCGTCCCTTCAAAAAAATCACCCTATCATCCAATTGCACGTCCATACATTACGAACCCTTCTTCACTCATGAATACGTTAAAGGCAAATAATATCTACCCAATCGCTAGAATTGTTGTCTTTAAGGACAATGTGTTAGCAAATCAGAATCCGAATTTAACGTTTAAAACCACAGGCGGATTATGGAAAAACCCACGGGGAGATTCCTTTACTAACCCCTTCCTTCAAGAAGTTTGGGATTATAATATTGGAGTGGCATTAGAAGCTGTAAAGTTAGGATTCAAAGAAATTCAATTCGATTATGTTCGATTTCCTGAGAAGTTTGAAAAAGTCGAAAATGAGCTTATCTACGACAAATCTCCCTTTCAAGGTAATAGGGTTACGGCTGTAAGTGAGTTTGTCAAATATGCAAAAGAAAAACTAACCCCCTACAATGTTAAAGTTTCCGTGGATATCTTTGGTAATGCAACGGTTATCCCTGAAGCAAGTGGAATTGGTCAGAACTTCACAAATATTGCACAGAACGTCGATGTAATCTCTGCCATGATTTATCCTAGCCATTGGACAGCCATTTTTGGCATTCCCAAACCTGATTTACAACCCTATCAATTAGTTGAGGGTTATGCCAAAGTTGAAAATGTCAGACTCAGAGAAATCACCAATCCCCCCATTTCCCGGCCATGGTTACAGGATTTTACCGCCACGTGGCTTGGACCGGGTAACTATAAGGTTTATGGAAAAAAGGAAGTGGAGGACCAAATTCGTGCCTTACATGCACAGGGAATAAATCAATATTTGATATGGAATGCTGCAAATAAATACACCCTAAACGTTGACTACACACCGTATTGAGACATGAGAAGGCAGCTATAATAAAATAGCTGCCTTCTTTTTTACATATACTTCCGATGAACACCTTTTCCATCGTATGAATAACCTTCTATTGAAAGTGAATGGTTAATGGTAATTCCCACAAATAATTACAGATAAATAGAACATCTTCCTTTTCATTTATTAGATGCTAATTGTCTCTGCCAGGCTTATAGTTATACAGACCTCTATTATCTTCATTTTCTTTATAATTATCTATAAATAACTTTCCGCCTTCTAAATAAGTTGCTAAAATTGTATCCTCCACTTTTTTTCCCTTTTTTCTAAGTTCGTTATTTAACCAATCTCGGTCTAATTGTAAGTACTTTAAATTATGATAAATAATTTGACCACAAAATCATCTTTTCCCACCTTAGCCATAAACACACTCCCCATTAACGTATTTCACTCATTCTTTTTGAAGATTAGCCTGGTACTACATACTTATCCCCTCCTTTACTATCCACTTTTCCATGATATTTGCACTTTTTTAATTTATGTTATTGGACATGGTTGATTTTCTTATGTTGCTAGTCAAAAAAAACATTTTCAGGAAAAGGGTGTTTGTCCTCGGTAACTCGTCCAATCCATAGTACATTTAGGGAATAAAATGCTTAATAGACAGGGAAAAGGAGTTGAAAAAATTGAGTAGAAGAAACAGAGAATTTGATAATCAAGGAAATCAAAGTGTGTTTAGAGGCAGTTCTAGAAATAACAATAACAACAATAACTCAAACGTCGATGTTAATGTTGATAATGAATTCGATAATGAAGTTAGAAATACTTCAGAATCAGAAGCAGAAGCAGAAGTACGTAATACAGACAGAAATACAAATATTGCCAGAGCAACTATCGAAAACTCAGGAAATGCTCGAGTAAATATTAATCTAAATAGCAGAAGCAATGCACGTGTAAGATCCGAACAAGACCAAGAAAATGATCAAGATCAAAACACCGATGTAGATGTAGATTTTTAAATAATAACAATTGTGGGTGGGATAAATGGATTCCACCCTTTATTAGGATAAATAGTTCAATAAACACTTTTTGATTTTATGGTTGTTGGGACTGGTCCTGCTGGTTCATTCCCATGTGAAAATATTGAAAGAAATTCTTCAAAAATGGTTTTTTTCCATAATATGCCTATTGCAAACTTCCATTCCTGAATAAACTAGTAATGAATCTGTTGGACAAGGAGGTGATTCGAGTGAGTAGAAGAGAGTATGATAACTCAAGAAATTTTGATACAAATTTTAATGTTAATAATGAATTCGACTTTGATTTTGACCCGAATATGGATGAAGATTCAAGAAGAAGAACTGCAAATAATCGCAGGAATATGGGTAAAAGGAATACGTCAACGTGCCAGCAACTTGCAGATATTATTGGAGGAGAGGTTATTACTTCAGCTCCTGTATGTGTTGTTCAACGCCTTCGTAATATTAATGCTACTATTTTGGGCCGCCGTACCCAATCCCCTCTAGCACTACCATTTGCTTTATCCTTTGAAAACAACATTGGCGGGAGAACGCTCAATTTAGGAGAAACAGTTATCCTTCAAAGAGAAATTAATCCTTTCCTAACTGCATTACGCCGAAGGGGAATTACAGTTACTGCTGTTCATAACCATTGGCTATTTGAAAACCCAAGACTAATGTATATGCACTGGGAAAATGTTGGAGATCCGTTTACGTTTGCTAGAAATAGTTTTGAAGCTGCTAAAGAAGTTGGTTTATTGTAAAATGGTGGCCATTTGTGATGCTTTCAATTTCACAAATGGCTTTTTATAATTACTTTTTAGGAGGTTTTTACAAATTGAAAATATTCAAATAATAAAGGCAGCTATTCTTTAATAGCTGCCTACATGGTTACAAATACTTCCGATGAACACCTTTTCCATCATACGAAAACAACATTCTCCGCTCTTCAATCATCGTCTCAATATGAACAGGTCTTCCCCATAATTGTTGAATATAGGGCAAAACCTTTTCTAAATATTTCACATCTAATTCTACACCCTCAAACCAATGCTTTAAATAAAGTTCCCCGTTTTTTAAATAGTCACCATCATTGACAGTAATGTATGGAAACCCTCCATTTACCCGCATGTTTACTAACTGATCGCGGACCTGTTCCCATTGTTTATCAACAATTTTGTAATCTCTTCCCTGTTTTTGAAACAGATACATATCTTCTCTCATAACGAGGTCTTTGTTTAAATAATTACGCAAAAACGATATGTCCGATTCCACTTCGCGAACTTCAAACATTTTTTCACGGCCAGAACCAGGCTTAACGCCTCTTCTTATCATATCTTCAGTCGGATTATCGTACCGTTCTTCAATATCCTCAAAAATCTTAATGCCAAGATAGTATGGGTTTATGCCTGTTTTTGATGGCTGGACAACTCCTGCGTTTAATTTTGCAAACTCTAGTGCCTCACCACTGGTTAAGTCCATCTCTCTAATGATTCTTTGATGCCAATAAGATGCCCAACCCTCATTCATGATTTTCGTTTCAAGCTGCGGCCAAAAATACAGCATTTCTTCTCTCATCATTGTCAAAATATCTCGCTGCCAATCCGTAAGTTCTCGGCTGTAGGATTCAATAAATAATAATAAATCTTTCTCTGGTTTGGGAGGAAATTGTTTCTTCCTCGGCTGATTTGTCTGCTTCTTGTCTTTGTCATCTAACTTCCATAAATCATCATAAGGTGATGCAGTTGGCTGTATCTCTTCTTCTACATCATCTTCCATGGACCAAGCTAGCTTAGGTCTCATTAAAGAAGGGTCAATATGTTCATCAATCGCCAATACCGCGTCTAAGAATGTTTCGATTTCCCTTTTTCCATATTGGATCTCGTAAAGACGGATTCTTTCTGCTGTTGCAGCCATACTTTCAACCATATCCCGCTTTGTATTCTGGAACCGAACATTATTCTTAAAGAAATCACAATGGGCAAGAACGTGTGCAACGATTAATTTATTTTGGATGAGTGCATTCGAATCTAATAAGAATGCATAGCAAGGATTCGAATTAATAACCAGTTCATAAATTTTACTGAGTCCTAAGTCATAATGCAGCTTCATTTTATGGAATTGCTTGCCAAAGCTCCAGTGTGAAAATCTGGTGGGCATACCATATGCACCAAAAGTGTAAATGATTTCCGCTGGACAAATTTCATACCGCATCGGATAAAAGTCTAAACCAAATCCACGGGCTATTTCAGTTATCTCACTAATTGCATATTCAAGTGCTTTGCGATCGTCCCCATTCATCTCCATTCCCCCTTTTACCTCTTACCACAATGTATGAAGTAAATCTGGGATTGATGAAACAAGATTTTTGTTGTCACTTGTTTAGAATGTTATACAGGTAAAAGTTGAAAACCGCGTTAGAACGGATTGTCCAACATTTTCTGTGAAAGTTATCGCTAAAATATCATAAAATAACTTCAACTCCTAGTAAGGAGGAGACAAAACAAATGAATAAAATGGATTATGATCGAGCCTTGTATTATACACATCGCTCTGAATGGGATAATTTACTGATACTCATGGTGCGTACAAAAGACCAATTGTTATCAAAGCGGATAGAGCAATTCCTGCATGCTTACAACTTTGAACGTGACTATTCAGTTATTGAAAACAAATTATATTCGCTACTTCGTTATATCGACCATGCTAACGAAACCATTGATCCTGAAAATAATGAGTTACCGATGTATAGTCTTTCCTGAAATACCAAGTGGATACTATTATTGTTGAGAAATGTTTACCCAACCGGACCAAAGAATTCCACCAAAAAAAACGGCTTCCTACCGGAAGCCGTTAAAATATCTATATTAAGCAATAGGATATTGTTGTACAAGAGGATGTAGTACAATCTCATCAATGACCATATACTTAGGCGCTGAAGCCATATACACAACTGCATTAGCAATATCTTCAACTTTAAGCCAATCCTGTTTCTCTGGTAATCCTTGTGTCGATTCGGCAAAATAGGTATCAACCATACCCGGGTTGATGGTTCCCACTCGTATGCCATACTCACGTACTTCTTGGGAGACAGAACCAGAAAAGCCTTGTACAGCATATTTAGTTGCGGTATAAGCAGCACCGTTGGGAATGGTATATCTGGCTACATCCGAAGCAATCGTAATAATGGTACCTGTTCTACGCTCTTTCATATGTGGCAGAACAGCTTTCGTAGCAAGAAACACACCCTGTACATTTACTTCAAACACCTTTTTCCATTCTTCAAGCGACACTTCCTCTGTTAGTTTAAAGAATCCGGCACCAGCATTATTCACCAACATATCCACATGACCATATTCCTCAATGGTTTTCTTAACCACCTGCTGCAAGTCTTCTTCTTTAGATACATCAGCTTGAATTGGCAGTATATGAGGGAATCCTTTTTTCTTTAGTTCATCAGCCGTTTCTGAAATTTGGGCTGAACTCCCTATAATTGCTAATTTCATTCCTTGCTCAGCAAGTTTAGCCGCAATTTCTTTACCAATTCCTCTTGAAGCACCCGTGACAATCGCTATTTGACCCTTTAACATATTTTCATACCTTTCGTATTGAAATACTTAGATGAGTGTTGAAAAATTAGTTACCTGTCACCATTTTGATTTTTTCGTCAACAAGCCCCATAAAATTACTTTCAATTTCAAGTAATTTATTCCTGCTTTCAGCCAAACTATCGCTATTCACACCAAAGTAAAATTTCACTTTTGGTTCTGTACCCGAAGGTCTCAAGCATACCCAAGAACCATCTGTAAATGTATATTTTAAGACATTTGATTTCGGTAAATCGATCTTCTCTTCTCCATTAGTTGTTTGTCGAATACTAGTTAAGTAATCCTCTGATATTGAAATCGTTAAATTACCAAGTTTCTTTATTGGCTCAGAACGGAAAGAAGCTAGAATCTGCTGAATTTGTTCCGCACCTTCTTTACCTTTTAATGTTAACGACCTAAGACCTTCCTGATAATAACCATACTTTTCAAATACTTGCAGTAAGCCCTCATAAAGCGATTTACCCTGTTTTTTATAGTGGGCACACACTTCAACAGCTAAAATAGCTGCTTGAACGGCATCTTTATCCCGTGCAAAATCTCCAATAAGGTAACCATAACTTTCTTCATAACCAAATAAGAAAGAATTCTCTCCCGTTAACTCATATTCTTTTATCTTTTCAGCAATAAATTTAAAACCTGTTAAGACATCAAAGGTAGGTAAATTATATGCTTGAGCGATTTTTCTGCCGATTTCAGATGTCACAATCGTTTTTAGGACAACTCCATTTGTCGGAAGAGTCCCTTTGCTCTGTTTTTGAGTGAGGATATAATCTAACAATAATGCACCGGTTTGATTCCCTGTTAAAACAATATACTCTCCTTCATGATTACGCACTGCTATTCCTAAACGATCTGCATCTGGGTCAGTTGCGATTAAAAGGTCAGCTCCAACTTTTTTACCATCCCTTATTGCTAATTCAAACGCTGCATGTTCCTCAGGATTTGGGCTTTTTACGGTTGAAAATTCAGGATCTGGCAATTCCTGTTCCTTCACAACGGTTACGTTTGTATATCCTAATGCTTCTAAAGCTGAGCGAACAGGCTTATTCGCAGTCCCATGCAATGGTGTAAATACGATTTTTACATCTATTTCATTTGCGATGCCTGGATTTTCAGAAATAGTTTTTAGTTTTTCGATATAAGCTTGGTCAATTTCCGCACCGATTGTGTTAATTAATCCAAGGGCTCTGAGATTTTCCTCAGTATCAACCTCAATTAACAATTCGTTCTCTATTTCGTTAACCTTCGAAATTACCACGTCTGCAGCATCCGGCGGTAACTGACCACCGTCTGAACCATATACTTTATATCCGTTATATTCCGGCGGGTTATGGCTAGCCGTAATGACTATTCCTGAAAAGGCATTTAAATACCTTAAGGCAAACGAAAGTTCAGGAGTTGGTCTTAATTCATCAAACACATATGTTTTTATTCCTTTAGTGGCAAGTGTTTTGGCAGCCTCCATACAAAACTCTGGAGATTTATGTCTTGAATCGTAGGCAATGACCACACCCCGTTGTTTTGCCTCACTACCTTGTTCGTCTATGTATGCAGCTAATCCAGCAGAAGCTTTGCGAACAGTATACAGGTTCATACGATTGGTTCCTACACCAATTTCTCCTCGCATTCCGCCTGTACCGAACTCAAGATTTTTATAAAAAACTTCCTCAAGCTGTTTCTCATCATTCTTTATTTCCTCAATCTGTTGTTTTAACTCATCATTTAAAGTAGAAAACTCAAGCCATCTCGTTGCATTCTCTTTCCAATTCATGATTTTTTCCTCCTTGTCCCTTACATATTTATATTGTTTGATTCTCCAATAAACTTACACCTATTTATTGTATATTTTATCTCTGTTAGTTCCAAGGATAATTAATAAAAAAATGCCTGCAATCGCAGACATCTTTCCGAACTTATATAAGGACTTCATTTGCGGCTTTGATATAAATACTAAAGATACTATTTTTCATAGTCCTTGCTTCAACAAATTGTTCAAACCCAAACGGAAAGAAAAGACCATATTCCTGCAGGGTGGAAACATTCCTGTTAAATAATGCTGCATATTGTTCATCAAGAGATGGCGACTCAAGTATTGAGATAACCGTCTGCATACTGGCCATTACTTGAAAAGCATCTTTTAATGTATTAAAGTCTTCTGGTGTATGCAATACTTTTAATTGATCAAACTCACTAATTTCCTCATCCGTAAAATAGAGTGGAAAAACAGAAGAATAGATATAACTCACAAGTCCACAAATTTCTTCTTCCTGTCCCGGCGTCGGGGCAAAAACAATTTTCACTTGTAACCCACCTTTGCGATAACAATAATCTATCGTAATATATATACATAAGAATAGCACAGAAAAAGACTCATTTACGTTGGTAATTAAAACCACGTTATTACTTTAGGGAATTTCCAAGTAAAAAGAGAGGGAGTTAAAATGCTGAAAACAACGCGAAAAGGCAACTGGATGGAATTGATTACACCAAAAAAATGGCAAGGAAAAACCATTGAGGATATACTTCGAAACGAATGGGAGGTCCCAAGAAAACTAACTCATTTATTCCGCATGGAACATAAAATACAAGTAAATGGAAACAAAGCCAATTGGAGTATACCGCTCGTAACAGGAGATAAGGTTCTTATTAAATTATTTGATGAAGAGGACCAAAATTCCATTCCCGCTTTCTTTTATGATGTACAAGTCTTGTTTGAAGATGATCATGTAATTGTTTTTAATAAACCACCTTTTATGAACACACATCCTAATGATGAAAAGGATCAAAATACACTTGTAAATGCAGCAAAGTTCTATCTTGAATCAAAAGGTGAAAATGGTAATATACACCAGATACATCGCTTAGACAAGGACACTACTGGTGCTATCCTCTTTGCGAAACACTCGCTTGCCGGTGCGATCTTAGATCGAATGCTCGAAAAACGTGAAATTAAAAGGACCTATTTGGCAATTATCCAGGGTCATATAAACAAGAAGAAAGGGACCATCGATGAACCAATAGGACGGGACCGTCATCATCCCACTAGAAGAAGAGTTTCTCCATCTGGCCAAAACGCCATCACACATTATCAATTCATTAAAGTTGAAAACAGTAATTCGTATGTTAAGTGCTGGCTTGAAACAGGGAGGACCCATCAAATACGTGTTCATTTTAGCCACATCGGTCACCCTTTAATTGGGGATATATTATATGGAGGGAAACCAACCTACGATAGGCAGGCACTTCATGCTGCAAAATTAGCATTCACACACCCCATTACTGGTGAAGAGATCATTTGCTATGCTCCAATGATTGATAAATCTCCTATATTCAAAGACATTGATGTCTATAGTTTATAATCAATAAAGACCTCCCCTTCTTTTAAAAGGGAGGCCTTTATTTTATTTATCTGTCTGTTTTCCTGAATGCTCTCATTACAAGTGACAGCAGGAAGACTAAGACTACAGCCCCGATAATGGCCGGGATAATGGCAAAATCAGCCACATTTGGTCCCCAATTTCCTAGAAGTAAAGTACCTAGCCATGCACCAATAAAACCAGCAATAATATTACCAAAAATACCACCTGGAATATCCCTACCAACAATAAGACCAGCTAACCAGCCAATAACGCCACCAACGATTAATGCCCAAATGAAACTCATTCAGAACACTCCTTTTTTGTAAATATCTTTTTATAACACGGTTATTTATAAATCATGGCACCCGTGTAACCATTAAAGTACCCATTTTATTAAAAAACATTCTTAAGAAATACAGTTAGCAAAAAATATACATAATTGTATTTCCTCAGGTTACATTAATGGAATATCTATGGTTATAGCATTGAAAAATTTGCAGAATATTCTTTTGTTAAGTTTTTGTAAATTACGTTAACTTTTTGTATTTTTTTAAGTATTTTTCCGCTAAAATGATATCCGTTGTCGTAACTACTTATACATACTTTAGGGGGATTCAAAATGGCAAAAAAGGTTGATAAATTTTCTGCTTTATTAAGTAATATTTCTTCTAACTTAAAGGAAGGTGCAATTTACTTTACTGATTATAAATTAAAAAATGTAAGTGATTTGAAAATTTTCTCTGAAAAAATGAAAGAAATTGAAACGAAGGGTGATACCTTTGTTCATGAAGTAATTAAACAATTAAATGATGCATTTATCACTCCTATTGAACGTGAAGATATTCTTCATCTAGCAAACAGTATGGATGATGTTTTGGACGGCCTTGAAGCAACAGCAGCATTATTTGAAATGTATTCCATTACACAGGCAGATGATTTTATGCTTCAATTTGTTAGTGCCATAAAATCCAGTGTTCATGAAATTGATAAAGCAATTGAATTGTTAGCAAGTAAAAAATTGCCTCAAATGAGGGAGCATGCAATAAAAATTAAAGATTACGAATCAAAATGCGATAACATTTTACGTCAATCGATTAAGCATTTATTCGCAGTCGAAAAAGATCCAATAAGGATTATTCAGTTTAAGGAAATTTATGAAAATCTCGAAGAAATTGCTGATAGCTGTCAGTCAGTTGCTAATACACTTGAAGCCATCATCATGAAAAATGCGTAAGGAGCACACAAATGGAAATATTAATTATTTTAGTTGTCGTTGGTGCCCTTGTATTTGACTTTATAAATGGGTTCCATGATACGGCTAACTCAATCGCTACCTCTGTTTCTACAAAGGCTCTTAAACCACGTCATGCCATTCTTTTAGCTGCAATTATGAACTTTGTTGGTGCAATGACGTTTACAGGTGTCGCTAAGTCAATTTCTAAGGATATTGTTGATCCTTTTACACTTGAAAATGGGTCTGTCGTTATTCTTGCAGCACTTATTTCAGCCATTTTTTGGAACTTACTTACATGGTATTTCGGAATCCCTAGTAGTTCTTCCCATGCGATAATTGGTTCAATTGCGGGAGCGGCTATGGCTTCAGCAGGGTTTGGCGCACTTAACTACACTGGATTTCTTAAGATATTAGAAGCACTTATCCTTTCACCAATATTGGCTTTTGCGGTCGGCTATATTGTTTACAGTATTTTTAAAGTAGTATTTAAGAATGCAAATTTAGCTAAAACAAATCGAAACTTTCGCTATATGCAAATCGCAACAGCAGCACTTCAATCTTATTCCCATGGTACGAATGATGCCCAAAAAGCAATGGGGATAATCACGATGGCCCTTATTGCCAACGGTTACCTAGGTGCAAATGCAGATGTTCCGTTTTGGGTACAATTCTCTTGTGCACTTGCAATGGGTCTAGGAACGTCAGTGGGTGGCTGGAAGATTATTAAAACTGTTGGTGGAAAAATCATGAAGATTAGACCAATTAATGGGGTAGCTGCAGATTTGACTGGTGCAGCTGTTATTTTCGGTGCTACATTCTTGCATGTACCAGTTAGTACAACACATGTTATTTCTTCAGGAATTCTAGGAGTGGGAGCTTCTCATCGATTAAAGGGTGTAAAATGGGATACAGCTCAAAGAATGCTGATTACCTGGGTAATTACCCTCCCTATATCAGCAGCAATAGCAGCCATTTGTTTTTTCATCTTAGATCTGTTTTTTTAAACAATACGTTTCAAGAGGATGGTATTTTCCATCCTCTTTTTTTATTGTGAACACTTCTAAATGTAATTCATCTTCATACTTTTTAAGTAGGGACAAGTTTTGGAGTGATCGCCATGAAACATAAAATTATCGCTATGCTTATTGGCAGTTTATTACTAAGTCTTGGTGTCAATGGTTTTCTAGTGCCCTATCATCTGCTTGATGGAGGCGTTATTGGCTTAGGGCTAATCATGCACTATTTTTACGGCTGGCCAACTGGCCTTAGTATGATCGTTTTAAGTCTTCCTCTCTATATCTTGGCATGGTTTTTTGAAAGAAGGTATTTTTATTACAGTCTGCATGGACTGATTATCTCTTCCTTTTGCATTGACTTACTCTCGTTTATTAATGGAAAAATACAGCTAGGTATTTTTCCTAGTACGGTCATTGGCGGCATCCTTGTAGGTGTTGGGATTGGTTTAATGCTCCGCTATGAAACAAGTACGGGTGGAACAGATTTACTAGCACAAATCCTTACAAAATTCACCTCTATCAATGTTGGGCTCATCATTTTTTTACTTGATAGTCTTGTTATTGCAAGCGGAATTGGAGTGGTAGGATTAGAAAAATTTTTCTATTCTCTTCTTGCAATTATTTTTGTTGCCTTGATGACGTCGATAACCGTTATTAAAAGGCCAGAAATATATTAATGCAAAAAGAAGAACCTACATAAGTGGGTTCTTTTAACGTACATTTATTTTAATGACTTCGCTTTTTCCGTGCAGCTTTCCATTGCAGAAAGTATTGAACCACGAAATTGCTTCTTCTCAAGGACAGCAACAGCATCTATCGTTGCTCCGCCTGGCGTACAAACATCATCCTTAAGTTTACCGGGGTGACTTTCAGTTTCTAGTACCATTTTAGCAGCGCCAAGGACTGCCTGTGCCGCCAGACGGTATGCCTTATCTCTTGGAATTCCTTGCATTACACCTCCATCAGCCATTGCTTCAATCAACAGGTACACATAGGCTGGGGATGAACCACTTATAGCTGGAACAGCATCCATTAAGTTTTCTTCAAGCCTCTCTGTTTTACTAAAGGTATTGAAAAGACGCTCAACCATCAAAACATCTTCCTCACTAAGCCGATTATTGGGACAAATAGCGCACATTCCCTCGCCAACCAATGAAGGGGTGTTGGGCATTGTCCGAACAGCCTTCATACGAATACCAAATGCATTATCTATATCCTCTAAGGTAATCCCAGCAGCAATTGTAATAATAATACAATCCTGATTGAGTTCATTTTTTATCTCTCCAATTACTTCAGTATATTGGTTAGGCTTTACAGCTAGGAAAAGAATATCAGCACCCCTAGCTACTTCTAAATTATTATTGGTGGCAGCAATTAGATAGTTTGTTTTAATTTTATCAACCGTACTTATTGATTTAGCACTAGCAATCATATTTTCTTTTGGTATTATCTTTGATTTTAAGATACCTTCAATCATCGCTTGGGCCATTTTTCCAGCACCAATGAATCCGATTTTTTTATTCAAAAAATCCTCCCCTTTTCTACTTCATTCCTTTAATGGATATAAAAATACATCCTTCCACCAATCAACCTTTTTCGATTGCGATATTATTAATATCTGTCCATCCTAACAATTATACTCATAAGCAGGAGACATTAAAAAAGACAGGAAACTGGTCTCCTGTCTATACATTTATTTTGTTATGCCAATCTATAATTAATAATCGCTTAAAGATCGTTCGCCTTTACTAATCGATACTCCAGAACTTGCACCAATACGAGTGGCTCCAGCTTCAACCATTGCAAGTGCGTCCTCTAAACTGCGTACACCTCCAGAAGCTTTAACACCAATCTCTGGTCCTACTGTTTCACGCATTAAACGGATATCTTCAACAGTAGCTCCACCAGTTGAAAACCCGGTAGAAGTTTTTACAAAATCTGCGCCAGCTTTTACTGCGAGTTCGCAAGCTCTTACCTTTTCTTCATTTGTTAATAGACATGTCTCAATAATAACCTTTGTTAATGCTTTTCCTTTTGCTGCCTCAACAACTGCTGTGATATCTTTTTTGACTAGGTCATCTTGTTTATCTTTAAGTGCGGAAATATTGATAACCATATCGATTTCATTTGCACCATTTTCAATTGCATTCTTTGTTTCAAATGCTTTTGTTTCTGATGTAGACGCACCTAAAGGAAATCCGATTACTGTACATACTTTAACTTCTGGGGTATCTTTAAGCATTTCTGCTGCTATTTTTACCCAAGTTGGGTTAACACACACAGAAGCAAATGAATATTCTTTTGCTTCTTCCACTAACTTCACGATTGCTTCTTTTGTTGCATCTGCTTTTAATAATGTATGATCAATCATTTTAGTAACATTTTGAGTCATCATGTAACCTCCATATTTTTAATTTACTTTTGTACCTTCACAATTTAACTATAACAAAGAAATTGAACATTTGTAAACAGTTATTTGAACAAATGTAAAGTAATTATTTTTTATCAAGAAGGAACTTGGCAGTGAATTGGTCCGTTATTAAAACATTAGCATACTGTCCTTTTAGTGCACCGTAAATGCCTTCAATTTTATTGGGTCCACCTGCAACGAGTATCGAATATTCCTTTTGCCGCAGGTCCTCGAGTTTAACGCCAAGTGTTCTTTCATTCAGACTTTCATTACATACTGCACCATCTTTATCAAAAAAACGAGAACAAATATCCCCGACTGCTTTTTCATTTAATGCCTTCTGGTCACTTTCAGTAAAATAACCCATTTGAAATAATAAGGAATCCTTTTTAATAGAACCAATCGTAAACAATGCTATGTTAGCTTGCTTACCCAGTTCAAGGATTTTATGAATATGACGATCAGCCTCCATTGCCTGTTTTACCACAACATGGTCCACGATTGCCGGCAAGGGAAGATTAAGGGGAGTAGTATTGTAGGCCTTCCCAAAAAGGTACAAGATTTCAGAGGCATACGTATTTGTTTCTGCGTGGCTGACGCCTCCTTTTAATTGGACAACCTTGACGCCTTTGACAAATTTCTGCTTTAACTCTACGGCAATATGGTACACCGTCGTGCCCCAGGTTACCCCGATAATATCTTGATCCTTTACAATTTCATCGAGAAATAATGCTGCTTTTTCACCGAGATAATTTTTTATTATATGATCTTCAAATTGCGGAATTGAGGCAACGATTGCCCTTTTTAAGTTGAACTTTTTTTCCAATTGTGCGGCCAGATTTTCAACATCCTCAGTTGGGTCCATGATCGTAATTTGAACAATTCCCTTTTCTTTTGCTTGTTGTAATAGACGCGAAACGGTGGGGCGTGAAATACCCAATACCTTAGCAATTTCGTTTTGATTATAATCCAATATGTAATATAATTTTGCTGCTTCAATTATCTTACTTAATTTCTCACGGTCCACTGTTCATCACCTTCGATCCAGACTTTTCTCCATTATAACAAGATATGATATTTTTTTCATTTGTAAAATATAGTTTGAACAATATTTCAATTTTCCCCTCTTGTACCATTGTTGTATTTTCATTAATTATTGAGGGAATGATTCTTATCATATTTATTATTGTGTTTGACATGAAATAGTTAACCGTTAGTATAAACGGGTTCTGATATACTAAGGTAAGGGAATTATTACCTAAAAAGGAGGTTCGAAAAAATTGAGTAAAGTCGGGGGATTCATATACCGCAATCGAAAATGGGTACTTGCCATTTGGATACTAATGATTGGACTATCGATTGTATTCGCATTAAAACTCCCTTCTGTTTTAAGCGGAAATGGTTTTGAATATAAAGGTGAATACAATGAGACAAGAAAATTGCTTGAAAATGAATTCGGACAAGCAAAATCTTCTATCATCCTTGTCTTTCAAAGAGACAGTAAGGTTAATGAACATGATTGGAATCAGTATATCAAAGCAACCATTGAAGATCTCAAACAATTTGATGGTGCAAACCATATTACCACTCCCTTTGATAGAGAAGGGATGATAAAAGATGAATTTGCCTATGCATTATTATCCTTTGATAAAAAAGCTGAAGACCTAGGCAAAGAAATTGATCAATTGAACCAATTACTTAAAAATAAAAAGGGATTAAAAGTTACCATGACCGGTGAGCCAATCATTGTTCAAGACCTAAATATCGCTAGCCAAGAAGATTTAGCGAAAGCGGAAATGATTGGACTCCCCATTGCATTAATCGTTTTGGTCCTAGCTTTTGGCGGATTAATTGCTGCCTCCATACCGATTGTTATTGGGGTTGTTTCGATTTTAGCTACAATGGGCGTCGTTTACTTTTTTAGTTATGGTACTAATTTAACCATCTTCATACTAAATATTGTCCCAATGATTGGACTCGCTTTAAGCATTGACTTTGCCTTATTATTAATCAACCGCTACAAAGAGGAATTACATACTAAATCCATTCAGGAAGCGATTGAAATTAGCGTTGCAACCGCTGGTCGTTCGATAGTATTTTCAGGTCTTTGTGTTTTTATTGGGTTATCAGCCCTATGGTTCATTCAAATTGACATTTTTCAGAATGTAGCTCTTGGTGGTATGACGGTTGTCTTCCTTTCAGCTTTTTGTGCTTTGACTTTTCTTCCCGCCTTACTTGCTGTTATCGGAACAAGGATTAACAAATTTAGCATCCTTCGTGTAACAAATAAGAAAACAAATTTTTGGCACAGGTTTGCTAAGTTTGTGATGAGGCACCCTGTTCTTATGGCAGGGCTATCCTTAGCCATTCTGTTAGCTGGACTGATCCCTGTTGCACAAATGACTATGTCGATTCCTGGAGTAGAATCGCTGCCGGCTAAATATCCTTCAAGAGTAGCTTTTGAGGATTTTGAGGACCATTTTATCCCTAAGGATAAACGAACTGAAAAGAAAGTAACGATTGTTCTTGAGACAGAGGGAAATATTCTAGAACCGGTAAATCTTCGGAAAGTAGACAAACTTCTTGAGGATATTACGACGGATAAACTAGTTGACACGGTTGATTCTCCCTTTTCTGCAACCGGCATTCAAGATGAGGAGCAACTCTCTCAACTACTCCTTTTGGGACAAAAAGAACAAACAGCACCAATCTTAGACTACTTTGTTAGAAACAACAAAATGCTGATTAACGTCTATCTAAATACTACTGATCATTCTGCTGAGGCTAGAGGATGGATCCGTGATTGGTCTAGCAGGGATTTAGATTTGAATGCTCATTTTGGCGGCGCGATAAAATTTGAACAAGAAATCTTTGATGAGATATTTAAGAAGGCTCCTTATGGATTAATATTAATCGTTGTCTCTACCTTCTTTATTCTCATGGCTGCTTTTCGCTCGATTCTTATTCCGCTAAAGGCAATCTTAATGAATATATTAAGCCTAAGCTGTACGTTCGGAATTGTGGTATGGATTTTTCAGCAGGGTCACTTAGGAATAGAACCTGTCGATATTGCACTTATTTTACCCGTTTTTGTATTCACCCTAGTCTTTGGACTTTCAATGGATTACGAAGTTTTCTTAATTTCAAGAATTCAGGAGTTTTATTTAAAAACGGGGGATAATACCGAGGCTACCATATCTGGGTTAACGTACACGAGTAAGATTATTACCTCTGCTGCAGCAATTATGATTGTTGTTACGGGAGCTTTTGCATTTACTGGTGTAATGCCAATTAAACAGTTAGGTGTCGGTATTGCCATTGCCATTTTCATTGATGCCACCATTGTAAGGATGGTTCTAGTTCCTGCATTAATGAAGTTGTTTGGTGACTGGAACTGGTGGTTCTTCGGACTTAATAAAAAAGGTCATAAAAACGTGGAAAGAAGCCAGCCTGATTAAGGCTGGCTTCTTTCTTAAGCAATCATTGATACAGCAGAGGCACCTTTATTCAATGCCTGTTTGTTTACTTCGATTAAATGATGTTTTTCAGATGATAGAACTTTTTTTAGTGACTCGATTATGGAGTCACTTGAAACTACCTTTTTACGTTCTAAAAATGCTCCTAATAAAATCATATTAGCGACACGTGCATTGCCTAAGTCGTTCGCCATATCTGTTGCCGTCAATTCCATAACCTCAATGTCTTTTCGTTCTGATACTTTCGTAACTAATGATGAATTAGTAATCAAAAGGCCACCTGGACGTACCTTAGGCTCGAATTTATCAAAGGAAGGATTATTTAAGACGATGACCGTTGATGGACTGGTTACTAGCGGTGAACCTACTTGTTCATCGCTCACTACCACTGCACAATTTGCTGTTCCACCGCGTTGTTCCGGCCCATAGGATGGCAGCCATGAAACACCTTTCCCTTCGAGCATTCCTGCATAAGCAATCAACTGCCCCATCGACATAACACCCTGTCCACCAAATCCAGCGATAATGATTTCTTCCAACATATCACATCTCTCCCTCTTTGTTTTTGTAAACTCCAAGAGGATAAACAGGGACCATGTTTTCTTTCACCCACTCTAACGATTCATTTGGATCAAGTCCCCAATTCGTTGGACATGTAGACAGGATTTCTATCATCGAAAAGCCAAGACCCTTTTTCTGAGCTTCAAATGCTTTACGAATAGCTCGTTTTGTTTTTTGAATATGTGGAACATCATGTGTTGAAACCCTTTCAATATAGGCCGTTCCATCTAGTGTTGCCAGCATTTCACAAACCCTTATCGGTGAGCCCTGAATACTCACATCACGGCCAAATGGTGTGGTTGCTGTTTTTTGGCCAATTAAGGTTGTCGGCGCCATTTGTCCTCCTGTCATACCATAAATAGCGTTATTGACAAAAATAACAGTAATTTTTTCCCCTCTGGCAGCTGCATGAATGACTTCACTTATTCCAATGGATGCTAGGTCTCCGTCCCCTTGATAAGTAAACACAAACCGGTCTGGCAAAACCCTCTTAACTCCTGTAGCAACTGCCGGTGCCCGGCCATGTGCAGCCTGGGTCATATCACAGTTAAAGTATTCATAGGATAAAACTGAACATCCTACCGAAGCAACTCCAATCGTATCTTCTAAAATATCCATTTCTTCTAATACTTCACCGACGAGACGGTGAATAACTCCATGGGTACAACCTGGACAATAATGTGTTGGTTTATCAGTTAATCCATTCGTTTTTTTAAAAACGGTCTTCATTGTCATACTGTGATCCCCCCAGCGACAGTGATAATCTTGTCGTAGATTTCCTCCTGTGTAGGTACAACTCCGCCAGTACGACCAAAGAAATCTACTTGTGCATGGCCATTAACAGCAAGTCTGACATCCTCCACCATTTGCCCAGCACTCATTTCCACAGACACAAATCCTTTTACGCTATCCCGAGTTTCGATGAACGGCTTTTCTGGGAATGGCCAAAGGGATATTGGGCGAATCAAACCAACCTTAACACCCTCACGGCGTGCTTTATTAATAGCATTTAATGTTATACGGGCAACCGTTCCATAAGCGACCATAATATAGTCAGCATCATCCGTTTTATACGTTTCGTAGCGAACCTCATTTTCCTTTATCATAGCGAATTTCCTCTGCAGGGCATGGTTGCGCAGCTCCAGTCCTTCAGCGTTAAGCTCAAGAGATGTAATAATCTTTGGAGCCCCATCGCCGCGTGTACCTGTAGTCGCCCAATCCTTTTCCGGCAATTTTGTTTCAGGATGTATACCAAATTCAACTGGTTCCATCATTTGGCCCAGCATACCATCTCCCATAAGAATGACCGGTGTCCGATAGCGGTCAGCAATTTCAAAGGCTTCACGGGTTAATTCTACTATTTCTTGTAAGGACGCAGGTGCTAACACTGGTATATTATAGTCACCATGTCCACCGCCTTTTGTCACTTGGAAGTAATCAGACTGAGCAGGTTGAATATTCCCTAGACCTGGACCACCTCGAACGATGTTTACAATCAATGCTGGAAGCTCTGAACCTACTAAATAGGATATTCCCTCTTGTTTTAGGCTAAAACCTGGACTTGACGATGATGTCATAACCCTGACCCCTGTCCCTGCAGCACCGTATACCATATTGATTGCAGCAATTTCACTTTCTGCCTGAAGAAATAAACCACCAACTTCAGGAAGTCTTCTAGCCATATAGGCTACCAGCTCACTTTGCGGTGTGATTGGGTATCCAAAAAAGTACTTGCAGCCTGCTTGAACTGCAGCTTCCGCAATGACTTCATTTCCTTTCATTAACACTTTCCCCATACTTTATGACTCCCTTCAAATTACACAGTTTGCAAAACCTTAACTGGCCTATATACCGATATAACAGAATCCGGGCATACTTGAGCACATTTTGCACAGCTTATGCAATGGTCCTGGTCGGTTACCGCAGCAGGACGATAGCCTTTTCCATTTAAATAGTCTGCTAGAAAAATAACATTTGTTGGGCATACTTGAACACAAAGTCCGCACGATTTACAAATATCCTCATTAAAAACAACTCTCTTATCCACTGTTTTCCACTCCTATCCTTCCCATGGTAATTTCATATAGCGCTTGATGAACATTACCTGATGGCTTTTTGCAAAACAAATGGCTTCATTTTCTATATCCACAGAGATGGTTGTGTATAGCAGCGGGATCGAAAGCATGTTTGATATCTTCGAGCATAATTCATACCCATTGAGGATGTCAGCCATGCTCGTTTCGCTGCCGATATTGGAATTGTTGATGATTCCCGTTACCTTTAAACGAGCAGCCTTTTCAATCTGCTCAATCGTGTACCTCGCTCCTTCTAAGGTGCTGACATATGGACGGTTAGCGTTCAAGACGAATAACAGCTCAGGTTCTAAATGCTTCCATTCATGATAATACTGCCCTAAAGCCGTTGCTCCGTCTTTATCGCCGCCAGCATCTATAATCACTCGATACCGATTGTCGTGTAAAACACGATAGATTTCCCCCGAAACAACGGGTAAATCAGAGGTTGCCAGGCGGTTGGCAGGGGCAATTAATTCAATATCCTGCTGCTCGAAAATATCTGCAACGTCCCTAGAACGAAAATAAGGGTTAATGATATCTAAGTCATTAATAGCTAATTTGTTATATATCTTTTTCTCGTTCAATGCCAGATTTATCGCAATCTCTGTTTTGCCACTCCCAAAATGGCCAGTTAGGATGGTGATTCTATTCAATGTAACGGATCCCTCCTAAATGTTTTTCAAATGTAAACGGTTACATTTATGCAATTACCGATTATATCTTTATTATAAATTACCTTTTCACAAATCTGCGTTGACCAATGTCACAGTTTAATGAACATGGCTTTTTAAAAAAGCTGGAGCATAATAAAAATTATGCTCCAGCATTTTTTGTTGATATTGTTATTCGGTAAATTTTTTAAAGATCAAAGTGGCGTTATGACCGCCAAATCCTAATGAGTTGGATAAAACCACTTGAACATCCTTCTTCTTTGCTACGTTTGGAACATAATCTAAATCAAGTTGTTCATCAGGTGTTTGATAGTTGATCGTGGGCGGGATAATTCCATCCTTGATTGCTAAAAGAGAAAAAATGGCTTCTATTGCCCCAGTTGCTCCCAATAAGTGACCGGTCATTGATTTCGTGGAACTGACAGATAATTTATAGGCATGGTCTTTGAATACTTCTTTGATGGCTAAGGTTTCATACAAATCATTATAATAGGTGGAAGTGCCATGAGCATTAATATAGTCAACTTGTTCAGGTGTAATTCCGGCGTCAGCTAATGCTAATTTCATGGCTCTCCCTGCCCCTTCTCCCTCAGGTGCAGGAGTCGTAATATGGTGAGCGTCACCTGTAGCTCCGTATCCTACTAATTCTCCATAAATGTCGGCACCACGAGCTAATGCATGTTCTAATTCTTCTAAAACTACAATACCTGCGCCTTCCCCAATGACAAAACCATCACGATTCTTATCAAATGGCCTGCTTGCTGTAGCCGGGTCTGGATTTTTTGAAAGTGCGGTCATATTTGAAAATCCTGCGACCGTCATCCCTGTAATGGTTGCTTCCGTTCCGCCAGCAATCATCACATCCACATCCCCCTTTTGAATCACGCGGAATGCATCACCAATGGAATTGGCACCCGACGCACATGCTGTAACCGAACAATTGTTGATTCCTTTAGCACCAAGTGAAATGGATACTTGTCCTGCTGCCATATCAGGAATAAACATCGGTATCGTAAACGGATTGACCCTTCTTTGGCCTTTTTCAATAAACTTCCGATGTTGTTCCTCGAATTCAGCCAAGCCGCCAATTCCTGATCCAATCCAAACGCCAACACGTTCCGGTTGAATTCCCTCTCCAATTTGGAGTCCTGCATCCTTAACAGCCATTTGACTTGCTGCAATAGCAAACTGGCTATAACGACCCATCCTTCTGGATTCTTTTTTATCCATAAACTCTTCAGGTGCAAAACCTTTAACCTCTGCTGCAATCTTGACGTCAACCTTTTCAACATCAAAAAGAGTTGCAGGGCCAATACCGGAAACACCACTCTTGATCTGTTCCCATGATGTTTGAGCATCATTCCCCAAAGGAGTGACTGCTCCAACACCTGTAATCACTACTCTTTTATTCATTTAATGCTCACTCCCAAATAGATTTTTTCATTGATTCTTACACTCTTTCTATAGTTTAACGAATTCAGAGTGGCTGGACAAATTAATTCGTTCCGGCACAGCACGTTTCTTGGGTTGCGTTTCAGGTTTGATGTAGAATCTAACTTCATAAAAAATCTCCTTGACTCTTTTTTGTGTTTATTCTAGCCTACATATAAACAACAAAAAGGTGGGGACACGATGAATGAATTATCTTATGAAATGACAAACGAAGACAATATCCCTACATTTTCCCAAGGAGTAAAAGATTGCATTCCAACTTTAATTGGGTACATCAGTATTGGAATTGCTGCGGGGATTGTTGGTGCTTCATCAAATCTAAGTATAGTAGAAGTAACTCTTTTATCGGCATTTGTTTATGCTGGTGCAGCCCAATTTATTATTTGTGCACTGTTACTATCAGGAAGTCCAATTTCAGTCATTATTTTTACAACTTTTATTGTAAATTTACGGCATTTTTTATTATGTATGACATTGGCACCCCAATTTACAAAATATTCTCTATTGAAAAATATCGGAATCGGAGCTCTTGTAACAGATGAAACGTTTGGTGTTGCCGTTAATAAAATTGCTAAAAGGGAAAGTATGAATGCCCGATGGATGAATGGGTTGAATGTAACAGCTTACCTATTCTGGATCTTATCTTGTATGTTGGGCGCCATCTTTGGAAAATGGATATCAGAGCCAGAAGTGTTGGGATTAGATTTTTCCTTAACTGCTATGTTTTTGGCATTGCTCGTTTTGCAATTACAAAATATTGAAAATGGTAAATTGAAGTTTTATCTATCATTAATTGTTTATATAGTTATATTTATGTTGGTTTTATGTATGTTCGTTCCATCTTATGTAGCTATTATTCTATCAACAATGATGGTTGCAACGATTGGGGTGGTAACAGACAAATGAGTATAAATTTATCCGTTTTATTAATTATTTTAGGGTGTGCTATAGTAACCATCATTCCGAGAATCATTCCATTTATAGTAATAAGAAATATTCAGCTCCCGAAAATTGTGGTCAAATGGCTTTCTTATATCCCAATTTGTATTTTTTCTGCACTTATCGTGGATAGCTTTATTATCGAAGACGAATCATTACTATCAGTTGATTGGAGTGTGGTTGCTGCTATTATACCAACTCTTATTGTAGCCTTATGGACAAAGAGTTTGTCCGTTACCGTTATTGTTGGTATCTTATGTATGGCTTCTGTTAGGTTTTTGTTTTAATTGTTTTTGACAATTTTCTGACCTTCTTCTACGATTTTTCAAAAGAGGAAAAATTCAGTAAAAATATTTTGCAAAATAGAATATAATAGATTAGAAGATTTAAATCATATAGAAAAGGGATTTGGTATAAATGATTGGTTTATTGATAATTTTAATATTGGTTTTGTTTTTACCTTTTTCAGTTAAAAAAGTAGAGCACAATTTGGAGATCTTCTTATTTGTGATGGGGATTGCCGCTGCGACGATTAGTGGCATGATGGATCTACATTTAATAGAAAAAGCCTTAATTGACCCAATTAATATTACGCTTGCTGTCTTAATTGCCGGTTTAGTTTGTAAATGGGGACAGGTTCCGCTAGAAAAATCTATTTTGTGGCTAAGTAAACTATTATCTCCGAGGATTTTTTTCGGACTAACTGTGATTATTTTGGGACTGGCATCAAGTATTATTACGGCAATCATAGCAGCGATAGTCCTGGTTATTATCATTAATGTCCTTACATTAGACCGAAAATCTGAAATTCGATTTACAGTCTTAGCTTGTTTTTCGATCGGACTTGGGGCAGCCTTAACACCAATAGGCGAGCCATTAGCTACGATAACAATTAGTAAATTAAATGCTGACTTTTTCTATTTAGTAGATTTGATTGGACCAGAGGTTATTCCCGCTGTAGTCATCTTTGGAGTATTGACTTGGTTTTTAGTTAAACCAATAGAAAGCGCTGACAGCTTAGGTTCAGAACAACAAGCGGAAAGTTATAAGGAGATTCTGATTCGATCTGCTAAAATCTATTTATTTGTTATGGGTCTAACCTTCCTAGGGCATGGTTTTGAACCATTAATTAATGAATACATACTAGGGCTTCATCCGATGCTCCTCTATTGGATTAACATGATTTCTGCTATTTTGGACAATGCCACTCTTGCTGCAGCTGAAATTAGTCCAGCTATGGACCAAGAAACCATTCGTGCTGTTTTGCTCGGTCTAATTATCAGTGGCGGGATGTTAATACCTGGAAATATACCGAATATTATAGCTGCAGGGAAACTTAATATAACTAGTAAGGAATGGGCAAGATTTGGTGTTCCTGTAGGCCTCATTACAATGGCCGTTTATTTTGTTATCCTGTTCTTATTTTAAAGCATCAAACAAAAAAAGAATCAGATTCACTCAAAAGTGATTCCGATTCTTTTTTATTTTGCCAAAAAATTCATCCGGGCAATGGCCTTATCTTTCATCAATGGAGAAAATAATGTATAGCAGTTTCTCCCCTGCTCTTTTGATTGATACATAGCGAGGTCTGCATTTTTTATTAAAGTTTCCATATCTTCACCATGAACTGGATACAGACTGATACCGATACTTGGTGAAATCTTAAACTTGTGCCCATAGATATTAAATGGCTCTTTCATAACATTTATTATTTCTTCACTTACTTTAAATGCGTCAATTGCTGATAGTATTTGGGGAATATGTATGAAAAATTCATCTCCGCCAAATCTGGCTAATACGTTATCCGCCTTTATTACTCCTTTTAACCTCGAGGCAACAGATTGCAATAACAGATCTCCTGCTTCGTGTCCTAAGCTATCATTAATTACTTTAAAATGGTCTAAATCCAACAATAGAACGCCCTTCATTTTATCTACTATTCCAGTAGCAGGTTTAACGCTTTTTAAACAGGATTTAATAAACCATCGGTTAGGTAAACCAGTCAAGGCATCATGGTAGGCCATATGTGATATCTTCTCTTCTGCATTTTTTAGATCCGTTATATCTAATCCAAATCCAAGTAAATAATCATTCTGGGATTCTTCCAAATGAATAATGGTTTTTCCAGTAAGCATATGAATTTTCTTACCTTGGAATACTGTCTCCACTTCATTGGTTTGCAGCTGACGCTTTTTCCACACTTCTAGGTCAATCTCCCGTTGTCGCTCTGCAATTGGCTCAGGAAAAAAGTCAAACACTGTTTTCCCTACAATATCTTCCATCTTGACACCATGTTCTTTACATACCTGTTTATTTACAAATATCGTCACACCTTCAGGATCCTCCAAGAAAACATTCATAGGTAATGCATCAAGAACCTTAGAATGCAACGATTCATTGTGACGAAGCCTTTCGAATAGCTGTTTTTCTCTCTCCTCTAATTCTTTTACTCTTATCCGTAACTTCTCTATTTCACTATCTTTATCAATTTGGGAAATTTTCCGATTCATGGTTAATTCCGCCTTTAATGTTAAATCTGCATCAGTAATAGTTTAATCATAATATATTGTTGGTTAAATATCGAACATGATTTCTAACAAATTAATGAAAAAATATCCATTTCCCCAATAGATTATGACACCTAATGTTCAAGAAATTCACCTATTTTACAAAATTAAGCAAGCTAATTTTTCTTATAATAGTAGTAATGAAGATTATTAACTGATGGGATGTGTTTTTTAGGTGGAAAAACTATTATATATTACAGCAAACCCTAAAGGCCTTGAGAAATCAAAAGGGCTAAAAATTGGTGAAGCATTTATCAACTCCATAAAGGAAGAAAATCCAGAGATGGAGATTAAAACGATTGACTTATTTACATTAGATATTGCACATATGGATGCTGAGTTAGTGTCTGCACGTGGCAAATTAGCAGGGTACGGTTATACATTAGATCAATTAACCGAAGGGGAAAGGGAAAAAATTCTTAAAATGCATGCACTTGCTGATGAATTTCTCTCTTATGACTATTTTGTTTTCGTCTCACCAATTTGGAACTTAAGCTCACCAGCGGTTTTAAAGGCATACTTGGATAACCTATTTATTGCTGGTAAAACGTTTGCCCATACTGCCAACGGTCCAAAAGGACTACTTACCGGTAAAAAAGCCATTCATATCAATACACGTGGCGGTCTATACACAGGAACTCCAATGAAAGATTTAGAATGTGGGGATCGTTATTTAAGAATTGCGCTCAATTTCTTAGGAATTGAAGTGATGGACACCATTATTGCAGAAGCTTTAGACCTTTACCCGCAAAAAGTACAGGAAATTGTTGAAAAAGCAAAAGATGAAGCCAAAAGAGCGGCGAAGGAAATGATAAAAACTCCAGTTAGCTTGGCCTAACTGAAAAAAGCTTCCTTATTTGGGAAGCTTTTTTTATGATTACGCAAACCGATAGTAAATAAGAAGGAATGTTGCCATTGTAAAAACAAAATTTAAAAAAACAAAGACCATTTGAGAAATTTTTGTCCTATGGATTTTAATAGGCGGATCGTAAAACGATACCCCCTCAATAATAAAAATGATTAAAACGATATGAATCATTAGGTGCCCAATAATTTCAGTAACACCAAAAAGCATCGTGGATGAAATAAAAATTAACGTCAGCACAAAAGCTAAAAGACGATTCAGTATCCCAACGATTAACAAATAGCCCACCACAAATTCAATAAATGCAGCCAAAACAACAAATATTGATGGAGCAAATCCAAATGTAGGGACTGCGTGCTGATGAATAATATCAATACTCATTGCAGGATAGACCCATTTCTCAACCGCCACCCAGCATAAGGACAATCCTGTTCCTAAATAGAGAAATGGAAACCCCCAATCTTCTAGTTGTGTTCGTCCTACCAATAGTACTCCAACAATTGCTAGATAAAACCCATAATCAAGCATATGAAACAATCCAGAGTGTGCTAATTGATAAATAAATAAGCCAAATAAAATAATAGCGCCTGCTTTTGTAGAATAATGGTTTGGAATCAATAATAAAAGGATGGTTAGCCACATTAGTATTCGGACGATGTTGTTGGTGATTGCAAATTCTGGCGCAAATATGGTGCCGGACCAAACCTGAATCATTAACGCGAGTGCAGTACCATATTTTAATATGTATCTCGAAGATTTTCGGTATTTGTCCAGTATCACATCAACCTTTTTGGTGATTGGGATTTTATCCAATACCGGCAATACCTGCGTCAATACAGCAAGTAATGCCGCAATCAATACTGTAATCGTCATAAACATTGGCGATAAGATGTGTTCGATTTCTTCTTTTTCTGGTGTAACTTCAGTAAACCATTTTACATGTGCATCAACTAAAAATGGTGAACAAATAATTACCAAAACGAATAAGATGAAGACTTTTATTAATTTTTCCATTTGGCCCTCCTACAATGTAGTCATCTTTATAATTTTCAGAAACCACCACAAATATTCTATTGGAAAAATATCTGATCATGATCATTCCCAGAAGGAAATTTTTCTTCTATAATAAGTTAATAATCGAAAAATATTAAAAAATACCTAACGGCAAATTATATATTTAGGAGTACATGAATGGTAAAAGATCTTTTTTCCAATGCAACATTATTGATTGCTGCGTTTACAGTAATGGGACAAATATTTAAAAACAAACCACTGCATCCCAACTCGAATAACAGATTAAAAATTTATTGGGGAATTTGTTATGGTTTGCTAGGAATGGTCTTAATGTTATTTAGTTACCAAATAAACGCAACGACCATAGCAGATTTACGGCATCTAGCAATAGTAATTGCTGCTGCTTTTGGTGGGTATGTACCCGCTTTAATTGCTTCAGGGATCATTGCGTTAGGAAGAATACTCCTTTTCAATTTTAATGACACTGCTATGCTTGCAGCTATCAATGCGCTGTTGACAGGAATTGTCTGCGGCTGGTTTTCTATATTAAAATACCATCCTACTTTAAAGGCATTTTATATGAACCTAATTGGTTTATTTTTCATTTCAATCGTTTTTGCTATATATATTGAAGATAAAACGGTCTTAACAAAAGTATTAATCATTCACTACCTTATATCATTAGCCGGGGGATTTTTCGCCTATCATTTATCCGTTTATATCGCAAAGATAAAAGAAACTGAACAGAAACTTCAGAAAGCAAATGAACTTCTAAATCGTCTTTCTTATATAGATGGCCTAACAGGGATTGGAAACAGAAGGCATTTTGATGAAACTCTTACTAAAGAATGGTCTTCATTAACATTAATTAAATCACCTTTAACCTTACTAATGTTCGATATTGATTACTTTAAAAAGTACAACGACACATACGGTCATTTAGCTGGTGATCACTGCCTGCAAAGTATTGCCGAAGCAATTAAGAATCTTGAAACGAATAACTCAAACTTTACATTTTGTCGATATGGCGGAGAGGAATTTGCCATTATCCTATCTTCCAGCAAGCTGAATAAAGGAATACACTTGGCGAAATTGATCCAACAAGAACTCAAAGAACTTCATATCGAACATAGAAGTTCGGAAGTATCTGCTATTGTTACTATCAGTATTGGAATAGCAACAGTCATGCCGAGCCAGGAAAATACACCTAAAGATTTAATTCAATTAGCAGATACAGCCCTTTATACTTCAAAAATAAATGGAAGGAATACCATTTCGGCTTAGTGAAATATCGAAAGGTGTGACGACACCCTTTTTTCTCAATGTTTTACATATTCCACCAATACTAAAGTCCTTTTTCAAAATAATTTGTAAATTTTGTTGTATAAAGTTGAAGAAAAATGTAAAATTTTCCTAAAAGCTCATTGGGCGGTGAAATAGATGGAAATTACCAAACACCTTTTCTCAAATCTTTCCATTTTAATTATATTGCTCCTCTTTTGCTTAATTTGGCTTGACCGAAGCAGAAAATTTAACTTATCAAAAACTACTATTATTATCTTTTTTATTCTATTGTTATGGATATGTATTCAATTTTCCTATAATCCAGTTGTTTTTGCGCGCTACGATTTACGCATTATTCCTATCGTTATTGGCGGTTTATATCTTGGTATCGGCCTTATCCTAGTTGTTGCTATGTTAATCATAAGAAGTTTCTATGGTATTGACATGGGTTTGGCTGGCACCGCGGTTCTTTATATTCCACTTGCCATTGCCTATTTTCGATTATCGCCTTGGTTTTGGAAACAATCTTCCGACCGTCGAATTACAATAGCGATTTGTTTAGGAATCATCCTTGGAATACTTACATTAGCGGGCATGGAGGGAATCCTTCACACCAGCAGTAACTGGTTTGATGCAGGATTCGCCTATTTAGTTATTCCCCCTTTAGGTATTGGTCTTATAGCCTATTCGATTGAATATATTAAAAAAAGTGTGGAAATTAAACATCAATTAATCAAAGTGGAAAAACTAAAAGCTGTTGAACAAATGGGTGCTGCTATTTCGCATGAGATTCGGAATCCGTTGACGGCTGCCAGCGGGTTTGTCCAGTTACTTAATGATGACTACCTCCCAAGACATAAACGCAGGGAATATCTCTCGATTGTAAAGGAAGAACTCAATTCAGCAGAAAGAGTCATACAGGATTATTTGACGTTTGCCAAGCCCGCTTTAGTTTCCATTGAGGAATTAAATGTGAAAAATGAACTTAGGCAAATTATTAACATCTTAACGCCAATGGCCAATCAAAATTCTGTAGAAATTATCACTGATTTTTCTGTGATTGGGTTCATTAGAGGGGATCGACAAAGATTCCGTCAATGTTTTATTAATATTCTTAAAAACGCTGTGGAAGCGATGCCGAATGGGGGCCAACTTTATCTTGAAACTCATTTCAGCAAAGATTATATAACAATCTGTGTCAGGGATACAGGCGTAGGAATGACTCCTGAACAACTGGAAAGACTCGGAGAGCCCTATTACTCAACAAAAGGAAAAAATGGA
Organism: Neobacillus niacini; assembly: GCF_036961885.1. Taxonomy (GTDB): domain Bacteria; phylum Bacillota; class Bacilli; order Bacillales; family Cytobacillaceae; genus Neobacillus; species Neobacillus niacini_H. The sequence continues at coordinate 10,755 of NZ_JBALNQ010000033.1, read as the reverse complement.
ACAGGGCTTGGAATGATGGTGGTTTATAGTATTGTCCGTGCCATGAACGGTTTCATACGAGTGGAAAGTGTGATAGGATCAGGCACAACCTTTCGGATTAAATTTCCAACCATCACTTCATTTAAGAAACATGAAAGCTAGTACACGCAGTGAAAATCGACAGGAATTCTACCTGTCGATTTTAGGTTAAGCATACATCTTATTCTCTTCTTTTTGAAAAAAGCTCTTCATCGCATGGAATACATCCGCTTTTTGCTTGAGAATATAATAGCGGAATTGCTCATCCTTGATATTTTTGTAGGCTGACATGAGGGTCGAGTGGCGATTGTACTGATTAACTTCCCCGTATCCAAACATGTTCGATACTTTCATTAATTCTTCAACCAGCTTGACACATCGAGCGTTATCAGATGTAAGATTATCACCATCAGAAAAGTGGAAAGGATAGATGTTGAACTTACGTGGATTATATTTCGCATCAATGATTTCTAAGGCTTTTCGGTATGCCGAAGAACAGATGGTTCCTCCACTTTCACCTTTAGAAAAGAAATCCTCCTCAGGAACAACCTTAGCTTCTGTATGATGTGCAATAAATTCAATCTCAACCGTTTCATATTTTGTACGTAAGAATCGGGTCATCCAGAAAAAGAAGCTTCTTGCCATATACTTTTCCCATATCCCCATACTTCCACTTGTATCCATCATAGCAATAACGACTGCCTTAGAATCCGGTTTGATCACTTCATTCCAAGTCTTAAATTTCAAATCTTCCTTATAAATAGGATGAAATGCTGGTTTCCCAGTCATCGCATTTCTCTTAAATGCAGACATCATCGTCCGTTTTTTATCAATATTTCCCATAAGACCTGTCTTGCGAATGTCATTGAATTCGATATTTTCTACTAAATGCTCCTGGTCTTCTTTTCTTTTTAGATTCGGCAGCTCTAGTTGTTTGAACAAGGCTTCTTCTAATTCCATTAATGATACTTCTGCTTCAAAGTAATCCTCGCCTGCTTGATCTCCAGCGCCCTGCCCTTTTCCTGGACCCTTTTGCTGACTTGATCCGTCACGAGCTATTACGTCACCTACTTGGCTCTCACCGTCTCCTTGGCCCACATGTTTGTTTTTGTCATAATTGTAGCGAATTTTATACTCGTCTAATGAGCGAATTGGAATTTTCACCACATCGCGCCCATTGGACATAATAATACTTTCTTCTGTAATTAAGTCGGGAAGATTGTTTCGAATAGCCTCCTGAACTTTTTCTTGATGCCTTTGCTGGTCATCGTGGCCTTTACGGTGGAGGGACCAATCTTCTCTTGAAATTACAAATTGATGGGTATTGTCAGACAATGTAAACCCCTCCTTTTGAATTTTTTTCCTGAGTCACATTTTCTTTCAAATGTCATAAAATAACCCGAGTGTAATAAAGAAGTATATAGTGTTGATTACTTTATCCTATGCAGAAACCGCAAATAATTTACAAATTATTTTGACAATTAAACTCATGATAAAAATGGACGAACATAGATCCATTCGTTTTATTTTGAAAAAAACGGACTGGCAGATTCCTTCCGCCAGTCCCTACTATTTTTAGTCTCTTTTGTTAAATTCTGATGTTTGTTACGAAAACAGCCAATTTTAACGGTTTAATAAGCTGCCAACGTACCGCAAAAGTTCATTCGCTGACGTTGAGTTATAGCCATGCTCATCAATTAATCTGGCGACAACATCATTAATTTTCTTTAACTGCTGTTCATCGGGTGTTTTGGAAGAAGTCGTAATCTTCACGACATCCTTAAGGTCTGCAAATAATTTCTTTTGAATTGCTTCTCTAAGCCTATCGTGTGAGTTGTAATCAAAACGTTTACCTTTTCTTGCAAAAGCAGAAATTCTAATTAAGATTTCTTCCCTAAACGCTTTTTTCGCATTCTCTGAAATACCAATTTGTTCCTCAATCGAACGCATTAATTTCTCATCCGGATTGATTTCCTCACCTGTTAACACGTCACGCAGTTTTGCTTTGTTACAATACGCCTCAACATTATCAAGATAATTGTCCATAAGCGTTTTAGCAGACTCTTCATAAGAATAAACAAATGCTTTTTGAACCTCATTCTTGGCAATATTATCATACTCTTTACGAGCAACTGATATAAAATTCATATAGCGATCACGGAGTTCAGCCGTGATGGATGGATGTTGATCCAGCCCGTCTTTTAATGACCTTAATACGTCTAAAGCATTAATGGACGGTATTTCTTTGCGGATGATTGTAGATGAGATTCGGTTAATGACATAACGCGGATCAATACCACTCATACCTTCATCTTGATATTCTTTCTTAAGTTCACTTACATCCACTGCATTAAAGCCTTCTACATTTTCCCCATCATAGAGCCGCATTTTCTTTACTAAGTCAATATCGCCCTTTTTTGGTTCCTTGAGACGGGTTAAGATTGTAAACATTGCAGCAACGCGTAATGTATGAGGTGCAATATGCACATCTGAAACATCACTCTCACGAATCATTTTTTCATAAATTCTTTCTTCCTGCGAAACTTTTAAATTGTAAGGGATTGGCATAACGATAATTCTAGAATGTAATGCTTCATTCTTCTTATTCGCGATAAAAGAGCGATATTCCGTTTCGTTTGTATGAGCAACAATCAGCTCATCTGCTGAAATTAGCGCAAACCTTCCAGCTTTAAAATTTCCTTCTTGTGTTAGAGAAAGCAGGTGCCATAAGAATTTTTCATCACACTTCAACATCTCTTGGAATTCCATCATTCCACGATTTGCTTTATTCAGCTCTCCATCAAAGCGATAGGCACGTGGATCTGACTCGGAACCAAATTCAGCAATCGTCGAAAAGTCAATACTACCCGTTAAATCAGCAATATCTTGTGATTTTGGATCGGACGGGCTAAAGGTTCCGATTCCAGCTCTCTTATCCTCCGAGAAAAAGATTCTTTCAACTAACATATCTTCAATTCTTCCACCGTATTCCTGCTCGAGTCTCATCATATTTAATGGTGAAAGGTTACCTTCAATCCGAATCCCATATTCTTCATAAAAATCTGAACGTAAATGGTGTGGAATCAGATGAAGTGGATCTTCATGCATAGGGCAGCCCTTAATGGCGAATACAGAGCCTCTTTCCGTATGGGAATAAGCCTCTAGACCGCGTTTTAACATGGTTACTAGCGTAGATTTCCCTCCACTTACTGGACCCATCAATAATAGGATTCGCTTTCTTACATCCAGTCTTTTGGCTGCGGGGTGGAAATATTCCTCAACAAGTCTTTCAAGTGACTCCTCTAAACCAAATAATTGATTTCCAAAGAAATTGTAATTCTTAGTCCCTTTTACTACCTCAATGCCTGCATCTTTGATCATATTATAAACTCGTGAATGTGCCGATTGTGCAACCCATGGCTTCTCTTTTAACAACAATAAATAATCCCCAAATGTACCTTCCCAACGAAGCTTTTCTTCCTCTTCTCTAAACATCTCAATTTTTTTTAGAATATCCATAAGGCCCTCCCCCTGTAGCGTTATCAGAGACGATTAATATACTCTATGCATCAAGGAACTTGAACATGCGTATCGTTGCAGTATTCCTGCCCATCTTTTTTGTTTTATGAAAAGAATGGAATATTGTTCTTTTCATTTTTTAAAGTTAGGCTATAATAAATGTATATGTGTCTAATTAAAGAAATATCTTAAAATTAAGGAGGCTTTACATAAGCATGGGAACATTTCTAATTATTTTAGTCATGGTGGCATTTTTAGCAGCTATTTTCACAGGTGGATATAATGATAAGCCAGGTTCCAATAAATAATTTTTTCATTTAAAATAGGCTGCCACTAGGGCAGCCTTTTATTATTCAGGTAGAGCAATATTCGTTTTTTGAGGACTGTATGCTCTTTTGTAGAAACTGTACGCTTTATTGTAGAAGCTGTACACTTTATTGTAGAAACTGTACGTTTCTTTTGTAGAAACTGTACGCTTTATTGTAGAAGCTGTACGCTTTATTGTAGAAACTGTACGGTTTTGGGCAGAAACTGTCCACTTGTCCGTAAAAGCTGTACGCTTTATCTCATATTCATCTTATTTTTTTGAACAAATTCCTTCATATACATCCGTGTTTGTTTTTCAAGCATAGCCGCCATTTGCTCTGTCCAGCGATCTTTTCTTTTTCCGGCAGTTCTTTCTTCATAATAGCTTGAAATTTCTTTGTCATATTCTTGAAGCTGGCGCAAATAAACTTCTTTATCCTGTTCATATTCCTCTTCATGATAAATATGCTCAAGAGGAAGCCTTTGCTTTTTGTCATTTATTTTCTCAGGGTAGCCTATCGTCATTCCAAAGAGAGGAATGACCCTCGCTGGAGTTTTTAATAATTCCTTTACTTCGTCAAGCTTATTTCGAATACCGCCTATGTAACAAATGCCTAGCCCCATAGATTCTGCAGCAATAGCAGCATTTTGAGCAGCTAATGCTGCATCAATAAGAGCAACCATAAACTTTTCTGTACTCTCAATGGATGGGATAACGTCTTTTTGTTCGAGGTCTCCAATCAATTCATGTCGGCTTAAATCTGCGCAAAAAACCAAAAGATGACCACTGTGGGCAACATATTCTTGATTTCCTGCTATCTCTGCAAGCTTTCGCTTTTTTTCCATGTCTTTAATGCCGATAATCGAATAGGCCTGAATAAAACTAGATGTTGAAGCAGCCTGAGCACAAGCAACAATCGTTTTTATTTGTTCATCGGATAATGGCTCGTCCTTAAAATGACGAACGGAACGGTGATTTAATATCGTGGTAATGACTTCATTCATAATGACACTTCCTTTCTGTGATTAGAAAAAGAGGCCATAAAACGGCCCCTAAATTCTTATTTTAAATGATGAAATTCCTGTTGCCTCAGAGCTTCATAGATTAAAATAGCAGCTGTATTAGATAGATTTAGGGAACGAATATTATCATTCATTGGAATCCTTAGGCTGACATCCTTATTATTTTCAATCACGTCCTTTGGAAGCCCCGTCGTTTCCCGTCCAAAAATGAAAAAATAATCTTTATCAGGATTGCTATAGTTAAAGGAACTATAAGCCTTTTCCCCAAACTTGGTGATATAGAAAAATTCTCCGCCATCATTCTTCTCGTAAAAATCATCTAAAGAATCATAATAGACGATATTTACAAACTCCCAATAATCCAATCCTGCTCTCTTCAACATTTTATCTTCCGTAGAAAAACCTAATGGACGAATCAAATGGAGGGATGTATCCGTTCCAGCACAGGTTCTAGCGATGTTTCCTGTGTTTGAAGGTATTTGCGGCTGATATAGTACGACATGTATTGCCAAATCACTCACCTCATAAAAAAAACTCTTTAAATATTATACCATTATCCACCCGCCAAACAAATTTACTTACCCATCCACAATCGTGAAAAACTTATATTTAATATTTGGTGTGTACGCGGATGAATCTTGATATGCCCAATATCTCATGCGACTATTATAGGTATTCGCATTAACCAGCGGCATTCCGTCTGCATCCTTACCTGTCACAATCGTGTTATGGTTATAACGACCATCCCCTTCGAAGTCGTAGCAGATAACATCCCCCAATAACAATTGATCCGGGCTGCTGACCTCCCTCGCCCTTAATCCGCTCTTAGAATTAGGTAAATACAACCGTAAAGAATGGGCCACAGTCCAGCTATAACTCCAATTATTACTTCTGAGCCACCAGCCTGTTCCCTTGTTTGGATACCCTCTCATCGGCGCTTCGCCTGCATGAAGACATTGCGAGATATAATTCGTACAGTTGTTTTCAAACGACTTATAGGCAGGATTGTGGGTATTCCACCAGCGTTCCGCATATTGAACAGCTTTTAAGCGATTATACTGGTAACTAATCCGTTCCTCCTGTTCATCTTCTGCAACGATTTCCAATTTAGGCTGCTTCGTATATGGATTTATTTCTTTATCCATAATCAAATCACTTTTAAAAAACTTACACATTCGTACTTCTACTTCTTCCTCTTGATAAAGCACTCCTTTTTGCCTGATAAGAAATTGGTAGTGAACCTGATAAATAGTGGTTTGAAAATCTCCATCCACTGATTGGTTGATGATGTTACCCCTTGCTTTCACCTTTACGATTTCAGCAGACCGTTTTGTAAAAGACTCTAGCTTCTTTTCGGCCTTATCATAATTAATGGACTTCCCCTTACTCTTCGAAACAAATTGTTCGACTCGACTCTCAAACAATTCTTGGAGTGATTTATGCACGTTAATCTCCCCCTTCTGTTTCATACATATGTGCAGAGGGGAATTTTAATTAAAAAAATGAGCAAAGACTGATTGTCCTATGCTCATTTAGTTCTTTAGTTTTAATAAGCTTTTTTCAATTTCACTCTTTACTTGTAAATCTTCTTCCTTATCTCCTGCTTTTTCCAATGCTTCAACTGCTTCTGGACTGCCAATTTTCCCTAGTGCCCATGCAGCCGTTACTTTTAAAACAGAGCTCGTTTCATTTTCTAAAACATCCCGTAATTCTGGGATTGCACTCACGTCCTTAAAATGAGCTAGTGCGATAATGGCATTACGCTGAATTGGCTTTTTGCCACGCCACGATCCAGCTACGGATCCAAATTTGTTTTTAAACTCTCGATTGCTCATTTTTAACATGGGCCTCAGTAATGGTTTGGCTATTTCAGGGTCAGCCTCCATTTCTTCATGAAAATGAAAATCCTTACCTTTATTGACAGGGCAGGACGTTTGGCAGGAATCACACCCATACACTCGATTGCCGATTTTGTCTCTAAATTCTTCGGGAATCACAGCTTTTGTTTGTGTTAAAAAGGCGATGCAGCTCTGTGCATTAATTTGTCCGCCTTGTACCAAGGCTCCGGTAGGACAGGCGTCGATACAAGCTGTACAGGAACCGCACTGATCCTCCATTGGTGCATCAGACGCAAAGGGAATGCTGGTAATCATTTCACCAAGATAAATGTAGGAGCCAAACTCCGGAGTCATGACCGCACAGTTTTTACCGCTCCAACCAATCCCAGCCCTCACTGCAACAGCACGGTCAGAAAGCTCACCGGTATCAACCATTGATTTGATACGAGCCTCCGGTACTTTTTCAAGAATAAAATCCTCCAGCTTTTTTAACCGAACTCGTAAAATATGGTGATAATCTAATCCCCATGAAGCCCGAGAAAAAAAGCCTCGCCGTTCCCCTTTTTTCCCTTCGACACGAACGTTCATCTTTGAAGGATAGGCAAGTGCTATGGAAATAATCGACCGTGGTTCTGGAAGAAGTAAAGCAGGTGTAACTCTTTTTTCAATATTTGGCTCCTCAAAACCAGATTGAAACCCAAGTTCCTGCTGACGAATCAGTCTATTTTTTAGCTCAATGAAAGGATCTGCTGTAGTAAAACCTATTTTATCAATGCCAATTGTTTTACTAAAAGCAATGACTTCTTCTTTTAATTGATCAATCATCATTTTGTAACCTCCCTTCTTCTAAAAAATGATCTATGGTAAGCGACAAATTTTTTATTCCATATCTAATTATGATAAACTATTTTTATTATAATTTGGAGGTGGAATCATTGGAAATTCAGCTTTCGTCAAAAATAATCAGCAAGATTCCTACTTTTAAGCTTGGAGTCATTGAATACAAAGATATTACCGTAGGCGATTCCCCACAAATGGTAAAAGGAAGACTGCAATTGTTTCAAGAATCCATTTACTTTGATTTGGAAAATAAAAATCTTATAGAACTGCCGGGTATTCAAGAATGGCGCAGTATTTTTAAAAATTTTGGCAAGGATCCTAACCGTTATCGCCCTTCTGCAGAGGCTCTTTACCGCAGAGTCCAGAAACAGAATTATCTTACCACGGTCCAAAGTGCCATCGATATTAACAACTTCTTTTCCCTGCAATATCAAGTACCGATTGGTATTTATGACACCGATCAACTAAAGGGACCTATCACAATCGAAATAGCGAAGGCAGGGGAAGAGTATTTTGGCCTGAATGGCCGGATGAATTCCTTAGAAAACCTTATCGTCTCAGCGGACCGGCTTGGACCATTCGGCAGTCCGTTTGTAGACTCCAATCGAGCGCCGGTAACCGAAGCAACAAAAAATGCCCTGCAGATTATCTATTTACAGCCGTCAACAGCGGTGAGCAGTGCGGAAAGACTGACAGCGTCATTGATGAAGATGTTCACACAAATACATGGTGGAGATGCTAGCTTCAATATAATAGGAAGCGATTAGAAGCGCCCGAAAAATAGAAAAAACGCAATGCATCGTTTTCAAGTAACGATACACTGCGTTTGGTAATATGTATGGAGCGGGTGATGAGAATCGAACTCACATCATCAGCTTGGAAGGCTGAGGTTTTACCACTAAACTACACCCGCACAAAAGTAAGTATAAACAAAAAATAAAAAACTTAAACTGACTTTTATTATATTACATAGTTTTTCCCCTACCGTCAAGAAGATTTTGCGTTTTTTGTCGAAAAAAATTGTTCTCTGAATACACGTAGACCAAAAAAGGTACAGATATATGGGTCATATATCTGTACCTTTTAATCATCATTACCTTAGTTAACAATCAATTCTTATATCCAAAGTCCGGAATGTTTTTCCAGCGGTCGCTTAAATAGCGTACAACCATTTTTGGTTCTCTTGATCTTGTAAAAATCCCTTTTTTATTACCTTGAACACGCATGATGCCAAATTTTGTTTGGAAATCGGCAAAATTCCATAGTTGCTCGCCGACAAAGTTAGGAATCTCATCAAATACTTTGCTATTCATGCGATAGTAATCTTCTTGATATTCTTCAGAGAATGGCTCACCATACGCACTATGGAAACCTGCTACGGTATCCGCACCATATTCTGTATACATAATTGGTTTATCTGGATATTTTTCCTGCCATTCTAGCAGTTCTTGACGAGTCTTTTCTTCCGCCGTTATTAAATCACCATTTTGGACATACCAGCCAAAGTAACGATTTAGGGCAATAACATCTGCCAAGTCTGTACATTTGTCAGCCTTTGGAGTAGCCATCATGATACCAACATACGTACATGGACGTTTTTGTGGATCCAATTCGCGAGCCAGACTGAATAACGGCTCAAAATACTCATGAGAGCCATTTGAATAAGTCGCCGCCTCGTTGGCAATTGACCACATCACAACACACGCATGGTTCTTATCACGATCGATTAATTCACGAATAACTTGTTGATGGGCCTCATGTGTCTTTATATCCTTCCAAGTATCATCCTCAAACTCGCCCTTTTCTAAAATCGATACGTCAAACGTGAATGATAACATTAAACCAACCGCTGGTGTTTCGTCAATGACGACAATTCCTTCACGATCACATAAACGCATCATTTCTTCTGAATATGGATAGTGGGACGTCCGGAAGGAGTTCGCACCCATTTCCTTCATCAAATTAATATCAAGTACATTATAAGCCTCATTCAAGCCACGGCCATTCACATACGTATCCTCATGTTTTCCAAAACCTTTGAAATAGAATGGTTCGCCGTTGATTAAGAACTTGCCGCTCTTTACTTCCACCTTGCGGACACCGAATGACTCTTCATAAACATCAATTGTTTCTCCGCCTTTAATACCTTCCACTTTTGCTTTATAAAGATAAGCATTCAATGGCTGCCATAACTGAACATTTTCGATTGCCACGTTTATATCTGTACCTGAAGATTGAGCCACTTGCTTGCCTTCTTCATCTAAAATTGTTACCCGGACTTCATCAAAATTTCCTTCTGTTTTCACGGAAATCTGCACATCCGCTTTTTTAGCAGCTAAATCAATATTCGGCACGATAGTAATATCTTCGATGTATTCGCGTGGTGTAGAATAAATCCTAACTGGACGGTGCAAGCCTGCATAGTTAAAGAAGTCAAAGTTTTCATCCACTTTACGAATGATGCGGCCATTCTCATCTTTCTTTTCACTATAGTTACCAACTGGTAAAGTTGTATAATCTAACAGATTGCTCAAACGAACAGTTAAACGATTGGCACCATCAACTAGATAGTTATTGATTTCCACTTCAAACGGCATAAATCCGCCTTTATGATGAGTAATTTCCTTGCCGTTTACGTACACCCATGCTTCATGCGTAGCAGAACCAAAACGTAAGACTAATCTTTCATTTCGCAATGCCTTCGCAACCGTAAATTCTCTTTCATACCAAATATAACCGTTGTGCTCGCGGATTTCTTTTGACACCGTCTGGTCATTAAATGAAGCAGGAACAGCCATCACTTCATTGGTTGGCAGCGGTTGTGACACCTCGATTGATTCCACTTCTCTATCAATCATAAATTTCCAAACTCCACTTAAATCCAAGACAACACGACTTTCTGTAGCTATTGGATATAACATATACTTTCTCCTCCATTCAATTTGTTTCGATTTATAAGCTTTCATTTCCAATGGATATGGTATCCACTTAGATAATCTGATATTCAATAATGTAAGGGCTTTAAAATCATTATAATCAATCTATTGAAGATATTATGGTAAAATTTTTTCTATATTAGTAAATATATTGCTTTTTATCTTTTTTTTTATTAAATTTTATAAAGGCTGTTTTCGTAACATTGTTGTTAAAATCTTAAAGCCGATTCTAACGCGGAAATAGTTATTTTGTACCTTTGAATTTAGTTTGCAAG
>NZ_JBALNQ010000032.1:55857-66918 GCF_036961885.1 Neobacillus niacini | reverse complement strand
CTATTATTTATTGATTTTTTGTTTTAAATGCAAAACTACTTTTTATTTTTCAATCATAATATATCTCATAAATTTGTCAATAACCTATCATAATTTTCTGAAAATAATTTTATTTCTCAAAAAATAAGCCCTGTTAATCAAAAACAAATGTAAGAGATTAACAGGGACTCAGTATGTTAATGTGTGATTATACTACTATATTGTTTACCTATTTGAAAATCTTGGGACGTATCAATATCCATTCCCCATATTGAATCCTCAAATGAAAGTATTTTTGTTAGATTTTTATATTTCTTTATGATTTCTTTCCCACCTTGATCGCCGTCAATCGTTAAAAATTCCTTATAAAGGCTTTTATCAATGAGAATAGGATGTCCTAATTTTCCATTGTATTTTGGGCGCACAATTCTTATTCCATTGCAATACTGTTCTGTCATTGATTGTATGACTAAATCAGGAACAAATGGCTGATCAGCTAAAAAAATGAACACTGCGTCCGTACAGTCTTTAACATGATTTATTCCCATTCTTACTGACGTGGACATTCCCAAATCATAATTTGGATTGGGAATAAAGTCCACATTCATTAAGTCAGTTGAATCCTCTTGGAATGACTTTAAATACTGGCCCCCGATTAAACAAATTGGACTTAACTGATTCCTTATAGCTAATTCAAGTGGATACCGAAACAATGGTTTTCCTTTTAGACGAAGCAATAGTTTAGGTTTCCCCATTCGCTTTGACATTCCCGCTGCAAGGATAATCGCCCCTATCTTAGACATGAATCTTCATTTTTCCTTTAAGTGATTTCCCATCACGGTTGGCTCGTACTGCCATCAATTCAGAAACAATACTAATGGCTACCTCTTCCATCGTTTCTGCCCCAATATCCAGCCCAATAGGTGAATATATATCTTTACTAATCATTAAGTCCTCACCTACATTTGCGATCATTTCTTGTGTTCTTGATACAGGTCCTAATACTCCGATGTATTTTGAATTACTTTGTAAAGCCAGGTGTAGTGCCTCTTCATCACGGCTTTGCAGGTGATTCATAATAACCCACCATGAATCGGTTACATTTTCAGGAATTATATTTTCAGGAAGTTCAACAAGATGCTTTGCTGTTGGGAAATAGCGCTCATTATTAAATTCGCTTCGTGGATCTAGAACTGTTACTGTGAATCCAGCCTTTGAAGCCAATTCAACCACTGGAATCGCATCCTTTCCGGCCCCTGCTACAATTAACTTCTGTGCTGGACGGATAGCATCAATTACAAACCTACGGCCTTCCCACTTCAACACTTCAGCACGTTTTTGAGATTTAAGGCTTTTTAAGGCACTCTCGTACACGATTGAAGGCAGGTACTCTGTATCACCAATTATCTCACCATATTTTGTTACGAATGACTTTATTCCGGTTGGCACTTCTAAAACCATTGAAAATTCTTCTTCTTCGTTTATAAGCTTGTCAGCAAAGCCCCAAAATGGATCATCCTTTTTTGCTGGCAGGATTAGAATTTCAAGTGAACCTTTACAGCCAATTCCTAAACTCCAAATCTCGTTGTCACTTAAATCATAGTTTTTTATCAACGGCATTCCATCCTGAATAGCCTTTTCTGTATAACCATAAATGTCACCTTCTAAGCAGCCCCCGCTAATCGTTCCCTTCATTTCTGCATCCTCTGCCATCATCATTTTCGTTCCCGGCATCCTGTATGCTGAACCATTTACACCTATTAGCATCACCATTGCAGCTTTTTTATCGTTTTTCCATACAGATTTAATAGAATCCATGATCATACCAAATTCTTTTAATTGTGACATCAACAATCCTCCTCTTATTGGCTGGTACCTATTTCTATCCCAAAAATATGTTTTAAATAGTAAACAGGTGGTATATGATTGTTATATTATATTATATTAATTTAAGAATATTATCAATAATCAGTTAACTTTAAAAAAATGGGAATGGAATAGGAGGGTATCATTTGGACATAATCATAGTAAACAAGAACGGTGTAATCTACACGAGGTGAAACATGAATCGTAAGCTTGTCCTAATTCTCAGTTTTCTATATGTAGCATTTATGGCCTATTTATTTTTTCATTATCGCTCCGATGGGGAATCATTTAAATCAACGGTTGCCATCGGGGGGATGGTTTGCGGTGCTGTTCCACTCCTCTTAGCCCTATTTACAAAGCTCCAGTTCAATTTGCCAATTGTTACCTCTTATTTACTGTTCTTGGTCGGTTCACAATACTTCGGTTCGATTCTGGGTTGGTATGGTCTCGGCTGGTGGGATACATTTTTGCATTTCCTAAGTGGTGCCATCCTAGCATTTTCAGGAATTGCTTTATATGAACGGCTAGTACATCGAGATGCAGAAGTGGAAATATCTCCTTGGATTATTTTCCTATTTACAATATCATTCGCCGCTTTCGGCGGTGTCTTATGGGAAATCTATGAGTTCAGCTCTGATCAATTTTTCAATATGACCTTACAAGGCGGGGGAAATGACGATACGATGATCGATTTAATCTCCGATACTGGAGGAGGTTTGATAGTTGCCATTTTGGCCGGACTAAAAACGAAGAAAAAGCTAAAGAAAAAGCATAAGTCCCCACAATTAACATGAAAAAATTTAATCGCAGATATATTTGAGCTAACGCATATCTAAAGAAAATAGCAGCCTAAGATAAACTTTTAGAGCTGCTTTTTCTTCATTATACGAGTACGGATGCATAAAACTCATCATATAGAGCCTTAACGGCTTTTTTCTCATCCACTTCTTTTACACCAAACATCATACTTACCTCTGAGGAGCCTTGATTTATCATTTCAATATTGACCTCTGCCTTCGCTAATGCTTTAGAGGCCCTGGCCATCGTTCCAACATTTCTGCGCATTCCCTCACCCACGACCATGATCAATGCGAGACTATGCTCAATTCTCACTTCATCAGCTTGTAACTCTGACTCAATTCTCCAGGTAATTTCATTTTCCATATCAGGGTCTAATTGTGATTCTCTTAAAATCACAGAAACATCATCAATTCCTGAAGGTGTATGTTCATAGGAAAGACCATATTCTTCTAAAATACTTAATAGTTTGCGGCCAAAACCTACTTCTCTATTCATTAAATATTTGCTTACATAAATGCTGCAGAATCCTTTATCACTAGCAATGCCAACCACCGGTCCATTGGTATTATCCCGCGAATAAACGATTCTTGTACCTGGCGCTGTTGGATTGTTTGTATTTTTTATTTGAACGGGAATCCCCGCTCTGAACGCTGGAACTAATGCTTCATCATGCAAAACGGTAAATCCTGCATAAGATAGCTCTCGCATTTCTCGATAGGTTAGCTCTTTTATTTCTTTTGGTTTATGAACAAGAGTTGGATTTACTGAATATACAGCATCCACATCCGTAAAATTCTCATATAAAGTAGCCTTTAGTCCATTGGCTAATATCGAACCCGTTATATCAGAGCCACTCCGTGAAAAGGTGAACACTTCACCCTGTTTGCTATAGCCAAAAAATCCTGGGAAAATAATAAGTCCCGGAATCTCACGAAGTGAAAATAGATTCTCATATGATTCTGGTAACACCTGTGCATTACCAGGTTCATCACTTACAAGCAATCCTGCTTCCCTCGGATTTACATACGTTGCCTCAATACCCTGCTCTCTGAAGTAAGCAGCAACTAATTTAGCGTTGTTATCCTCACCGCTAGCCTTCAAAAGATCCATAAACCGATCAGGTTTACTTTTGTCTCCGTTTAATCTTTCAGATAAATCGTGATGAATTTCACTAATTACCTCATCTGGGAGAGCTAACTCAGCTGCGATGGAGGAATATCTTGACATAACGGCATTGAATTTTTCCAATGGATTACTATCTTGCAGACATAGCTCGGCACACTCGATCAACAAGTCCGTTACCTTTTCATCCTCAGAAAATCTTTTCCCAGGAGCAGAGACAACTACAACTTTCCGCTCAGGATCAGACATGACTATCTGAAAAACCTTTTCGATTTGTTGTCCAGACGCTAAAGAGGATCCACCAAATTTTACAACCTTCATCACAACATCACCTATTCCAAAAAAGTATAATCTTAATTTTATCCCTATTCAGAAAATAATCAAGTGTTTTTTCTCCCATTAGAGGACATTTGTTTTTCTGTGGAGGACAAACTTAAAGAACAGTGAAAACATTCTATTTCACTGTTTGAGTATTTCAATAAAATGGGATAGGATTTTAGCGGTTATTCCCCAAATAGCTTTCTCTTCATAAACGTAAAAGTATTCATCTAGTGCTCGGGCCCGCCAATTGTAATTCTCCCCACCAATAATTAAATCGAAAGGAAAATTCTCCTCAGGCTCAACCTTAAAATGAAGGTGATAAATTTCCGGGTCATTTTCGATAAAATAGGTTAACGGTACAGTAAAAACCTCGCCAACCTCGGCAGGATTGGGGTTAATCAATTCTGGATTCTCAATAATTGCTACAAACGGATAAATCATCATTCCAAAAGGAGAAATCATGAAATCAAGCGGTAGAACCTCGGATAAATTCTCATTGCTAATTCCTAATTCTTCGATTGTTTCTCTAATAGCTGCACCTTTTTCATCGATGTCGTGCGGATCAATTCTTCCACCCGGAAAACAGATTTCACCGGGCTGCCTTCTTAGTTGAAGTGAACGTATCTCAAACAGAACGTGAATGTCATCTTCTTTTTGGATAAGCGGTACCATTACAGCATATTTTGAAAATTTGTCACTACCCAAAATTTTAGGAGTATGGCTTTGTAACTTCGATTGTACGGATTTTAAATTCATGATTATCACCACCCAAAATACTATCTATATTTTCAATCCTATCACTTTACCTATATATAATCCTTATCTTATGATTTTTACGAAAAAAAAACAATCCGATCTATCGATTATCGGATTGTTTCCATAAATACTTCTATTTCTCCACCCATGAAAACATATATTTTATGTCCTCAATCTGGTGCGCAGTTTTTACCACTTTAAGCGGATGGAAGGTATCGATCATAACTGCTAGTTCAAGTGTTTCTTTTTTCCCAATGCTCGCTTCCGTCTTTCCAGGGTGCGGACCATGTGGAATGCCACTTGGGTGTAGTGTTATCGACTCTAATTGTACCCCTTTACGGCTCATGAAATTACCTTTAACATAATAAAGCAATTCATCACTATTGACATTACTATGATAGTAAGGTGCGGGAATTGCTTCAGGATGGTAATCAAATAATCTTGGCACAAACGAACATACCACAAAGTTATTTCCCTCGAAGGTTTGATGAATAGGAGGCGGCTGATGAATTCTTCCTGTTATTGGTTCAAAATCATCAACATTAAAAGCCCATGGATAGAGATATCCATCCCAGCCTATGACATCCAGTGGATGATGTCCCAATAAATGAGAATGAATGGATCCCCTTGATTTCGTGAATACTTCATATTCTCCTTTTTGGTCAAAGGTCTCTAGTATTTCTGGACCACGGAAATCCCGCTCACAAAATGGACTATGCTCCAGCATTTGCCCGTATTCATTTCGATAACGTTTAGGCGTGGTAATCTGGCTAAATGACTCAATAAACAGTATTTTTGTTCGTTTATTCTCATCAGGAACCAACCGATAGATGGTCCCTATCGGAATTAACAAATAATCTCCTGGTCGATAGGTGATCGTTCCGAACATCGTTTCAAGTTTCCCTGTTCCATAATGAATAAACAACATTTCATCGCCATCACCATTTCGGTAATAGCTTTTCATTGGCTCATTAATAGATGCGGTCCCAATTAAAAGGTCCTGATTTCCTAAAATATATTCACGTGCTGTAAGTGCATCACCAGTTTTTGCGGTCTTGTTGGTCAAAAAAAGTCGGTGTTTTAGCGCTTGCTGATCTTCATATTCAGGCAAATACCTGCTAAGCTGCTCAACTTTTAGCACTTCTGTTGGCATAAAATGGTGATAAAGTATCGATTGCGTTCCGGAAAAACCGCGTGTCCCCATTACCTGCTCACGATAGAGGCTTCCGTCGTCTTTTTTAAACATGGTATGGCGTTTATGAGGAATCCTTCCCATTTGCCGGTAGTACATTTCTTCATCTCGCTTCCAATCTTATATTATTGAATTCTTTAATACCCCAAGCTTATCAATCTCCAATTCAATGACGTCCCCAGGCAGTAACCAGCGATGTACTTCTGTACCGAGTTCAAGGATACACCCTGTCCCAACGGTACCAGAACCAATGATCTCCCCAGGAAAAAGAGTGACCCCTGCAGATGCCCTCTCAATCATTTCAGCAAACGAATAATAGATATCCTTCATATTTCCTTCAGAAAGAAGCACACCATTTACCTTCGCTTTCATGGAAAGGTCAAAACCCTTACCCGATCTGCGATACTCCAGCTCATCCTTGGTGATAATCCATGGACCAATCGAGGTGGCAAAATCCTTCCCCTTCGCAGGACCTAAGCCTACCTTCATTTCATGTCTTTGAAGATCCCTAGCGCTCCAATCATTTAATATACAATAACCAAAGATATAATTATCAGCATCTTTAGCAGAAATATTCCTGCCTTGTTTTCCGATTACACACGCCATTTCCAACTCATAATCAAGCCAATTGCTGTCAATAGGTATAGGAATATTATCCTCAGGTCCCTTTATCGCAAGGTGGTTGGAAAAATAAAAGACTGGTATTTGGTACCATTCTGGTATCATTTGCAATCCTCTGTTTTTCCTTGCCGATTTCACATGCTGCTCAAACGCATAAAAGTCTCGAAAGCTTCTTGGTGCTGGCAGTGGGGCAATCAACCTAACATCATGAATAGGATAAACCCCTTTATCTCCGTCGGTAAGGTATGAAAGCTGTGCAACAGATGTCATATTTTGCTCACTTTTCTCCAGAAAATCTATCAGTTTTTCAGGCAGACTTCCGTTCGTTGCTTCGCTCATATCTACAACAAGGTCAGACTCTACTATCACTCCTGACCGAACTGTCCCATCGCTTTTTTCGAAGGTTACGAATCTCATCTTGTCACCTAATTTCTTTTCCTAATAATATCAAACGTTTTTCCTAATGGATTGGTATAGGTATTACCTGCCATTCTGCCAATTGGCTGAAGTTTTTCTGTATCCACTCTCCCTTTATGAAATAAATCATCCTCTACATGAATATTCAAAACTTTACCAATGACTAGACTTCCAGCACCAGACTGGTCACCAAAATCTAACACCTGGTAGAGCTCGCACTCTAAATGCACGAGAGATTCTTTTATGCGCGGCACCTGCACAATATGGCTATCCTCTTTTGTTAAACCTGCTACCTCTAGTTCATCCACTTCTGGTTCGAATTCTACTGCGCATTCATTCATTTGCTGTGCAATACTTTCACTCACGATGTTGATGACGAATTGCTTTGTTTTTTCAATATTTATAAGGGTATCTTTTTTCGCCCCATCACTTCCCCTTCGCATCGGTGAAAAACAGATGAGCATGGGCTCTGCACAAATTGCGGTAAAAAAACTAAATGGAGCTGCATTGGCAACACCATTTTCATCAACCGTAGATACAAAAGCAATCGGCCTTGGCAAAATGGAGCCAATTAATAGTTTATAAGCGTCTCTCCATTCAAGTGTATCTGGTGATACTTCCATTTTTCTAATTGCTCCTTCCTGAAAAAACTCTTTAAAAAGGGAGAAATATTCTCCCACTTTTATAAACTAAAGGTTTCCTCGCCTTGCCTGTTCTCGTTCGATTGATTCAAATAACGCCTTGAAATTCCCCTCACCGAAACCGCGTGCACCCTTACGCTGGATGACTTCCACAAATAATGTTGGTCTATCAACGATTGGTTTAGTAAAGATCTGTAGTAGATATCCCTCATCATCCCGATCGACAAGAATATTTAATTCACGGAGCTTCTCAATTTCTTCGTCAATTTTTCCAATTCGCTGTCCTAGATCCTCATAATAAGTACTTGGCGTATTTAAAAACTCAACCCCATTCTTTTTCAAGGTGGCAACGGTTGCTACAATGTCCTCTGTTAAGATAGCAAGGTGCTGCACTCCTGGACCATTATAGAATTCTAAATATTCCTGGATCTGTGATTTCCGTTTCCCTTCTGCAGGTTCATTAATAGGGAACTTGATTCTCCCGCCATTATGCATCACCTTAGACATCAACGCTGAATATTCAGTGGTAATATCTTTATCCGTGAAATGT
Organism: Neobacillus niacini; assembly: GCF_036961885.1. Lineage (GTDB taxonomy): Bacteria > Bacillota > Bacilli > Bacillales > Cytobacillaceae > Neobacillus > Neobacillus niacini_H. Next base: position 58,652 of record NZ_JBALNQ010000032.1, on the reverse strand, counting down.
TTCATCTCTAAAAATCCCATAACCTTGGAGTAATATTCTACCCATTCCTCCATACGCTCTACATTTCCTACGACATGGTCAATTCCAATTAATCCTGCATCCTCAATTGGCAGATAGACAGTATATGGCTCAAAGCCCGGTATAAAAACACCGTGATAATTCTTGCGTTCTACTAACGTATGGATGGTATCTCCATATGTACCGAGAACTGCCTTTTTCAGTGTCCCTTTATCATCCTTCAGTTCAAATGGCGGTACAAGGGCAATGCCACCACGCTTTACAGCAGCCTGATAGGCCTTATCGACATCATCTACAAGGAGGGCAACGTCTTTTACCCCATCACCATGTTTTTTCACAAATTGGGCAACCTGTGTATCTTCTTTGTACGAGCCAGTAAGAACAAGGCGGATATTTCTTTGTTGCAGCACAAATGAAGCGGTCTCACGATTTCCCGTTTCAAGACCGGAATAGGCAACTGGCTCAAATCCAAACGCCGTGCAAAAAAAGTGGCATGCTTGCTTTGCATTCCCTGTATAAATTTCGATGTAGTCTACATCCCGGACTGGGAAAAAATCGTCTAAAAGTTCTTCTGCTTTTACACGTTTTTCTTTCATTTGTATTCCTCCTATTATCAATTAATTAATAATATTCAGAATATAGTTTAAGTGATACTAGATTGTCCCCTCAAGAGCAGGCGTTGAAGCAATAACGCATTTGAGTAATAAAGATTCGTCCGCTCCACTTTACCCATCACACAAAAAAAAGAAACATCCCTAATCTAGGCTGTTTCTTAATCATTTTATGATAATACCGCTCGGTCACTTGCCATTTGTACACCGCGAATTCTTTTGAATTCCTCTAATAATCCTTCAATCGTTAGGTTTTTCTTATCCTCGGCATCTACTTCTAAAATGATTTGACCTTTATCCATCATTATTAAGCGATTCCCAAGATCAATCGCTTGCTGCATATTATGTGTGACCATTAATGTCGTAAGCTGATATTTCCCCACAATCTCCCGTGTTAGGTTGGTGATCAATTCGGCTCTTGAAGGGTCCAGTGCAGCCGTATGTTCATCAAGGAGTAAAATAGATGGTTCAGTGAATGTTGCCATTAACAGAGATAATGCCTGCCGTTCCCCTCCAGACAACAAGCCTACCTTGGCACTTAACCGGTTTTCTAAGCCGAGATGCAAGGATTCAAGCACCTCACGGAAGTAATCTCGTCTTTTTTTCGTGACGCCCCTTCTAAAGGTTCTCGTTTTATTTCGTGAGTAGGCCATAGCCAAATTTTCTTCAATCGTCATACTAGGAGCCGTTCCTGCCATCGGGTCTTGAAAAACCCGGCCAATCATTTTCGATCGTTTATACTCTGACATCGCGGTTACATTTTTACCGGCGATCTGAATCTCCCCGATATCAGGTACCAAAACGCCAGAAATAATATTCATTAAGGTCGATTTCCCTGCACCATTACTTCCGATAACTGTAACAAAATCACCTGGTTTTAAGGTTAGGTTAATTTGATCAATCGCAATTTTTTCGTCTGGTGTACCTTCATTAAAAATCTTGTGTATCTGACTCAATTGCAGCATAACTATCACCCTTTCCTTCAGCCGAACCCTTTAACAGATAGAGCATTTCTTGTCTTTTCCGGGCTTTACGCTTCTTCTCTTTCGATTGTTCCAATAGTTTTGGTGCCGTTAAAGCAATGATGACAATTAGCGCTGTGATTACCTTCATATCACCTGGATTGAGGAATTCCACTCTTAATGCAAGTGTAACTACAATTCGGTAGATGATGGCACCGCCGATGACTGCAAGTGTAGCTCTTGCAATGGACTTAGTGCCAAACAAGGCTTCACCAATAATAACAGAGGCTAAACCAATTACAATCATCCCGATACCCATACCAACATCTGCAAATCCACCTTGCTGCGCAATCAGAGCACCTGAAAAAGCGACTAGTGCATTGGATAGCCCGAGCCCGAGGATAGTAAGGAGATTTGTATTGGCCGAGAAACTGCGAATCATTTGTTTATTGTTTCCTGTCGCTCTTACAGCAAGGCCAATTTCAGTTTGTAAAAATAAGTCAGTAAGTAATTTAATGACAAAGGTAACGATAATCATAAAAATTAATATTCCCCATGTTTCAGGAAGGCTGTCACCAAGCCCCACCATTGCTAGTAAACCATTGAAAAAAGAATCCACTCCCATATTTTCGAATACTTCACCGATTTTCGTAAAAGAAGTTTCTGAATTCAGTAATGGAATGTTTGATCTCCCCATTATTCTTAGGTTAATAGAATAAAGGGCAATCATCATTAATATACCAGATAGCAAATTATTAATTTTTCCAAAGGTATGAAGCAGGCCCGTCATACATCCTGCTGCAAAACCTGCAAATAGTGCCATTATCGTAGCCAAAAATGGGTTAACACCGCCAGCAATCAAGATTGCTGACAAAGCTGCTCCTGTTACAAAACTCCCATCTACCGTTAAATCCGGAAAATCCAGAATACGAAAGGAAAGATAGACACCCAGTGCCATAATAGCGTAGATGATACCTGCTTCAAATGATCCAAATATGGCTGTAAACATTGAGATCATCCTTTCTTTAAGATTAAATATATTCCTTATTTAGTGATGAAGGAGTCAACCATGTTAGCGGCTGACTCCCAGCAATACAATTGATTATTAGAGCTCTTTTCTTAAACTATGTTGCTTTCAAAAACAAGTATTTAATAAGAAAAGTGCTAGCAAACTAGATTCAAATCCACAAAATAACTATTTCCA
>NZ_JBALNQ010000032.1:34887-55787 GCF_036961885.1 Neobacillus niacini | reverse complement strand
TTTAACAACAATCGTTATGAATTCAGACTTTATTATTTACCTTCGTAAAACTCACCAAGTTTTTTCCATTCTTCTTTTACTTCAAGCCCCTGTGCTTCTGCAGCTTTTTTATTAATGATAAGCGTTAAGCTGCTTGGCAATTCTACTGGAATTTCGGATGGCTTTTTATTTCCACTTAAAATTTCAGCAGCCATTAAACCTGATTGATAGCCAATATCATAATATTCAAAGCCGCTCGCAGCCACGGCACCTTTTTTCATTGAATCTAGCTCACCAACAAAAAGAGGGATTTTTTTGCTGTTTGCAACTGAAATAACAGACTCTAGAGCAGAAACAACTGTATTATCAGTTGGAATATAGATAGCGTCCACACGGCCAACTAAGGATTCAGCAGCCTGTTTTACTTCAGCGGAGGTAGAAACAGACACTTCTACTAGCTTCGCACCTTTTCCTTCTGCTAACTTTTTCACTTCATCCACTTGAACAATTGAGTTTTGTTCACCAGAATTATAAATAACACCAATAGACTTCGCTTTTACTTCTTCTGTAATAAAGTTTATCGTTTTTGCAGTTCCATCTGGATGGTTATCAGTTGTCCCTGTAATATTTTTACCAGGCTTGTCAAACGCCTTAACTAATTCAGCACCCACTGGATCTGTAACCGAAGTAAAGATAATTGGAATTTCCTTCGTTGCATTCAGTGCTCCAGTAGCACTTGGCGTTGCATTAGCAAAGATAAGATCAACTTTATCTCCAACAAAATTATTAGAGATCGTTTGAACATTCGCAGCTTCACCTTGGGCATTTTGCTCGTCAAACTCTACTTTAATGCCTTTATCTTCTAATGCTTTTTTAAATCCTTTTGTGGCCTCATCCAACGATGTATGTGATACATACTGAGAAATACCAACTTTAAACACTTTGTCGCCTTCTTTTCCTCCTGTTGATTCCTTACTGCCACACCCAGCAAGCAACATCATCCCTGCTAAAGCAAAAGACAAGACTTTTACACCCTTTTTCATCCGTTACATCCCCCTGTAATCATTTTCTAATTTTCGAAAAATTTATTATATTATAAAAGTTATTCTAGTATTTTTTTAGACTAAAAGCAATAGAATTATTAAAAAATATTTTTGCGCTTTAAAGCGACAAATTTTTTATCTATTAAAAAATAAAAAAAGCCCTCTATAATAGAGAACTTTTCATGGTTACCTTTTCAATTTTATATTTATTTTACCAATTTTGTGTTTGATCTAAAAGTTTATCGATTTCTATTTTTTTTAATTTATTGATGTTTTTCTCAGATGTTAGATTTGCCGTTGACTCTAGTAGTTTATCGATATCAATCAAAATAGTTCCCATATCTAACCTCCATTATTTTAATTACTAAATGGTTCGTTAGATTTGGAGCGATTGTGGGGGTAGAAATTTGTATTTGTATAACAACAAAATGTACTCCTATATAAAATTTTTAGTAAGGGTATGATATAATTCACTATTTTTTAACAAATACTAGATTAAAATATTATGTGAATATAAACCAGTGGTTTAGGGGATCGCTTGTTTAGTAATTTGATAAGGGGGGATGTATATGTACCAATCAATCGCATGGTACGCTACATTGTTTCTCGTTTTCTTGCTTGCATTGGCTTTTGCTTTTGTATATGGGGAATCGAGAAAATTAAGAGAATATGGACCAATACAAGAAAAAGGCTATAAAATTCGTAAATTTTATTTTCTCGGGCTGTTAGCACTTATGGGATTTGCTACAGCTATGTCTCTAAGCAAGCTCCCATATGATAATCCACACGCAATCGCTAAAGAACATGCCAAAATTATTGAGGTGACCGGATTACAATACGCATGGGAATTTAGCGATGAAAACTTTACGGTCGGAGAAGAAATCCAATTTCGAGTGACAAGTAAAGATGTTACACATGGATTCGGTATCTATAACCCCGATTTACAGTTAATTGCTCAAACCCAAGCAATGCCGGAATACACAAATACGGTCGCGATTACGTTTGACGAACCGGGTACATATAAAATTTTATGCTTGGAATATTGCAGTGTTGGTCATCATGTGATGATGAAAGATATCATTGTTAAACCAAAAGGAGGAAACGACAATGATAACTAAAGCCCGTTTGATTACCAATAAAGGTATTGCTTTGTCTTTAATCGTTACCTCCGTTGTACTCGTATTAATGATGATTTTCGGAGTAATCATGTTATTAAACCAAGGTAATGTGGTACATATATCACCGCAGTTTTTCTATAAGATCATGACTATTCACGGAACAGGAATGATTGGTATCGCCGCGTTAGGAGGCAGTGCGATAATGTGGTACTTCCTATCAAAGCATATCTATCTAAATGCAAAGGTATTTTTCACTAATCTAATTCTTTCTTTAATTGGGGTTGTCATGATCCTTGTCGCCATTTTCGGATTTAATTTTTCAGATGGCTGGACCTTCCTTTTTCCGCTGCCAGCATACTCTGCAGGACTTTACGGTAAAACAGGTGCCTTATTATTCTTATTCGGAATGTTGGTATTAGGCATTGGATACTTGGTCATGTACTTCTATTTAGCAGCAAGATTAACCAAAGAATATGGCGGATTACATAAAACTCTTGGCTGGGATTATATTTTTGGAAGAAAAAAAGGCTATGGTCCTCCTCCAGCTGCGGTTGCGACAACAATGGTAATCATCACGAATTCCATTGCCATTCTTGCAGGTGCCTTTGTCTTAGTTGCTTCAATTTTAAATATTATTAATCCGGCTATTACCATTGACCCTATGCTGGCTAAGCATTTGACGTATGCTTTCGGTCATATTTTTGCAAACTGCACGATTTATATGGCGGTTATCGCTGTTTATGAAATTTTATCTAAATATACAGGTCGTCCTTGGAAATCGAATAGGGCCTTTTTGATTGCCTGGAATGCATCGACCATCTTTACTTTAATGATTTATACCCACCACCTGCTAATGGATTTTGCTGTTCCAAAATGGATGCTAATTATTGGACAGGTTTTATCCTATGCAAACGGACTTCCTGTTATGGTCGTCACAGCATATGGAGCGTTAATAATTGTCTTCCGTTCGGCAATTAAATGGAATTTTGCCTCGACAATGATGTTTTTGTCGATGCTGGGCTGGGTTGCCGGTGCTGTACCAGCAATCATAGATGCAACCATTGTGGTCAACCATGTGATGCATAATACAAAATGGGTTCCAGGTCACTTCCACACCTATATGGGAATGGGCGTTATTGCGATGATTTTCGGATTTATGTATTACTTTAATAATACAGAAGGAACTCAAACACAAAATAGTTTGGATAAATTTGCGATTTTTACCTATTTTATCTTTTTCACTGGCTTAACAGGGTCATTCCTCTATGCAGGAAAAATCAGTGCACCAAGGAGATGGGCAGAGCATCTGCCACAATGGACTGCTTCTGATCAGGTTGGAGCCCTTTGCGGAATTTTTATCATTGCTGCATCCCTCATCTTTACCATTCGCTTTATTGTTGGATTACAAATGATTGGGAGCAATTCAATAGATAAAACTCTAAAATCTGCATCTTAAATAAATTTACCCTTTAGTCGTTCACATGACTAAAGGGTTGTTTTTTTATTTTTTGTACATACTAATCCTAAACTGGAGGTGTATGTACAAATGAAAATAAAAATTGCAGTTAACTTTACTATATTTATAATATTACTTTCAGCAGCGTGGTACCTGCAGAAACAGCAAGAAAATGATCGGAAGTTTACTGTTAATCAAATGGAATCCCGTATAATTAATTTGAATGTAGTACCAATGAACAATGAAATTAGTCCATTAAATACGAATTTAAACATGGAGGAACCTATTGTTCAATTAAAACTTTTTGAACCATTTAAACCCAGAGAATATGTTCGGATAATAGAATCTAAATAAAAAGTGTTCCACGCAATATTGGAACACTTTTTTCTATATTAATCTACAGATGATTTCTCCATTACCTTTTTATTATATTCTTTTAAGTCATCTCTTACACTTTTATCCCAAAGTTTTACTCCTGAATTATAAGCTGCTCTATTAATTAAATGACCAGAAATTGGCGAAGTCATAAACAGAAAGATAATTCCTAAAATAAGCCTGGAATTAAAATGACCTTCCAGCGCATAAAAGTATAAAAAAGCTCCTAATAAAATCGACATGACCCCTAGGGTAGCAGCTTTGGAAGCGGCATGGTTTCTAGTATAAACGTCTGGAAGCCTAATCACGCCAATAGTAGCTATAAGGCAGAGCAATGATCCAACTATGATAAAAAATCCAATAAGAAAATCAATGATTACGCTCACGTTCGATAATAACCCCCTTCTCTAAATACTTAGCAAACGCTACTGTCCCAATAAAGGCAAGAATACCAATCAAAAGGATGATTTCCAGAAAAGCATGAGAATGTAAAACGATTGAAATCAATGCCGTAATCGCAATGAGATTCACACCAATCGCATCTAGGGCTATCACTCGGTCAGCTACACTTGGACCCTTTATGACCCGATAAATTAATCCAAGCATGGAAATGGAGCAAATTAACAGAGCTAATTGAATCACGATATCAAGCATTAACTGCTCACCTCCAAAATTGCTTTTTCAAAGGAATTCTTAATACTGTTAATCTCATCTTCTACTTCTCCAATATTCATCGCATGAATAAAAAGGGTTTTATTATCCTCTGAAACATCAATGACTAATGTCCCGGGCGTTAATGTTATTAAATTTGAAAGCAGCATGATCTGCCAATCCTTGGTAAGTTCCGTGTCCATTGCAAAAATTGCTGGCCTCATATCCAATCTAGGCTTTAAAACAATTTTTACAATGGCTACATTAGACAAGATTAGTTCCCTTATAAAAATAAAGATTAGCTTGATAAAGGACCATAATCGAACCAAATAAAAACGGCTATTGAAGTAACGTCTTAGCACAAATATAACAAGGAGTCCAAAAATATAGCCTTTTATAAAACTAATGGGATCATAGGAAACCTTAATAAACATCCATAAAAAGGCTAACACCACATTCAATAAAATTTGAAATGCCAAAGCTTTTTCACTCCTTTAAGACAGCATTAATATAGATATTGGGATCTACTAAGGTATCGGCTGCCTGAGTAATATAGGGTAATATAGTTTCAGAACCTATTCCGTAGAGAGCTGAAATCACTACCAAAATAACTGGAGCAATAAGCAAGCGTTTTACAGGTGTTTTTTCCTCATCTCGGTAAGTGCGGTCCTTTCCCCAAAAACCGTTTATAAAGATTTTCATAACAGAGAACAGAACGAGTAAACTGGACATTAAAACAATAAAAGCACCTGTAAAGCTCTCTCCCTCAAATCCGCCTTGCACGATAAGAAGCTTTCCAACAAATCCACTCAATGGCGGGATTCCTGCCAGAGCTAAAGCGGCTATAAAGAATGTCCAGCCAAGACCTGGATAACGGTTAATAAGTCCGCTCATATTTCTTAAATTACTCGTTCCTGTAATCGAAATGACAACTCCAACTAGCAGGAATAAGGCTGCTTTTATTAGCATATCGTGAATCAAATAGTAAACAGCCCCCGTTATCGAAGCTGTGTTCAAGACGGAAACCCCATACAAGATAACACCTACAGCAACGATGATATTATATATAATAATGTTCTTGATATCCCAGAAGGCAATTGCGCCAATAACACCGAACACAATTGACAAAATCGCTAGAATGGAAAGAAGACCAAAAGTATCCATATCATGATAAAAGAAAAGCGTATACGTTCTTGTAATCGAATAAACTCCGACTTTTGTCAATAAAGCCCCGAATAGCGCTAATACAGGGGCAGGTGGTGCGTAATAGGATCCCGGCATCCAAAAGTAAAGTGGGAAAATTGCCCCTTTTAAACCAAAAACGATTAAAAACAAAACAGCTATAACCGTTAAAATACCCGGCATCCCCTCTACACTAATTGCACTAATGCGACTCGAAATATGGGCCATATTTAATGTACCAACTACTGAATATAAATAGGCTACTGCGATTACGAATAATGCTGATGAAATGACATTCACAAGCAAATACTTAATCGATTCTCTTAGCTGGATCTTTGTTCCTCCAAGTACTAACAAAACATAAGAAGACATCAGCATAACCTCAAAAAACACAAATAGGTTAAAGATATCACCTGTTGTAAACGCCCCATTCACTCCTACTAATAAAAAGTTAAATACAGCATAGAAGTAGTATTTTTCACGTTCTACCCCAATCGTTTTAAAGGAGTAAATTAAACAAACAAACGCAATAATACTTGTTGTTAATACTAATAGTGCTGAAAACATGTCAGATACTAACGTAATTCCAAATGGAGCTTCCCAGCTGCTGACGTTTAGGGATTGAACCCCTTCAGTCCGTACCCTTTGTATCATGAACCAAGCAGCAATAATTGTACCTATAGAAGAGAATGTTGCAATAACTCGCTGAGCCATTATTCTTTGATTAAGAAAAATTAAAATTGCCCCAGTAATTAAGGGGATTAAAATAGGCAAAATGATTAAGTTAGTCATCTTCGGTTCCCCTCATTTCTTCAACATTATCTGTCCCCAGCTCTTGATAGGCTCGATATGCCAATACTAAGAAAAAGGCTGTCACACCAAAGCTGATTACAATTGCCGTTAAAATTAACGCCTGAGGCAGTGGATCTGTATAGCTCTCCTCATTCCCCCCTAAAATAGGTGCAGCTCCTCGTTTAAGTCCACCCATGGTAAGAATAAGGAGATGAGCACCGTGGCTTAATAGTCCTGTACCGACAATAATACGTAATAAACTTTTTGAAAGCATTAAATAGGTAGCAGTCATAAACAGAATGCCAATAACAAATGCCATTAAAATTTCCATTATTCATCCTCCCCTATCGTTTGAATAATGGTCATCGTAACTCCGATAACAACAAAGTAAACACCTAAATCAAAAACTGTTGCTGTATGAAGAGATAATTCACCAAGAATCGGTACTTGCACATCACCAAATGCATGCGTCAAAAATGGAACATTAAACAAAAGAGAACCTGCACTTGTTCCAATGGCAAATAGGAGCCCAATCGCAGTAAGAATTCGGAAGTTTACTGGCAAAATTTTAACAACTGTTTTGATATCATAGGTAATTAATAGGAGAACAATTGCTCCGGCTGTCATTAGCCCTCCTATAAACCCTCCACCAGGATAATAATGGCCAGCTGTAAAAATATAGACTGAGTACAGGGCAATAAAGAAGAGAAGAACTTTTACGGCTGTTTCAAGTATGAGATTGTTTGTTTTTCTCAATCCTCTTTCCTCCTGTTCAATCTTAGTTTGATCATGCCAAAGATTCCTAAAGAAGCTATGGCCAATACGGTGATTTCAAAAAGTGTATCAAAGCCGCGAAAATCAACTAGTATGACGTTTACCATGTTTTTGCCGGCAGCCTCTGTATACGTATTCTCCACGTAATACTTTGATATTGAATCAAATAGTTTATTGCTATGAGCAGAAAGTGCGATTAACGTTACTACTGCACCTACACCAATGGAGATGAGAGCATTCGTAAATTTAAATCTCATTCTTGTCTCAAACCTTCTTAATTTAGGTAAATGGTAGAAGCACACCAAGAATAAGGCTACAGAAATCGTTTCAATAACAAGCTGCGTTAATGCTAAATCAGGTGCGCGAAATAGAACATAGAATAAAGAAACAGTATAACCAACAGCACCGAGTAGAATGATAGATGTCATTCTTGATTTAGCAAAAAGGATGCATATCGATCCTAAAACTATAAGAATGGCTAGGACAACCTCATATACTCCTATCGAAGATACATTGCTAGTGTCGAATTTAAAAGCATTCTTTCCAGTAAGGGTGACTGTAAGAATAAGAATGAAGAATGTAAATATATATACGAGATACGATCGAATCGATCCGTTCATATAGGTAGTTGTGACCTTATTAGAGATTGATTGTACCCCATTTAATAAGTAGTCATAAAATCGATTAAGGGTAAGCTTCTCTGGAATCGCTATGTAGATTTTTTTCCATCTAGAATGCGTTTTATAGAGAACTGTGCCTAGAATAATTACCCCAAATGTCATAAACAGTTCAATGTTAGGTCCATGCCAGAAAGCAATATGAACGATAAATTCCTCCCCCGGCCCTAGTAGACTTGGAAGAATCGAAGCCATAGCTGGCGAGATGAGACTATCCGATAATAGGTTAGGAAAAAAACCAAAAATCATCACAAGTGACACTAATATGACCGGTGAAATCAGTAATCCAATTGGGGCTTCATGTGGTTTCTTCTCAAGTTTTTCTGGCTGATATTTACCGGTGAAAGTCTTAAAAACAAGAATCATACTATATATAAAGGTAAAGATACTGGCAATCCAAGCAAGTACTGGGAAGAGAATCCCCCAGGTTTCGAGGTTAACAATATCCATTTCGGTTACATGAACCATCGCTGTAAAGAACATTTCCTTACTTAAGAAACCATTAAATGGTGGAAGTCCTGCCATTGAGAATGCACCAATTATTGAAATGGTAAACGTAATCGGCATAAAATGCATTAATCCACCCAATTTACGTATATCCCTGGTGCCTGTCTCATGATCGACAATTCCTGCTGCCATGAACAAGCTTCCTTTAAAGGTAGCATGGTTGATTAAGTGGAAAATAGCAGCTGTAACAGCTACTGTAAAAATGTTATCATCCAAAAATTCATAATGTAGTGCCGCTGCTCCAACTCCAAGCAATGACATGATAAGTCCTAATTGACTGACAGTAGAAAAGGCTAAAATCGCCTTTAGATCGGTTTGTTTCACCGCAAATATTGAACCCCATATTAAGGTCAGTATTCCTACACCTGCTACAAGCCCGAACCATAGAAAATGTTCCCCGAACACAGGAGTAAAACGTGCAACCAAATATATTCCTGCCTTCACCATCGTTGCCGAGTGTAAATATGCACTAACTGGTGTAGGTGCTTCCATGGCATCTGGAAGCCAAATATAGAACGGGAATTGTGCAGATTTTGTAAATGCCCCCATTAAAATACAAAGTAACGCAGGCACAAATAATTCGTGGTTAAAAATTGCATTTGTTTGAGACATAATTTCAGTGAAGTTAAAGGTTCCAGTCATAATGTAAAGGAGGATGATTCCCCCTAGCATAACGAGTCCACCAAATACCGTAATGAGCATTGATTTTTGTGCACCATAACGGGATTTATCTCGTTCGTACCAGTAACCTATTAAAAGAAAAGATGAAAAGCTGGTTAGCTCCCAAAATGCATACATTACAATTAGGTTATCTGATAGGACAACTCCAAGCATTGCACCTATGAAAAGTAGTAAATATACATAAAAATTGTTTAGTTTTTCTTTCTTCTTTGCTAAATAAAAAATTGAATAAAGAACAACCAACGCCCCGATCCCAGTTATTAGCAGGGAAAATAAAAGACCGAGTCCATCGACTTGTGCCCTAAAGTTAATTCCTAATGACGGGATCCAGTTTATATTATTACTGAATGATCTCCCGCTCATTGTTACCGGAACGTAAGTAAAAAAATAGATGAATAATAAAATAGGTAACGGTAGCACAAACCATCCTGTATGTATTTGACGAAACAGTCTGTAAAATAGCGGAATAAAAATAGAAAGGATCAATGGTGCTACGATAGCCACGTGTAAAGAATACAAAACAAAACCTCCTTAATCTGAGATACCACCTCTTTTGGTGGACAGCTGCCTTTTAGTTTTCCAATTATTAGATATTTACTATCATTCCACCTCTCGGTTCTTTTCATCTGTCTTCAGTTAAAAAAACACAAAAAGAGCCTGCCATCAAGGGACATAGTTATCCCTTGGTGACAGGCTCCTCCAAAAATCGTTTTTATTCATTTACATAATGTTAACATGACCTTAGTTTCTATTCAATGTTTTTTATTAAATAATAATATAAACCATGAACTTAGTCCAAGCTTTCCGGGTCGTTTATTCATAAATTGAAGTAGATTATGGTGGAGGTGAGAAAGAATGGGTCAACAAGGTGGTCATAACAACTCATTTGCATTAATAGTTGTTTTGTTTATTCTTTTAATTATTATCGGATCTGCTTTTATTGGTAGCGGTTATTAATAAAGAATTGTGCTTTAGCGGGTACTTGCTAAAGCACTTTTTAAATAAAAAGTTGTATCTTCACTCCAACTATCGGTATGATAGTAACATTACGAAAATTATTGGAGGCAAGTATGTTAACATTTAACGAAAAATTAGCGATTATTGAATCATTTCCTGAACTAGAGCGTAAAGACGTCTCACTTAAACGGGTGAATTTTCAGCTGCCAAACAGTGCATCTGACAAAAAAAATGTGGTCTATCACCTCCATCCCAATGGAAATGGTTTTGTTTTTGCTGGAAACCTACATAATTATGAGCAAGATGAAAAAGGAATGGTAAATATCCGGGACTTTACTGCAGATGAATTAAAGAAATTGATTAAAGAGTCTATTGAGTCTTTATTACCAGTAGAAAAGTCACTTACAGAAGAAGCCATTATTGGTAATCAAGTTGAAGAACGCTGGGTTAATGGTGAAAAGCATCATCTTATCGTAATCAATGAAAACGATTCATGGAATATTTATTTTGGATTAAACCTTGAAGAAAGCTTCGATACCTATGGAGAAGTGGAAGATTTTTTAACAGAGGAAGGCTTTCGTCGAGTATAAGATATATGATTTAAAGCTGTGCACATTGCACAGCTTATTCTTATTTACTTCGTTTATGCAAGTTCGATATCAATCCACTCATCCAAACGGATAATACTCTGTTTGGCCCGATCATATTCAATCGTTCGGTAATGATGCATACCACCCTTTTCTTCGTCTTTTTCATCGGCCAATTTCACAATTTGCTGTAGTGGTGTACGAATAATATCGTTAGATGGTAAAAAGGAATCGGTATGAAACAAAATCGCCAAAGCAATTGTCTTTGCCTTGATTGGATTTTCTCCAAGACGAATTAATAATTTATGTGCCCGCTCAGCCCCTTTAATCGGGTGAATGTCATTCTGTTTATACAAATCATAATCCCATTTTCCATTTTTATACCAAGTATAATGCCCCATATCGTGTAATAGCCCCGCCTTTGCAGCAGTATCAAGATCGATTTGATGTTCTTTTGCTAAATCAAAGGCATGATAGGCTACAGCAATTGCATGGGCAATTCCAGATCGATTTAGGTACTTTTGTGCAATATGATGTTCGAATATGTGTATTAACTTTACATCTCTCATATCAATCTCTCCACTCCATGCAAAATGCAATTTTTTAATCCTCATTATAGTATATACGTTTCGTTAAAGCTACATATTTATCCACTTTAACTAATAAACAAAAGAGCCTTCATTTACAATGAAAGCCCTTTTGTTTTTTATATTCATTTTTTATTCATTTGCACCTTCAGTATCAATAATATTTTCGGTTTCAGTTTCGCTAGTACCGTCAGTATCATTTGTATCCTCTGTGTTATTTATTTCATCATTGTCTTTCACTTCGTTACTTTCAGGCACTTCTTTCTTAACCTTTGGAGCTAAATATTGAAAATCGTTCGGATTAATTGGTGTATAACCTTCAGGTTGATAGAATCGCAATAGGTCTTTATGAACAATTTCATCTGACATTTGAAGTTCTATAGCAACTTTATCCGCTAGCGGTTGACACGCACCCGTATCTTCTTGAAGTTCTCCTGTTTCATTACTATAGCACTTATCTTTTACTTGAACAATTTCAGGTGAAACAAAATCACCATTTCTAAATAGAACCCAGTTTCGATGATCCAAGGATAATAAATCTGAACCTAATTCCATGTAGTCTTTTGTATCAATACCTAAAAGATGAAGGATCGTTGAACGAACGTCTACCTGACCGCCATATTGCTGCTGTATGCCACCTTTTACTCCAGGGACATGAATAAATAATGGAACTCTCTGTAAGCCAACATTTAGAGTAGGTGTGATTTCCTCCACACCAAGAACCTGCGCCATTGCCTCGTTGTGATTTTCAGAAATACCGTAATGGTCTCCATACATCACAATTACAGTATTATCGTATAAACCTGAAGCTTTTAAATCATTAAAAAATTGTTCAATGGCTTCATCCATATAGTGAGCGGCTTGAAAATATTGATCGACCACTTTATCACCAGTTTCACCAGCAGGAAAATCGGTATCCTCTGGGTCCATTTCAAATGGAAAATGGTTTGAAAGGGTTAAGAACTTCGTATAGAACGGCTGTGGTAAGCTCTCAAGTAATGGCATCGATTCAGTAAAGAATGGCTTATCCTTTAAACCGTAATTCTTGGTGTTTTCCTCTGTCATATTGTAATATTCTGCGTCAAAAAACTGATCATATCCTAACGCTTTGTACATTACGTTGCGGTTCCAGAACGTCTTATAGTTTCCATGGAATGAAGCGGAATAATACCCATTACCTTTTAAAATGGCTGGCATTGCTTGGTAGGTGTTTTGAGCTTTATTAACAAAAACAGCACCTTGAGCCATAGGGTATAATCCATTTTCCATTAAGAATTCCGCATCAGATGTTTTTCCCTGTCCTGTTTGATGAAAGAAATTTTCAAAATAAAAGGCTTCATTCCCATGTACTAAGGAATTTAAGAACGGTGTTACTTCCTGCCCATCTGGCATCTTATAATCAATTGCAAAGCTTTGAAGTGATTCCAACGCAATATAGACGACATTCATGCCTTTGGCTTTACCAAAATACTCAGGGTTCGGACTTGAGAAATTGGCTTTCCTGTAGTTCTCTACATCCGTAATATCACTACTGTCAGCAAGAGCTCTTTGACCCGATGATTTAATATTTTGAATCACATCATAAATCGTAAAGTTATAAGCACCTAAATACTTAACTAAGTAATTTCTATCGAACGAACGGCTTAAAAGCTGTGGACGGTCCTTTTCAGCCAATCCAAGATTAAACAAGAATACTGTGACCGCAAACAACAGGACCACTTTAAATGACTTTTTATGCTCCACTGTCACCTTCTTAAATACAGTAAGAGCTAGCGCAATTAAAATAAAGAAATCTAAGAAATACATAAAATCAAATGGAGACATTAATGAAAGAGCGCTATCACCTAGCTGTCCAGCATTTGTTTTCGTTGACATTAATACCGGAACGGTAATGAAATCGCTAAAGAATCTGTAATAGGCAATATTGGCGTACAATAAAAACGACAAAATGAAGTTTGTAGCAATGATTACTAATTTCATCCGCTTTTTGAAAAGTAAAGCTAAACCAAAAAAGAATAGCGCTGAACTTAATGGATTAATAAACAATAAGAATTTTTGTAAGTTATTATCAATTCCAAGGGTAAATTCAATTTGATAGGCTGCGTATGTTTTTAGCCAAAATAAAACAACGGCAATTGCAAAGAAAGCAATCGATCCATTATTTTTTATATTAGGCATTCTAATCTTTTTCATTTTTAAATCTCCTCTCACTTACCAATGAACGTCGGTAAACGAACCTCAATTACTATATCACATTTATTATAAAAATAAAAACAAAACCATTCCCATAAATAACCATTATTTCGTCAATTTTCACTGTATTTAGCTAGTAAACTAACTTTCTACAAGCTTGGTCCTTTTCATTAGATGTATTGATACACATTTTCAACTTCGCATTAGGCCGATTTGAACTTCTTTAATATATGACGAAATATACCTCGTTAAGTTTCAAATATTTTATGAATCGTATCCCAAGTAATCATAAACCTGAAATTTATGGCATGCAATATGCGTTTAGTCTTATCTTTTACAGAATATAAAACAAGCTCTGCATTTAGAACTATTTATAATAGAAGAAAACGGTTTCATTTTAAAGCAAATACGAATGAAAAATCACTCGAAGGTAAAAATAAAAAGACAATTTATATGAGGAGTGAAATAAATGAATGCGAATCGTGTTAAGCAAATTCTATCTTCTTCTGCAGATATTGAAGTCAAATATAACGGGGCTTCTGTTTGGATTGATGAAATAAATGAAGACGGAAGAACAGCGACTGTTCACCTGAGAGGACCTCTCGAGGAACGTAGCAATGTTGAAATTGGCGAACTTATGGAAGAAGAATAAACGACACCTCCACCTTTTCTTATAGGGTGGAGGTGTTGTTTATTCTACCTAATTTTTTCGTTATTGATGGCGTGATTCGCCAGAATCTGGATGGTCATATCTTCCATTGGAGGATTGTGAAGTCCAGCTCTTACATCTCGATAGTAGCGTTGAAGTGGATTTTTCAGTGATAGACTTCTTGCCCCTACTAATCGCATAGCCAAATCTACAACCATGATGGCATTGTTGGTAACTGAAAGTTTGACAGCACCTAAAATAGGTCCCATTTCTCCTCTGCCTAGTTCATCGGAATTATCCCATTGCCTCGCAACGGAATGTAAGAAATACTCAGACTCCATCAACTTCAATTCCATTTCTCCTATTTTTTGACGAACATTCGGTAAGTCGATGATTGTACCCTCAATACTGTTAGGAGAATACTCTAAGGCAAATTCTATCGCATTCTTCTTTGCAGCTTTTGCAATTCCTAAATAACATGCGGGAATATGTAGAAGCCATCCGTTTGCTTTTTTCCCCTCTCTTACTAGTTGTTCGACAAAGTACTCTTCTGGTATGGACACATTTTGAAGAACTAAATCATGACTTCCAGTTCCTCTTAAAGCAATACTATCCCAGGTTTCTTCAATCACTATCCCCTTCGAGGATCTAGGAATAAGAAAGTTCCCTACCTGATTTGAATCCATTATCGATGCACTAACAATAAAATAATCCAGAACAGGAGCCATAGTGGTAAAGGTCTTTCTTCCATTAATAATCCAACGATTCCCAACTTGATTAGCGGTAGTTTCGGGTCTTCCCCCTCTAGTTGGGCTTCCTGTTTTTGGCTCTGTTGCTGCACTATTAATTAATGAGCCATTTTTTACATCTTCACAGACACTTTTAAAAATGTCTTCATTCCAAGCGTTTTTTTCTGCGAGATTTTTGATAATCCCCATATGCCATCCAATTGAAAGGGCTGTTGCTCCATCCCCCTCAGCAATTTTTTCTTGAAAACGCAGCATGTTATATAAGGAAATTTCTTTCCCTCCATATTTCTTGGGTACCGTTAATGATGTGTAACCTGTATCCTTTAAATCTTGAATATTAGCAAATGGGAAGCTTCCCTCGATATCAACTTGGTGAGCTCTTGAGAAGAATCGTTTTGAAAGTTCGTCTACCAACTCTAGCTGTTCAGCAATTGAATCTATATCTTGAAATTTCATCATCTTCCTCCTACCCAATCAATCATCCCTATTAGATGTCCGAATACAATCAGGATTTTTATGTTTTCATTTACATGATAATTAATTTGATAATACACGAATCAGGCCATATTTTCCATTTTATAATTAAAAATAAAAAAATGTAGTTTCATGTCTAATTTCACTGATATATAATAGTAAATGTTTTATAATAGATATGAAAAATTTACCAACAATAGTTTATATTCTAATGAAATATTTGATTTTATCACTATTTTACGGAAATATTACACATATTGGTAATAAAGGGGGATTGGAATGCCACAAGGAGTAAAGCAATTATTTCTTCAAACTACAAGCCTTATCTCTGGTTTTATGGTTTGGGTTCTTATTTCGTCGCTCATACCTTACATTCAAGCTGATATTAAGCTGACGACAACTGAAATTTCTTGGGCCACTGCAGTACCTGTCATTCTTGGGTCACTGTTAAGAATTCCAATTGGCTATTGGACAAATCGGTTTGGCGCCAGATTAATGTTTACAATTAGTTTTATTACCTTATTACTGCCTATTTGGATTCTAAGTATTGCAAACTCTTTATTCATGTTAATAGTAGCAGGATTTATGCTAGGTATTGGTGGAGCTGTCTTTTCCATTGGTGTAACCTCACTGCCTAAATATTACGGAAAAGAAAAACATGGCTTTATTAATGGAATTTATGGATCGGGTAATATTGGTACAGCGATTACTTCATTCGCCGCACCTGTTTTAGCAAATACATTTGGCTGGAGAGCAACCATACAAATTTTCCTAATTGTGGTTTTAGTATTTGCAATTTTAAATTTCTTCTTTGGTGACAAAAATGAAAGAAAAGTCAATAACCCTTTATCAACTCAAATAAATGAAGTGTATAAAAATCAAAAACTATGGTTTTTAAGTATCTTTTATTTCATCACTTTTGGCTCTTTTGTCGCGTTCACCATTTATTTACCGTCCTTCCTTGTGAATCATTTTGATTTAGAAAAGGTAGATGCGGGATTTCGAACAGCTGGTTTTATAGCACTAGCTACTGTATTTCGACCAATAGGAGGTTGGTTAGGAGATAAGTTTAATCCCTTTTTGATTCTGATTGGCGTATTTTCTGGACTAACTTTTGCAGGATTTTTATTGTCCTTTACTCCATCTCTTCCTATCTATTCATTTGGTTGTTTATTAGTTGCCATGTGTGCTGGGACTGGTAACGGGACCATTTTTAAATTGGTACCTTTATATTTTTCAAAACAAGCAGGTATTGTGAATGGTATTGTCTCAGCCATGGGCGGCCTTGGCGGCTTTTTCCCGCCAATCATATTGACCATTCTCTTTAATTGGACCGGACATTATGCAATTGGCTTCATGGCGTTATCTGAGTTTTCATTAGCAAGTTCAGTATTAGTTGTCTGGCTCTACTATCAGGAAAAGCTAGAAATTTCCGCAAAGATTGTCCAACACGCAACAGATGGAATAACTGTTACAGATAAAAGTGGAATTATCCAAAGCGTAAATCCTGCTTTTACAAAGATTACTGGATATACTATGGATGAAGTGATTGGAAAAACTCCGAGTGTCCTTCAATCTGGAGAACATGACAATGCTTTTTATAAGAAGATGTGGGATAGTTTGTTGACGGTGGGCTTCTGGGAAGGCTTTATCTGGAACAAACGAAAAAACCAAGAAATCTACCAGGAATGGTTAACGATTACTGCTATTCGGGATGACAATGGAGACACCACAAACTATGTAGCTATGTTCCATGAAGTCGAGGAGCAAAAAAAATAAACCCTAAGGATCTTCTTCGGAGGGTCTATTTTTTTTCAAAAAATTGCATTGCCCTTCAGGTGTAATTATTACAACTTTTTGTCTTTCAATCCAATTTCACAATTCGTTCACTATTTTTGTGACGTACCTCACAAAAAATAGGTTAACATGTGGTTTATAGTGATAACACAAAGGAAATTCACTTTAAAAAATAGGAAAGTGGATTTAAGGGAGAGATACAGATGGCACGAATTAATTATTGGAATCCGGAAGATGAAAAGTTTTGGAAGACTGAAGGAAAAAAACATGCACAGCGAAATCTATGGATTTCTGTTCCTTCATTAATGCTCGCATTTATTGTTTGGCAAATTTGGTCAGTGGTTGCAGTAAGGCTCAATGATATTGGCTTTACATTTACAGACGAACAATTATTCACATTAGCTGCGATCCCTGGACTTGTAGGGGCAACATTACGATTTGTTTATACCTTTGCAGTCGGTTCTATTGGAGGGAAAACCTGGACAGTTATTTCAACTGGGGTGTTAGCTATTCCTGCTGTGGGTATAGGGATCGCGGTACAAAATCCTGAAACACCGTTTTCAATTATGTTATTATTAGCAGCACTTTGTGGTCTTGGTGGGGGTAACTTCTCTTCTTCTTCAGCAAATATTAGCTTTTTCTTTCCGAAAAAAGAAAAAGGTACTGCGTTAGGTATTAACGGCGGTTTAGGAAATATGGGTGTTTCTGTTGTACAATTTGTTACACCATTAATCGTTACTACAGGTGCTTTTGCTTTCGCTGGTAAAGGTCAAGTTTTAGCAAATGGTCAGGAAGTTTGGCTGCAAAACGCTGCCTTTATCTGGGTTATCCCAATTGCCATTTTGACATTCCTTGCCTACTTTAAAATGGATAATGTCCCTGGTGCTAAACAATCGGTGGCAGACCAATTTGTTATTGTTAAACGTAAACACACTTGGATTATGACAGTACTTTATATCGCAACATTTGGTTCTTTCATCGGCTATTCAGCGGCATTCCCGCTTTTATTAAAATCACAGTTCCCAGAATACATCTCACTGGCCTTCTTAGGAGCTTTAGTAGCTGCTGCTGCTAGACCTGTTGGCGGCTGGATGGCTGATAAACTGGGTGGAGCTAAAGTAACTGCCTATGTATTTGTGGTGATGGCAATTGGCGCACTAGGAGTTATTTACTTCTTAACAGAAAAGCAGTTTGCAGGTTTCTTAGGTTCATTCCTGGTTCTATTCCTTGCATCAGGTATTGGCTCTGGTTCAACGTTCCAAATGATACCAACTCTTTTTATTCCAAAAGAAGCGGCACCGGTTATTGGATTCTCAGCCGCTTTTGCAGCCTACGGATCATTCCTAATTCCTAAGCTTTTTGGATGGTCTGTTAATACAACAGGTACACCAGTGTCAGCATTCTATTTCTTCATTGGGTTCTATGTTATTGCATTTGCACTGAACTGGTTCTACTATCAAAGAAAAACTACTGAAGTGAAGCAGTTAGTAAAACAAGCCGGATAATTCCGGCTTGTTTTTTATGGTATTAAAAAAATGAGCACGGAATTATTCCGTGCTCATTTTTTATATCCGAGAAATAGCAACTGCACATGCTTTATATTCTGCGGTACCTGATATCGGGTCGTATTCGTTTAATGTTAAAACATTAGTTGGTGTTTCGCTCCAATGGAAGCTCATGAACACAAGTCCTGGAACGACTTGTTCGGTTATTTTCGCCTTAACTTTAAGTTCTCCGCGGCGAGACCGGACTTGAACCACTTCTCCATCTGTTATTCCTAGAACAAGAGCATCCTCAGGATGAATATCAACGGTTTCTTCCGTCTGTTTCACTTTTACCCCGGAAGCATAATAACGTGTTTGCGAGTGTGTATTATACGATTCATAACGTCTACCCGTAGTAAGTGTAAAAGGGTATTCATCATCTGGCTGTTCCAATGGAGGTGTAAAATCAACTGGAACAAATGGTGACTTTTCAACAACAGACTCTTGATTATGAAATCGCTCATGCATGATAAATGTTCCCGGATGATCCTCCGTTGGACATGGATAATGAATACTGTATTCATTTTCGAGTCTTTCGTATGAAATCCCTCCATACATCTCCCAAGCAAGTTTTCTAACTTCATTCCAAATTTCTTCACTGCTTGAATAGTTCAACGGATAACCCATTATTGTTGAAAGTTCACATAAAATAACCCAATCTTCCTTAACATTCACACCTGGTTCTACCGCTTTACGGACTCGTTGAACTCTTCGGTCTGTGTTGGTATAGGTGCCATCAACTTCTCCCCATGAACATGCTGGAAGAACAACATCAGCCATTTTTGCTGTTTCTGTCATAAAAATATCTTGAACGATTAACAAATCAAGCTTTTCCATTAGTTTTTTTGTATGGTTCATGTGAACATCTGCAAGTAATGGATTTTCACCAATAATATAGAGCGCCTTGAGATCTCCCGCTTCGAGTCGGTCAAATGTCCTCGTTTGTGTGTCTCCAGCAAATGGATTAAGCTCAACATCCCATTCCTTCTCATAACGCGCGCGATACTCATCATTTGCTAAACTCATGGCACCAGCCAATTGATTTGGCAGACAGCCCATATCACCAGCACCCTGAACATTATTTTGTCCGCGCAACGGCATAATTCCAGTGCCTTCCTTGCCAATATTCCCGGTTAACAAAGCGAGATTCGCAATATCAAAGACATTATTAACACCACAGTGATGTTCCGTAATCCCTAGTGTATAGGCAATCATCGAACCAGAAGAACTCGCATATTCTCTTGCAGTTGTAACAATATCCTCTGTATTCAATCCGGTAATGGTTGCTGCATATTCAGGTGTATATGGTTCTACCTGCTTTTTTAATGATTCAAAATCAATTGTAAATTGTTGAATAAACTCTTGATTATAGAGATTTTCCTTAATAATCACCCGAAGGAAAGCATTTATAAGTGCGATATCTGTTCCAACATTAATTTGTAAATGACGATGGGCAAATTTCACCATATCAATTTTTCTTGGATCAATGACGATTACTTTAAGACCATTCTTAATCGCTTTTTTAATTCGGTTCGCAATAATCGGATGGGCTTCCGTGGTGTTAGACCCAATTAGAAGTAATACTTCTGCACGATCAAAATCCTCTAACGTATTTGTTGGGAAACCGCTTCCAAATACAGTTGCCAGACCGGCAACGCTTGGTGCGTGTCACGTACGGTTACATCCGTCAATATTATTACTGCCAATCACAGTCCTCATGAACTTTTGAGTAACGAAATTGGATTCATTTGTTGTTCTAGCACAAGCAAACATCGATATTGCATTATGTCCCCACGTATCTCTTATTCCAGATAATTTATCTGCAATAAATTGATATGCTTCCTCCCAAGTGGTTTCAACCAATTCTCCAGCTTTGCGAATCAACGGAGATGACAACCTATTCTTTGAATGAACATATTCATAAGCAAAAGTGCCTTTTACACAGGTTTGACCTTTATTAACCGGTGCTTCTTTATCTCCGCGTATTTTCATAATTCGATTATCTTTGACTTCAAGCACTAAACCACATCCAGTGCCGCAATAACCGCATATTGTTTTGACTAAATTTGCTTCACCCACAATTTCCCCTCCTAATTCAAACTTAAATACCTATATAAACATATTAATC
>NZ_JBALNQ010000032.1:8291-34808 GCF_036961885.1 Neobacillus niacini | reverse complement strand
CTGTTCCTTCATGCTGGTTTTGCAGGTAAAAGGATATTAAAGGTAGTTCCTTTATTAGGTTCACTTTCCACAAACACTCTACCATTATGACTTTCAATAATCTTGAAGCTAACCATTAATCCTAAACCATTTCCATTTTTCTTAGTTGTGTAAAATGGTTCACCCAGCTGTTTAAGCTTTTCCTTTGGAATCCCAATGCCCGTATCCTGAATGGAGATATGAACATTATTATCATGTATCACGGTTTTAACATGTAACTCACCGCCATTTGGCATAGCTTCTATTCCATTTTTAATAAAGTTCAAAAATACTTGCTTTAAACGGTTTTCATCACACTCAATCTGGATAATTTCGTGAAGGCAATCAAATGAAAGCTTAACACGCTTCTTCCTAGCCTCAAATTCTAGTAGTGATACCACGTTTTGAATGACTGGAACGACATTCTTTTCTTCTAATTCAACCATCTTAGGTTTGGCCAAAACCATGAAATCCTCAACAATCGTATTCACCCGCTCGATCTCATCAAGAATAATATTGATAAATTCCAAGCGTTCAGGATCCGTTTCATCTAATGTTAGGAACTCTGCGTAGCCCTTCATAGAGGTTAAAGGATTTCGGATTTCATGTGCTACTCCTGCTGCTAATTGCCCGACGGCTGCAAGCTTATCTTGTCGATGGAGGATTTCTTCTGACTTCTTTCGCTCAGTAATGTCATTTCGAATCGCTACATATTGATATGGCTTTCCCTTTTCATTAAAGAACGGAACAATCGTTGTATCAACCCAATAAAAGCTTCCATCCTTCGCTTTATTTCTTATTTCACCCTTCCAAACTTTACCTTCCCCAATCGTCTTCCATAACTCTTTGAAGAACAGCTTGGAATGATGACCTGAGTTTAAAATGTTGTGGTCTTTCCCAATAATCTCTTCACGACTGTATTTGGAAATCTCACAAAATTTATCATTTACACTGGTAATGATTCCTCGCGAATCCGTAAAAGCAACAATCGTTGATTGATCAAGTGCAAAGCGAATGTCTGTATTATCTTTAATCGATTCCTTTAGTTCTTCTTCCGCTCTTTTTCGATCTGAAATATCTGAACGTATAGCTACATATTGATACGGCTTTCCATTTTCATTTAAAAAAGGGACAATTGTGGTGGCTACCCAATAAAAAGAGCCATCCTTTGCTTTATTTTTAATTTCCCCCCGCCATATCTTGCCTAATTGAATGGTTTTCCACAACTCCTGAAAGAATTCTTTTGGATGGTACCCAGAATTTAACATTCGATGGTTCTTTCCGATTATTTCTTCCTTTGTGTACTTTGAAATTTCCTCAAATTTATCATTTACAAAAACAATTGTCCCATGTGGATCTGTAATCGCTACAATGGTAGACGCATCAAGTGCTGATTTGATATCCTTTAAATTCGTATCTGTTTCTGCGAGCTGTTTGCTAATTAAGGTACTCGAAGCAATTAACCCGCTAATAATTAAAACTGTCACCAATAATACTAAATAAACTAAAAAGGTTTCTTCGTTAATAGAGGCAATTGGAGTATTATTTGCAGTGATTGTCGAGGCTCTTTTTAACAGGAAATGCCCTTCCGCAATGGCAGCTGATATGATCAAAGCACTAACCGGTTTTAACCAAACCTGGTTACCTTTTGAATAGGTTTTAGATGAAAAAAGAATCCAAAAGGAAAATAAAAAAGACCCAAATAATAGTAGTCCAGAAACCACAAAAAGTGGAACATTATATTCTAAAGCTAGATTCATTGCATAAATGCTTATAATGTGAATAGCAAAAACGGCTGTTGTTAAAAAGAAACTTCCAAAAAGCAAATGAATGGTTTTAATTTTTCTTCCAAAAAAAGGAATAAAAGCCAAACCAGAAAAGGCTATCCCAATTAGGATCGACAAAATAGTAAGTGGAATCTGATAATTTGAAAATCGATTTATATCTCCTGCAATCAGCCCAACAAAATTCATAACCCATATCCCAACGCCCAACGATAAAGAGCCCCCGATATATAACAGCCTTTTATTATTTTTTGATTTTTTTATCATGGTGAACATATCTAACCCTGTATATGATGCCATGATGGTTAAACCAATTGCAACGACAATTAAAAATGGATGTAATTCAGCAGAGACTGTTTCCATTTACAGCATCCCCCTATTTCATACTCTCTTTCTACTATGATTGTAATGTATATACGTTCGATAGGGAAGGTTTTTCGTTCACAAAATTGTCGAATTTACATTTATTTAACCAAAAACCCTTCACATCCTACATAATATGAACATTCACTACACAAAATCTAAATACAGGATAAATGTATCATTTTTCAAAAAAAATAAATTATTTTTCAAAAAAGACTACACAAATTTATTATTTTTGATTATACTGTACTACAACAGGTTGAAATAAAATAAACTGTATTAAACAAGGAGGAGATTTTTAATGTTAATGAATCCGGTTGAATTTTTCCGCACTTTGCAAAAAAAGGAATGCCCTGAATGTGGGCAGCATGTCGAAGAACAAGCAGAAAGCTATTTAATGGAATGTGACCGCTGTTTATCAAAAAGAGAAGAATAATTAGGAATCATTTTTTTGTTAATGTTGTACTATAACAAATTAAATTTTAATAAACTGTATTAAAAAAGGAGGAATTGTAAATGTTAATGAGTCCAGTTGAATTTTTCCGCTCGTTGCCAAAAAAGGAATGTCCCGAATGCGGGCAGCATATGGAAGAACAAGCTGAAAGCTACTTAATGGAATGTGACCGCTGTTTAGCCAATAAAGACGAATAACATATGAGATAACTGCCTCCCCGGTGACTGGGGAGTTTTTTTATGAAGGAATAAACGCTACTTAGAATGCAAAAGCTTAGAACAGGAGGTGTTTGTGATGGCAAAGGAATCAAATTTATCCAAAAAGAAGCAAACATCCATACATGGAGGAGTGTATCCTTCACAAAAATATGTACCAGGTGATTCTGTAGATAATCATAAGGATTTGGAGGATGCAAACATCATGTTGACAGGAGATGAAATCCTTCAACAAAATGAAAATCTTTAATATGAGGAGGTAATTTGATATGGATATGGTTGATATTGCAAGTGCTAAACCAGGAGACGAAGTGTTTGTGATTTATCGGAATCCACATGTTCCAACTGTTGCCAATATAAAAGCAGCAGAAATTGTTACTCATCCGAAGGATCCAAATGCTCTTGCTTTATTCTTAAATGAGACTTTTCATGTCATTGAAGACGATGACGCCCTTTTCCCCAATTCAGAGTCTGCACAACGAGCATTTGAAGATCATTTTTTTGATTTTGGCGAAGAATAAAGACTGTCATCAATTTGACAGTCTTTTTAACTACATTTAATTATATTTTCGGAAGCTCTTTCATTTCTGCAGACATCTCGTTTCCACACATCGGGCAAAGCAAATCGTCTGTAACAAAATCTTTTCTCATCCAGCCAATACAAGCACTGTCCGTACAAGAATAGATTTCTGTATCTATCATGATTACTTCAAGCTCTTCATCTTTAGCCCTTTTACCATAAAAAATGGGAACCGCCTCCTTTTTTTATAGTATGTACCAAAAATGTCCTTTTCATTGCTAAAAAACAATCTTTACCATAAAACAAATAAAGGAAGGAATGTTACCTTTGAAAAATCCAGGTAAAAAAGAAACCATAGTCGGTACAAATATTGATGAAGTAAAAAGGTTAAACAGCCAATCAGGTTTAAGTTATAACCAGGTCAAACAATTATTGGCAGAAAAATACACAAATAAAAAATAGATAAGAACCTTCCTATATTTCTTTATCCTCTTGTGATTAACAGGTCAAATTTCAAAAATGTGTAACATAATTGACCTTTTTTTTCTACGTTCTGCACGTATTATTAAAGTAGGTCAAATAATTTTAGGTGGTATTTATGATTGATACGGAAACAGAAAATGCTCTAACCAATGAATTAATTGAACTATTACATTCATCAGGGAGAATTATCGAAATAAGGAAAGGGACATTTTTGTTCCAAGAAGGTCAGATTGCTTCTGAAATGTTTCTTATTCTTTCAGGAAGAATTCAAATTTCTAAAATGAATACTGAAGGTCAAGAGTTATACCTACGCCTATGCTCGGAGCACGACATCGTGGGAGAGTTAACATTATTTACCGAAGATCCACATTATATTTTCAACGCGAGAGTGATTGAAGACGGATACGTGGCAGCAATCCAACTAGACGTACTTGAGAAAGCATTATTCCAGAACAGCAATCTAGGGTTTCAGTTTATAAAATGGATGAATGACCATATTAGAAGGACAATGACTAAATTTCGAGATTTGGTTCTCTATGGAAAAAAAGGCGCTCTCTACTCTACGTTAATTCGCTTGTCAAATAGTTACGGCCATCACCAAGAGGACGGTATCCATATCACTGTTACTATTACTACACAGGATTTAGCACACTTTTGTGCGACAGCTAGGGAAATAGTCAGTCGAATGTTGACTGAATTAAAAATAAAGCAGATTATTTCAATAGAGCATAAAAAAATCATCATTCATAATCTCGACTATCTAAAAAAAGAAAATGATTGTGAAAGCTGCCCCATCGCTCATTGTACAATTGATTAGGCTCTTTTGATTATCATGGTTTCATTATCTATCATGATTGTTCACAAAATATCCACATCTTTTTCTTTAAAACTTCTTTATCTTTATGATAAGGGGGTTAATGCATGAAAAAAATCTATCTAATAAGCAGTTTAGCAGTGTTTATCGGGATTACAGTTGGAATCTCTTTTTTTCTTATTCGTGATGCGAGTGCTCAAGTACCAGCCAATATTACTTTAAAAGATCAGAATGACGAGGATTACACTTTCGATGATGATCGTAAACTAAAGCTAGTCGAATTTATTTATACCAATTGTCCAGATATATGCCCAACCACTACTCAAAAAATGGTGCAGTTAAAGGGCGATCTAGAAAAAAAGAACGTATTCGGTAAAGAAATCGAGTTCGTTACGATTACCATTGACCCATACAGAGACACATCCGAAGTGTTGCAAAAATACATGAACGCTTTTGAAATTCAAAATAATGATAACTGGATTTTTCTAACTGGTGATCAGGAAAATATAAAAGCTGACCAGAAAAAGATTAGAGAAGTTGGAGAGTCCTTGCAATTCCAATATAAAGACCCAGGTAATGGTCAATTTGTTCATACATCATTTACCTATTTAATTGATGGCAATAATAAATTTATTTCTAAGTTTCCGATGGGACAAGATTTTGATAAGAAAAAGGTTTATGAGGAGATTATGGAAGAAATTGAATAGCAAATAAAAAAGCGGTTAGTCTTTTTGGATTAATCGCTTTTTAGTACCTATTTAATTCACGGATGAAGGATATTTTTTTATTTGTTGTAGAGATAATAGGTAGTTGGACTTCGGTTTTGTGAGACTTGCTTTTATTCCGGCCTGTTTTAACTTATTAACTAGTTCAGCAAGCTGCTTTTTCGACATACTTCTCACCTACTTTATTCCTTCAATACTTCTTTACCCAATTTTACAACAAAAGTATGAATAAAGTGTGAAAACTACGAAAAAAAATTAGAAAAATTTTCTGCAATTTATTCTATTTTCACCTATTTATACTTCCCATTCTACAAAGAATTCGCTCTTCACGCTTTTTAATGGTATAATTAATAGATATTTTGCTGTTGGAGGATATTATAAATGATAACTGTAAGTAATGTAAGTTTAAGATATGGTGACCGGAAGTTATTTGAAGATGTAAATATTAAATTTACACCTGGAAATTGCTATGGTCTTATCGGTGCAAACGGCGCCGGAAAATCAACTTTTTTAAAGATATTATCCGGAGAAATTGAATCTCAAACCGGAACCATTCAACTTGGTCCAAATGAACGTATGGCAGTATTAAAACAAAACCACTTTGAATATGAGGAACAAGAAGTATTAAAGACTGTTATCATGGGCCATACGAGACTGTATCAAGTAATGCAAGAAAAAGATGCGATTTATATGAAAGATCCATTTACTGATGAAGATGGCATGAAAGCTGCTGAGCTTGAAGGTGAATTTGCCGAACTAAACGGTTGGGAAGCAGAGCCTGAAGCATCTATTCTTTTAAAAGGTTTAGGAATCGGAGAAGACTTACATTATAAAAAAATGGCTGAATTGACGGGGTCAGAAAAAGTAAAGGTTCTTCTTGCACAGGCACTCTTTGGCCGACCTGATGTATTACTACTCGATGAGCCGACCAACCATTTAGATATTAAGGCTATTCAATGGTTGGAAGAATTCTTAATTAACTTTGAAAATACAGTCATCGTTGTATCCCATGACCGTCATTTCCTAAATAAGGTTTGTACGCATATTGCAGACTTAGACTTTTCAAAAATACAAATTTATGTTGGTAACTATGATTTCTGGTATGAATCAAGTCAATTAGCTACAAGACTGACTTCCGATGCAAACAAAAAGAAGGAAGAAAAAATAAAAGAGCTTCAAGCCTTTATTGCTCGTTTTAGTGCAAATGCTTCTAAGTCAAAACAAGCAACTTCTCGTAAGAAGTTATTAGATAAAATTACACTCGATGACATTCGCCCTTCTTCTCGTCGTTATCCATTTGTAGGATTTACACCTGAACGCGAAATCGGGAATGATTTATTACGAGTCGAAGGTTTAACAAAAACGATTGATGGTGTTAAAGTTCTTGATAATATTAACTTTATCATGAATAAGGGTGATAAAATCGCTCTTGTTGGAACAAATGAAGTAGCCAAAACTACACTATTCAAAATCCTAATGGGTGAAATGGAAGCGGATAGTGGTACCTTTAAATGGGGAATTACCACATCCCAAGCTTATTTCCCTAAAGATAACTCCGAGTATTTTGAAAACAGCGAATTAAATCTTGTAGATTGGCTCCGCCAATTCTCCCCTAAAGATGAGAGCGAAAGTTTCTTACGTGGGTTCTTAGGAAGAATGCTATTTTCTGGTGAAGAAGTGCTCAAGAAAGCAAGCGTCCTTTCTGGAGGAGAAAAAGTTCGTTGTATGCTCTCTAAAATGATGTTAAATGGAGCAAACGTTTTACTACTTGATGAGCCAACAAACCATCTTGACTTGGAATCCATTACGTCATTAAATAATGGCTTGATAAACTTTAAAGGGTCGCTTATCTTCTCTTCACATGACCATCAGTTTATCCAAACTATTGCAAATAGAATCTTGGAAGTAACGCCAAATGGTTTAGTTGATAAGCAGATGACTTACGATGAATACCTTGAAAATAGCGAAATTCAAAAACAGGTTGCAGAAATGTACAATAATTAATACAAAAGCGGGCATCCATTGTGATGCCCGCTTTTTTGCTGTTTTAAACTAGGCTGCTGATTTGTGCTCTAGGCACTTCGCTTTCCGCAGGCGGTTCGGGAAGCCTCCTCGGCGCTAAAGCGCCTGCGGTGTCTCCCCTGTCCCGTACTCCTGCAGGAGTCTTCCGCACAAATCAACAACGTTTCAAGATCACTTATTTCAATTCATTCATCTTTTTAGTCTTTCTTTTGTTTCCTTCGTGATGAAGAGGCTGTTCTCGTACCTGTTTCAGTTGTGGTTGTCCCTTGCCCTTCTACTTGTGGTGAAGCCAGGCCAATGGTAGATGGATCCTTTTTACGCTTTCCCATAATTACACCTCCTGACTTAGTTTTTGAAGATTATCGTCACTTATACAGAATAATTGTCTCCGAACTAGGCATGATAATTTACAGGAGGAGGTGTTTTGTATGGCGAAAATTGGAGTAGAAGAATCTCTAACAGACATTCAACAAGCATTAAGGGAAAAAGGGCATGATGTCATTCAGCTAAAACAAGAATCAGATGCACAGAATTGTGATTGCTGTGTTGTTACTGGTTTAGATTCGAATGTAATGGGGATGCAGGATACCATTACAAAAGGTTCAGTCATTGAAGCACATGGAATGAGCGCAGATGAAGTGTGCCAAAAGGTCGAAAGCAGAATCCAATAATCTTAGTTCAAAAACATACATCATTTGAGATAACAGATTATCATTCAGAAAAGGCATAAAGGAAATTTTCCTTCATGCCTTTTTGCAACTTTATTGTCTTTTTGCAATTCTTTTTCTTACTCCAAGGAAAAGACCAGCAAATGCAAATACGATAATTCCATACAGAATATTGATGCTGCTCTGTTCATTTGATAAAGGCTTTTCCACTTCTACCGGTAAATTTTTTGGTTCTTTTACTACAAGTGGAATAGATTGAGTAACTTGACCATCATTCACCACTTCAAGCATCCCTTGATTAGTAATATTTTGTTCAGAACCATTGATGTGTTCCGTAACAATGGTATCTTTTTTAGGGTAATATTCCTTTTCATTCACCGTAAAAGTCTCATTTTGTTTAATTACTCGATGTTGAAAGCTTTTTAAACCATATTCGATCAGGTTTTCTGTGTCATTATAGGTCACTTTATTTGTATCAGCTTTTAGAACAATAGCAGTAAGCTTGATATTTTCATTTTCCGCTGTTGTTGCTAGTGTGTGTTTTGATTCATTTACAAAACCCGTTTTTCCGCCGGTAATTCCCTCGAATGGTATCTCACCTTTTAAGAGTCGGTGATGTGTCAATAATGTCGTTTGCCACGACTCCCCACTCCAATTCAGCTCTTTTGTTCCAAATATCTCTGAAAACAAAGGGTTCTTTTTTGCATAATTTGTGATTAATGCTAAGTCTAATGCTGTTGTGTAATGCTGTTCATTAAATAAGCCATTTGGATTAGTAAAATGGGAATTACGAACACCTATCTCGTTAATTAAATATTTATTGATATTTTCAGCAAACTTCTCAACTGAACCATCAATATGTTCAGCGATTGCCACAGCAGCATCATTACCTGAGTTAATAAGCATACCTTGGATTAGTTGTTTCAAGAGAACCTTCTCCCCTTCTTCCAAATATACCCTTGTCCCCTCTTCGTTTACTGCCCTCGCACTTACTGTAACGACATCTTCGATATTACCATTTTCAATTGCATATATAGCTGTTGCAATTTTCGTCAAGCTGGCAGGGAATAATCTTTCTTCCCCATTTTTATTATATAAAACTGCACCTGTTTCTGAATCTAACAGGACGGCAGCTTCACTTTTTATCTCCAGGGGCTGATTCTCTTCTGCGTATGTGTATAATTGGTTTGATAAAACGAGGAATATTAGAATAATAAAAGATACAAACTTTGACAATATGCAACATCCTTACTTTTTCTTTATCACTTGATTTTATCAAATAATCATTGTTTGTAAATATTAATAGAAGAAATGTAAAAAAATCGATAAGTCTTTGTGTTATTTTGAAATAATTGTATTAAAAAAGGCATGAGATGCTCTCAAGCCAATTTTCAAATTCTCTTCTTTGAAATTAATAAAGTAATTTGGGTCATTGTCAATGGTAAAGTGAATTTTGACTTTCTCCGATACCCTAAATATTTCGCCTCCAAATTGTTGGTATTTTGATCATTCCATTCTATAATACCTTGTAATGGATACTTTTGGTTTCCATACAAATAAATTTGAGCTGCAATTTTTTCGCTTAAGAATGAATATTTTGGTGCTTCATCCCCTAATTTAAAGAAGGTATACCCATTTCCATGTAAGTATGGAAACATATCATCACTTACTTGGTAAAAGACTGGTGTGTACCCATATCGGTCAGATAGTTCCCAAAACTCCTCAATTGCCGTTGATAATTCACTTCTTTCACCAATTGGATCCCCAATAATCACAAGTTTATCTGCATATGGTTGAAAAAAAATCAAAACATTTTTCTTCTTATTCCAATAAATATTATTATCATCAGCCAGAATTAAATGTGACAACATCACCCCATGGTAAGTGTTGATATGTTCTAATATTTCTTTTTCATGACCAATTGAACTTTCAAATTTCCACTTCTTTGGCTTACTAATCAAATATCCAACATATAGTATGAGCATGGCAATAATCAGCCCAATTATCGCACTACTGAATAAATCCTGCGAATCTTTAATAACATAGGGCAATAGTTGAGATGGGATTGTTATCTTTGCAGAAGGCAAATTAGAATAGCCAATCACCATATACATAGAAACGATGAATATGATAATAACGACATCTACAGCCGTTTTCCCCCATGTTAGGACATAACTTTCCCGATAAAATTGCCCTTTAGACAATCTAAGCACCAATGCAACAGTAATAAGAAAAGTTGCCTCTTCATAATCAATTCCTTTAAAAATTGAAAACAAAGCAGCAAGAATCAACACGAGCATGGTCAACTCATAGGTTCTTTTCACATTATATTCTATCCCTCTAGATAACCCCAGCAAGAGGAAACCCGCAGCCACAGAAAGTTGATGGGAAAGGTTAATGATAGGAAAGGACAGGATTTCCTGTGCAATTCTAAGCCTGTCCATGATTCCAGGTACACTTGCTGATAAAAGTAGAATTAATCCAGAGAGAAAGACGAGAATAGTCACCGTCACATGACTTATATATTGGATAATAGCATTAGGAATATTGCTCCAAGAGTCATTCCATTTTTCCCAGTAGAGCTTAATAAATAGGACAGTACTGAGTAAAAATGGAAGAAAATAATATCCTATCCGGTAGAATAACAATAGAACGAGAACTTTTTCCTCAAGTACATCTATGTATTGCATCCCCCAAATAAAAACCAAATCAAACGATCCAAGACCACCAGGGATCATACTAATAATTCCCGCACATGTCGCCGCCACATAAACAGGAAACAACTGTTCAAAACTAACAGGTATATTCATAAGCCAAGCTAAAATCCAAATCCCACTAAAAACAGCACTCCACTCTATGAGCGAAATAAAAAATAGCTTTGCTCCATTTCCAAATCCTATTAACGACTGCCTGTCCCTCCTATTTTTAACTACATGCAGCCCCAAAAATAGCGGTAAGTAGAATGACACACCGAGAACAGCAAAATAAAACCACTTGGTTTGCACAAAAATCGGATGATCCCAGAATCCTACAGCTACAAATATGGCTAGCATCGACAATCCTGTCATATAAAAAAAGGAAACAGCAGCAATTCCACCAACTAGTCTACGCTTATCATCTTCAAGTTTATGATAGAAATATGTTCTTAACATCACCCCGATTAAGCCGCCAAAACCAAATAGATTGGAATAAGTATTTGCAATTAATGCTCTTTCTAACACTTCTTTTTTCCTTGCTCTTAACCCAAGAATCTTCATTAACATGACATCATAAAGTAGCATTGGTAAAACTGCAGCAAACATTACGACAAAAATCAGGAGTAAAGTACGTATTCGCAGCTGATCGATTTCAGTTTGAAGTAATCCAAGATCTATATTCTCGATAAACTTTTTTAACTCAAAAATTGCAAAAATTAATAACAATAAAGGGATAAGAAATTTTACAATGGTAAATAATTTTTCTTTATTCATAACCGCAGATGACCACCTACTTTCGTAACTGCTTTAACTATAAAGGTTTCACCTGGAAAAACAAAGATATTATTACTTATATAAGTCTATGTTCGAGCTCTAGAAAAAAATTATAAAAAAGAGACAAGTTTCCCACCCTACTCTGCATAAACATGAAATAAGACAAATTATCAGGGGGGCTTATGATGAAATTTTTGGTTTTAAAGAAAGATACACTTGTATTTATTTTAGTAACTGCATTCCTACTTGTAATCATATCTGCTTGGTTTATGTTAAAAGCCGGTGATACAGCCGTATTCAATCAGATTGCTAACGAAGATACTCGAGAAATTCACATGGTGACGGTTGAGTATAAGTCTAAAATGAAAGATGGAAAAGAAATCGAAGTATATCGCTGGGATCCAGGCACTATAAATATAGAGGCCGGAGAAAAGGTTAACTTATACATCAGTGGTATTAACGGTGAAGAACACCCTTTTTATATTGAGGGCACAGACATAAAAGGAACGGTCAAAAAAGGGGAAGAAACAATGGTCACCCTTCAACTTGATAAAGAAGGTACTTATCGTTTAATTTGTAAAATCCATGGTGATAGAGAACATAATGGGCCGATGATAGCGGATATAATTGTGGATTAAAAGGAAAGCAGGAGATGAGTCTCCTGTTTTTTTTGTAGCTAGTTTCCAGTTGGTTAGTTTATAATATAATCATGCTGTAATCGTTAATTATCCTCTTATATAACAGTTTGGTTTTTTCTTTAAATAATTATAGTACAGTTTTCTATTAGTTTACTAAATTCCTCATATTTCCTTTTCAAAAACCCCTTAATACTAAGGTTCACAATATCTTAACAATATGTGTGACTTCATTCACAATATATCTGTTACACTTTAGATAAGATATTAACAGTAACACACTGTTATATTATTTTCATATAAACTTACGAGGTGAAATAATCATGGAACAATGGAAAGGTTTTACTAAAGGTACTTGGGCAAAAGAAGTAAATGTACGTGACTTCATTTTGAAAAACTATAATCCTTTTGAAGGCGACGATAGCTTTTTAGCAGGTCCAACTGATGCAACAAATAAACTTTGGGAACAAGTAATGGAATTAACAAAACAAGAACGTGAAAAAGGCGGCGTTCTAGATATGGATACTGAAACAGTATCTACTATCACTTCCCATACACCTGGATACTTAAATGAAGAATTAGAAAAAGTTGTCGGCGTACAAACTGACAAGCCATTTAATCGTTCTATGCAGCCTTTCGGTGGAATTCGGATGGCAAAAGCTGCTTTAGAATCTTATGGGTATGAATTAAATCCTGACATTGAAAGATTTTTTACAGAGTTCCGTAAAACTCACAACCAAGGTGTTTTCGATGCTTACACAGCAGAAATGACACTTGCTCGTAAAGCTGCCATTATTACAGGACTTCCAGATGCATACGGCCGCGGACGTATTATCGGAGACTATCGTCGTGTTGCTTTATATGGTGTTGATTTCCTCATTAAAGAAAAACAAAAAGATCAAAAAAATACAAGCAGTGTAATGACTGAAGATAATATGCGCCTTCGCGAAGAACTAGCTGAACAAATTCGTGCTTTAAAAGAATTAAAAGAAATGGCTAGCAGTCATGGTTTTGATATTTCACAGCCAGCAACAACCGCACAAGAAGCATTCCAATGGTTATATTTTGGTTACTTAGCAGCTATTAAAGAACAAAACGGTGCTGCCATGAGTCTTGGAAGAGTATCTACCTTCTTAGATATTTATATTGAAAGAGATCTTGAAAATGGTACTTTAACAGAAGTTGAAGCACAGGAAATCGTTGACCATTTCATTATGAAGCTTCGTTTAGTGAAATTTGCTCGTACACCTGACTATAATGATTTATTCAGCGGTGACCCAACTTGGGTAACTGAATCCATTGGCGGTATGGCGTCTGACGGTCGTGCTCTTGTAACAAAGAACTCTTTCCGTTTCCTTCATACATTAGATAACTTAGGTCCAGCTCCTGAACCAAACTTAACCGTTTTATGGTCACCACAGCTGCCTGAAAACTTTAAAAAATATTGTGCAAACATGTCGATTAAAACAAGTTCTATCCAATATGAAAATGACGATATCATGCGTCCAGAATATGGCGATGACTATGGAATTGCCTGCTGTGTATCTGCAATGGAAATCGGTAAACAAATGCAGTTCTTTGGTGCTCGTGCAAACCTTGCGAAAACTCTACTGTACTCCATTAACGGCGGTGTAGATGAGAAGTTAAAAATACAAGTAGGACCACAATATCAGCCGATCACTTCAGAAGTTTTAGATTATGAAGAAGTTATGCAAAAGTTTGATCAAATGATGGAATGGCTTGCAGGTCTATATATCAACACCCTTAATGTCATTCACTACATGCACGATAAGTACAGCTATGAAAGAATTGAAATGGCGTTACACGACACGAAAATCTTACGAACAATGGCAACAGGTATTGCTGGATTGAGTGTAGTAGCTGACTCATTGAGTGCGATTAAATATGGTGAAGTAAAAGTAATTCGTGATGAAAATGGCCTTGCTGTTGATTTCGAAACAACTGGCGACTACCCTAAATACGGAAACAACGATGATCGAGTTGATAGCATTGCAGTTGAAATCGTTGAAACCTTTATGAAAAAGCTGCGTAAGCACCAAACTTATCGTGATTCCGTTCATACCATGTCAATCCTGACGATTACATCTAACGTCGTTTATGGTAAGAAGACTGGTAATACACCAGATGGCCGCCGAACTGGCGAACCGTTCGCACCGGGTGCTAACCCAATGCATGGCCGTGATACAAAAGGTACACTAGCTTCTCTATCTTCAGTAGCAAAATTACCTTATAGCTCTGCGATGGATGGAATATCAAATACATTCTCTATCGTTCCTAAAGCATTAGGTAAAGAAGAGGAAACTCAAGTACGTAACTTAGTTTCAATCCTTGACGGATATGCAGTTAAATCCGGTCATCACTTAAATGTTAACGTCTTTAACAAAGAAACATTATTAGATGCAATGGAACACCCAGAATTATATCCACAATTAACCATTCGTGTTTCTGGATATGCGGTTAACTTTATTAAATTAACAAAAGAACAGCAACTAGACGTTATTAACCGTACTTTCCACGAATCACTGTAAGAAAATACGGAGCTCCCAGCTAAGGAGCTCCTGCTTTACAACTAAAGGGGGATCATCATGAACGGAAATATTCATTCTATCGAAACATTAGGAACAGTCGACGGACCTGGCATACGGTATGTTGTGTTTACTCAAGGCTGCCTCCTGCGCTGCCAGTTTTGCCATAATGCTGATACTTGGGAAATCGGCAGTGGGAAACAAATGACTGTTTCCGAAATCATGGATGATCTTATGTCCTACCTCCCTTTTATACAATCTTCAGGAGGAGGAATTACTGTCAGCGGTGGTGAACCATTGCTACAACTCCCTTTCCTATTAGAATTATTTAAGGAATGTAAACAGAAAGGGATTCATACCACCATTGATTCATCTGGCGGCTGTTTCTCACACTCTAAATTATTTATTGAGCAGCTTGAAGAAGTACTGCAATATACTGACTTGATTTTACTTGATTTAAAGCATATTAACCGGAAGAAACATATTCAATTAACCGGTATGGCAAATGATCATATTCTTGAATTCGCACAATTTTTATCCGATCGTAAAGTACCTGTTTGGGTGCGCCATGTTCTAGTTCCAACCGTTTCTGATGACCCAGAAGATCTAGAAAAGCTTGGTGAATTTATAGGAACTTTGGAAAATGTGCAAAAAATTGAAATTCTTCCTTACCATAAGCTTGGTGTTTATAAATGGGAAGCACTTGGACTGGATTATCCTTTAAATGACGTGGAACCACCTTCCGAAGAGAAAATTGAATTCGCTTATAAAAAGATAACTGCCCATTGGAACAAACCTCCAATGGTATAAGAAAAGAATGCTGTCTTTAGTGGGCAGCATTCTTTTATTCGATTTGTATTTAGTTTTTAGTGAATATTGCTACAATGCTATTTCCATCGGGATTCAATTGCTTCTTTGCCCTTTCTCCATTATACTCATATCATTAGCCATAAAAAGCGAGGTGATTATTTTTGTACCAAATGCTCATTGATTTTACAGATGCAAATGCTTTAGAAACCCTTTATTTAAGTCTATACTTTGGTGTAATTATTAAATTACTTTGGGCATGGAATGTGGAATATTCTTTTATGGGATCCATAAGCCAACCAGCACATACAAAAATAAATCACCCATTGTTTTGTTATCAAAAGAAATCCTTATTAAATAAGAATATTATTCTCATTCGAATTGTTAAGTATATTCGTAGAAAAGAAAGTTCACAGGATGATACAGAAGAACCAATTTCCTCCTCCCTATTTATAAACAACTTAAACAACTTTAGGAGGAAATATGAAAAACAAGAAATCTTTACTTTTACTACTTTTGGCATTAATGACAATGTTCCTATCCGCCTGTTCAGCTGCTGACGGGAAAAGTGATGGATTTTTCCATACCTATTTTGTTGAACCATTTATCTTTACCATTCACTTTTTAGCTGAATTTTTCAACGGTAACTATGGATTATCTATTATTCTCGTCACCCTTATTATTCGATTGTTATTATTGCCATTTATGCTTAAGCAATATAGAAATCAAATGAATATGAAAGAAAAAATGGATGTTATGAAGCCAGAAATGGAAGCTATCCAAAAGAAAATAAAAGAAGAAAAGGATCCAAAAAAGAAACAAGACATGCAGCAGGAATTAATGGGTCTTTATTCAAAGCATGGTGTAAATCCATTAAACATGGGATGCCTGCCACTCCTGATTCAAATGCCAATCCTTACAGGTTTTTATTATGCGATTCGTGGATCTGAAGAGATAGCCACCCACCGTTTCTTATGGTTTAGTCTTGGAGACCCGGATATCATCATTACCATCATTGCTGGTGTAATTTATTACTTCCAATTTAAAGTATCGCAGTCTAGTATGCCTGCTGCTCAACAGCAGCAAATGAAATTTATGGGCTTGTTGTCTCCTATTATGATTGTCATGTTTTCTTTTAATTCACCTGCAGCGTTGCCACTATACTGGGCAGTTGGCGGAACATTCCTTATCCTACAAACATGGCTGAGCAGAAAACTCTATCAAAATGTGAAAAAGACAGAACTGAAAGCAACTACTAACTCATAGGTAATAATAGAAGGCTGTTTTCGTAACGATTGTTGTTAAAATCTTAAAGCCGATTTTAACGTGAAAATAGTATTTTGATCCTTCGAATATAGTTTGCAAGCTCTTTTCTTATTAAATTTCTGCTGTTTTCTGCAAATACACTGCATAATCATTAATTTTTGTGATATAAAGCAACAAAGTTTAAGAAAAGAGCCTAATAAAAAGAAGCAGTGGCAGCCACTGCTTCTTTTTATTGTTCGCCAAGTTTTCGTTCTAATTTCTTCTTAACTTGCCCCCACTCCTCGTGGAGAATACTATAGAAGACAGTATTACGCACATACCCACCTGATATTTTTCGATCTTTTCGCAGTGTTCCTTCCTTTACTGCTCCTATTCGTTCAATTGCCTGTTGAGAACGAAAGTTTCGAGAATCAGTTTTTAACTGAACACGCCGCACCTGCCAACTTTCAAATGCATGTTGCAGAAGCAGATATTTACATTCTGTGTTTACCCTCGTTCTCCAAAAATCCGGATGATACCATGTAGAGCCAATTTCTAAACTATTATGTTCCGGGAAAATATCAAGGTATCGGGTGCTGCCAATAATTCGGTTATCTAGGTTTACAACTGTAAAAGTGTATTCAATACCTTTTTCTCTTTTATTAATTGCAGAATGAATCATTTGTTCCATCTCTTCTTTACTTCTTACGGCAGTAGCCATAAAGGTCCATATCTCATCTGGCTTCGCAGCTTCCCACAATCCATCTAAATGATCGTAGTTGATTGGAAGTAATCTTACCATTTCCCCTGTTAATTCAAAGAGTTCATCCCACATCTTCATTCTCTAGTCCCCCAAATGCAAAAAAGAGACTGCAGGCCTAAGCCCATCAGTCTATATTTTGAAAATATTCTTTGTAAAATCCACCGACTTTTCCGGTATTGTCAATAATATAATAAAACTCTTCTGTTTCATTTTTAACATCATAGATCTTTCCGGCAGTTAATGCGTTATTCACAATGTATTTTTTGGCATCTGTATGAACACATTTTATCTTTTTTAGGGTATCACGTTCTCGCCATGTTAAATGAATCATTCTTGCACCGTTCCTTTCCGTTATTGTCCATTCCTTAGTATAATCAATGGAAACCATATAGTGCAACTAAAATAAAAGCTGACTTTAATATTACAAATTTGTTAAAAAGGTTCTTAAAAACAGTGAAAACGATTACAATAATAAAAACTGAATATTTAATCCATTATTCCGAGAGGGGCTTGCAAAGTTGAAAATAATGAGTAACGAGCAGTTAATTGTAACGTATCGGGATGCTTTAAAATCTGGAAAGGAAAAAGAATGGATCTTGGTTTTAAAAGATGAGATAAAACGTCGTGGATTGAAGCCAATAACCATTCGATAAACATATAACTTGTAATTAAACCGCCGTACTTTACACGGCGGTTTTTAAATATAAAGGCTATGTTAAACTACTTTTAATTTTTTCAATTAAACTTTTTCTTCTAAAACCTCATTCTTTTTCCCCATTAGCTTATCGATTACTGCCATTACTTTCATACTTGCATCATTTGAATCATCCGCATAGATATCGATAAAATTTCCCTCATACTCATGTGTTGCATGATCATAGCGGGGATCATAATAATGCTCAAGTAAGATACCAATCATCTTGTGATAGTTCTTACTATCTAAAGTTTGAATTAACGCCTTTTTCATTTCACTATCTTTTATCCTTCTTAGGATCTTTTCAATTCCAAGTGAAATCTGCTCATGATACCATGGTTCAGTTTGGTAGGGCAGCACATATTCATTTACTAATTGTTTTACCCGTTGCTCAATAGGAGTATGAATATAAAGGTTGATTCCCTTCATTTTTCTCTCCATAAGTTCTTTAGGTTGGACAGATTTTCCGATTCGTTTGCTTTCCGCCTCCATCACAAAATAAGGAGAACCTTGTATTTCTCTGAGCCCATTATATAACAGGGAATCAA
Source organism: Neobacillus niacini (assembly GCF_036961885.1). Lineage (GTDB taxonomy): Bacteria > Bacillota > Bacilli > Bacillales > Cytobacillaceae > Neobacillus > Neobacillus niacini_H. The sequence goes on along the minus strand of NZ_JBALNQ010000032.1, from coordinate 16,034 downwards.
AGATTTTTTGATTGTTTCCTTCCCCCAAACCAATTGTGCCAAAAATAGAACCTCGGTGGGCAGCCATTTCCTCTAAATCAAGGGTCGGGTACCCAAGGGACTTTAATTGCTTCAAGACCTCTGTTTTCCCTACGCCAGTAAGTCCATGTAATACAATCGCCTTATCTGGAAACATGGCAGGTATTTGTTTAAGAATAGATTGGCGGTAAGCTTTATAGCCGCCATCTAATTTCATTGCATAGATTCCTGCAAACTCTAAAAAAGTTACCACTGCCTTACTGCGCATACCCCCGCGCCAGCAATGGACAACCAATTTGTCCCCATTAGTCATTGCATCTTTTATTTGTTGAAGAAGACTTGGAATTTTAGGTGAAACAAACTCCATAGCTCTCCATTTAGCAGCAGCTTGTCCTTCATGTTTATAGATCGTACCAATTACCTCACGCTCTTCATCCGTAAATAAAGGAATATTGATTGCCTCTGGAATTGAACCATCGTTATACTCAATAGGTGAACGAATGTCAATGATGATTGGATTGTTAATCTTTTGTAATTCCTCAACAGTAATTTCCTTCATTTAAATAACGCCTCATTTTCTTTCTAGTTTGAAAAATGTGCTAAAACAAACAAAACTTCCAAAAATGGAAGTTTAAAAAGGGAAAACCCTTAATTGGTAAATCACAAATAAGTTCAGTAGAAGTATAGACTAATTATATAAGAGTTATACGAGCGATTCAAGAAAACATTCCTGCCAATTTCCTAGTAAGGAATTAGCGAAATGGTAATCCTGTTAATTTTTCTACAGCCTGACAAAACTGTTCCCAATCATGAGGAAAACATTCTATGCCTTCGCTTTCGTATACTTTTCCTTTCGTATTAAGCTTAATAGACCAATACTTCCCATCCAGAATAATTCCCTCTTCTTTTCGATAGGAGCGTTCCCATTCCCAAATTTTCATCAAATATATTTCGTTTTTGAAATCTTCAATACTACCGATTCGTTTTCGCTCTAATGGGGTAAATGGGAGGGCATTGTCCTTGTTTTTCCATTCAAAAACAGTAAATGTATTTCGAAAAAAATCAACGTGAATCTTATATGAGATACCTGAAAAGCCATCAATACCTGCAATTAGCGAGTTGATTGTTTCCTTTACCTTCATCATATATTCCTCATCCTTACACGCACAATTTGAGCACAAATTAACTACTACTGAAATTATAGTAAATATTTTTCAAGTCTGCTGTAACAAATGACACTTTAGATAGAGATTTCAGAAAAAATAAAAAAATCTACTCGCGTTGGAGTAGATAAAAATTTTCATCTTACGTTTTTTTCAGGTTTTAGAACAGACATAAAGCTCTCTAACGCTGTAATATCATTTTTTTCAAATAAGTCAACAATCTTACTTCCAACAATCACTCCATCACAATAGAGAGTTAATGCATTGATTTGTTTTTCATTTGAAATTCCAAACCCTGCTACGACCGGAATGGGACTAATTTCTTTCACATTCTTTAAAAAGTCGAGCACTTCTTGTTCAAATTCATTTCTCGTTCCGGTTATTCCTTTTACGGTAACACTGTATAAAAAACCGTTACCTCTGTTTGCGATCTCTTTAATTCGTTCCTTTGGTGTTGTCAATGTTACTAGACGAATTAATTCAATGCCCGCATCTTCTAGTTGTCCCACAATCAGGTCTTCTTCTTCCATCGGAAGGTCTGGAATGATACAGCCATCAACACCAACATTGGCTATATCTTGAGCAAATGTTGAAATCCCATATGAATAGATTGGATTTAAGTATGTCATCAATACGATTGGAACAGAAACTACTTCCCTGGCTTTTCCTAGTTCTCTTATGATTCCCCTTAGAGTCGTTCCGTTTTGAAGCGCCCTAATCCCAGCTTTTTGAATGGTCGGACCATCGGCGACAGGGTCTGAAAAAGGAACCCCTACCTCAATAAGTGTTGCACCGAATTTTTCCAATGTGATCAGACGATCGATTAGATTATTAAGTCCTCCATCTCCAGCCATAATATAGGGGATGAAAGCCTTCCGATTCTGCGCTTTTAATTCCTTAAACGATTGTTCAATTCTATTCATTTGCCTTCTCCCTTTCTAACCTTTCTTTTACTGCAGTAACGTCTTTATCCCCACGACCAGACAAACAAACGACAATTTGCTCTGAATCCTTCATTTGAGAGGCAAGTTTAACAGCAAAGCTGATGGCATGAGCGCTTTCAAGTGCAGGGATGATACCTTCTAGCTTTGATAAAAGCTGAAAGGCATCCAGTGCCTCTCTATCGGTAATGGAATGATATTGTGCTCTCCCACTGTCTTTCAAATAACTATGCTCAGGTCCTACTCCCGGATAATCGAGTCCCGCAGAAACAGAATGAGCTTCAATGATTTGTCCCTCATCATCTTGCAGTAAGTACATTAATGCTCCATGTAGAACTCCTGGTCTGCCCTTTGTAAGTGAAGCAGCATGGAAGTCCGTCTCCGTTCCTTGTCCTGCAGCCTCTACTCCATATAGGCTTACCTCTTGATCCTCAATAAACGGATGGAACATTCCTGCGGCGTTACTACCTCCTCCGATACAGGCAACAACAGCCTTAGGAAGCTTCCCTTCCTGTGCTAAAAATTGCTTCCTAGTTTCCTTGCCAATAACGCTCTGAAAATCTCTTACCATAACAGGAAATGGATGTGGTCCCATTACTGAACCTAAAAGATAGTGTGTATCATCTACATGTTCGACCCAATAGCGTAGAGCTTCATTTACTGCATCCTTTAAGGTTGCGCTTCCAGATGTGACACTAACAACCTTAGCACCGAGAAGTTCCATTCGAAAGACATTTAGTGCCTGACGCTTGATGTCTTCCTCCCCCATAAAAATAATACAATCAAGATTTAATAAAGCACAAACGGTAGCAGTCGCAACACCATGCTGGCCTGCCCCCGTTTCCGCCACGATTTTTCTTTTGCCCATTCTAACGGCTAACAGTGCTTGACCAATTGCATTGTTTATTTTATGGGCACCGGTATGATTCAGGTCCTCTCTTTTTAAATAAATTTGAGCACCACCAGCATGTTTTGTTAGATTTTTCGCATGATATAGCGATGTTTCTCTTCCAACATATTCAGATAAGTATCCATCTATTTCTGCTTGGAAATTTGGGTCACCTTTTGCAATTTTATAAGCTTCATCCAACTCAATAACAGCTTTCATCAGTGTTTCTGGTACAAATCTTCCACCATAAATACCAAATTGTCCTTTTTCATTCGGCAGTGTATATGAATTCATTTCTTGTTCCTCCCGTTTGGCTCCCTTTAGCCCTATTAATGAATGTTTGGATTTTGTTTAGATCCTTTTTTCCGTCGGTTTCCACGCTGCTGCTGACATCGACCATGTATGGTTGAATTAGTTTAATCGCTTCTTCAACAGTTTCCTCATGTAATCCTCCGGCAAGGATAACTTTTTTCTCCTTGAGGTCCTTAGCAGAGATACTATTCCAATCAAATGACAAGCCATTCCCTCCTCTGTATTTCCCTTTCGGACCGTCCAGCAGCAGGTATTCACATGGATAATTTTCTATATCCTTTAAACTTTTCTCATTATGAATACCGACAGCTTTGATGACTGGAAACGACAGTGACTCACTAAAGGCTGGATTCTCATCACCGTGTAATTGCACATGTGTAAGTCCCACACTTGAAGCAATTTCCTCTATCTTCTCCTTTGACTCATTAACAAACACCCCTACCTTTAACACCTCTTTTGGTAAATGGGTAACGATGTCTTTTGCTTTGGTTGCGCTAATCTTCCGCTTACTTTCTGCAAAAACAAAGCCGATGGCATCGGCACCATAATCTACAGCAGCTATAGCAGTAGTAAGATCGGTTATGCCACAAATTTTTACCTTCATTTCTTCACCCCGGTAACAAGCGGTAATCGGAAATCTTTAAAGGATTTTGCTAGATTTGGGCTCTTCATTAAGGCCTCTCCAACTAAAATTCCATTCGCACCAACCCTTTGTACCCGCTCTACATCTTCCTTATGGTGGATTCCACTTTCGCTGATTAAAAAGGCACCCGCATCCTTTATTGATTTTGCTAGAGACTCTGTAACCTCAAGTGAAACAGTAAAGGTCTTTAAATCACGATTATTAACACCAATAAGTTGAGCACCTAGGTTAAGTGCTAATTCTAACTCTGTTTGATTATGGACCTCCACTAACACTTCTAAATCCAAGCTCAAGGCATATTGGTAAAGCTGGGTCAGCGTAATCTCGTCTAGTGCGGCAACAATTAATAGGATGATATCCGCCCCATTTTCTGCTGCCCGGTCGACTTGACTAGAATCAATGATAAAATCTTTACAGAGGATGGGTAGATCCACCACCTCTCTAACCGCTCTTAAATCAGCAAATGAACCTTTAAAGAAAGTGGAGTCTGTCAGTATTGAAATAGCTGATGCTCCTGCCTGCTCATATCTTACTGCTTGGTCAGCAGGTTCAACTCCATCGTTAATCACCCCTTTTGATGGCGATGCGCGTTTATATTCAGAAATGATGGCAATTTCTTTTGCGTTCTGCAATTTTTGAATAAAGGATCTTTTCGGCCTTTCCTCCACTTTTATCAAATTTCCTTCTTTAAGCTGCTTCACTTCTTTTTGTTTTTCTTGAATGATTCGATCTAATATCGTTTCCATTTATATCGCCTCTCTTTTGGCTTTTGCTGTCAGTTTAATCAATTGATCTAGCTTTTCATTGGCAGCTCCAGAATCAATCACTTCTCTAGCGATGTTGATGCCATCAACAATGCTGGCTGTTTTTCCGCTTGTAAATATACCTATCCCTGCATTCAATAGGACTGTGTCTCGATGGGCTCCTTTTTCACCTGAAAGGACCTTCTTTAGAATTTCAGCATTTTCTTTAGAATCTCCGCCCTTAACGAAGCTGTTATCATATTGAGGAAGTCCTATATCATCAGCTACAAACGTTTGCGTAGAAATAACGCCATCCTCTAATAAAGTTAGATAGTTCTCTCCCTGTAGAGACGCTTCATCCATAGAACCGGCACCGTTAATGATCACCGCACGTTTGCGCCCAAGATTTTGCAGAACTTCAGCAAATACAGGTAATAAGTCTTTCCGATAGACACCAAGAACTTGATAATCCAAATCAATAGGATTGGTAAGCGGACCGATAAAGTTAAAGACCGTTGGGATTCTTAATTGGCGCCGAACGGCCGTGACCTTCTTTAGTTTGGGATGTACATGTGGTGCAAATAAGAAGGCAATTCCCAGCTCATGGAGAATTTCTTCTGTACGCTCAACAGGCAGATTTAAATTAATACCTAAATACTCCAACACATCTGCACTGCCTGTTTTACTTGAAATGCTGCGATTTCCATGCTTTGCCACAGGAATACCAGCCCCGGCAATGACAAAAGCAGAAGTAGTGCTTATATTAAAACTCGAAGAACCATCCCCGCCGGTACCACAGTTATCTAAAACCTGAGGAAACTTCTTTTGAAAAGGAAGAGTGTTTTCTTTAAGACCTTTAACAATTCCAGTGATTTCCTCCACCGTTTCCCCTTTTGACTTTAATCCCATTAAGAATGCAGCAATCTCACTTTCAGAAACCTCTTCACCTAACATCAAGTCTATCGCCTCAATCATTTGGGGCTCAGAAAATGATTCACCTTTAGCTAATTGGAGTAAAAATTTTTTCATTTTTCTTCTTCCCTTCTATTTCAGTTAAAAAGTTCTGTAGCATTTGCTTACCAGTTGGTGTACCAATCGATTCAGGATGAAATTGAAGTCCATACACTGGATATTGACGATGCTTTAAAGCCATTATTTCTTGGTCATCGATTGAATGAGCGACGCATTCCAAAACGGATGAAAGTTTATCCTTGGCGATGACCAAAGAATGATAGCGCATCACTTCTAATGGAGAATTCAAATTAGTAAAAATATCATTGCCATTATGAATGATTTGCGATGTTTTCCCATGTCTAATAAAATCTGCCCTTTTTATTTCACTTCCAAATGCCGCTCCTATAGCTTGATGACCTAGACATATCCCTAAAATGGGAATATCTTGATATAAATTTCGAATAATCTCAATACAAATTCCGGCATCCTCCGGTTTTCCAGGACCAGGTGAAAGGATAATTGCTTTTGGGTTCATTTCCTTTATCTGCTGAATAGTAAGCTGATTATTTCTAATAACGGTAACGGTCTCTCCTAATTCACCTAAATATTGATATAGGTTGAACGTAAAAGAGTCAAAATTATCGACTAGTAAAATCATTGGTCACCCTCCAAAAAAGCTTTTAATTTATTAATTGTTTCTTCATACTCTGCTTCTGGATTGGAGTCATGGACAATTCCTGCACCCGCCTGGATATAGGCAGTTCCTTCTTTTAAAATCATTGTTCGAATGGCTAATGCAAAATCAATATTTCCACTAGCTGATAAATATCCAATCGCACCAGAATATAGTCCTCGTTTTGACTTTTCCAATTTATTAATAATTTCCATCGCTCTGATTTTCGGTGCCCCAGACACGGTACCTGCTGGAAGACAGGCTGCCAATGCATCGAGATTGCTATGCTCATCTGTTAACGTACCGCTTACTTCTGACACTAAATGGATGACATGCCTGAACTTTTCAACCTCCATATACTTATCCACCATTACAGAACCAAATTCACAAACTCTTCCCAAGTCATTTCGGCCAAGATCAACGAGCATTTTATGCTCTGCTAGTTCCTTTTCGTCACTTTTTAATTCATTTTCAATCATTTGGTCTTCTTCCGTTGTTTTTCCTCTTCTTTTTGTGCCTGCGATTGGATTGGAGAATATTTGTGATCCCCTAGTCTTAATAAGACTTTCTGGTGATGAACCGATAACCGTGTAGCCAGCGAAATCAATATAAAACATATAAGGTGTTGGATTATGAGCACGATGCTTGCGATACAGTGATAACGGCGAGCCTTGAAACGATGATTTCATTCGTCGAGAGAGGACTACCTGGAAAATATCACCAGCTTTTATGTGCTCCTTGGCAATTTTTACATTGTTAATAAATTCTTCCTTACTTGTTTCCGATTGAAAGCCCGTGAAATGAAAAGGGTTATCTTCTTGAAAAAAAGCTGGTAGCTTCAACTCTTTAATTCTTCTTTCAATCCTACTTTCTATTTCACTTTCTTTAAAAAGTGGAACTCCGCAAAGCGTTATTTTTTCTTCTAGATGATCGTAAACAATCACTTCTTCATAAAACATTAAATGGACATCTGGCATTTGTAGTCCATTCGGATATTCTTCGCCAATTACTTCAAATTGACGGATAATGTCATAGCCAACATACCCTACTCCTCCACCTATAAACGGAAAAGGTGCTTCATCCAAATGGGGCATCAATGTTTTAATCAACTCTAGGGGATTGCTTTGGAAAACTTTCTTATCTCCATTTCGATAGATGACCTCATTAGAGTTACCATAGGATATAAGTTCGAATGCCGGGTCCGATCCAATAAAGGAATAACGCCCAGAGTCATGATACTTATTTGAACTCTCCAATAAGAATTTCTTATTACCACTAATTTTTTGCAAAATAGAAATAGGTGTGAATGTATCCCCTTTTAATTCCCTTATGAAAAGCCCATTTTTTGTTTTCATGCACGAACCAATCCCTTCGTAAATAATAAAAAAAATCGTCCTCTATACGCAT
>NZ_JBALNQ010000032.1:0-8257 GCF_036961885.1 Neobacillus niacini | reverse complement strand
ATGCGTATAGAGGACGATTCTTAGTCGTGGTGCCACCTCTGTTTGAAACTGATTCTTCAGCTTCCTCTTTCAGATACAGGACTCCAAAAAGTCCGATATCCTATCCTTTTAACGGTGGAACTCCGTGCGGCCCTACTAAAGTTCAGGCTGCCTCTCACAAGTCCATTCCACAAATCCCTTCTTATCGGGCTCTCACCATCCCCGACTCGCTTTAAAGAATAAAATAAGTGTACTACTCTTGTTCATTGATTTACATTATTTGGTTAAGGCTATTTTTGTAACGATTGTTGTTAAAATCTTAAAGCCGATTTTAACGTGAAAATAGTTATTTTGCATCTTTGAATTTAGTTTGCAAGCTCTTTTCTTATTAAGCTGTTTTCTGCGAAAACACAGCTAATTATTAATTTTTGTTATAAAAAGTAACAAAGTTTAAGAAAAGAGCCTTAATTAAAAACAAACAGGGCCCTCCATCCAAAAAGGACGGAAGACCCGTGGTGCCACCTTCATTAGCTAAAAATCAGCTCACTTAACCGATATCGAAGCAACATCTGCTTGAATATCTGCCTCTTTTAACGATGAGGATTTCGCCAAAGCCTACTGACCCTATAGGAGGTTCGGTTTGGAGGCTCCGAAGTCCATTCACTAATACGTCTACACTGATTTTCACCAACCATCAGCTCTCTAGAGAATCCGTAAAAGTTACTACTCTTCATCAATGCCTTTCATATTGATTTTTATAATAAACCATTTTAAAGCTTATTGTCAACATTAATTATTAGAAAATTGAGTATATATTTCTTTTATTATTCCATTTAAAGGATACTTATTTTGAAACAAAGATGTCAATATTAACGTTAGCACATCATATGGAGGCGTGAAGGAATAATGGATTATATTGAACGATTAAACCAGGATTCTGAAAGCAAAAAATCTTCCGCCGCTGGTAAAAAGAAAAAAACAGGAGAGATATCGAAACAAAAGTGGGCCATTCTCTCACTTTCATCCATTCCGCTTGTGATGACACTGGGTAATTCCATGTTAATACCCGTTTTGCCATCAATGGAGAAAAAATTATCCATTTCCGCCTTCCAGACTAGCATGATCATCACCGTTTATTCAATTGTAGCGATTTTCTTAATCCCGGTCGCCGGGTACTTATCTGATCATATTGGCAGGAAAAAGGTAATCATACCCAGTCTCATTATCGCTGGGTTAGGCGGCTTACTATCTGGATGGGCCGCTTGGAGGTTGGACGATGCCTACTGGTTGATCCTAGTTGGACGTGCCCTTCAAGGTGTTGGAGCAGCTGGAGCAGCGCCAATTGTACTTCCTTTGGTTGGTGATTTGTTTAAAAATGATGATGATGTCAGCAGCTGTCTAGGTTTAATTGAAACCTCCAATACTTTTGGAAAAGTTCTTAGCCCGATATTAGGGGCTGTACTTGCAGGCTTTATTTGGTTTTTACCTTTCTTTTCATTTCCAATCTTTTGTACCATTTCCGTGATTATGGTAGCTCTATTAGTAAAAAGTCCAAAGGCAGCAAAACCGATTCCGTTTAAACAATTTTTCACAAATGTTAAAAAGACATTTACAGAAAAGGGAAAATGGTTATATGCGATTTTTTTTATTGGCGGTATCCTGATGTTGGTCCTATTTGGTATATTATTTTACCTTTCTGAAATTTTTGAAACGGAATATGGGATTAAAGATGTAAAAAAAGGCTTGTTTTTAGCTTTGCCTCTTGGGGCGCTTTGCATATCATCCTTTATAGCAGGAAAGATAATCAAGGACAACAAGGTTTTAATGAAATGGCTTACCTTTGGAGGTATAGTTGCCGCGGCAATATCTATAGCCGCACTTTGGTTTTCGATAAAGCTTTGGTTTATGTTAAGTATGTTTTTAATAGCCGGCGTTGGAATTGGTATTGGACTGCCATGTCTGGACGCTCTTATTACCGCCGGAATTGAAAAAGAAGAGCGTGGAACCATTTCCTCTATTTATAGCTCTATGAGATTTATCGGAGTCGCAGCAGGCCCTCCGATTATTGCGTTGTTGATGAAGCAGGCAACTTACTGGATTTTTATTACACTGAGTGGTCTGAGTATCATTGCAGCATTTGTTGCAATGATTGCGATTAAACCTGGTGAAAAAAAAGCAAATTAAAAGCGCTGGGTTCACCGGCGCTTTATGTTTGGCGTAACAGGTTTACTATGTGTTTGGCTTCGATTTCTTTGCCTTTTTGCTCTGTGGAGTCATCTCATTGGCAAATTCTTCGCTAGTTAGACTCTTCGCACTTTGTAGACCAGATTTTGTTTTTATATTCCGTTTAGTCACATTCTCACCACCTATGTTAAGATGGCTATAATTTAACCAAATGGAAAGAATTCATTCTATTCATTTATTCGAGGTTTTGCAGGATTACAGTTTGGTTTATCTAGGTTCGTTGATTGTGCTAGCTTTGTTAAATAATAGCATTCTTCTCGGTACATGTGATCAGCCATTAGTCCAGAAAAGGTACCTAAAGCTTGAGTCGTTATTTCTAGCTCCTCTAACTCTTGAAGGAAATTTTGGAACAATTTCATCTCTAATGAAACATCTTCGTTCATCCTATCCAATGCTGGAAAAGTGGTTAAATTTGTTCGTAAATACCCTGCCATTTCTACTGCTTTTAAATAAAAATCTTCGAAATGCTTTGTGTATAAATCACTCTTTTCTTTCAATCTTTTTTCAACACTGTCCAAATTATCGGAAATTGCCCCTGCATGACCAGCCGCGTCTAACAACCAAATTAGATGATGGTGGAGTTCATGATACACAGGAGGCGGCTGCTTGAGTTCCAGGTGTTTTAAAATCCGCAAATATTCATCTAATTCATTCAGCATATGATTTATAAAAGTTGGCGAAAGATGTATTTTAATCTTACCCAGCAAATGTCTTTTGAGTAAGCTGAGTTTAAATTCTCTTATTTCTAATGCTGCTTCTATTGATTCTGATGTTACTTGCATACTATTTTCCAATTTACTTTTTGCAAGAAGAGTGTCAAAAACTCCAATAAATCTCTTTGCCTTATTAATATCTTCGGTTTCAACTGGAGCTAGCGCCTCAAGAATAAAACGTGAATGATCGCCTAGGATTTGCAACCAAAATTGGTGTTCAAATCTTGCAGTCTGCTCAAAATAATCATCCATTGTAGCATCCTCCTTAACCCTACCTTAACTGCCAAGTTCACTTAAGATATTTATTCATGATAATTGATTCTTATGATTCGAAATACCTTTTTTACATTGACCCAATCGTGATTCTTGAATACTTTTCGGTCACTCCAGCCCACTTCAAACAACGAAAAAAGCACCATCTCTGGCGCTTTCGTTCAATATTTCTAATACGGACTTAACCAATTAGGATCCCTATTGATGCAAACATGGCATTTCTCGATTTCAGTATCAAATGTGTAAAAGCTCTGTCCACAGTCTTTACAATTCTTTGAATGGATTGATTTGAACTGTTCACTTTTTATTGTTACATCTAGTTGAATCTTAATGGCATTCTCTGAGCAGACATCGGTACAGACTGTACAATTCACACACTTTTGATTTTCAATTTGCAGCATGCCATCTATTATTTGAAATACGTCTTCTGAACAGAGTCCAAAGCAAGCCTTGCACAGAGTGCATTTATCTATGTCTACTATTACAGAGAAAAATTGATAGTTCAAATAATACTTGGATAGCTTCCAGTCATCCTTCTCCATCTTCCATGCTGCTGGAGCCATATTTTTAGCAAGCTGTTTTCCTTGTTTTTGAAAAGTGCCAAAGAACGCTCTTCTTGTAAGAACCTCATCCTCAACTTTCCCAATAACAACAATTGGATCCTCATCAAGCACCTGTAAATGTTCATTTGTAACACGCAAGACATTTTGCCATTCCTGATTTAAGGGTTGATGCGCAATTTGAATGGCTGTCATTCCTCTTTTTTTATAAATTAACATTTCTTTGATAGAAGGTACATAACTTCCATCAAAGACGAGACTTCCTTTTTCGAAGATCCGGTTACTTGAGACACCTTCAATCGCAGACAATGGGCAAGTAATCATACACTCCCCACACATCGTACACTTCTTTGTATCAATGATCAGTAAGTCAGCTGTTACCTCAATTGCGTTATGTTCACATTTCTCTATACAATAATTGCATGCTGACTTTCGATTCCACTCTCTGGAACACTTATTGGTAACCTTCATTTCTTCATGTAGGCTCTCAAGCCAATTTACGAGGATTGACATATAATCACCAACTTAATTTTGAAGTCTTTAAACTAGTTTTGCATCCCTGTGCGGTGTGATTACAAGGTTTGGTTTTGTAATTGTTGCACTTGGCATTCCTTTAATTTGGTTAATGTCTCCATATTTCTTTCGGAGTACTTCTATCGGACCAAATTCAATCGCTCCTAATGGACAGGTCGCAACACAAACAGGATCTTCGCCTTTTTCCTGAAGGTCTATACAAAAGTTACATTTATTTGATTTAAAGGTCTCTTTGTTATATTGCGGTGAACCGTAAGGACAGGCTTTTACGCATAATTGTGTCCCAGCACAAATCTCCTGATCAATCGTAACCACACCGTTTTCCTTTAGTTTTACTATTGCACCTGTTGGGCAGCTTAAAACACAGGCTGGCTGATCACAATGATTACAAGAAATGGAGAAATAATATGATTTCACATTATGGACGAGACCGCCATTCGGCTGCTGCACATAAGTACCTTCTTCTTTTGTATAAACTCTGCGAAAGTTGATCCCTACTTCTGTATTGTTTTTATCTTTACAAGCAACGCTGCAAGCCTTACAGCCTTGGCAAAAGCTCTGATTGATATAAAATCCTATTTGACCCAAAATAGTCACTCCCTACACTTTTTTAACTTCAACAAGATTTGTTAGTTGGGGATTTGATTTAGCCAGTGGAGTCGGCCGCTGTGATGTTAACACGTTTACTGATCCCCTTTGGTCAATACCCGACTTGTCAGGTGTGTACCAGCCTCCTTGCGGAATACCTGCTACTCCAGGAGTGATACGTGTAGTTACTTTCACATCAATAACTAAACTGCCACGGTCATTAAATACTTGAACCCTATCTCCATCTTTAATTCCGCGTTTTTCCGCATCTTTAGGATTCAACCACATCTCTTGTTTGGCTGCTTCCTCAAGCCAAGGCATATTATCATAAGTAGAGTGACATCTGCGCTTATAATGCCAACTGATAAGCTGCAATGGATACTTCTCTATTAACGGGTCTTCCGGACCTTCCCATGAAGAAATATATTTTGCAATCGCTGGTATCTCGTCATGCTGATTCATATCCCAAAGTGTCTTTGAAAATAATTCAATTTTGCCAGACGGTGTCTCAAATGGGTTATTCTCGAGATCATCCATTTGTGGCTTAAAGCCAACTAATGGTTCATCATATTTAAAATGGTGAACTCCTTTTTTACGGAATTCTTCAAAGGTTGGGAAGGTTGGATCCAGTTCTTTGCGCGTTCTCTCCACACTTTCTTTTACCAAATCGAGAATGGTCCTGCCTTCTGTATATTGTTCCTTAACGCCTAGTTTATCTGCAACTTCTGCAAATACATCATATTCATCTTTGCACTCGTATAGTGGGTCAATGGTTTTATCACCAAATACAACATAATCACCAAAACACCATGGAACACCGATGTCATACCGCTCTAAAAACGTTGTTCCAGGCAGGATGATATCTGCATATTTCGCACTCGGAGTCATAAAGAGATCGCTGACGACAATAAATTCCACCTTACTCTCATCTTCCAAAAGCTGTTTGGTTTTATTAATATCAGCATGCTGGTTAATTAGCATATTTCCTGCCATATTAAAAATTAGTTTAATATTCGTTGTTAACTTATCTGTTCCTTGCAGTCCATCTGCTGCAGTCATTTCCGTACCTTGTTCAACTGCTTTTGTCCAGAGGAAACATGGAATCGACGCTTTTACCGGGTTATCATAGGATATAGGATAAACAATGTTCGAACGATTCCAATACCCTGTCCCGGCAGCCCAGCCACCTAACTTACCAACATTTCCTGTTAAACAAGCCAGCTGAGCGCCGCCCCGCATGAATTGCTCGCCATATGCCTGCCGTTGTGCTGCCCAGCCTTGAATTAGTGCAGCAGGTTTTATGGTCGCATAGCTTCTGGCGATTTCACGAATTTTATCCGCTGGTACACCGCAAATCCGTTCTGCCCATTCAGGAGTTTTAGCCACTCCATCTTTTTCGCCTAATAAATAACTTTTCAAGGATTCTTCCTTCGCTACTCCTTCAGGCATATAGTCGCCATCAAAACCAACACAATACTTGTCTAGAAACGCTTGATCATGTAGTTTTTCACTTACGATTACATAACCCATTGCATCCATCATCGCATTATCTGTGGTTGGCTTAATGGGTATCCATTCATCTGCATAGGAAATGGCCGTATCTGTATACCTAGGATCAATGACCACTATTTTTGCACCATTTCTTTTTGCCTGCATTAAATATTCGCGGTACGGGGTGGAGAAAATCATTTCAGATGGATTTTGTCCCCACAAAATAATGTATTTTGAATGCAGTAAAGAATCGAAACTGCTACCGGAATTATTGGTTCCATAGGTATATGGAGTGGCAACGTTTCCTGCTCCTGAACTGTAATCATTTCGGAAGTTTAAGAAACCACCGGTGACTGATAATAATTTTCTTACAGCTGTGCTACCACCATGGAGTCCCCAGCATTGACCCGATGAATAGTTATCATATCTTGATTCAGGGCCATATTGATCACCGATCCGTTTCACTTCAGAGGCAATTGTTTCTACAGCCTCTTCCCATGAAATTCTTTCAAATTTCCCTTCCCCACGTTTTCCAACGCGCTTCATTGGATACTTAAGGCGATCAGGGTGATAGAGGAGATTTCGATAATTCCTGCCGCGTACACATGCTCTAAGCGGTGGAATCGATGGATCACCACTTTCCTGCGTATCCGTAGCAACCCTTACAACCACACCATCCTTAACATACGCTTTTATGACACAGCGACCCCCACAGTTGTTAACACTACAAGTGGAAACAACCTTATCCCAATCGCTTGCACTTGCCACTTTCTCTTCGTTTTGCTTGTCAATTAATAATTTGGTTCCAACGCCACCCGCGATAACAGGAACACCTATTGCCCCAGACCATTTCAAAAACGTTCTACGCTGCATTTTATTCGTCAATACATTCTTTAATGGATTTCCCTCAGACATTGATTAATGCCTCCTTTTCCTCAGTCAGGGATTGCAAATCAAAACCAATAAAATCTTCAAGCAAGATTGCGGTCCCTAAATAAAGCTGACTGTGTGTATTTTCAATGATTCTTTTACAGAAATACGGAATCCAAACAGAAAGATGATTTTCTAAGATGGAAATTTGGCTTGAAAGTAAATCTACTAATTCAATGGACTCTATTTTCTTAATTGATAACTCAGCAAGATAAATCATAAATTCTAATTCTAAAAGTAGATGGTCATCAGGCTCATTATTTTCTCTAACATTTTGCAGTCCAAATTGATGATATTGCTTTCTAACTTCATAATTACAATTATCAAATAGCAGTTGTTCTTTGCTCCGGTAATAAGATTCCCATGCTGGTGCTACGAGAGGTCCCGGTCCGACAAATAAACGATTATATTCGTCTCGTTCTTGATTAATTTGGCCCTCTGATAAGTGTTCAAAATAACGATGCAGGATTTTCCCACCTTCATGAATTTCTTCTAGTAGTTCTTGAATGGTGTGATTTTGTTTTATCTGCATTAATGTCTCTCCATGAAGAGGATCTGAAAACAATAACTGGAGAAGTTGATAAAAATTCTTCCTTGATTGTAAAAATATTTCTAACTCGGTATGTAAGCGTACTTTCGTTGTTGACATATGTATACCTCCATTCTTGTGATTATTTTCACAAACATTTTAGGCAAGCTTCCCCCTTAATTTCCCTCCTTACTTCTTATAATTCAATTTTACTGGATAGTTATTAAATAAATATTAAATTTAAAATAGTTCACATTTATTTCATAAAAGTCATCCATATTTTGATAACAATTTATGGTCAATAAGTGAAATATTTTTAGTTGCCCTCGAAGTATGTATATAATATAATGGTAAATATTTTGCAAAGGATGATTTCATTGAATATAACTGGTCATACAGTTGAAACACTTGTAGAT
>NZ_JBALNQ010000031.1:37671-39076 GCF_036961885.1 Neobacillus niacini | reverse complement strand
TGGAGCGCTCCAACTGAGATAAAGGAAACACGAAGAGCCGGAGGCGATTCGATGTTGACTTATCGTAGGGCGGAGAGCGAAGGACACTAGCCGTTAGGGTGCTGGAGCTGGACAGTAAGCGAAGTTTAAAAGCTTTTCTTATTTTATAATAAACAGAGTCGAACCCAGCAGTTCGGCTCTATTTTTTTAAGCGTGGATTTCGCTTTTTCAATGTGATTTTAGTATGATAGATACATTATTAACTACACTTTTTTTGAATACATACCTGAAATTGGGAAAGGAGAATAATTAATGGAACCGATAAAGGATTATCTCGAGGTTCAAGCAGCGATTAACAAATACGCTAATCAGGATGTTTATATTCACCTTGAAACAACGAATGGTGCCTATGCATCCCATCATGATCAAACCTTCTTTTCAGCAGGTGCCTATATTCGCAATGGACTTGTTCGCTATGAGCATGGGAAAATCACTGGGACGGACCCCTACCGTGTAGGGTTGAAAATAAACCTTGGCTGGATCTATGCCGAAGGTCTGACACATTTTGAAATCGATGAGCAAAATCGCTTGCTTCTTGCAGGCCATGACAGTAAAGGGAAGCTTGCGGTTGCCCTCGAAATTAGCTCTACACCGTTTGAGTAAAGGAAAGGAAGGTGAGCGTTATATGGAAAAAGAACGTCATGTATTAGTTATCTTCCCACATCCGGATGACGAAGCTTTTGGAGTATCAGGAACCATTGCTGCGCATGTAGAAAATGGTACTCCTGTCACCTATGCTTGCTTAACCTTGGGTGAAATGGGACGCAATATGGGGAACCCCCTGTTTACGAATAGAGAAAATCTCCCAAAAATTAGAAAAGAAGAGCTTAAGGCGGCTGCTGCAGCTTTAGGGATTCAGGATTTACGAATGCTTGGCTACCGTGATAAAACGATTGAATTTGAAGACAACGAAAAACTGGCGAATGCTATGCTGTCGTTAATTAAGGAAGTAAATCCATCACTTATCATCACGTTTTATCCAGGCTATTCTGTTCACCCCGACCATGACGCCACTGGTGCAGCGGTCGTGAGGGCAGTGGAATTGCTTCCTGCCGCCGCAAGACCAACACTGCACTGCGTTGCTTTTTCAAATAATTGTGTCGAAGAGATTGGTGAGGCCGATATTGTCCATAATATCACGGCCGTGGCTGATAAAAAGCTTGCTGCGATTCAAGCCCATCGTTCCCAAACGGAGCAAATGTTTGGCGATGTGACGGAGAAGCTGAAAAACCAGGACCCGCAAATGATGGTGTGGATCAACAACGAGCGATTCTGGACGTATAAATTCAATTCTTAACTGGGCATTAGCGTTCATGAAGCCCAAATTCCGTTTGTTTTCTAAAAATAGGTCTCATGAAACGCTCAT
>NZ_JBALNQ010000031.1:0-37477 GCF_036961885.1 Neobacillus niacini | reverse complement strand
GCTCATGAGGCCTAAATTCCATTTATTTTTAATAAGCCTTATTTAATAAGGTACATAGTCTGCACATATCAAGGATAATAATCTTCCTTGATTTCATATCGATGATTCCCTCTTTTTTTAGTTTCGAAAATACGCGGCTTACGCTTTCTCGTGTTGTCCCGACAACGGTCGCAAATTCTTGAATTGTCAATGGGATTTCAATATTCCACCTAGATGTGGAAGTATTAAACTTATTCCCCAATCTCTCCAACGTCTTTACCGTCTTCGCATATACATCCAACAACGCAGTATCTCTTAAGGTAGAGGTCATTTCCCGCAGCGAATCACTCATGTAGCGGATCATTTGAATCGCCAGCTCTGGATATTCATGAAGACCCTTCTCTAATTCCATTTTATCTAAAAAGAAAAGCTGACCATCCTGGAGCATAGTCGCAGTTGCCGGATACAGCTCTGAGGTTTTCGAAAAAAGACATGCTTCTGCAAACACATCCCCCTTTTGTTTTATACAAACAATGATTTCATTTCCATTCTCATCCTGTTTGGTTAGCTTTACTGCTCCTGAATGGACAAAGAAAACTCCCTTTGCTAGTTCATCTTCACCTATAACCTGGACACCCTTTTTAAAGGGTAACGATTGAATCCTTTTACTAATAAGGCTTAAAGATTTTTCTGATAAATCTTTGAAAATAACAATTTTCCGCAAGAAGTCTGCCGTTTGAACAGCTTCAATTCTATTTACATACGAGTCTTTTAAAAAGTGAATGGGATTCATATTTACCCTCCTTTCCTCGTGGGTATTTTCTTTTTGATTACCTTCATTGTAATAAATACCATCTCAACTTGTAGTGATAATCTTCACAAAACGTTCAAATTCTCTAAAGGCTTGTCATTGCAACCGCCTTCACAAAACGTTCAAACTTGTCTAAAAAATTGTGCGGTACGTCACACATTATCCCTAGAATTATTATTAGGATGTAAGTGTTCATTAGACAGAAGGAGGGGGAAGTATGAAAAAGGCGATTATCAGCTTTGTCGCAAGTTTAATACTTGGTTTTGGTCTTGGATACTTGGTGTTTGGTGTCGTCATGGGGGATTCCGATAAACAGCCTCAAACAGCTCAAACGGAACCAACTGAAAATACAAGCAAAACCGAAGAGAAACAGAAAGAACCAGAAACAGCTTCAGTAGATGAAGCGAATATCCTCAATAGTAAAGGATGTCTTGGCTGTCATGCCGTTGATAAGCTTGGTTTAAAAGGCGGAGCAACAGGTCCGGATCTTTCGAAAGCCTTTACAGAGGTTGAAGGTAAGCATGGCAAGTCATTAGATGAATTCTTAAAAGAGCCAACATCCGCGGTGATGTCTTCGGTTATTAGCGGCAGTCCACTTACAGATGAAGAACGCACGCAAGTGTTAGATATGTTGAAGCAAGCTTCTGAAAAATAAAAAGGTGGTGTGATAGATGAAAAAATGGGTTCCAATTGCCTCTGGTTTACTAGCAGGCTTTGTAGCAGCTACGATAACATTCGCAGATTTTTCAAAGAGTACAAACAATCAAGCCGCTTCCAATAGTAACAAGAGTGACGCTGAAAAGGTTTATGTACCCTTCGGTGAAAAAGATGATTACTACTTATTCGCATCAGGCGGCCACTCCGGTCAGATGTTTATCTATGGTGTTCCATCGATGCGTCAAATTCGTACCATTCCAGTATTTTCACCTGACTCGGCAACAGGCTATGGATTTGACGAGCATACAAAGAAATTGATGGGTGACTATACGTGGGGAGACCTTCATCACCCTGCATTCTCCGAAACAAATGGTGATTATGACGGTAAATATATGTTTGCCACAGATGTTGGGAATAGCCGTGCAGCAGCCATGGATTTAGAAACCTTTACGGTAAAAGACATTATTGATGTTCCAAATACTAGCGGCCCGCACTGTGCGGCCTTCGTTACCCAGAATACAGAGTATATGTTCCTGCCAACACGTTTTGCAGTCCCAATCGGCTCTGAATACAAGTCATTAGACGATTACAGCGAGCAGTACCGCGGGGTAATGTCAGCCGTAACGTTTGACCAAGACAAGGATAAACTAAATGTTGCTTACCAAGTAGCTCTTCCCCCATGGTCATACGACTTATCTGACGCTGGTAAAAAGGAATCTGGCGATTGGGCAGTTATGACCACATACAACACAGAAGAAGCAACAACCAATCTTGAAATTAACGCTTCACAGGCTGACCGTGACTTCATTGTTCTTTTCAACTGGAAAGAGCTTGAGAAAATGGTCGCAGACGGACAATATGATGAAGTAACCGGGCAAAAAATGATTTTCCCTGAAAAGCATAAAGGCGGTATATACCTTGTTCCTGTAGCAAAATCACCACATGGTGTCGACGTTACTCCTGATGGGAAACACTTTATCGCTTCTGGTAAACTAGCACCATCCATGACTGTATTCTCGTTTGAAAAAGCTTTTGAAGCAGTTAAAAACCAAGACTTCGCAGGAGAACGTAATGGTATTCCAATTATCAACTACGATTCTGTCATGGAAAGAGAAGTTAACCCTGAAAACGCATTAGGACCGCTTCACACGCAATTTGATGATAAAGGCATGGCTTACACCACGATGTTCATATCTTCAGAAATCGTGAAATGGGATCCAAAAACAGGAGAAACATTAGACCGTGTACCTGTTCAGTATTCACCTGGACATTCTGTAGCAGCTGAGGGTGACACCGTTTCACCTGATGGAAAATGGCTGATAGCCTTGAACAAAATTGCTAAAGACAGCTACCTGTCAGTAGGTCCATCACATCCTGAATCTATGCAATTGATTGATATTAGCGGCAAAATGAAAGTCATTCAATCTTCACCAGTTAACCCAGAGCCGCACTATGCACAAATTATTAAGGCCGATAAGATTAAAACCATTGAAGTATATCCGAAGGATGAAAAAAATAAGCTTGCGACTTATAAGCTGGACCAGGCTAGAATCGAACGTAACGGAAATGAAGTTCATGTCTACGGTATCGCAATGCGTTCTAAATTTATCTTTGACGCGAAAGCAAAACGTCCTGATGTAATCGAAGTCAATCAAGGAGATAAGGTGTTTATCCACTTAACGAATACGGATTTTGATGAGGATATTACCCACGGATTTGCCATCAACAAATACGACTTAAACATTGAAGTTCAGCCTGGCCAAACCAATACCATCGAATTTACTGCAGACAAAGCAGGAACCTTCCCGCTTTACTGTACTAACTTCTGTTCCGCACTACACCAAGAAATGACCGGCTACTTCCTTGTAAAACCTAAGAATTAAATCGAAAAGTTGCAGCCCTAGGCGTTGGAGCTAGACACAAAAAGATGGTAAGGGTATCAATTTTTAAAAATTGGTGCCCTTCTCCGTTTAGAAAGGACTTGTTTTCTATGAAAGGGAAAAAGTTATCCCTTGTTTCGTCATTACTGATTACGCTTGCTGCTATTTTGGTTGTTCTATCCTTATTCTTCCCCTGGTGGCAAATGGTTTTCTTTGCCCCGCAGTATCCAGAGGGATTAAATATTATCGTTTATCCAAATAAGCTCGAGGGTGAAATCGATATCGTCAACGGATTGAATCACTATATTGGTATGGAGAATTTCAGTGAAGAGAATTTCCCAGAATTAGCGTACTTATCTTACTTAGTTATTGGTCTAGCCGCTATTACCCTCTTAACAGCCATTTTGCGCAAAAAATCAATTCTATATGGATTAATTAGTCTATTTTTCATTGGCGGTGCGCTCGGTGTTTGGGACCTTACACGAGCACTTAAAAAATTTGGAACCAATTTAAGCCCGACTGCTCCTATAAAAATTGACCCATTTGTTCCGCCACTTTTAGGGCATAATACAGTAGCCAACTTTGTTACCGAAAGTATCCTTGGTTACGGGTCGTATTTCCTAATCGCGGCATTTATTTTATTACTGATTCCGTTATGGAAGGATAGAAATAGATGAAAAAACTACTGCTCTTTCTTTTCGTTTTCTCTATTACTTTTATCATCACCCCTGAGAAAAATAGTGCTGCCGAAAACTTGCAAGCTATCATCGACAGCTTGGAAGAAGGAGCAGTTTTGAAACTTGAAAATAAAACGTACGAAAGAAATATTGTCATCAACAAGCCCATAACGATTATTGGCGCTGACAAAACGGTGATCAAGGGCGACGGTACGGGCAACGTCATCTCTATCAAAGCAGCAAATGTCACCCTTAAAAAGCTGACCGTTTCCCATAGCAGTATGAACCGCAATTCCGCCGAGGAGTATGCAGGTATTAAAGTTCATACAAACGGGAATGTATTAGAACACATCAAAATTACTGATTCCTTTCATGGAATCTATTTAAGTCAGGCACACAAAAATAAAATCAGCTATGTTGATATAAAGGGAATGGGCAAGGGGGAAATTGCCGCTCAGGGAAATGGCATTCAAGTCTATTATTCTAATGATAACCTTTTGACTCATAATACGATCGAAGGTACGCGTGACGGAATGTTCTTTGATTATGCGAACAGGAACGAAAGCCTTGAAAATAATATTAGTGATACACGATATGGTCTGCATTACATGTATTCCGATGAGAACATTTTTAAGAAAAACACCTTTACGATGAACACAGGCGGCGCTGCGGTCATGAATTCGAATCACTTGCTGCTTGAGGATAACCATTTTATCGTTAACTACGGAAATCAATCATTTGGGTTGTTGCTCCTCCAAGCGAATGATAACCTTATTAAAAATAATACATTTTATATGAATCAACGCGGAATTTACATTGACCAAGCGACAAGAAACACTATCAAAGGCAATAAGATTTCGCAAAATCAAATTGGAATTGAACTTTGGGCTAGTTCCAATGAACAAATCTTTACAGAAAACCTAATTACCGAAAACACTATTCCCGCCGTGACAATAGGCGGAAGTGGCGAAACCAATCTCTGGAGTCAAGACGGCAAAGGAAATGACTGGGGAAGCTCTTTCCCGCTCACCGATTTAAACCAAAATGGCATTGGGGATTTTCCGATAACCTATCGTTCATCACTTTATCAACTAATTGAAGACCAAGAATTATCCTATTTATTTTTAAAAAGTCCAGCACTCGCTATTTATGAAAAAATGAATGCTGTAGTAATGGATGAAAAAGTTATGTTTAATGACCCACACCCACTGGCCGCTGCAAAAGGCAACCGAAATGTCCTCCTTATTGGAGTGATAGGGCTGGCCGCAGGGTTGATTTTATTGAAGGGGAGACAGATACTATGCATTACATTTGGAAGGAATGGAAGGAAAATATAAGAGGAAAAGGATTATGGCTCGCATTAAGCATCATTGTTCTCATTTCAGTCAGTATCTTGTTTCGTTCCACTGCCCTTTCATTTGATAAAGGCTTTTATGTCCTCTTACTAAATTTGTTTGATACGATTATTTATTTCATCCCGATCCTCTGCTTGTTTATCGGCGCATTTTCTATCTTTCAGGAAAAGGAACAAAAGACGCTGATCATGCTATTAACCAAGAAAGATAGTTATACGAGCTTTCTGCTAAAAAAAAGTCTCGGCTTGTATACGATTGTTCTTGTTCCGATACTAGTCTGGTTCTTTCTCTATTTATTGTTCCTTAAGTTTAATTTCCAGATTGATATAAAGGCATATTTCATCTTTATTTTAGCCATCGTTACGATGTCACTCGTGTTCCTTCAAATGGGGGCAGCGATAGGCAGCTTTAGCCGCTCGAGAATGCAAATTATCGGGTATACGATTTTTGTATGGTTTTACTTTTTCTTCTTACACGACTTTATCTTGCTATCATTTTTACCGGAAGTGACACATGAAAGTGTAAAACTATTTTCAGCTGGATATTTTTTAAATCCCCTGCAGGCCATTCGGATGTTCTTGGAAACTGGTATGGGCGTTTATTCATTTGGTCACATGTCACGGCTGCTCCAGGCCTTTATGTGGACAAAACCGGTATTCTTTCTGCTTGGAAATCTGGTATTCTGGCTAATTGCGTCCATCACTACAGCAATTGTGTTTCACCGTAAGGAGGGCTTCGAATGATAACCGTAACCAATCTAAACCAATCCTTCGGGAAAAAAATGATTCTTGAGTCTATAAATATAGAAATTAACAAACATGAAATTTGTGCACTAGTTGGCCGTAATGGTGCTGGGAAATCTACTTTTATTAATAGTCTTCTTGGTTTACTTCCTGTTAAACAAGGATCGATTTCCATTAACGGCGTTCAAGTAACAAAGAAAAATCATGATTGGAAAAAAGCAATTGCTTACCTGCCAGAAAAATTCCAGCTTTATCCAATGCTGACTGGTTTTGAAAATATCACTTTCTTTGCGGAGGCCGTTGCAAAAAACGTTGATCAAGAACGTGTAAAATCTATTTTAACGTCGGTAAGTTTGTGGGATGACCGCGATGTTCAGGTGAAGAAGTACTCAAAAGGGATGTTGCAGCGACTTGGTTTAGCGATTACTCTTTATCAGGATTCAAGTATTCTGATACTCGATGAGCCTACAAGTGGGATTGACCCCATGGGACGAAAGGAAATTCTAGAAGTGTTAAAATCGCTTCATGATAAAACGATCCTGCTCTCCTCCCATCATCTCGATGAAATCAAACAGGTCTGCACCCATGTGGCCTATTTAAATAATGGAAAAATGGAGAAATACAAGGTTGAGGAATTTTTACAAACGCATAATCTTGGAGGGATTGAATCATGAAAAAAGCAATAACGTTGACCGCACTGCTTTTCCTTGTACTACTTGCAGGCTGCAGTGCAGACCCTGAATACAAAATTGAAGTAACAAAACCGATTTATTTTCAACAGGATACAGAGGTTCCTTTTGAAATAAAAGTAACGGAAGCTAAAAAAACAGTTGAAGGTCTAGATATTTCTGCTGTATTTTCAATGACAAATATGGACCATGGTACAACGGAAGTGCAGTTAACTGAAGGAACAGACGGTATGTACGAGGGCAACGTCCAGCTGCCAATGGGAGGTAAGTATGAAATTGTTTTTATGCTCGAAAAGGATGGTAAAAAAACGGAAGAGGTTATTAATTATGAAGTTAAAGAACCTAAAGGTGTAGCTTCGATAAATGGAGAATGGATCACAAATGAGGATTTAAACTTTTACAAGTTTATCAATTATCTACAACTTGCCATCAATCGTGAAACCGATCAGAAGCGCTACACGGGTGACCAACTGAAGGAAGCATTATCCTACTGGGATTCACAAGAAAAGCTGGTTGAGGACAAAAATCAATTATTAACGCAAATTGTTCGTCTCCGCGCAATGGCGATGCTCGCTGAAGAGAAGGGGCATACTACCGTCGATACGGAAATTGAAACAGAAATCAACAAGGTCCGCGACCAATACAACCAGTTCGAATCCGCCAAAGCCATGATTAAGGAATATGGTGAAGAAAAATTCTGGGAAACTGAAAAGCAGCAATACCAACTAATCGTCCTTACCCAAAAAGTACAAAAAGATATCGTCGAAAAAGTAAGAAAAGAAAACCCAAAAATGGGCGAACAAGAAATCTACTTCCAAGCCCAAAAACAATACGAAGAACTCCTAGTATCACAGGTTAACTCGTTGAAAATAGAAATACTGTAACGGTGTTAACGGTATCAACAACGATGACAACAACGGTGACAGGCACCATTTATGCAAAATAATCCATTTATGCAATGGATTTTGTATAAATGGTGCCTTGGTTTATTCTTCTGGTGTGTTCATGATTTTTAGGGTTTTGAAGCCGAGGTTGATTTTGTAGTTTAGGTTCCAGTTTGCGCCTAGTATTTCTATTTCGGTCTCTTGGAGGGTAAATCTGATCATGACGTCATTGCCTTCGTCTATGATGACGTATGCGTTTTTGTTGGTAAATATTTGGAATGTTGGATGGGCTATTAGTGTCCAGCCATATTGTAATTTGTTACTTTTTGTACTCATGACTACACCACCTCTTTACTTCAAATCGTTGAGTAACACTCGGTATAATTTATCATCATTTTCATCGGGGTTTCCTCTGCCGTCGGTATTGTTGCTGACAAAATAGAGGTACTCACCGTCCGTATACACATCTCGTATTCTTCCTAATCCCGTAATCACAGGGCTTGTAGTCAGGCTTTCTATATTAAACTCTCTGACTGCATTGCCTCGTAATGCTGCTGCGTACAGCTTTCTATTATCGGCAGCTATCCCTGAAGGTGCCCAAGTTTCCTCACCTGATTGAAATAAGGGTGTCTCCATTCCTGCCTTCGTTTCTGTCCCCTCAATGACGGGCCATCCATAATTTGCACCTGGCTTGATTCGGTTAATTTCATCATGTGCAGATTGACCATGCTCGCTTGCGTATAGAATATCCCCCAGCCACACTAATCCCTGAGGATTTCGGTGCCCATAACTATAGACATAGGAATTCTCAAATGGATTGTCCCTAGGAATACTTCCATCCAAGTTCATTCTAAGGATTTTTCCATTCAAGGACTTCACATCCTGTGCGCTTTCAGGCACTGTGGCATCACCAGTGGTAATGTACAGCTTTCCATCAGGACCAATCTTCAAACG
The DNA here is from genome assembly GCF_036961885.1 of Neobacillus niacini. Classification (GTDB taxonomy): domain Bacteria; phylum Bacillota; class Bacilli; order Bacillales; family Cytobacillaceae; genus Neobacillus; species Neobacillus niacini_H. The sequence goes on along the minus strand of NZ_JBALNQ010000031.1, from coordinate 28,848 downwards.
ACCGCCATGGTGGTAGGCGGCGCTCGGAATGCTATCCAGAAGGATAGATTCCTCTGTCCACTTATTACCTTCTTGGTGCAACATTATCACCCGGTTAAACTGCCCCTGTCCATTTTCATACGTATAATAGGCAAACGCCTTTTGATTGCTAGGAAAATTAGGGTCGAGGACAAAGCCAAGCAAACCGGCTTCCGCTGCCTTCGCAAGTGGTTTTTTCAATTCTACGGTCTGGCGTTCCATTTTCCCATTATCAATCTTTACGATACTCCCTGTTCGTTCACTTACGTAAAAAATCTGATTCACCTGATTAATCGCCCACGGTACACGCAATCGTTCAGCCACAATTTCAATCTCTGGCTGCCAGACAATCGCCTCGTCCTCTTGCTGGCCCTTGGGCTGCAGGTTTTCTTTTTCAAAAAGAGAGCAACCTGAAATCAATAATAGCATCGATATAAAAATGGAACCCATTTTGCCCATCCTTATCTTCCTTCCTAAGGCTCTTTTCTTAAACTTTGTTGCTTTTTGTAACAAAAATTAATGATTCTGTGTCTTAGTAGACAAACAGCTGCAATTTAATAAGAAAAGAGCTTGCAAACTAAATTCAAACGCGCAAAATAACTATTTCCACGTTAAAATCGGCTTTAGGATTTTAACAACAAACGTTACGAAAACAGCCTTACTATAAAACTTCCAGTATCGCCTTGGCCACTCCATGTTCATCGTTTGTGGCGGTGATTACATCGCAGAGAGATTTAATTTCATAGGCTGCGTTACCCATTGCCACCGCTCTGCCAACTCGTTCTAGCATCGAGACATCATTAAAACTATCACCCATCGCCATGGTCTCAGCTAATTCCATTCCGTTGGCTTTTACAAATGCTTCTAAGGCAATTCCTTTTTGAGCTTGTCGATTGGTAATTTCTAAATTCTCATGACCTGAACTTGATACGGCCAACTGTGTTAAATCTTCTAAAGAGGCTGCTGCTTTAGCCATCTTTGCAGAGTCAAAGTCAAAAGCCAGAAGCTTATAGATCTGGTACTCATCATCATTAAAAAGAAGGTCATAATTTTCAACCTGGTGAACCAACCCATTTCGGATTCGAGCACCTGCTTTATGGACGACTTCCTCTTGGTTCAAATCAGGATTCGCACTCATAACAATATCCACGAGAATCGAAACGGCCTTTTCAGGATCTAGCGTGTAGGTACCCTTGTTTGAATAAACTTCAAAATAAATATCCCTTTCCTTTAACATCTCAGCTGCTTTTTTAACAACCTGCTTATCGATGGGTGTAGCAGAAAACATTTCTCCTTCTTTTGTACGTACTTCTGCACCATTTACACAAATTGCGGGACAATGTAAATCGGCTTCATCAAGGACAAATCGCACCTCCTGATAAGACCTTCCCGTTGCCACAACCACTTCAATTCCCTGTGCCTGTGCTTTTAGAATCGCTTCCTTATTTTCTTGACTAACCTTTTGGTAAGAGTTTAATAACGTTCCATCCATATCTGTAGCAATACACTTAATCATGTTGTCACCTATATCCCTTTCCAATGTTACCGTCATTCTAACATGATACCACTAGACATTTTCACCATTTTGCTCATGAAAGATACTTACTGCCCTCTCTTACACTTAACCGTGCTAGCTGGTTTCCCTCTATAAAAGTTTTAACGGACTCTGAATTGGTTTTAGAATACTCCCTTAATGCCCAGCCGATGGCTTTTTGGATAAAAAACTCTTTGCTGTCAGTATTTTTAAGTATGTATTGATAAAGCAGGTTCTCATTTGTTTGTTCCTTATATTTTAATTGAAAAAGAATCGCCGTCCTTCTTAACCACATGTTATCGTGAACGGACCACTGGTTAATCGTCTCTTCGATTACCTCAGGATATCTCTTGACGATTTCTCCCACTAGCGGGGCAAGACCATCGACACTATCCCACCATGATTTAGTCGTAAGTAACTCTTCGAAAAATGGAATCACATCTTTTGGCAGTTTCTTATGATACTTTCCTATATATGTGATTGCTGTATACTGATACTCTCTTTCATCCTTTTCCCACAGCCTTAACACGAACTTTTTGTCAAATGGCTCCTTCAAGATTTCTGTCTGTTTAAAAAATTGTCTTTTAAGCTCTTTTCGTAACGGTGACTTAATTCCTAAGAAAGGAAAATGCTCCTTCATATACTTGCGCATTGGACCTGCATTTTCTTCATTACGATGGTTTTCGTACAATTTTATTAGTACCTCTTGTTCATTCCTCAACCTTCTACCCCCTACGTAATGGTATATTCTTTATAAAAATTCGATATGTTCCTGCTTTCCCCTTTTTAAAAACGAATAAAGAATAAGACTGATGCCAAACTATAGTGTACCAAACTAAGAAAGGAGAAAAAAATATGACTAAAAAGGTTAATAAAGGCAGTCAAAATCAAAACTCGCCACAGGCAGGGCATGCTGAGGCTGAATTCGCCAATGAGTTTGTCAGCGGCGATAACAGCAAAGGGAATAAGCGAAATAAAGGGCAGCAAAGCAAAACAAATCCTCATAAATAAAGGCTGTTTTTTCACGAAAACACGGCTAATCATAAGAAAAAGGAGAGTCGGCTTACCACTTAAGGAGGCCGACTCATTAGGTTTATTGAGGGGTGGAAATAGCTGCAGGTGAAGTACGAATGTCTTTATTTTCCTCATTATTGAACTGATTCTGTAAATCGATGTTGGTTCTCTCGGCTTTTGATTGTACCGGAACGGGAGCATGAACCTTGCCATCTTCCAATTGTTTGTTGATTTCAATATTCGCTTCTACGGCGGAATTGTCTACATTCGCATCTTTTTTCATGTTAAATAGCTCCTTTAATCGTGAAATGGGTTTTGGAAATTATTTTATCTTTCCCAAATCATCTCATAAAAAAACTGCCCCTTTTATGGGACAGTTCATTATTCCTATTGAGTACTTACAAGTGCAGCTAATTCTTTCATTTCTTCTACTATCCTCACCTGAATTTGTTCGACAATCGAAAAGTCCATGGCTGGTACATAAATGGCTTCAAGCTCATCATGAAGTTCTTTCGCTCTCGCTAAATATGAGATGGCTTCCTTCATTTTCCCCTTATAGCTTGCTGCAATCGGCTTAATTTTGTCTTCATAGATTTCATCCGTCCCAGGGGTAATCAGTAATTCATACATATCAATGATCTCATCCCCGGCACGGCTTGGAAAATACTCATGTGGAGCTGTACTGTCAAAGATGGCAATGCCAAGCTCTCTAAAAATCACCATATCCAAGCTATTCGGGTCAAATCCGCAATGATATACCTCTGTATCGATTCCTCTTGCTTCTGCGGCAGCAGCCAGCTTTTTCAACAAGGTTGACTTTCCGGAACCAGGACGTCCTTTAATAAAGTAACGCTTGCCGATACCCTCTGTTAAATTCGGGACAAAATCAACCGCCCCTTGTGGTGTGGCTGCACCTAAAAATCGATGACGGATATCTGATTGCTTATTTATTTTTAACTTACCAAAAAAAGATTGAATTAATTTATTGGTCAGTTGATCGGCTTTTTCAAAATCCATGTTTTCTATATAAATTTTTTCCCAATCATCATGAACATCCAAAGCCTGTTTAAAGGTGGAATAGGCTAGATTAAACGAAGCACTAATCCGATTGGATAGACGTTGAATGTTCTTTTTCTCAACAGCAAGCGCCTTTGCATCCCAAGCTTCACCTAGATTTATATATTGCTCGACAGCACCTGGAGCTTTCGGCTCGATTACATGCGGAGCCGTCCCGTCTACAATCCCCACCTTTAAGGCACGGATGATCACTCCATCAATGGAATTGTTATCGGATGAGCAATGCAAGAATTCGATATTATATCCCTTTTCAATCCATTCGTTGCCTATCATTTTCATCAGTGAGGATTTACCTGTCCCAGGACCACCTTTAAGTATATAGATTCGTTCAAGTCCATCGAGATTTGAATCATATAGGCTGTGGAATCCCCTAGCTGTATTTCCACCTGCAAAATAATTTAAGATCTTTCCTGCCACTTTTTAACACTCCCTTTAACGTGACATAGCAAAGTTTCGTTTGTCTAGCTTCAGCGCCTAGGGGCTCGGGGTCATAAGCAATCCGTCAAGAAGGTTAAAGTGCAACCTTCTTCGCCGGCTCGACTTATGCCTGTCGCCCCTGTGCGAGGCGCTTCCGCTTTTCATTTCACCATATCCTATGCAATCTCGATTTATAGGTGAATGCCTATCAAATTATTTTCTTACATCAACGGTTTCAGCCTTTGTTAGATTCACCAACATTTTCGGGTCAATGACCATTTGGACACCTATTTTTCCAGCGCTGACCACTATATTTTCCAGTTCTAAGCAGCTTTTATCTATAAATGTCTTATATTCCTTCTTCATCCCAATGGGGGAGCAGCCGCCGCGGATGTATCCTGTCCATTTTAAGATATCCTTAACAGGTATCATTTCGATATTCTTTTCCCCAGCTGCCTTTGCTGCCTTCTTTAAATCTAATTCCGCTTCAACTGGAATGACATATACATAAATACTTTTACTAGCTCCTTGTGCGACAAGCGTTTTATAGACTTCAAGCGAATTTCTGCCAATTTTCGCTGCGACAGAAACGCCGTCGATTTTTCCATCTTGTTGGTCGTATGTAAGCACCTCATAGGCTATCTTTTTTGCATCAAGTATCCGGATGGCGTTTGTTTTCACCTTAGCCATTTTCCTCATCCTTTATTAGTTTTACAATAATTATAACAATTTTCTTGTACCATATAAAAAAAGGTCATGAACTCTTCTAAACTGTACCCGATAGAGTAGACACTTAAAAAAAGGTCTGCCCTATTGGGTACTTTTCTGTATAATGAATAAAAAATGTTTGGAATCGGAGAATAATCAAATGTCAAAAAAACTCTTCACTGATAAAGAAATAGAGATCCTTTCTAATAACCCTTATGTCAAATCTGTTAGTACAAAAGGAATTACTTACACAGATAAATTTAAAAGTATTTTTATATCTAATAGCGAGAATGGAAAATCACCACGACTGATTTTTGAGGAAAATGGTTTTGATATTGATATCATTGGTATCGTTAGGGTTAATAGAGCAGCTTATAGATGGCGTGTTGCTTATAAAGAATCAGGAGTATTAGGACTTCGCGATACACGTAAGGATAATTCAGGGAGACCGATTAACAGAGAGCTTGGTTTAGAAGAAAAAAATGCAAAATTAGAAGCTCAAATTCAACTTTTGCGGGCTGAAAATGAGTTACTAAAAAAGTTAGACATGATGGAAAGGGGGCTGGAGAGAAACGAGTAAAAGTAACAGCGGAACAGAAGTTCCTTTTAATTCGTACAGTAATTGAAAAGTATGATCTTAAACATATGGTGAGTTTTTTATGCGAAATTTCTAGAGTTTCTCGATCTGGTTATTATAATTATTTTTCTCCGAAGTCTCAGGAAAATAGAGAACGCCGTGAAAAAGAGGACTTAATTTTAAAAGAGAATATTTTAAAGGCGTTTTATTTTAAACGACGTAATAAAGGTGCTCGCCAAATTAAGATGACGTTAAAAGGGCAGTTTGATATTAAATATAATCTTAAACGAATACGAAGAATTATGAAGAAATATAAGATTGTATGTCCAATTAGAAGAGCTAATCCATATAAGAAGATGTTGAAAGCTACACAAGAACACTCCGTACTACCGAATTTACTAAACCGTGAATTCAAACAAGAAATCCCAGGTAAAGTATTACTCACTGATATTACCTATTTATATTATGGGAAGGGACAAAAAGCTTATTTGTCCACTATTAAGGATAGCTCCACGAATGAAATATTGGCCTATAACCTATCAGATCGTCTTACTTTAGATTTAGCAACGGATACATTGATAAAGTTAAAGAATAATAGAAAAGTAAAGTTTGCGGAAGGAGCCTTTATTCACTCAGATCAAGGAGTACATTATACTAGTCCTACTTTTCAGAAGCATGTAAAAAAATTAGGTCTAGGACAATCTATGTCAAGAAGAGGAAACTGTTGGGATAATGCTCCACAAGAGTCTTTTTTCGGTCATTTTAAGGATGAAGCATATATAAAACCATGTAATTCCTTAGATGAACTTAAAAGAGAAATAAGGAGTTATATGACCTACTATAATAATTTTAGATATCAATGGAATTTAAAGAAGATGACTCCTGTTGAATACAGAAATCATCTTCTAAATGTGGCATAACCTTTTTTTAAATGTCCTTTACAACGGGTACAGTTTACTTCAGTTCAAAACCCTATTTTAGTCATTTACGAGCATCTAAAAGAGCGAATTCTTCTTAAGTCTGTTCCATAATATACCCAGCGGAAGTTTCTCCAGCGGTATCCAGCAACTGAATCTCTTCCAACAAACGTTGGATAAAACCAGAAGCTATTACCACTATTCAGCCAAACAAAGGTAAAGCGGTAGAGGCAGCCCCTAATCGCTCCTGGGTCAACTGCGAATGCAGAAACTGATTCTTGCGGCGTGTACGAAGGCGGGGGTGTAGATGGCGCGTCACCTTGTTGTTGTCCTCCTCCAAACGGCGGAAACCCCTGTTGTCCACCACCAAACGGAGGAAATCCTTGCTGCCCTCCGCTAAATTGTAGTAACCCTTGTTGTCCTCCGCTATATGTCGGAGGCAGGAATCCGGGTTGCTGCCCACCACCAAAACGAGCTTGCTGTTGGTTTGGTTCTGATTCAGGGCCGTACTGGCTGGGATAACCATAATCATTCAAGACATATTCCTCCTTTTTCTGTTATCCCTTTAATGTATGATAAAACATTTATTTGGGTTAAAGGAGGAACATTTTAGTTATTGAAACCAAGCTTGATAATAGCGTGTAATCGCAACCGCATAATCAGCCCGTGTGACCTTTTTAGCTGGGTTAAAACTCGCCTCTACCTTTGGAACTAAATCGTACGGACCCTGTGTCACTGAAAAACTGGCATTTAGAATATTTAAATCAAGAGCTAATTGAACATAACCCTTAAGGGCGGCAGGTACTGTGGCACTATCCTTTATAGGAATTCTTTCCCCTTTATATTGGACAGTTATATCTCCAGTGAATTCCTTTGCCTGTTTTTCTAAACCAAGGGCTTGAACAAGTGAGTAGGCAAGCGCCGCACGGTCGACCTCTCCTTTTGGATTAAAGTTCCCTGCATCATCAAGCTGCATGACGCCGCCCTGCGTTTGCACGCCATCACGGATTGCAGCTCCTTTCGTAACCACTGCTTTTGCAAAAGGTAAATCTCCTGTTGAAACATCTCTCACGTTAACCGACTGACTTTGACGGATACCTGTTCCCATCACTAAATAACGGGCTAATTCACCACGTGTTAGATACTGCTTTGGCTTAAAGCTTCCATCAGCATAACCGTCAATAAGCCTTTCACTTACTGCCATTTGTATCGCTTGGGCTGCTGGATTTCCTGAGATGTCTTTTAACCCAGAAAAGTTGCCTGCCTTCGACATGGCAAGGGTGCCATTTACCGTTTCAGGTAGACCGATTCCAATAGGGTTAGCGGCATCTCCATGCAAACCATCAATCTTTACCTGCCACTCTCCCGCTTTCGGCGAAGTGACAGATACCGTGCGGTCATAATAAAGTGGAAACAACAAGCTGACGCCAGAGCTATAGGTTGTTCCATCTGGCCCTACTAGAATTAAATTTAACGGATTTCCGGTTTGTCCTATTAACCCAGAGACATCAATTCTTGCACTAATTTGACCAATACCTTGTGCAACGTTAAATGAATAGGAGTTCGATGACAACAGCAGCGGGTTATAGTCCACCTGGAAATCTGATCGTTCAACTGTAACATTTGCACTGCTATTAAAAGACTGATAAGCATTTACTGTTTCACCGAAGGATTTATCAAACATCACTGTCTCAAGTGCAGCATATGAGTTCACATAGCCTGTTCCTACTTCCCAAGACTCATACCCAGGCATATTGGTTGCGGAATCTTGTAACACCTTCTTAATTTCAGCTGGAGAAAGGGTTGGATCTGCTTCTAGTAAAAGCGCCACAATACCAGCTACATGTGGTGTTGCCATGGACGTTCCACTCATGGATGTATAAAATGGCAGATAGGCTGGTTCAATCAGTTCAGCATCCGCTGTAATCGCTAAACTGGAAACAGGAGCAAGGACACGCGTTGAGATAATATCCACTCCTGGAGCCGTAACGCTAGGCTCATCCTTCCAAGTCCACGTCTTTCCATCCATTTCAAACGTACCGCCCATTCCTTTTGTACCTCGGGATGAAAAATCAGCTAATGAACCATCTTTTTCACCTGCAGCTACAGAAATTACCCATGGGGATTTTGCATATGGATTATGCGTGTTTTCACCAGGCCCTTCATTTCCAGCTGCAAATAGTACCGTAATACCACGATCATAAGCTGCCTTACTTGCGATATTAATCGGATCATTGGGGTCAAAATCACCTGAGGAACCCCAAGAATTTGTGATCACACGAATATTGTATTGCGATTGGTGTGTGATGGCATAATCAAACCCGCCAATCCCATCGAGAACAAAGAGTGCCGCTCCAGAACCATAACCGATTAAGTCAGCACCAGGGGCCACTCCTTCATATTTACCTCCTGAGGCGGTACCCGTTCCACCAACTGTACCTGCTACATGTGTACCATGACCTGAGTTCGTATCTGTATTAGGCACATTTTCTACATAAGTAATCGGAAGCAGTTCGGGTTCTAATGCATTTAAGTTTGTGCTCCCCATCACATTTTGAACAAGGTGAGTGCCAAACTGAAGGTCTTGGTGCGTCCCATCCACCCCGCTATCGTTGACCACTACGCCAATGCCCTTTCCCGTAAGCGGCAGTCCGCCATTTACTTTTTGCATGGCTGCATCGTATCTTGCCTTATCTACTCCTGTTAGATTACTTGCGTCAAAGTTTGAATACGTTAATCTTTTATTTAAATAGATTGATTTAATACCCGGTGTTGCGGCAAGTTTATTAATTTGCTCCTTTGTCGCTAGAATTCCTGCAATCGGTAATGACTTCATGCTGACTCCGGTTGAAATTCCTAAGCCTTTTAATAGATTTAGATGATCGTTTGTTGGCGCACCCTGTCCGTCAAAGGTTACAATTACCTGAATCGGTTCCACGACTGTTTCCAAAGCTTTTACCAGACTACTGTCCATAACAGCGGAAACGATACTTGTATTGGCTTTCGTCAGTCCAGGAACCATCAACATAAATAGTAAAACTGCAGTTAGAAAAATCGATAGATATTTTTTCAAATATTCCATACCCCTCTCGTCTTTATATACCTATTTTCTTACTTTCCAATAGGTTATACTATTCCGCAAAGGGCGTATTTAAGAGGGTAGAAGTACTATTTTATCTCATACAAAGGTAGTAGTCTGGCCCAAAAGTTAGACGACCAGGCTATTGCTGGTCGTCTCAAGATAATGGCACTAACTGATTTTGCACGGCATAAATCACTACCTGTGAGCGGCTTTTCACTTCCAGTTTTCTAAAAATATTACTTACATGGATTTTTACTGTTTTATCACTAATAAAAAGATTTTGAGCAATTTCTTTGTTATTCATTCCTTTTACAAGACAGAGAAGTACATCCTTTTCTCTTTCTGTCAGCAAAGACTCCTTCTTTTCCACTGCCGGATTCTCTTTTTTCGGTGAAGAAAAGTTTAAGAACTTTTTGGTCATGGAAGGATGAATAACAGATTGTCCCTTCGCTACTGCACGAATCGCATCTATAACATGATCTGAAGGTGCATCCTTTAATAAATATCCATCTGCACCCTGACGAATGGCCGAAAGGAAATATTCTTCATGATTGTACATGGTTAAGATTAATATTTTTATAGAAGGATAAATTCCTTTTATCAATCCGGTAACTTCAATCCCATTCCTTTCGGGTATATTGATATCCATTAGAATGACATCCGGCCTGAATTCTTCTACCTTTCCAAATGCCTCCATTCCATTTACTGCTTCACAAACTACTTGAATATCAGATTCCATACCCACTATATTTTTTAGACCATCCCTCAATACGGCATGGTCATCGACCAGCATAAGCTTTATCATGGATTAACGCCCCCTCTATGCCCATTCTCGGTACCGTAAGCGTGATCTCTGTACCTGTCCCTTCTTTACTATCTACCTGCAGCGATGCTTGAACCTTTTCAGCCGCTTCGTTCATGTGTAATATCCCAAAATGAGGATGATTTCGTGCCTTAATCATCGCCTGAAAAAGTGAAAATCCACTTCCATTGTCTTTTACTTTTAAGAGGACATGCTCCTTTTGGAAGCTAAGTAAAATATCAATCCTTGTTGCCTCTGCATGTTTCAGTGCATTTTGGGTGCTTTCTTGGAAAATATCAAAAATAATTTTTTCCGCCATCGGGCTGAGCTGGAACTTTGGTCCTCTTGTTTCTAATTTTATAGGCACATTGGATTCCTGTTGGATGGCATTTATTTTTGTAGCTATTGCTGCTAAAAGACCTTCTCTTTCTGTTGGGTATGGACGGAGGGCATAAATAGATTCCCTTACTTCTTTAAGGCACTTTCGCAATTTCACAGTACTCTCAATCATTAACTTTCGAGCCTCTTCAGGTGTTTTCAAGAATTTTCGATCAGCTGTATCAAGATTCATAATCGCTCCGGCAAGTGATTGTGCCACTCCATCATGGATATCTCTGGCAATCCGATTTCTTTCCTCTAAGATTAACCTTTTTTCTTGTTCAGCAATCAGCCACCTCGTCTTTATTAATACAGCTAATTGATTCGCAAGTGTAGCAGCCGCCTGCTTATCCTCCTCAACAAAACTTTTTGTCCGACTCCTGCCAAAGATAAATAGTCCAACGATCTCCTCCTCCAACAATAAAGGTGCATATAATAAAGAACGAATTTCAGGGTCCAATAACCCATTAGCAGGACCCCCTGTCTCTTTTGTATTTGGATAAACTCTTAAACTTTTTATACTATTGAAACCCTGAATCCTTTCAGCATTTAAATATATGTTTTCTTTAGCTAAACCTGCAGCAAACTTTAGATTCCAACTATCCCCATCTTTTATTAACAATACCCATGCATCGACATCAATAAATTCCTTTAAATTATTCTTCAAAAAATCAAGCCAATCAGTAGCAGCCATTTTCTTATTTAGTTCGGAAGAAATACTAAACAGCGCTTTGAGTTTAGCCTTTTCCCTTTTTAAATTCGCAATGATCGAACTTAATAAGGCAAAGCACACAAGGGGGGAAAAGAAGAAAAAAAAAGAGATAGCATCGATTTCACCTCTGTTTTGATTCCCAAAAAGATGAAAGAAAAAGAGGTAGATAAAAGAAATGGCCAAACTATTAACTTCCTGCCTTGTTTTTTGCCTCCAATCCCGAAAATTATAGGTTTGCGGCCTAATCATTAGTAGGAGATCGACAATTATATTATTTAACCCGTAAAAAGGAACCATAATAGAGATGAAATGAATGATGCCTATCAGCACCCTTGGCTTTCCATCTGTTCCGTAATGCGAAAACAATTGATCACCAATTACATAGGCAAAATAAAAACTGATGATTAACAAAGCGGGATTAAAAAAAACAATCCTAAGCGGACGTTTCCTGAACAAATTTACAGCACAAACAACAAGTGCATACGTAAAGATGGTGTAGCCCAGACCTTCCATAACATAAATAGCATAGACAAGCGGGAAGGAAATGGCGATTGTTCCCTTCCATACAGGAAGGGGAAACAATTCAACAATGAATAAGAAAAAAACCAAAAGAACTAAAATCATTGACTGATTTATTTCTGCTAATTTTAATAAACCTTGTTGTACAAATATCCAGCCGCCAATACACGAGATGACCAGTAAAAAAAGCTTTGACCGACGTTCCTTAATCTGTAAGGCCGAAGACTCAATCATCCATCCCTCCCCCTAACATTAAATTTTAAATATTCTGTTAAAAATGTACCTAATACATTCTTCGTTAATAAGTTATTTTTTAGTAGGTTAATTGGAAAATTTTTATTTTCGCCAAAAAACCCAGACCGGTCCAATGACTTTCACTGACCGATACTGGGGACAAACCTTTTAGGTTTGTTTTTACTATTATGGCAAAGGAATCGTTCATTTCCTATTCTGCAAAAGGATTATTTACCGTACTACTTTTGTATTACCATGTTTCCACGGAATCTCCACATTGTTGTCACCCGTTTGTCACTCTATTAATCCCTTATTATAGTAAAATTAAATTAGTTAGAAGAATAATACAGATATGGATTCTGGCTAAAATTATCTGGTTTATTATTTTGCCACGTTTAAATCTAGGAAAACATGTGAAATATTTCACAATAACTAATATAAACATAATTAAGTTGAAAAGGGTGGCTTATATGAAATATGATTTAGTTCTTTTACACGCACCAAGTGTTTATGACTTTCGGAAAAATTCCCTGCTTGCAGGTCCCATTAGCGATGTTGTACCTTCATCACCAGTATTTGAAATGTACCCAATCGGCTTAACCAGTATTGCTGACTATCTAGAACGGTACGGACTCCGTGTAAAAATTATCAATATTGCAAACCGAATGCTGATGAGTGAAAAATTTGATGTCGAAAAGAAACTTAAAAATATCAAAACGCGAATGTTTGGAATCGATCTTCACTGGCTGCCACATGCACACGGCAGTATTGAACTAGCTAAAATAGTGAAAAAACTCCACCCGGATACACCGATGCTCTTTGGAGGTCTATCAGCCACCTATTATCATAAAGAGTTAATTGAATATCCATTCATTGATTTCGTTTTGCGCGGTGACTCAACGGAAAAGCTTACACTTCTGTTAATGAATAAATTGGAGCTTGGAAATACGCACTATGCTGACATTCCTAACTTAACTTGGAAAAAGGGTACCGAAATCGGGTACAACCCTCTCACTTATGTACCAAAGGATTTAGATGATATTGACGTACCAGGCTATCGCTATACCGTCCGATCAGTGTTTAAATACCGCAATTTTCTTGATCCCCTGCCATACAATGGCTGGCTGCAATATCCGAATACCGCTTTACTAACAGCAAGAGGCTGTTCGCAAAACTGCCTTATCTGTGGTGGTTCAAAAGATGCCTATGATCAAAACTGCGGAAGAAGTTCTCTGGCTTTACGTTCACCAGAAAAGCTTGTCGAAGACATCCAATTTATTTCACGCTTCAGCCGGGCACCTATCTTTATCCTGCATGACCTGCGCCAGGGCGGCCGCGAATATGTAAAAGAGTTTTTCAGTCGTCTTAAAGAGCTTAATCTCAAAAATGAAATCGTCTTTGAATTATTCCAATATGCAGGCGAGGATTACTTTAAGATGATGAATGAAAGCTGTTCAAAATACAGCATTGAGATTACCCTTGAAACCCATGATGAAAAAATTAGACGTTACAATGGAAAATTTAACTGTACCAACCCTAAAGTAATTGAAACGTTGAACTTTGCCTTAAAGCATGGTGCGAAGAAAATCGATTTGTTCTTTATGACTGGTATTCCTAGTCAAACCTACCAGAGTGCAATGGAAAACATTGATTTCTGTGAAGAACTTCATCTTGCTTGCAATCAAGACCCTAGACTATTCTACTTTGTAGCACCGCTTGCACCGTTCCTTGACCCTGCAAGCCCAGCGTTTGAAAATCCTGAACTGCATGGCTTTAAGAAGTTCTGTCACACCCTTGAGGACCACCGCAAAGCGATCACCCAGCCATCGTGGAAGCACATGCTCAGCTATGAAACAACGCAAATGACTCGTGATGACATTGTCAGGTCCACGTATGATTCTGCACAAAAGCTAAACGAGTTTAAACTCAAGTATGGCCTAATTGACCAAGCTGGCCACGATGAAATTAAAGGGAAAATCGAGAAGTCGCAAGCTTATATTGAAAAAATCGATTATGTACTTTCTCTTCCTGAAGAACAGCAGCAAATAGAATTAGCCAAAATTCAAAAGGAAATTGAAGAATTAAATAAATATAGTATTTGTGGAAAGAACGAATTAAAATGGGAGGTTCAAAAGAATTACGCGAACTTCTTCTCATTAGCATTAGTTGGATTAGAGCAGCTTTATGAGGAATATGTACGAAAGATCAAACATGCTCTCCAGCCAAAACTTCGTCATCAATTTAAATTAGAAACACAACAAGAGAAAGCTAAAATATAACCAAAAGACGTGTGAGGTTATTCTCACACGCCTTTTTTAATGTCCACCCAAGTAAGCCATTCTAATTTGATCACTTTGATTTAACTCATCAGAAGAACCGGATAGGACGATTTTTCCTGTCTCGATGACATAGGCACGATCTGCAATCGATAACGCCATATTTGCATTTTGCTCTACTAATAGAATCGTAGTGCCTGACTTGTTGATTTCTTCAATAATTCGAAAGATCGTTTTTACTAAAAGGGGAGCAAGCCCCATGGAGGGCTCATCTAATAATAAGAGCTTTGGGCGTGCCATTAAGGCTCTGCCCATGGCAAGCATCTGCTGCTCACCGCCTGATAACGTACCAGAGTGCTGCTTACGCCGCTCGAGAAGACGCGGGAACAAGTGGTAGACCTTCTCAAAGTCCTCTTTAATCCCTTGTTTATCCTTACGTAAATAGGCCCCTAGTTCAAGGTTCTCCTCTACCGTCATATTAGCAAAAACACGACGCCCTTCAGGAACATGAGAAAGGCCCTGTTTGACAATTGCTTGAGCTACCCTTCCTGAAATCGATTGTCCTTCAAATAGGATCGTACCGTCTTTGGGCTTAAGTAATCCAGAAATTGTTTTTAATAGTGTGCTTTTTCCTGCTCCATTCGCACCAATTAAGGTAACAATTTCCCCTTCATTAATAGTGAGAGAAACGCCCTTTAAAGCATGAATATTACCATAAAAGACATTGATATCTTCGATTTTCAGCATTACGAAACCTCCTCTCCAAGATACGCTTCGATGACTTTCGGGTTATTTCTGATTTGCTCAGGAGTCCCATCTGCTATCAATTGACCGTGGTCAAGCACATAAATTCGTTCACATACACCCATTACCAGGAGCATATCGTGTTCAATCAATAAAATCGTTAGATCAAACTTTTTACGAATTAAGGCAATTAAATTCATTAATTCTTCTGTTTCCTGGGGATTCATACCGGCGGCTGGCTCATCTAAAAGCAATAGTTTCGGATTTGCAGCCAGTGCTCTAGCAATTTCAAGACGGCGCTGCTGTCCGTACGGCAGGTTCTTTGCAGTTTCATGCATTACACTATCTAAATGAAAGATTTTCAAAAACTCGATCGCTTTTTCCTCCATATACTTTTCCTCTGAAAAGTGCTTAGGCAGCCGGAGGATCGAACTGAGAATCGAATGCTTAGCAAGGGAATGGTATGCAACCTTAACATTATCAAGGACTGATAATTCATTAAACAAACGGATATTTTGGAACGTTCGGCTTATCCCTTTTTTCGTAATCTTATAGGGTGCTAGTCCATTTAGTTTATCACCGTCTAATTCAATACTGCCTTCAGTAGGAATGTATACGCCCGTTAATAGATTAAAAAACGTTGTCTTCCCGGCGCCATTTGGTCCAATCAAGCCCACTAATTCACCTTGTTTTAATTCGAGGTTCACGTCTGAAACGGCCTTTAATCCGCCAAAACGGATGCCTGCGTTATTCACTTTAAGCAACGGTGTTTTTGCCGTCATCGTTGACTCCTCCTTTTGCCGACTTTCCAAACTTAAATAATGAGGTCAATTCTCTTGTTCCCATTATTCCTTGTGGACGGTAAAGCATCATGAGTATCAATACTAAACTATATATAATCATTCGCAGCTCAGGATAGCTTTGCAGGAAGGTTGAGACAATGGTCAGCAGGATGGCTGAAAGTACTGCCCCTGAAAGACTTCCTAATCCGCCTAGAACAACAAAGATTAAGATATCAAAGGATTTTAAGAAACCGAAGTTTGTCGGCTGGATAATAAAAAAGTTGTGTGCATATAAGGCGCCGGCAACACCCGCAAAAAACGCACCAATCGCAAAGGCAATGACCTTATAATAAGTAGTGTTAATTCCCATGGCGTCTGCTGCAATTTCATTTTCTCTAACCGAAATACAGGCTCGTCCATGTGTGGAATTGGTAAAGTTTCTAATCACAACAAGAGTCAGAAGAATACTGGCAAATATCCATGGCCAAGTTGTCAGCTGGGTAACAGTCATCCCGCTTGCGCCGCCAACATAATCAATATTTAAAAAGACAATCCTAACGATTTCACCAAAACCAAGGGTGGCAATGGCTAGATAATCTCCTTTTAGCCTAAGTGTCGGGATACCAATAATTAAACCAGCAAAGGCCGCGGCAACTCCGCCTGCTACTAGACCTAATGCGAAGGGAAGCTCTAATTTCATCGTAATAATCGCAGAGGCATAAGCTCCAACCGCAAGGAAGCCGGCATGTCCAATCGAAAACTGCCCAGTAATACCAATAATCAAATGCAAGCTCGCCGCAAGAATAATGTTAATCCCAATAAAGTACAGAGTGTTGACATAAAAGAAGTTAATAATTTCACCGGTAATTAAAAATTGCATGACCACTCCAAAAACAATGGCTAAAACGATTGATGACCAAAAACCTTTTGCGTGCTTTAGATTATTCATCGCCGTACCCCCTTACACTTTTTCCCGTACATTTTTGCCGAACAATCCGGCTGGACGGAAAATCAAAATTAGAATTAGGACAACGAATGCAACACCATCACGCCATAAGGAGAACCCAGCAGCACTCACTAGTGACTCAATGACGCCGAGTAATAAGCCGCCAACCATTGCACCTGGAATAATGCCAATACCACCTAATACCGCAGCAACGAAGGCTTTAAGTCCTGGGATAATTCCCATTAAGGGTTCAATTTTTGTGTAGTACATCCCAAATGCAACACCCGCTGCGCCTGCTAATGCCGAACCAATCGCGAAGGTCGCTGAAATCGTATTGTTTACGTTAATTCCCATAAGCCTTGCTGCATCCATATCATAAGAAACGGCACGCATCGCTTTTCCAATCTTTGTTTTATGTACTATAAATTGCAGTAAGATCATTAAGGCAACTGAGGTACCTAAAATCAATACTGACTGACTGCTCACTTTCACTCCTAGGAATTCTAGGCTTGTTGCTGGGATTAGATCACCAGGATACGCTTCTGGCTGAGCACCGCGGATATAGATCACTCCATATTCAATCAACAAGGAAACCCCAATCGCGGTAATCAATGCCGCAATCCTAGTGGCATTTCGCAATGGTTTATAGGCAATTCTTTCAATTAGAACTCCTAAGATTGCACAGGTTGCCATCGAAATAAGTAAAGAAGGGAAAAAGCCTAAATCTAATATCGTAATCGAATAAAAGCCAATAAATGCGCCGACCATGAAGATGTCTCCATGAGCGAAGTTAATTAATTTTACAATTCCGTAGACCATTGTATAACCTAAGGCAATCAATGCGTAGATGCTGCCTAAAGACACCCCGTTCACAAGCTGTTGTAAAAATTCCATGTCTAGTCTCCCCCTAAAATAGGAAAATATCTTTTAAATAAAATAGGGAGACATCCATTCTCCCTATTCACTTTTTCTATATAATTTTGTCTAGCTGCAGTGGGTTATGGATTTATCTTTGTATTAAATTCCTGCTTGCCGGATTTGTATTCTAAGATAACTGCTGCTTTGATCGGGTCATGGTTTTTATCAAGTTTCAAATCACCTGATACCAATCCAAGTCCGTCTGTTTCCTCAAGGGCCTTTTTAATTTTCTCCGGATCGCTGCTGCCAGCACGCTTAATCGCATCGGCAATAAAGTAACCTGTGTCATAACCTAATGCTGCAAAGGCATCCGGAGATTTTCCATTATATTTACCTTCGAACGCTTTTACGAAATCTTGTACTTTCGGATCAGAGTCTCCAGAAGAATAGTGGTTGGTGATAAATGTATTGTTTAATGGATCGCCACCCGCAATATCTACTAGAGTAGGAGAATCCCAGCCATCGCCGCCCATGAATGGAACATCGATTCCAAGTGCGCGTGCTTGCTTGATAATTAAGCCAACCTCTTCATAAAAACCTGGAAGGAATACGAAATCTGGGTTTTTTGCTTTGATATTTGTTAGTATCGCGTTGAAATCTGTATCCTTTGCTACATATGCCTCTTCAGCAACAATCTTACCGCCATTACCTTCAAAGGACTTTTGGAAAGAGGCTGCAAGGCCTTTTGAATAATCACTTGAACTGTCAATGATGATCGCTGCATTTTTTACTTTAAGGTCATTTGAAGCAAAGTTAGCCGCTACCGTTCCTTGGAATGGATCAATGAAACAAGTACGGAATACAAAGTCATTGAGGACGCCATTCTTAAATGTGATGGTTGAGTTTGTTCCAGTTGGCGTGATTAACGGAGTTTTATTTTTCTGAGCAATCTCCACTTGCGCTAACGTATTTGTACTTGTTGCAGCACCAACAATAGCAGATACTTTATCTTGACTGATTAATTTAATTGCACCATTTGTTGCTTCTGCAGCATCTGATTTGTTATCAAATGTTACGAGCTTTATTTTCTTCCCATCAATACCATCTTTGTTGATTTCTTCAATAGCTAATGTTAAACCTTCTTCAATCGACTGACCGTATGAGGCTACCCCGCCAGAAAGTTCAAGGTTGGCACCAATTTTAATCGTTTCATCATCTTTTTCACCGCTTGTACTTGCTGAACCACATCCTGCCAATACACCTGCTGCCACCATGAACGACATAAAAATTCCTGCCAGCTTTTTTCTCCTCATTTTCTATACCCCCCTATTTTCGAATAAAATTCCCCTTTAGACAGGTTGTTTTTTACATGAGTTGTTTAAAAAAAGATAATATTCTGAAAACATTGTACAAAATTATTCTCATTTCGTCTAGTACTTTATTTTAATATAATTCTGAAATATTAATAAATTGTATTTTCCCTGCATCCATATAGTTTATTTTGCGTTAAAGTGTTAAAGGAAGGCGTGTTTGAAAAAGAAACAAGAGGCACCTAAGTGGCAACCTCTTGTTCTTAAACATTATATTAATACTTTGTTTTTCGTTTCTTTTCCTAAGAAGATTACCGCAAGGGCAGCCACGAATACGGATATACAAAAGATTGTAAAGATCGTAGAAATGGGAGTACCTTGTGTCACCAGATAACCGACCAATAAAGGTCCAAGTACTCCGCCTAAACGGCCAAATGCCGCCGCCGATCCTGAACCAGTTCCCCGAATAACAGTTGGATACTGTTCCGGTGTATACGCATATAATCCGCCCCATGCACCCAGATTAAAAAATGATAAAAGAATACCGGAAGTGATTAACAGTGCCGTTGATTCCGCATTTCCAAATAGAAGCGCACTAAGCGCTGTTCCAATTAAATAAACCGATAAGACAAATTTTCTTCCGAACTTCTCAATACACCATGCTGCTGTAAAATAGCCTGGCAATTGGGCAAGAGTCATAATCAAAACATAACCAAAACTTTTGATAAGACTAAACCCTTTTAATACCATTACACTTGGAAGCCATAAGAACATCCCATAGTAGGAGAAGACCACACAGAACCAAACAATCCAAAGCATCGTTGTACGGCGGCGGTACTCACTTGTCCATAGATTAGCTAGACTTTGAAACGCAGAAATCTTTTCTTTCGCTTTTATTGCCTCAAATCTTGGTGAATCCGGTAAACCAATCCGTAAATATAATGCATATAAAGCAGGTGTTGCACTAATTAACAAGGCCGTCGACCAGCCATATCTCGGGATGATAAAGTATGAGATTATTGCAGCAATCAACCAACCCGCTGCCCAAAAGCTTTCCAGTAAGACAACAATCTTCCCTCGTTTTTCAGCAGGTACACTTTCAGAAACAAGTGTCGATGCAACCGGCAGCTCGCCGCCAAGTCCCATACCAATAAAAAACCGTAACACTAGGAAAATGGTAAGTGTTGTTGAAAATGCTGAAATCCCGCTTCCGATTGAAAACATTAATAATGTAATAATAAAAACATTTTTCCGGCCAATTCTGTCTGACATTAAACCAAAAACGAGTGCCCCAACAGCCATCCCAATGGATTGAATACTTCCGATCCACCCCATCTGCTGGGGAGTTAAATGCCATTCTACACTTAATGCTGCAATAATGAAGGAAAGCATACCTACATCCATTGCATCAAACATCCAACCCGTCCCTGAAACCCAGAGCAATCTCCGGCTAGAAATTTTCTTTTTCATGCCCATCCCCCTTTTTTCGTTTACATTATTCCCTTGTGTAATCAATTTATTTATCTGCTGCACTTTCAACATTACTAAACTGATTAAAAAACATACTATAATACTTTCCTTGCTGGTCCATAAGCTCACGATGATTTCCTTTTTCGACAATTTTCCCATTTTCAATCACCATAATTGCATCTGCGTCACGGATCGTATTCAGCCGATGGGCGATAATAAAACTAGTCCGTCCCTCCATTAAGGTTAGCAGCGCTTCTTGGATATGGATCTCTGTACGCGTATCAATACTGCTCGTCGCCTCATCTAATATCAGTACAGATGGCTTAGCTAAAATCACTCTGGCAATGGCTATCAACTGACGCTGTCCCTGGCTTAAGTTGCCGCCATTTTCCGATAGCTTTGTTTCATACTGATTGGGCAAACGTCTAATAAACGGATCGGCATTAGCCATTTTTGCTGCTGTTATCACTTCTTCATCACTTGCTGAAGGCTTTCCATACTTAATATTTTCCTTAATGGTGCCCGAAAACAAATAGGTATCCTGGAGAACAAAGCCAAAACAGCTTCGCAAGCTATCACGTGTGTATTCTCTAATATCACGGCCATCCAATAAAATTCTGCCCTCAGTCACATCATAGAACCTTGTCAACAGATTCACAATCGTTGTTTTTCCTGCTCCTGTCGGCCCTACTAATGCCGTACTGCTGCCTATTTTAGATTCAAAGCTAACATCTTTTAAAATAGGAACATCGCCACGGTAGCCGAAACTAACCTTTTCAAAAACAACATGACCTTTTGGCTTAGCTAACACAACGGCATCCTTAACATCGTCAGTTTCTTCCTGCTCGTCAAGAATCTCAAAAACCCGCTCTGCTCCTGCAACACCTGACTGCAACAGATTAAAAATTTGAGCAAGGTCGTTTAGGGGTCTGACAAACTGCCGTGAGTAGGTGATAAAGCTAGCAATTGCACCGATTGTAACCATGCCCTTTACTGCAAGGAATCCGCCCGTCACCGCTACAATGGCAAAGCCTAAATTATTGATCACATTCATGATTGGCATAAGAAAGCCTGACCAAATTTGCGCCTTAAGGCCGACCTCACGCAGATTCTGATTAACCTCTTCAAACTCGGCTATCACCTTATCTTCATGGTTGAACGCTTTTACTACCTCAATTCCTGATATGGTTTCCTCTATTTGCCCATTTAACTTTCCGAGTTGTATTTGCTGGTTTTTAAACAATACACTCGTTCTTTTGGCAATCGTACGCGTTAACAAAAAGACGAGGGGAACCGTTAGTAAGCTTGCCGCCGTCAATATCGGACTCAGGATCAGCATCATAATGAATGAACCGCTAATGACAATAACGCCTGACATCAGCTGGGTCGTTGATTGAGAGATCGTACTGCTGACATTATCGACATCATTTGAAAGTCTGCTCATTAATTCACCATGTGTCCGCTTGTCAAAAAACGAGATTGGCAGCTTTTGCAGCTTTTTAAAAAGCGCAGCACGCAATCGCTTCACAATCCGCTGTGAGACCCCAGCCATCAACCAGCCCTGCATAAAGGTAAGGATTGCATCTAAAATAAAGGCCCCAATCAGGATCATGACCATTAACTCTAGAAAATTAAAATCTACTTTAGTATCAAGGCTAATAGCGTCTACGGCTTTACCAATTAAAAAAGGAGACAGCAAGGATAGCGCAGCACTGAAAAAGATGAACATAAAGATAATCCCGAGCATTTTTCTCTCATTGCCAAAATAATGCCATAATCGCTGCATCGTTTCTTTAAAGTTTTTTGGTTTTACAACTGGAGCCCCCCGGCGATTGCCGCCACCTCCTGGCCGACCCGGGATAGAAAGAGGCGGCGGTGTATGTTGGGTTCGATCTGCTGCCTTTACCATCTAGAGTGCCACCTCCTGGCCGACCTGTGATTGATAGATTTCCTGATATACCTTACAGTCCCTTAATAAATCCTCATGTTTGCCAATCCCGACGATTTCCCCGTGGTCCATGACAACAATTTTATCCGCATCCATGATCGAGGTAATCCGCTGGGCAATCAAGAGGCAGGTAAGACTTCTTGCATATTTTTTTAATCCAGCCTTAATTCTTGCTTCTGTCGTGACGTCAACTGCACTAGTACTATCATCTAATATTAAAATTTCAGGATTCTTAATTAATGCCCTTGCGATTGAGAGCCGCTGTTTTTGACCTCCGGAGAAGTTCACTCCACCTTGCCCAATTCTTGTTTGATACCCTTCAGGTGATGCGGTAATAAAGTCATGCGCCCCGGCAATCTTCGCTGCCTGTTCAACTTCTTCCATTGAGGCATCTTCTTTTCCCCATTTAATGTTTTCCTCGACAGTTCCGGTAAAAAGAATCGTTTTTTGCGGGACGAAGGCAATTTTTTCTCTAAGTCTTTTAGGGTCAACGAGGTGAATATCCTCACCGTCTACCTTAATATTTCCTGCACTCACATCATAGAAGCGGGGAATCAGGCCGACCAGCGTACTTTTCCCCGAACCGGTCGAACCAATAATTCCAACGGTTTCCCCTGGCAGACAGGTAAGAGTAATATTTTTCAACACAGGTTCACCACTAGTCCCTTCGTAGGCAAAGGAGACATGGTTAAATTCAATCCTGCCTTTCTCAACTGGGGCTTCGCTTAGATCACTTTTCCAGGTCAGGTCGTCCTCAAGTGCAAATACTTCACCCATTCTTACGGCTGACGTTTTCGCACGGACAAACATATTAAATACCATCGAAATCATCATCAATGAAAAAAGAATTTGCGTCATGTAGTTAATAAAGGCAATAATATGACCTACTTGAACATTGCCATTGGTAACACCATAGCCGCCAATCCAAAGAACAGCAACAATCCCAAGGTTAACCGCAAGCATAATGGCAGGGCTGAACACAGCCATTAGCCTTGTTGCAGATATCGATTGTTTCTTGAATTCTTCATTTGTTTTTTCAAATTTATTCACTTCGACATCAAAGCGGTTGAACGCTTTGACCACACGGACCCCAGATAAATACTCACGCATTACGCCATTGAGGCGATCTAACGCCTTCTGAACCTTTGAGAAAAGAGGAAATCCAAGGCGTAGATTGATTACGATAAATAAGGCAACAATCGGAACAACAACAGCCAGCACAACAGATAGATGAAGATTTAGTCGAGTTGCCATGATTAAGCCGCCAATCGCTAAAAGCGGTGATTTCACAAAAATTCGCATGAGTCCATTCGCAAAAACCTGCACTTGTGTCACATCATTCGTCAATCTGGTGATTAATGATGCGCGCTCAAAGCGGTCAATATTTTCAAATGATAGAGTTTGAATCTTCTTATATAAATCAGATCTCAACTCCGCGCCAAAGCTTTGAGAAACAATACTGGCAAGAACGCTTCTAATCGATGCCGAGACTGCGCCAAATATGGTAATAAGCAGCATGACTCCGCCCATTTTCAACACATAATCCAAGTCTCTCCCTGCAACACCAATATCAATTATTTTTGCCATAATCGTCGGCATCATTAAATCACTAAGCGCCTCAAAGGTTAAAAATAAAACTGCTAAGCTAAAAAACTTCCAATATTTCTTTATGTATTTTGATAAAAACCCCATGCCTTTTCCACCCCAACCTGGAAATCCTTAGAATTTCGATAAGGATATTATAGCAAAAAAAGTACGAGTCCTTATAAAAAGAACTCGTACTCTTACTTATTCTTCAACAGCGCGGAATTCATGAACCCAAACACGCATTTGCGGAAGCCAAGGCATTCCTGGATGGTAGGAAAGAATACTTTGTTTATACTCTTCAACCGTAGGGTAGCCCTCGCGGCGTGCATCATCATCGGTTAATTCTCCCAAGCTTTGCGAATATACGCGTTCAACTACAAATTGGCGGCCTTCCAATGTCATGATTTCGCCTGGATCAGCGTACCTTCCGTTTCGGCGGGTTGCAGTCTTTTCTCCTGCCAGTACCTTTTTAACATCTGCTTCCATGGTGACGAGTCGTTCAATCGAGCAAGTTTTTGGTGGCAATGTAGTGTTTTCATTTTGCATAATGGTTATTTCCTCCTTAATCAAATTCAGTTTTAACCATTTTACCACTATCGCTACATTATTAAAAATTCTTACACACTTAAATCGCGCTTTTTAAAAAAGACATAGGTTACCACCGTAAGGACTGCAATCAATACAGTGGACAAGAGCACAAAACTTAGCTCAAAACCATTGCCAAACATCACATTTTTTGCCTCAAAGTATTTAAATGGGGTAAGGTATTTCAAGCCCTCGATATTTTCATTTAAATCAATTGCCACCGAAAGAACATACGTAAGCAAAAGAACTCCCGTTGCTAAGGAAGCAGCTGTTTTCGATTTCCTTTTCACTGCTGCGAGGGAGCTGCCGATTACCAAAAACAATATTTGCACAATAAACATACCCGCCATGGTGATTGTTATATCACCGGTAACCACTCCGCCAGCACTGTATTTTCCAACTAATAGGATGGATGACACGAGTGTAACAAGATTGAAAATCAAAATATTGACGAAGGCTGCCATTAATTTTGCAGTAATAATCGTATTTCTTGAAACGGGCTTAACGAACAAAAACTCTGAGGTTTTATCCCGTTCCTCTTTTGCAATGATCGTTGCCCCGAGCATCGCCGCATGAATGGTTGCCATTAATAGCAAATAAATAAACAGTAACCCGTAATAACCGCTTGGTGTTGAAATGTCAAATTCACCGATTCCTAATACTGCCAGCAGCGATTTTGGCATTCCCGCCAGCATTTCATTCATCGGCTGACCAGAAGAAGATAAACTCTCATATTTAAACATCCCCGATACGACCATGAGAAAAACGCCAATACTCCAAAATAGCAGGGACTTCCGATGTGACTTCATTTCTTTTAAAAATATATTCATTATCATCACTCCTCCTTTGGCAGCGTCATACCGAGTGAATATCCTTTTTTCCATAAATGTAATAACTAGCAGCTATTGCTAAAATAATTATGATTGCTCCGATAATCAAAAAGGATGTTTCATAGCTGGAATTTCCCATAATATAAGCCGTATCAAAGTATTTAAATGGAGAAAGATACCGCTTCGCTTCATCTGCACTAAACATTCCTAAAAAGTAAAAGGCAAAAACGACAGCCAGCGAAACTGTCAGTACCGATTTAATCCTTGGAACGATGACGGAAATGATGATACCTATTGCGAGAAATAGCAATTGTACGAAAAAAACGGTCAAGGAAAGCAGGATGAAAATTTTAACACTAAAATCTTCTTTCGCTACTTGATTGGCAAGCAGAGTAGCAGCCACAATATAAACAATATTTGTTAGGATGATGGAAATCAGTGCCGCCAACAGCTTGTTTGTAAGGACCGCGTTACGTGTAACAGGCTTTGTTAGTAAGAAGTCGGCTGTTTTTTCCCTAACTTCTTTGCTGATAATACTTGTACCCAGATTCATGGCCTGAATCGCACCGCACAGCGTAACAAACGATAGCCCATAACAATAGAATCCTAGAATGGAAAAGAAATTATCTAGATTAATCCCAAATGCCTCTCGAAGCTCCACCGGATACCCCTCAAGCAGCTTGGTAAAATCTTCTGTATCCTTTGTAAAAGAAGGGAAAAATGACATAAAGAGCGCCGCAACCCCAACCAGCGATACCATCCAAATGATGGTAGACTTCCGATATGCCCTCAATTCATGCAACATTATATTCATGGTTTTTATGCCTCACTTTCATAATAATGCATAAAGATCTCCTCTAGGTCTGGCTCTTCAATCCATAGATTCGTAATTTCAATGTCTGCAATTTTTTTCATTACATCGTTAATATTCCCCTTAAATAGGAAGCTTGTATGGTTATCCTTTACCTCTAATTTATTTACACCCTCTAGGTTAAAGTAGTTGCTGTCAAGCTTTGCTTTCGTTTCTACTTTGAACTTTTTATAGGTATTTTCTTTTAAGGTACTAATCTTTTCAACGGTAACGATCTTGCCCTCTTTAATAATCGCCACCCGGTTACACAGCCGTTGGACCTCGGTTAAAATATGAGAGGAAAATAGAATCGTCGCACCTTTTTTGTTCTCTTCTTCTAATAGCTCGAAGAATTTCTGCTGCATCAACGGGTCTAAGCCGCTTGTCGGCTCATCAAGAATAATAAGCTTTGGTGAGTGGAGCAGACCTTGAACAATTCCGACCTTCTTTTTATTTCCCAGAGAAAGGTCATCAATTTTTTTGTTGAGGTCTAAATCCATGATTTCCGCCAACTCTTTTATTCTCTTCCGGCAATCCTTTTTATAAAAACTAGCTGAATAGTTTAATAGATCCTTAACCTTCATATTGTCGTAATAAAATACTTCAGATGGCAGGTAGCCAATTTCCTTTTTAATTTCTGGTGCAAACTGGACACAGTCCTTACCAAAAATCATTGCACTGCCGCTGGTTGGATAAATGAGGGATAGGAGGGTTCTGATGGTGGTCGATTTCCCAGCGCCGTTTGGCCCGATAAACCCAAAAATCTCACCTTCCTCGACATGAAAGCTGACGTCACTTATTCCTCTAGCTTTGCCGTAAGTCTTTGTTAGATTTTTAATCTCAATCACATTCATCGTCACAGCCTCCTATTTATAAAAGCATTTAATGAAAATCTCAAAATATTCTTCGGCTTCCATATAAACTTTTTCGTAATCAATTTTGTGATTGGGCACCATTTTCGCTTTAAGTAACTCTTCGTCACTCATTTTTTCGAAGGTCCAGGCAATAATCTTTAAGATCTTCTGGACATCGACATCATCTCTGAATTTTGATAAATTAATACCCTCATAGACGAGGTTGATATTAACAGCGTTTAGTTCTTGTATCTTTTTATCAAGTTCCACTTTTATTTCTGCTGAATCCTGTATCATGGCCTCTTGGATAAAGGTTAAGATATCCGGGTATTGCGCTTGCAATTCCGTTTTTATCTGCACGGCTTGGCGGATTCTTTTAAAAAAATCTCTTTCTGTAAGATCGACCTTTTTATAAAACTCATCGGCAACGATGTTATAGCAATAATCAAATAGAAAGAAAAATAGCTGCTTTTTGTTTTTAAAATAATGAAATAAAAGCCCTTTTGAAATGCTCGCTTCTTTGACAATTTCATTGGTTGAGGCGCTATCATAACCCTTCTGGGCAAATTCTTTTATGGCTGCATTAATAATTCGATCTCTCTTTTCAATATCTAGGCTTAAAAACTTCGAAATCAACGTGGCAGCCTCCTTTCGGTTTATGATTGACCAGTGTAGTCAATCATAGTTTACTCCGTATTGACTACAGTGGTCAATCCTTATTTTTTACAAAATTTTGAAATCTATGTACCGCGGGGTGATGGTTGTGCTAGGATACATGTGGAGGTGAAATATGAAAGAA
The DNA here is from genome assembly GCF_036961885.1 of Neobacillus niacini. Classification (GTDB taxonomy): domain Bacteria; phylum Bacillota; class Bacilli; order Bacillales; family Cytobacillaceae; genus Neobacillus; species Neobacillus niacini_H. The sequence goes on along the minus strand of NZ_JBALNQ010000031.1, from coordinate 1,020 downwards.
AGATCTGATTCACTTACGTTAAAAGGGCTAATTGCTGCCCAAGGTCGATTACCTGCAAATCATACCATGCAGTCTACTTTATCCGCGAAACAAGCTTCGATTGAAGCTGGGATTAGCGGCGAGGAGAGGGTAGCAGAGGTACTTAGAAGCTATACTTTTCCACTTAAGAACCACATTTTCCACGATTTATCTCTCGCTTCAGACAGCACTTTTCAAATTGACCACTTTATTCAGACTCCCAATTTTGGCGTTTTGCTTGAAACCAAAAATATTAGCGGCAGCCTAGAATTCAAGGATCATCCGCCACAACTCATCCAAACGAAGGACAATGGGCAAATAAACTCATATGAAAGTCCCGTCACACAGCTAGAGCGCAATACCGAACTATTGTCTTTATGGCTTGCTGCTAGAAATATTCAATTACCTCTCTTTGGTGCAGTAGTCCTAGCCTACCCGAAACAAATTGTCGCCGTCCCTCCTTCAGATACCACAATCCTATTTCCTAACATGATTCCACCTTTTATTAAGGGGCTGCCACAGGAAGGGAAGAAGCTGGACCCATCCACATTTAAACGGCTGTCTAGTCAATTACTCTCTAGTCATCGCCCATACGTGCCTAAGCCAATCAGCGAGTCCTATCAGATACCCTTTAATGACTTTCAACCAGGCGTGCGTTGTACCACGTGCGGCAAGCTGGGGATGATTAAACATAAAAGGACCTGGCACTGTAAATTTTGCGATAGGAACGACAGCATGGCACATGTAAAGGAACTGCAGGAATGGTTTTTGATTTTTAAAAGGAGCATAACGAATAGGGAGTGCCGGGAGTGGCTGCAGGTTGAGGATAAATACACTGCAAATCGTATCTTGCAAAGTATGAATTTTAGAAGTGAAGGAACGTTCAGAGACCGCAAATATTTCATAGATTTTAGAAAAGGTATGCAACCAAGGGATATCAAGTCAACGAGCCACATTTAGTTTTGGCTATACGCAACTAAATCCCTGCTATACGCAACTAAA
>NZ_JBALNQ010000030.1:0-57235 GCF_036961885.1 Neobacillus niacini | reverse complement strand
TTTTAAGAAAAGCACCTCAAAACGGAACCCTTTACTCAAATTAGTGTACAGCCTTTTATTATTTATTTGCTACAGCATCTGTTGATTTAACAAGTTCATTAAATATTACCGAGGTCAAACTGTGCTCGCCTTTACTGTCATGCCCGGCCTCCCACAGCATCATTCCACCAAACCCGTGCTCAAGTGCTAAATTGGTTTTCTTTTGAATGGTAGTAACACCATTGTAATGATAGATGGTTCCATTCATACTTACGGTGTCGTTAGCAGCATTTGCTGGATCCTGGTTAATGATAGCTGCATATGAAACCTGCTTAATCGCTGGGTCTTCTGGCTGTGCATAAAATGGTACACCTAAAACAAGCTTTTCTTTTGGCAAATTATTTTCATCAAAAAGTGTTGCCCAATAGTTTACTATGTTCTCCGTAAAAGGATAAGGAGATAGATTAGCCGCATTGTAGCCGCCATCCCACTGACCATCATAAGCCATAATATTTACATGATCGACATATTGAAACATCGAGGGTTCAAAAACAACAAAGCCCATTTCGGTGCCTGTCACCGCATGAATTTTCGCATAAACAGCAATGGATAGTTCTTTTCCTTTAGGATGAAGCTGACTGCTTAGCTCCGACGTAAATGCAGTTAAGTTAGCAGCGTCTGCTTTTGAACGAGGATGTTCAAAATCGATATCAATGCCATCAAGCTGTTCACGGTCAACAATACTGGTAAGCTCATTTACAAGTCGTGTCCTCGAGTCAGGATTGCTGATGGCAGCTTTAAATGGCTCATAGGATTCCCCGCCATTTATATGAAACCAGCCGCCTACGGCTAACATAACTTTTGTATTGTGCTCCTTAGCATTTGTAACCATGGTTCGTAAATTATTGATGGCAGAATCGCCATTTAGCAGTATACCTCCATCTGAAGTTGGATGAGCAAATGAGAAGATTACGTGTGTTAGCTTGGAATAATCCACGACATTAGGATCCCGAAAATCCTGAACATATCCCATTAATACTTTTGCTTCCTCTATACTTTCTGGAGGTATATCTTTTTCCTCAGGATTTTTTTCCGATCTTGGTGATTCATCTATTTTTATTGGTTTAGAGTTTTGTTCAGATTTACTTTTTGAATATAATACTCCTGTAAAAATCCCCCCAATAAAGGTAAAAAGGACTACTAGGGTTAGGAGGACTGTTCGTTTTTTCATAGATTGTATTCCTCCCTATATTATTGTTATACTATAAAATTGTATCAAAATTGAAAGGACGTGGCGCTGGTAATATCAGCCTTGCGAATTAATGGTAATTTTCGAGTCTCAATTTGTTGTTAATGTCTAATTAGAGTAGGCTATTTTAATGTAAAGGAGATTTACTTCTGTGTGGGCTGTTGGAATAGGAATTATTTTGCTATATAATTTATTGATTTTTTATATTGGCTATAATATTTGGGTTTGGTTTAAAAACATTAGTAGTGATCGAAAGAGTATCAAAATTATTTTCTGGGTAGTATTGGTTATTTTTGCTTATTCCTTTATTTTTTCGCGTTGGTTGGATGAAAGCATATTTTTCACTTGGCTAGGTGCTATCTGGCTATCGTTGTTTTACTTTTTACTATTACTCTTGCCCGTCGCTAATATAGCTGTTTATTTAAGAAGGTTTACAAATATAGAGAAAGAAAAGTTTATTATATGGACCGGTTATACGCTTATTGTTGTAATTATTTGTTCATTCTTCTTCGGAATGTTTAATGCCTATAGTCCTCAAGACAAAACCTATCAGATTCATATACCTAAGCAGGTAGAAGGGAAGAAAAGCTTAAAAATTATTATGGCATCCGATATGCATTTTGGAGATTTATCTGGAGCAGGACAGGCAAAAAAACTGGTAGCTTACATAAATGGTCAGAAGCCTGATCTTGTCCTATTTCCAGGAGATATTATTGATGATGATGTAACTCCTTTTCTTGAAGAAGGAATACCAGATATTCTGAAGCAAATTGATGCACCTGTCTATGCTTCTCTTGGAAATCATGACCGTGATGAAGCAGACCTTGTTAAGATATTTAACAACAGCGGCATGAAAGTTTTAGATGATGATGTTTTGAACCTTCCTGAGGGGATTACTCTGGTCGGTAGAAAAGATAAAGGATATCAAGACGTTTTAAGAGCGGAGTTATCTACATTAATGAAGCAGGTAGATTTATCAAAACCAGTCTTTCTTCTTGAACATCAACCATATGATTTAGATATAGCTGAAAAAACGGGGTAGACCTGATCCTCTCGGGTCACACACATCGAGGACAAGTGGCTCCAGGTAATCTCATAACCAATAGGATCTTCGAAAATGATTGGGGCTACTTAAAAAAAGGTGAGCTGCAGTCGATTGTTTCATCAGGATATGGTGTCTGGGGATTGCCGCTTCGAATAGGTACACGTTCGGAAATTGTAAAAATCAACGTTACGTTTGAACCGTAAAAAGTAAAAAAATCCATCTTATCAGAGATGGATTTTTATTTGATAGTGATAACGAGATGCCTTATTCGTGTTATGGACGCTTTGTATTTAATTAATACTTAGGGGCAAACTTAACAAAATCAAGGTAAAAATTAGGTGAATTTTAATGAAAATACTATGTATAGATGGCGGTGGGATACGAGGGATTTTTGCGATAGCCATCTTACAAGCACTAGAAGAAGAAGTCGGGCATCCAGTAGGTAAATTGTTTGATGTTGTGGCCGGGACAAGTACTGGAGCCATTATCGCTGCTTCCGTTTCACTAAATAAAAAAATGAAGGAAGTTCATGAAAGCTACATGCTATATGGAGAAAAGATTTTTAAAAGACAAGCAAAGGTGGGTCTTTTTAAAAGTGTCTATAGTGATCGTTCCTTAAGACATCTTTTAAAAAAATCATTTGGTGATTTAGAACTGAAGGATATATTCACACCTCTGCTTATCCCAGCTGTAGACATTACACATGGAAAACCTTTTATACACCGCACTAACTTTGGAAACCAAGAAAATGGTGATTTATCGATAAAGCTTTGGGATGCCGTTCTTTCTTCTTGTTCGGCACCTGTCTATTTTCCACCAAACAAAATTGGAGAGGAATACTTATCAATTGATGGGGGATTATGGGCAAATAATCCTTCGTTAGTTGGTCTTACCGAAGCCATTCATTATTTCCAAAAAGGAATGGAAGAAATCCAAATCCTATCAATAGGAACAGGCTTACAAAATATTGATTTCACACTGGACAAGGATAAGTATTGGGGGATTAATCAATGGCTGCCCTTTAATATCCCATCAATGAAGGTTACACCGAAACTACTTGATTTGGCACTTCATCTTTCTTCAGAATCGGTATCCTATCATTGCCAGCTTCTCCTTAAGGAACACTATCTTCGAATTAATGAAGAACTAGGTGAGGAAGTTCCATTTGATGATGTGCGGTACATGGATGTCTTGAGTGAACTAGGAAGAAAAGTATATTACAATCAGAAAGAGAATATCTTGAATTTTATTAGGTAGGAATAGACTATTTTAAGAGGTGGAGAATTTGTACAAGCTGTTGTCTCACAATGATCTAGATGGGGTTGGATGTGGAATTCTAGCAAAACTAGCTTTTGGTGATGATGTGAACGTTCGCTACAATTCAATTACTGGTTTAAATCGTGAGGTTGAATGGTTTCTAGAAAACGATGATAGGAATACATTTTTATTTATCACAGATCTGTCTGTAAATGAAAAAAATGAACGTAGTCTTAATGAGTTTTATGGTAATGGGGGTAAAGTACAGTTGATCGACCATCATAAAACAGCTCTTCATTATAACGAGTATGAGTGGGGTCATGTAGTTGTTGAGGATAAACAAGGAAAATTAACTTCAGCCACATCCTTATTTTATGAATACCTGCTTTCACACCAGCTAATAGAGCCCTCAGAGACAATTACAGAATTTGTCGAGCTGGTTAGACAATATGATACGTGGGAATGGGAAAAAAATGAGAACCAAGAAGCTCAACGTTTGAATGCCTTGTTTTATCTTATTTCCATTGATGAATTTGAAGAAAAAATGATCTCACGCCTTCCAACAATCGAGCATTTTCATTTTGATGAATTTGAAAAGAGAATTTTGGATATGGAAGAAGATAAAATTGATCGCTATATTCGCAGGAAAAGGAGGGAGCTGGTCCAAACACAAATTGATGGACTATTTGCGGGTGTGGTTTATGCCGAATCCTATCATTCTGAACTTGGAAATGAGCTTGGTAAAGAATACCCTCATCTTGATTATATTGCAATTTTAAATATTGGCGGAAAAAGAATGGGATTTCGAACAATCCATGATCATGTTGATGTGTCTGCAGTAGCTAGTCAATATGGCGGGGGCGGACATACAAAAGCCTCTGGCTGTTCTTTAACGGAGGAAGCATATAAACAATTTGTTACTGAAACCTTTCATTTAGAATCAGTCCCGGAGGATGCGAGACGAAACAGATATAATCTAAAGGGCTCTTCGTTCGGAACTTTGTACAAAAATAGAGAGGGAGAGATTTTTCTCCTGTATAAAATTAATGATCAAGAATGGGCTGTTGAACAGAATCATCAAGAATTAGGGGAAACCTTTGCAAGTTTTGAAGAAGGCGAGAGCTTTTTAAAAAGATACCATGAAGTTTGGCTGGTAAAAGACGATGAATTTGTTCAATATTTAATGGACCATATTAAAAAATAAAAATAATCCACCTATAACGTAAGGTTTTAGGTGGATTTATTATGCACGACTATTATTGTTTCAGTTGATTTAGATCCTCGATACATTCCTGCACAAGTGTAACCGCCTGGCTCATTGCAGCACCGCCACCAAATGCTGCTGTTACTCCAACAGCTTCGAGGATTTCCTGCTCAGAACAGCCTTGGTCAAGACAGCCTTTTGTATGATAGATGATACAATATTCATCTTGTGAATAAAGACTAATTCCTAGAGCAATCAACTGCTTTTCTCTTTGTGAAAGTGCACCATCTTTAAAGCATTCCTCGGTAAATGCGTTAAAGTGCTTAGCAAATTCCGGCATCTTCTGAGTAAAAACACCTAAACCCGCTTTATACTCGTGAAGAGCAGCTTCAGTAGAATTTCTTGCCTCGAATTCCATTTATCGTTCAGCTCCATTCCAATATTCATTAAACAAACTTTATTATAAGCAAGTTAAGTGATACTTAACCAAATTAATTCTGAAGTTTTTTTAAATATAGGGCATAATAAAATAAAAAGTGGAAAAGTAATATATATGAGTATTACCTGAGTGAAAGAATGGAGGAGAAAACATGGGGGAAAATACGATTAAATTGAATGGGCTAGCTGTGTCTTATTTGGAAGAAGGCACGGGAAGCCCGATTGTCCTTCTACATGGCTTTTGTGGAAACAAAGAATATTGGGAGAATCTGATTACTACCTTATCAAAATCTTCCCGAGTGATTGCTCTAGACCTTCCAGGACATGGAGAATCCTCTAACCTTGAGGGAAACATCACGATTGAAGATATCGCAGATCATATTAAGATGCTATTAGATTATTTGAATGTAAAACAAGTAACCATGTTCGGGCATTCCCTAGGTGGTTATATTGCCCTTGCTTTTGCAGAGAAGTATAGTCAAATGTTAAACGGATTTTCATTAATTCATTCTACTGCTTTCCCGGATTCAGAAGAAGCGAAAAAGGGAAGGGAGGCAGGTGTTAAAAAGGTTGAGAAGGAAGGGATTCCTGCATTTATTGATGGACTCGTACCAAAACTTTTCTCACCTGAAAACGTAGAGAAAAATCATACTGCTATTCAAACAGCAAAGGAAATAGGTTATAACACATCTTCACAGGGTGCCATGAAAACACTGATTGCGATGAAAAATCGCCCAGATCGTAATTTCGTTTTAGAGAGTGCAATAATTCCAGTCCTTTTAATCGCTGGTGAACATGATCAAATTATCCCTTCTGAAAAGACATTTTCTATTAGCAAACCAACTATTAAACAAGTCCTACTAAAAGATTCAGGGCATATGAGTATGTATGAAAATCCAACTGCGCTAATCAATAACATGAAGGACTTTTTGGATACCTTGAAATAATCATTAAAAAATCCACCCATTGGTGGATTTTATTTATTAGAGTTTACATATTCCTTTACCATTTCAACTGTAACATTTTTTTTGATTGGTATAATTCTTAAGTTAATTTTATTCATTTTATTGGTTACTTCATTTATTTTATCAGTTGAAAAAGGTTTACCTTGTTTACATAATTCAATGGCTTCTTCAATAAATTGCTCACGCTGCTGATCCCAGGCTAAAAATTGCTGATAACTTTTATTTTGGTTTTCAGCATGTTTCATTAAATCTTTATGTACGCTCATGATTTCACTCCTCAAATTGTTAACTGTTATAATAATAACATATTGTTATTTCATTTTTGCGATTTCCTCTGTCACAACAAATGCAAGATCATCATTTCCAAACAAAGATAAAACACCTAGAAGTGTTTCGTCACCAATTTCACCAGCTTCTTCTTTAGGTACAACTAATTCCAATGCTTCTTTTAATGCGCTGTTTGACACCTGAGCAGGGTAGGCACGTAAATACAATTCCTCCGGATTTAAATCATGATTGACGCACCATTGCGCAAATACGAGAATCATCATTTTTTCCTCACCTTGATAGCGTTGAATAATTTTTTCTTCTAATTGTTTTTGATCCATTAAGAATTCTCCTTTAAAAACATCATAATTTTATTATATAGGAAATCTAGGTTAAATTAGGTGTTTAATAACTAAGGGTGCTAAATAAATTATTATATTTAAGACATTTTAGGAGAAACTTTAAAGAGTAAATATGTTAGGGGGGATTCATAGTGTTTCAAGATTTTGAAGTAAAACAGATGTTTGAGGATCAGATTCATGAACGTCAGCAGTTTACGCTTAATATTCAAGGTGAAAACTATCAAGGGATTTTCCATGACGGCGAAATCCACTGGTTTAATCCACATCCTAAAGACGATTTAGACGATGGTCATTTAAGAGCTGTAGAATCAAAGGTTCAAGAGTTAATGTCAAATTACGTACAACCGTGAAACAAAGAAAACACAAGTGTTAACTAAAAAAACGACTTATAAATTCAGATTGTGAATTTTAAGTCGTTTTTTTGTGGATGAGTAGAATAGTAACCGAGGTTTTTCTTTGTAATTGAAATTCCATCCAACTCTTTACATTTTAGTGAAAACCTTTCTCGCTCCTAGGAAAAGCCAGGTACAGAGCACGAACGGCATTGTGAGGGTCGGAATTCCATATGGCAAAAGCCAGGTACTTATGCTGGCTGTAAGCGGGACTGTCAAACAAGCAGCAAGGATTCCGGTTAAAAGGGCATATCGATTATCATTCGTCTTATATACCAGGGCTACAGCTAACGCAGTTAAAATGGCATTGTAGCCATAGAGCCCCATTAATATTAAAGAATGTTCTCCTCCAAGTCCGTATGACGTAAATAAAGCAACAGCATTTCCTATAACTGCATAAAGGCCAAATCTCCATCCAGCCCAAAAAACAGCAATGAAAAGCAAAATTCCGGATAAGATATTATCCAGGAAGAATATTTGCCCAATGCCATTAAAGATCCCCTCTGTCCAATTTACCTTACCCGCAATATTTAGCTCCCATTGCCTCAGGCTTTGAGGTATTAGAGTGTTACTTAACTGGAATGCTTTTAATCGATAAGAACTCAGGAGCATAAACCAGGTAAGGATGATAAAAGGAAATGTTAGGATTGGTATTGCTGTGTTTTTTAAAAAATGCACCATAGCAGCTGAAAATATGGCCGCAATAGCTGCTCCAAATAAAGCGATGATCCACTTTGAGGGTCCGGTTAAAAACAAAGTTAATGCCATACCAGTTAACACGGAGTTATAACCGTATAGACCAGTACTTACACTATTTTCATGTGCACCTCCTATTTTTCCGATAAGCGTCCCGATAACGGAAGATAACAGCGTAATGATTCCCAAAGAATAAGAGGAAATGGAAATCGCTAGTAAAATAATGGCTCCAGAAACGGCACGATCTATAAAAATAACTTGAGAAATCCCTTTAAGGGAAGCCAAAATCAATGAAAAAAATGCACTTTTTGACTTAGAAGTATCTTTGCTTATTTCCATGAAAATCTCCTCTCTTTAATGTGGTAAATAGAATATTAGTGGGAATAGGTTGTTTAAAGGTAAGGAAAATGGGAAGGCTAGATGTGTTCGATTTATTTCAAGAATCTATTTTAGTTTTACCTATTCAACTAAAGAACCAGTTGGTAATTACATGAAAATGAGGAGGCTTATGATGCAATTATTACCACGTGAAATTGATAAGCTAATAATTGTCGTAGCAGCGGATCTTGCTAAACGACGAAAAGAAAGAGGCTTAAAATTAAATCATCCAGAAGCCGTTGCACTTATTACCTATGAAGTCTTAGAAGGTGCAAGGGATGGAAGAACAGTTGCTGAATTAATGGAATATGGTGCAACTATTTTAACGAGGGATGATGTTATGGAAGGTATTCCAGAGATGATAGATGATATTCAGGTAGAAGCCACTTTTCCTGATGGAACAAAATTAGTAACGGTACATAGTCCAGTTAGATAAAATGCGATTGGGGGCATGAAAAAATGGAGCCAGGTCAACAATTTTTAAAGGAAGAAGAAATTGTTTGTAATGCAGGTAAAATCGTTTCGACTATTTCAGTAACAAATACCGGGGATCGTCCTGTCCAAATAGGATCTCACTTTCACTTTTATGAAGTAAATGAAGCCCTTCAATTTAGTAGAGAAGAGGCCTTCGGGAAACGGTTGAATATTCCAGCGGGTGCTGCGGTTCGATTTGAGCCTGGGGATGAAAAAAAGATTGATTTAATTGATTTTGGCGGAGAACGTCGTGTTTATGGATTTAACAATAAAACAGATGGTTCCGTGGAAAGAGGGGGTAACCAATGAGTTTTAAAATGCCAAGAAAGCAATATTCCCAAATGTATGGACCAACGACAGGCGATTCCATCCGATTGGCGGATACAGATTTAATTATTCAAATTGAAAAGGATTATACAACCTATGGTGAGGAAGTCGTTTTTGGCGGCGGGAAAGTGATTCGTGATGGAATGGGACAACATCCACTTGTAACCAGAGGAGACGGAATACCAGATGTGGTAATCACGAATGCGATCATTTTGGATTACACAGGAATTTTTAAAGCCGATATTGGGATCCGTGACGGTAAAATTGCCGCAATTGGGAAAGCCGGGAATCCTTTAGTGATGGATGGAGTCGACATTGTTATCGGGGCCTCTACAGAAATTATTGCTGGTGAAGGAATGATTGTGACAGCCGGTGGAATTGATACGCATGTTCATTTTATTAATCCAGCTCAAATTGATGTAGCACTTACTGCTGGTCTAACCACTCTCATTGGAGGGGGAACGGGTCCTACTGCGGGATCAAGGGCCACAACGGTAACCCCAGGAGAGTGGAATATCCATCGAATGCTAGAAGCGGCAGAGGGACTGCCGATTAACGTTGGTTTCACTGGGAAAGGACATGCGGCAGCTGAAGAGCCGTTGGCGGAACAAGTAAGAGCAGGGGTAATCGGGTTAAAGGTTCATGAAGACTGGGGGGCTACTGCTTCGGCTATCGACCACGCACTCCGGGTGGCTGATCAATATGATGTACAGGTTGCCCTTCATGCAGACACCTTAAATGAAGGTGGATTTGTGGAAAATACGATGGCAGCTATAAAAGATCGAGTGATACATATGTATCATACAGAGGGTGCAGGGGGAGGGCATGCCCCGGATTTAATTAAATCGGCCAGTTACATGAATGTTCTTCCATCCTCCACGAACCCAACATTGCCATATACCATAAATACGATCGATGAACATTTAGATATGCTCATGGTTTGTCATCATTTAAACCCATCGGTACCAGAAGATATTGCCTTTGCTGATTCTAGAATTAGACGTGAAACCATTGCTGCTGAAGATATTCTGCAGGACATGGGCGTATTTAGCATGGTCAGCTCAGATGCACAGGCAATGGGACGAATTGGGGAGGTCGTATTACGCACTTGGCAAACGGCAGATAAAATGAAAAAACAAAGAGGATCGATGCAAGGGGACAGCAAGCTTTCTGATAATAATCGTGTGAAGCGTTTTGTGGCTAAATATACGATTAATCCTGCCATTACCCATGGGATTTCTGATCATGTTGGTTCGGTGGAAGTAGGGAAAATTGCAGATCTTGTCTTGTGGTCACCTGCTTTCTTTGGGGTAAAGCCTGAACTTGTTCTTAAGAATGGATTTGTTGTGCAAGGCTTAATGGGAGATGCCAATGCCTCCATTCCGACACCACAGCCGATCATTTATCGTCCGATGTATGCGACCATGGGAAAAGCTTTACTGAAGAGTTCCATTACGTTTATCTCTCAAGCTGCCTTTGATGGGAAAGTTCATGAGAAATTAGGCTTAGAAAAAATGATTCTTCCTGTTCATGGCATCCGGAAATTAACAAAAAAAGATATGAAGCTTAATTCAGAAACCCCGGAAATAACCGTTGATCCGCAAACATATGAGGTAAGAGTAAACGGAGAACATATAACTTGTGACCCTGTCGACAAAGTTCCGATGGGACAACGCTATTTCTTATTTTGAGGTGAATTTTATGATCATTGAAAATATAGTAACGAATATTGAACAGATGGAGAAGGAGGAACTAATTAAGCGTCATAAGGAAAAAGTTTACTTGGAAAGTGCCGATTTAGTAAAAAGGATTCAAAGGGTGACTACCGACCATGGCAAAGAAATTGGTATCCGGTTAAAAAATCCGCGTGACCTAGTAGCGGGTGATGTTTTATTTATGGATGATAAAAATATGATTATAATTGATGTCGTATCGGATGATCTACTCGTGATCAGTCCACGCTCGTTAAAAGAAATGGGGACCATTGCCCATCAATTGGGAAACCGTCATCTACCGGCCCAATTCGAAGAAGATGAGATGCTCGTCCAATATGATTACCTTGTCGAGGAATTATTACAGGAATTGCAAATTCCTTTTAAACGAGAGGATCGGAAAGTGAAACAAGCATTTCGTCATATTGGGCATAGTCATGTCTAATCAAATTTTATCTTTATTCCAATTATGTGATTCTAACTTTCCAACCGGTGCTTTTAGCCATTCGTATGGATTAGAAAGCTATATTCAAGAAAACAAAGTGTATGATCAAGCAACATTTGCACAATGGCTTCATGTGTATTTAAATGAGCAGCTCGTCTATTCAGATGGGCTTGCTTCTCGTCTTGTGTATGAAGCATTAGAAGATGAAGCGTTTGAAAAGTTATGGAGAGTAGATCGTATGCTGATGGTCCAAAGTTTGCCGCGCGAAACGAGGGAAGGTTCACAAAGAATGGGTGAGCGCATGTTAAATCTTGTGGAATCTTTATATGATTTTCCGGTCCTAACTTTATATAGGGAACGAATTAAAAAGAAGAAATCTTTTGGACACCCATCTATTGTTTTTACCATGGTTGGGCACCATCTTGGAGTTTCTAAATCAACTACCACCCTCTATTATTTGTATTCTACCGTTTCCAGTTTAGTTCAAAATGCCGTTCGGGCGATCCCATTAGGCCAGACAGCCGGGCAAAAAACGATACAGGAATTTCAGGGTTATTTAGTTCAAGCGATGGAAAAAATTCAAGGATTAGATGAAGAGGATTTTGGAATTACGTCACCAGGGCTTGAGTTAGCTCAAATGAAGCATGAGCGTGTGAATATTCGTATTTTCATGTCCTAGTATATTGGAAAGGAAGTGTCATGATGGAACCGATTAAGATTGGTGTAGGCGGACCGGTTGGGGCCGGAAAAACAATGCTAATTGAAAAGCTGACGCGTCATTTAGAAGATGAAATCAGCATGGCAGTTGTTACGAATGATATTTACACGAAAGAAGATGCAAAGTTTTTAATTCAGAATGGTGTTTTGCCTGCAGACCGTATCATTGGTGTTGAAACAGGGGGCTGCCCTCATACAGCGATTCGTGAAGATGCCTCGATGAATTTTGCGGCTATCGATGAATTAATAGAGAAGCATTCAGATGTTGAACTTATTTTTGTTGAAAGCGGCGGGGATAATCTTGCGGCTACATTCAGCCCAGAGCTTGTTGATTTCTCTATTTATATTATTGATGTGGCGCAAGGTGAAAAAATTCCGCGTAAAGGTGGGCAGGGGATGATTAAATCAGATTTATTCATTATTAATAAAACCGATTTAGCCCCTTATGTTGGTGCAAGTTTAGAAGTGATGGAGTCGGACACAAAGGTTTTTCGTGGGAATAAACCATTTGTTTTTACCAATTTAAAAGATAATACGGGACTTGATCAGGTAATTGACTGGATTAAGAGAAATGCACTCTTAAAAGGATTGGATTAAATGAAAGACTGGACAGGAGTCTTGAAGTTAGACGTAGAAAATAGAAAAGGTAAGACTGTCGCAAAGAATGTATATTTTCAGGGCGCATTAAAAGTTATGCGTCCGGTTTATCATGACGAATCCGGACAAGCGTGTTTTTATATTTTAAACCCTGGGGGAGGATATTTAGACGGAGACCGCTATTCTCTGCGTATTTCATTGGAAAACCAGGCCAGATTAACCTTAACCACACAATCCGCGACAAAGGTATATAAAACACCTACTACTCATGCATATCAGGAAACAGAAATTTTTCTTCAGGAGGGCTGTTATCTTGAGTATTTGCCGGATCCGCTTATTGCTTATCAACAAGCGAGGTATAAACAAAAAAATGTCATCCACATGGTTAAAGGTGCTACGTTACTTTATTCCGATATTATTACCCCAGGGTGGTCTGCTGATGGAAAAAGGTTCAGCTATGAAAATCTTCAATTAATCAATGAAATCTATATGGATGATGAACTTGTGGTATATGATCATATTAGATTGAACCCGGGTGCTCAAAATATTGAGGGTATTGGTTTTATGCAAGGCTATACGCATCTGGGTTCCATGCTAGTCGTTGAGGAACGAACAACCCCAGATCTTTTGGATCGGTTATATCATGCCCTAAATTTAAATACACATGCATGTGATATTGGACTGTCCTTACTGCCTGTAAAAGGATTCACCTTAAGAGTATTAGCAAATTCTACGCAAACAATTGAACGAATATTTACGGAGTGTCATCATATCATTAGTGAAGAATGGTTTAAAATAAGCCCAAGTTTTCTTCGAAAATATTAATGTTCAAAGACAGAAGGTAATGTAGGCTGTATTAACAAGAAGAGAGAGAAGGCAGGGGGAGTTAGATGGAGGTTTCATTGATCACAATATTGGCGCTAGGATTCATATTGGGAATTAAACATGCAATTGAACCTGATCACGTAATTGCAGTATCTACGATAGCGTCTAAAAGCAAAAATTTATGGCATTCTTCACTTGCGGGAGTGTATTGGGGAATTGGGCATACTGCTACTCTTTTTATCATTGGTTTTATTTTCATAGTAATGAAAAATGAAATTTCCGACAAATGGTCGATGTCGTTGGAATTTTTAGTAGGCATCATGCTTGCGTATTTAGGAACAACCAGTATTCTAAGGTATAGTGGAAACAAAAAACATTCTCATCTGGAGCCATCTGAAGCAACTAATTTGAATAAAAGGGAGGTATCCTATTTCAAATCCTTATTCATTGGCATTGTTCATGGACTAGCAGGGAGCGCAGCCATGGTTTTACTAACCATGAGCTCAGTTAATTCCCTCTGGCAGGGCGGTGTATATCTTTTGATATTTGGTCTAGGAACGATTACTGGTATGTTACTTTTTACAACCGTTTTGGGCCTTCCATTTGTACTAAGTAAGAATCGCTTTACATTAAATCGCTCACTTATCATGACAACGGGCGTAATTAGTATCGTGTTTGGAATCTACTATATGTATAATTTAGGATTTAGTGAAGGGTTATTTAAACTATGGATTTAAGCATGTAATATTATTTACTAAAAGGTGCCATACTTCAGACAGGAGTATGGCTTTTTTGTTAACTTTAAAATAGCGGTGGGATAAGGGGGAGTTTAATGAACAATTAGAGCTATAATTATTTTAAATCTTCATCTGAACAAAACTGCGTAAAATATAAATTTGACGCAATTAAGTTGAAATAGTAATATAGTAGTGAGGTGTTTATATGGTAAATAAGGCAAACCAAACAAATTATAAAAAACTCCAGGTCTTACTTCAAGAACTACCCTGGTATGTTGATGAATACATTAATCATAAATTACGAAAGCTTTCCATAGCATCACTTTATAATTACTGCCATGATTATAAAATTTTTTTCAATTGGATGATCAGCGAACAATTATGGGATGGCAACATCAAAGATATCCCCATGGAGCGTTTGGAGCAATTAACAGTTATAGAGGTTGATGGCTTTTTAAACTTTCTTCACTACCAATTAGATAATAAAGAACTTACTATTAATCGGAAATTATCCGCTTTGAAATCACTTTTCAATTACTTACAAAATATTGCTGAAACTTCTGATTTTAAACCATATATTAATCGGAATGTAATGGCGAAAATTGAATTTAATGAAGTTAAAGATAGTATAGAAACGAAAGCAACAAAAATGGAAGGAAAAATTCTGCTTGGTGATGAATATGAGAAATTCCGCTTATTTATTGCCAATGATTATGGTGAATTAAACAAAAAAAACAAGCGGTTGTATAATTTTTATCAATTAAATAGAGAACGTGATACAGCAATTGTATCGTTAATCCTAGGATCGGGCCTCCGGCTTTCGGAATTGGTGGGGATTGATTTAGACGATATTGATTTTAGTAAGTATTGTGTGCGCGTTATCCGTAAAGGAAATAAAGAACAATTCGTTTATTTTAGCCAGGTGGCCATGGCAGATTTACAAGATTATTTAGCTGTAAGAACCGCCAAATATAACGTTGATAAAAATGAAAAGGCATTATTTGTTGGTGGACCGACTGGCCCAAAAGTAACCTCACAAAGACTAAAAGCTCGAGCCGTTGAATATTTGATTGAAAAATACGCTACAGCGTTTGGAAAGCCATCGTTATCCGTACATAAACTAAGACATTCCTTTGCAACCAGATACCACGCTGAGATTAACGATGTACCAAAATTACGAAGACAACTAGGTCATTCATCCATTCAAACAACGATGATTTATACACATATTAAGAATGATGATTTAAAAATTGCTGTCGATAAAATGGATATGCCAAAGGAACAGACAGAATAAGGATGAAGGCTGCCCTTGGGTAGCTTCTTTTTAATCATTTAGTTTACATAATATAATTATGGTCAAAAAAATAATAAAAATTCCATTCTGTCTCAAATACTAAGTATACTTAAGATAATGAGACGGAATGGAATTTTCTATTCAAACTGTCTGTCTCTAGCTTTCCTTATTCGTCTTAACATTTACCGTACTGAAATTCCATTTTCCATTGCCATATTTCCAGATAGTCTCAACCAAAGCAATATGATCGGCATTGGCAATTCCATTTATTTTTTGGACCCCTTTTAAAATGATCTCTCCAGTGGATATTTTAACTGGCTTAAGCGAGTTAAATGAATTTACAGTTAATTCCATCGGTTCATTTAACTTTCCTTTATAGTATAATCCTAGTTTTTTATAATATTTTTTCCGATCCTTTAAATCAAATAAATAGGTTTTTCCTGTTTGACCGATTGTTATTTTCGCTTTATATCCGTCTTCGTACGTGCTCTCTATTTCTAAAGGGTCAGGGATTGCTAACTTTTTGCTGATGAAATCCTTAAATGTATATAAATAATTTTGTGTGATCCCCCCACTTTCACCTGTTAGAACATTAGCAAATATATCCTTCACACCGTCCTGGTTTAAGTCCACCAGCTTAAGTGAAGCTTTAGAACCGCTCTCAAGTGGCATGGTGTACTGTTTTTCATCAGTTGAAGAGATATCAATATATATTTCTTTTAAATAATCATCATTACCTTCATAAGGAACACCTTTTAGCTCAATACTCTCGGTGATTCCATCTCCAGTCACATCACTTTCATGTTTAGAAATCGTAACAATTTTGTCTCTTTCTTCGAAAGCATGAACACCGGTTATAGCAGTTACAGACATGAGAAAAAATACAATACCAACTAGTAGTAATTCTTTTTTCATCCTATTCCCCTCCAAAATCTGATACAGGTAGTATGCCCAAATTTTAGTAAAAACATGAAAAAGACTCCCATCATTTCGGGAGTCTTTAAAAAATATTTTATTCAGTCTCTTTCTTTGGACCTTCTACCTTCCAAATATTCGTTACTTTACCATTTACAGTTTCATCTAGGACGAAAGAACCGTTCGAGTAACGGTCATTTAAGCGAATATCAGAAGTTTGAAGTGTTTCAACTTGACCTTTTTCACTTTGAATCAATACTGTATCTTGGTCATGCGCAACCACAAAACCGATAACACGATGCGGATTTGATTTAAGCTCTCGTAATATAACTACCCCACGCTTGGCACGAGTTGTTTTTTCGAATTCCTTAAGTCTCATACGCTTTACTGAACCACGTTGTGTAGCAATCACAATGGTTTCCTTACTATCTGGAGTTATAAGTTTCCCACCGACGACAACATCGCCATCCTTTAAATTGATACCTTTAACACCTGCTGCCCGAACACCGACAATACTTATTTCTTCTTCATGAAACCATAATGCATAACCAAAATGGGAGATTAGGAATATATCTTTTGTACCATCTGTTAAATGAACCTGAATAACCTGATCATCATCTTTCAGATTAACACCCACTAATGGCTTCGAATATCGTTGTGCCTTGTATTGTTTTAGTTCTGTTTTCTTAACCATTCCATTTTTCGTTACAAAAACGAGATAAGCATTTATCTCAAAATCCTTCACAGGAATTACTTGAATAATATCTTCATCACGTTCAATTGGAATGATATTTGCAATATGCTGCCCTAGGTCCTTCCAGCGGATATCAGGTAATTCGTGAACTGGACAGTATAAGTAATTACCTTTATTAGTAAAGAGCAATACAACATCCTTAGTATTCACATCAAGCTGTGATAGTAAGCGGTCGGAATCCTTCATTGCTAGGTCTTGACCATTAGAAGCTGCAAAAGAACGCTGGCTTGTCCGCTTGACATAGCCCTCTTTTGTGACCGTTACAATGACATCTTCACTTGGGACCGTCACTTCAAGATTAATTTTCAATTCTTCAATCTCTGCCTCAATTTTTGAACGACGCTCATCTGCGAAACGCTTTTTTACATCTTTTAAATCTTTTTTTATGGTAGAAATAAGCTTCTTTTCACTTAATAAAATGGCGGTCCACTCTTCAATTTTTGAAGCTAATTCTGCCGCCTCATTCTGTAATGCAGTAATATCTGTATTGGTTAAGCGGTAAAGCTGCAAAGAAACAATTGCTTCTGCTTGGGCTTCAGTAAATGCAAACTTTGCAATTAAATTGTCCTTTGCATTTCTTTTATCCTTGGAAGCCCGAATCGTCGTAATAACTTGATCGAGGATTGAAAGTGCCTTCATTAACCCTTCAACGATATGCTGACGTTCCTTTGCTTTGTTGAGCTCAAACTGGGTCCTTCTCGTAATAACTTCCTTTTGGTGTTCAATATAAGCATCCAATAATTCACGAATACCTAATAATTTGGGACGTTTTTGAGAGATTGCGACCATATTAAAATTGTATGTCACTTGCAAATCACTATTTTTATATAAGAAATTTAAGACACCTTGTGCATCCGCATCTTTCTTTAATTCAATAACAATTCTTAGTCCTGTTCGGTCTGTTTCATCACGGACCTCTGACATACCTTCAACCTTGCGATCAAAGCGGAATTCATCAATTTTTTTAACAAGATTTGCTTTATTGATTTCATATGGGATTTCCGTAATGACAATCTGCTGTTTGCCCCCACGTACATCCTCTATATTTGCTTTACTGCGAACAATAATTTTTCCTTTACCCGTTTCATACGCCTTTTTTATCCCATCGATTCCTTGGATAATCCCTCCAGTCGGAAAATCAGGTCCCTTAATAACGGTCATGATATCATCTACTGATGAGTTAGGATGGTCCATTCTCAAGATAACACCGTCAATAACCTCCCCAAGATGGTGAGGTGGAATATCAGTTGCATATCCTGCTGATATTCCGGTTGAGCCATTTACCAACAAGTTCGGGAACATGGCTGGTAAAACGGTTGGTTCCTTTGATGTATCATCGAAGTTTGGAATAAAATCTACTGTTTGCTTTTCAATATCGCGAAGTAATTCAGAGGAAATTGCCGATAACCGTGCTTCTGTATAACGCATCGCTGCAGGAGGATCTCCATCAACACTACCGTTATTTCCATGCATTTGTATCAGTACATTTCTAACCTTCCAATCCTGGCTCATCCGCACCATTGCTTCATATACGGATGAATCTCCATGTGGATGGTAGTTACCAATTACATTACCAACCGTTTTTGCTGCTTTTCTAAAACCTTTTTCAAAGGTATTACCTTCAACATGCATCGCATACAATATTCTTCGTTGTACTGGTTTTAAGCCGTCCCTTGCATCTGGAAGGGCACGTTCTTGAATAATATACTTACTATATCTTCCAAAACGATCACCGATTACATCCTCTAGAGGTAAGTCACGGAATTTCTCATTTGTGCTCATTCTTCAGATACCTCCCCGGAAATCGTAATATTTTCATTTGCAAGGATCGTGTCATCTTCCTCTAAACCAAATGCTACATTACCTTCAATCCATTTTCTTCGCGGTTCAACTTTATCACCCATTAAAGTGGTAATCCGGCGTTCTGCTCTAGCTGCATCATCTATTTTTACACGGATTAACGTTCGTGTCTCAGGGTTCATCGTTGTATCCCATAGCTGGTCTGCATTCATCTCACCAAGACCTTTATAGCGTTGAATAATATAGCCTTTGCCGACCTTCTGAATGGCACCCTGAAGTTCATCATCATTCCAAGCATATTCAATGATTTCCTTTTTCCCCGAACCTTTACTTACTTTATATAAAGGCGGTAATGCGATAAACACTTTACCAGCTTCAATAAGCGGCTTCATATAACGATAGAAGAACGTTAACAGTAACACTTGAATATGAGCACCATCTGTATCAGCATCGGTCATAATGATAACTTTATCATAATTACAATCTTCCACATTAAAATCAGATCCGACTCCAGCGCCAACGGTATGAATGATCGTATTGATTTCTTCATTCTTAAAAATATCGGCTAGCTTCGCTTTTTCAGTATTAATCACTTTACCACGTAGTGGCAGGACTGCTTGAAAACGACGGTCACGCCCTTGCTTAGCAGAGCCTCCTGCAGAGTCACCCTCAACTAAATAGATCTCATTTCTTTGCGGATTTCTTGATTGTGCAGGTGTTAGCTTCCCAGATAAAAGAGCATCTGAGCGCTTTCGCTTTTTACCGCTTCTTGCGTCCTCGCGTGCTTTCCGTGCAGCTTCTCGGGCCTGATAAGCTTTAATGGATTTTTTAATCAACAGCGAGCTAATATTGGGGTTCTCTTCAAGGAAATAGGTAAGGTGTTCAGAGACGACTGCGTCTACGGAAGACCTGGCTTCACTCGTTCCTAATTTACTCTTTGTTTGACCTTCAAACTGTAATAAATCCTCTGGTATTCTAACAGAAATAATCGCAGATAAGCCTTCTCGGATATCTGCCCCTTCAAGATTCTTTTCCTTTTCTTTTAAAAGAGCGACCTTCCGTGCGTATTCATTGATAACACGAGTCATTGCTGTTCGTGACCCAACTTCATGTGTGCCCCCATCTTTCGTGCGGACATTGTTTACAAATGAAAGCATGTTTTCTGAATAGCCATCATTAAATTGAAAGGCAAATTCAACTTCCATCCCATTATGAGTTCCTTCGAAACTAATTACTGGGTGAAGCACCTCTTTATCTTCATTTAAGTATGAAACAAAGGCTTCAATTCCATTTTGATAATAAAAAACCTCATGAAAATCATTTCGGTCATCGATGATTTCAATTTTTAATCCTTTTAAAAGAAAGGCAGATTCTCTTAACCTTTCACATAAGGTTTCAAAATTATAGGTTGTGCTAGAAAAGATGGTTGTATCTGGTTTAAAGTGAATCGTTGTACCTGTTTGATTGGTTTTACCGATTTTCTCTAATGTAGTAACCGGTTTACCTCCGTTTTCAAATCGTTGTTCATAAACAAAGCCATCTCTTTTTATGGTTACAGTTAACCACTCAGATAAAGCATTAACAACAGAGGCACCAACACCATGTAAACCACCGCTGGTTTTATAGCCGCCTTGACCGAATTTACCACCAGCATGGAGTATCGTTAAAATGACTTCTGGAGTCGGTTTGCCCATTTTATGCATGCCAGTTGGCATTCCGCGTCCTCTATCCATTACGCTGATTGAATTATCTTTATGGATTTTAACGATGATTTGGTCCCCGAATCCACCTAGAGCCTCATCGACAGAGTTGTCAACAATCTCGAATACAAGATGGTGTAATCCGCGCGTATCAGTGCTCCCGATGTACATTCCTGGTCGCTTCCTGACGGCCTCCAGTCCCTCTAGTACCTGTATGGCATCATCATTGTATTCAAAAGCCTTTTGATTACTTGCCACTAAAATACCCCTTTCATTCCCTACAAAAAGAAAAAAACATTCTTATTTGCTATCTTTTAAGTATATTTATCATTCGTATCAAAGTATATTCTATATTTAGAACGAATGTTTGCCGCTTATAATTGTACCACATAAAATCGCAGGCCTATGCTTTATTTTAGCGATTTATTTAGATTTGGCAAATGTCTAATTTAAAACAACCTATATTTGTAACACAATTTTGAGTGAAAAAATAAAAAAAAACTGCCAACCTTTAGCAGCTTTTTTCACTATATTATTATTTTGTTAAAGAGTGAGCGACTTTTATACAAAGATCCATAATGACTGTATATCCTTTATCCTTCAGGAACGTATAAGCTTCCTCGTTCACTAAACCCTGCTGAGCCCAAAAAACATCAGCATCAATTTCATCAAATTCTTTCGCGACATCAAACAATTGCTCTGAACGACGGAAAACATTGACGATATCAATATGCCCCTCGATATCTTTTAAAGAAGCAACCGCTTTCACTCCAAGGACTTCATCAATCACTGGATTAACTGGGATGATTTCATATCCGGCTTTTTGCATAACCTCTGAAACCATATAAGAGGTTCTGTCTGGTTTGTCACTTAAACCAACTACTGCAATACGTTTAGCTTTTTTTAAAATAGCGCCTATTTCTTCCAGGGTTGGATTTTCAACTGCCATGAAACGAACACTTCCTTTATTTCCTTAATTTTACTTCCCCTTTACTATACCATATTTTAATTGGCAGTAAAAAAAAATGCTCCCGATTTTCGGGAGCAAAGTTTATAGGTAAATTTATATTAGGGATATATATGTTCAACTTTAGGGACTGCTAGACTGAGCCTTGCACCTTCATCTGTATTTTCAACTTCAACCCTGCCATTCATATTTTCTATAATCATTTTTGTCATGTACAAACCAATCCCAGTTCCATTGTGCTTGGTTGTAAAATACGGTTCGAACAATTTTGGCAGTGAATCTGGAGCAATTCCGCCAGCATTATCAATAAAGTCCACGACTAAAAGGCTATCCTTTGAACGGATCATAATATCTATACTTCGATTTTTGATTTTGTTCGAAACAAAGGCGTCTCGTGCATTCATTAAAATATTTAGAACAACTTGACTATATTCATTTGGAAAACCAAAGGCCAAATGCTGTTCTCGAATCTCAAAATTAACATGGATGTTATGCTCCTTGAGGCTTGGGGAAAAAATCATCAGCGCATCTTCGATCGAATCAGAAACAGAAAAGCTGCTTTTCTCATTGTTTGGTTGATAAAATTTTCGAAAATCTTTGATCGTTCGTGACATTTGTTTAATCTGAATCATGCTTTCATGTGTGAACTGATCAATATATTGGTCGTTAATCTCTCCAAACTGTATTGCTTCTTTAACGTCTTGGATTAAGAGCGATAGACTATTGAGCGGCTGTTGCCAAAGATGGCCAATACTAGTGATCAATTCGCCCATTGCCGCAAGTTTTGAATGTTGAAAAAGGGTATGATCCTTCTGTCTATTTTTTGCTACTTCTTCATTAACTCTGTGTTCTAATGAACTTATCGCAGTCTCAAATTTTTCTTCTAATTCCCGGTAGTTCTCTTCACTTTTTTTAAGCTGTTTCACAAGTTGACTACTTTTACTACTATACTTTAATAAAAAAATAATGAGGATCCCAATAACGAGGACGATGGAAAAATAAAAACCTATCACTTATTTACCACCTTTTTCTTCCGAAAAAACTGTTACACAGTTATTTCCATTTTGTTTAGATTTAAAAAGCGCTTCTTCTGCTTCCAAAATAAGCTCTGCTTTCTTCTTATCAGGAGAAAACTCAGTTATACCAAAACTACAGGTTACAGTACCTATTTTAGGAAAAGCAAAACTATTTATTAAAGATAGGATCGATTCACCAAGTACAGATGCTCCTCGACTATTTGTTTCTGGTGTCAAAAGAATAAACTCTTCCCCACCCCAGCGCGCAAAGATATCACTTTCACGAATCCTTTGTTGAACGATTGTTGAAATGGTAGCGAGAACTTCATCACCTTTTTGGTGTCCAAGATAAGTATTAATCTTTTTAAAACAGTCAACCTCAAAAAGAAGAATTGAAAATGGACGACTATATCGTTCTGATCTACTTATCTCTCTCGACAATATCTCCTCAAATATAAACCGATTTATACATTTTGTTAAAGGATCAATATTCGATAACTTCTTATTCAATTGAATCTGATAAACAGATTTTTGGATGGCTAGTAAAAACTGTTCAAGATCAATAGGTTTTAAGATAAAATGATTGACGCTATTTTCAATTGATTGAATAAAAATTTGATTATCATCATGAACCGTAGTAACAATAATTTGCACCTTGTCACTAAGCATCCGAATCTTTTCAATCATGGCTAAACCGTCCATTTGATTCATTTTAATATCTACGATAATTAAATCTGGGAAATGCTGATTATATAACTGAAAGCCTTCTTCACCGTCAATAGCAACATGAACATCTGAAAAACGGCGTTTTAGAACCCGTAATAATTTTTCGCGTGTAAACATTTCATCTTCTACATATAAGACCTTTACATCTTGGTATTGATAGCTTTCGGATTGTGGTACCGTTATGGCCATGATTCTCACCTCTTTAATATAGTTTTTTTTAAATAGAACAGAACATAGCCGACCAATACTACAATCAACGTCGGAATTTGTTTCGGTTTATTAAATTATATTTCCTCGGGGCAATTTTTTTCAATCGATAAAACAAGGATTTGAAAATTCTACATATCTTTGTAATAAATTAGACTTTAATTGTTCTTAAATTTGACAGAATATTAAAATGAAAGCGAATCCAATAAAAATAGACCAGGAAACTGGTCTATTTCTGTGTTACTGCCTTGTTAGGGTCCATATTTATTGCTGTCCAAGCAGACTGATCTCCGAAAAACCTTGACCAGGAAGCCACTCCAGCTAATTGGTAATTAGCTGCAAGAGTCGCACGTTTATTCAATGACAATTCATCCTCTATCCAAACTTTATAGGTTGCCTTCTCATCGTCTGCATAATATTCAGTATAGTTTTGACCGCTTTCTTCATCATAAATCGGCTGCAGACCTTTTTCAGAAAGCCACTCTTTCATTTTAGCCATTGACATAGACTGTGAGCTTACCTCAGTCGTTCCATCTTCTTTTAGTTGCTCTTTCCAAAGCCTTGTATATAGGGGAACACCGAGTATCAGTTTTTCTTTCGGAACTTCTTTTAACAAGTTTTGCAGGTTCGTTTCTACCCACGGAAGACTTGAAACACTTCCAGCTACGGGAGATGAGCCCGGATGTTCATCATAAGCCATAATGATAAGGTAATCCACAATGCCTGCAAGCTTGTTTCTTTCATAAAAGGATGACCAATTATTGTTGTCGCCCGCATAAAAGGTAATGTCCATCGAAACAACTAATCCCGCTTCATGTAAATATGGTGTTGCTTCTCTCATGAGTTGAGTAACGAGTGGTCCATCTTCTGGATAGACATTTTCAATATCAAAGTTTATCCCTTGTAATTGATACATTTGACTGAAATGAAGCAGCTGTCTAATGATGGTTTGACGTGTTTCAAAGTCTTTTAATGCCTCATGCGTCATGATAGGGTCGAAGGAATTTGAAAATAATCCCCATACCTGATACCCCTTTGACTGTGCCCATTTACTATAATCTAGTGATGCTAAATTTTTAATGCTTCCATCATTTCCTGACAAAGAGAACCAAGTTGGTGAAACGACATTCACACCCAGCATATCTGGTATTTGGGTATGGTCTGGATTTTTTGTATAAACCGCCTCCCAGGTAAGTTGAACCGGTCCATTAATCTTTGGAACAGCGACTGTATTACTTTGATGTGAAATCGAAATCGATATTTCATTGTTTTTCTCAACATATTTCTTGTTGATGTACCCACTAATTCCATTTTCTTTTCTTACTAAATAAAAATCCGCTTTCTCACCTTCAATCATCACAGCTTCGCGGTTTGACATCTCCGCTGTATAAGGTGCTTTCAGGGATGGCTCCGTTCGTAATCTCAGGTTCTCTGGATGTACTTCTTCCTCGATTATTGTACCTTTAGTATAGCGATCTCCGTCCTTTTGAATCCAAACGGCTCCTGTTTCTTCTAAAATCTTAAATTGAATCGGATAATAGGCCAGCAGTGGGTCAATTGCTACAAATAGTTGCCCTTCTTTTAAAATAATTGGTGAAATCTGCAGTTGCACTGGCTTTTGATTCACAAAGAACGTTAGGGAGTCTGTAGGCATTTGGATTACTTTATCTGCTGTGGTAATAATGATAGACTTGGATTTTTCATCAAAAATAATCGTCTTATCTATGTGTTGTTGCATAAATGATAGCGGCAGAAATATCGTATTCCCATCGAGTAATGCATTCCCTTGCTGTGTTCCTTCAAAAAGAATCGGATTTTTATCATTGAAATAAGTTATTTTTTCCTTAGAGGCAAACGGATATAATAAAAAAAGAATAGAGGATGCAATGATTATAATGCCTATCATCAATCCTCCTAGGATCCATTTTGGTGATAAAGATTTATTTTTATAGTGTTCAATTTGGGCCATTGTTCTTCCTCCTCTTCTCTATCGTACGGTATCAACGAAAAATTGAGAAGGTATTTTTTATCAGATTTTGGATTAGATAAAAGCAGTAGTAGTGTTTTTTCACGATTACATGGTAAAATAGAGGACGTGCATTATTTATAAAAGGAGAAATCATTGATGGTTCAAATTATTTTAGTCTTGTTCGCAGCCTACTTGCTTGGCTCGATCCCTTCAGGTTTAATCATTGGAAAAGTTTTTTATAAAACAGATATACGACAGCATGGGAGTGGAAATTTAGGGGGAACGAACACTTTTCGAACACTGGGAGTAAAAGCTGGAATTGCTGTAACCTTGGCTGATATTCTAAAAGGAACATTAGCTGCTTCTTTACCGGTAATTTTTGGGCTTGATATCAATCCTTTACTAGCTGGAGTATTGGCCGTTATCGGACACACCTATCCCATCTTTGCAGGATTTAGAGGTGGTAAAGCAGTGGCTACATCTGGAGGCGTTTTATTATTTTGTGCCCCACTCATGTTCCTTACAGTTTTCCTAGTCTTTTTTGCCAGTCTTTACGTAACAAAATATGTATCTTTGTCTTCGATGCTTGGAGGTATTTGTGCAGTCATTTATGCTGCCATTGACGGAGACATTCCGCTCCTCATAGCAGTCACACTGTTGGCTTCATTTGTGATTTATCGTCATCGAGCGAATATAAACCGGATCATGAATAAAACTGAACCAAAAATTAAATGGCTTTAAGGAATCCTACTGGGTTCTCTTAAAGCCATTTTTATATCTTTATTAGCTTAAATGCCCCTTTTCCCTGCAGGTCTCTTGTATAATCAAGCTTTGTTTTTTCAAAGTATGAATAATCCTGTTCATGTATAATGATCT
The DNA here is from genome assembly GCF_036961885.1 of Neobacillus niacini. Classification (GTDB taxonomy): domain Bacteria; phylum Bacillota; class Bacilli; order Bacillales; family Cytobacillaceae; genus Neobacillus; species Neobacillus niacini_H. The sequence continues at coordinate 30,945 of NZ_JBALNQ010000030.1, read as the reverse complement.
TAATCCCATTAAATTCAAATAGCTGATCCCCAGTAATTTTCCGCTCTTCCAGAGACAGATTAAGTTTTGGACCGCCTCAACCAATCCCCATACTTAAACGTAAGAATAGTTCTTCAGTTGGATACTGCTTCTCTCTTGTAATTATATCCATTAAAATTCCATTAGCATTCTCTGTTATTTGGAACATAAAACTACACCCCTAATATATTTTTTACAAAAACTGTAGGAAAAAGTCGAAAAATAGTACATATATATATTATAGTAAAAGTAGCGGTGTTTGAAATATTTTGCCTTATACTTGAACATGAAGGAGAAGCTATGAAAAAGAAATTCATTATTCCATCTTTAGTTATCATTACTATTTGTTTAGTTGTTACTGCCGTACTCCTAATCCAGCAGCAGAAAAACAAGGTTACAGCAGCAAAAATACATTCCACAAAGGACCATGCTGAAAGAGTGCAGCCTGTTTTAACCAGGACATTAACTGAGAAGCTGACGATCGGTGCCATTGGCGACATCCTAATCCATGATACTGTGTATCAAGATGCCTTTGATGGAACAACATATAATTTCAATCCCATTTTTGAAAATGTTAAGAGTAAATTGGAATCTCCTGATGTACTAACTGCCAATCAGGAAAGCATGCTAGGTGGGATAGATATTGGTGTTTCTAGCTACCCTATGTTTAATAGTCCCCATGAAGTAGCAGATGCGCTGGTTAATACAGGGGTTGATATTGTTTCTCTTGCTAACAATCATACATTAGACAAGGGTGAAAGAGGAATTTTATCGGCAACAGATTATTTAAATAGCATTGGACTTCCACATGTCGGGAGTTTCTTAAATAAAGAAGATCGGCAAAAACTAAGAATTATTAATAAAAATGGAATAAAATTAGCCTTTTTATCCTATACATACGGTACCAATGGGATCCCTATTCCTGATGGTAAAGACTTTCTCGTAAATCTAATAAATCGTGATATCATGAGTGAAGAGGTAAAACGTGCTAAAAAAGAAGCTGACGTGGTAGTTATGAGTATTCATTGGGGGAATGAGTATCAGCGTATTCCTACCAACGACCAAAAGGACTTGGCCACTTTTCTTGCCAATGAAGGAGTAGATATTATCTTTGGGTCTCATCCACACGTCCTGCAGCCTATGGAATGGATTAAAACAGAAGATGGCCGAAAGTCATTCGTTATTTATTCTTTGGGTAACTTCATCTCCGGGCAAGTAAGGGACTTTAAGGATATCGGCGGCATGGCAACAGTTGAAATCACCAAAAATATTACTCAATCAGGCAAGACCATTGAGCTGTCCAATCCGGCTTTTTATCCTACCTATGTTTCAAGTCAGAGGTCTAGAAATTATCAAGTTGTACCTCTGGAAAATGCCAGTTCCTTTGGACTCACAAATGCCTCAACAAAATACCAGGAAATTCAAGATCATATGACCCAATGGCTCCGTTAATTCGGGGCCTTTTTATCGCGACTTTTGGAAGGATGTTTCGGTATGAAACAAAAGAATAATCAAGGTTTCTATTTATCATTACTATTTATCGTCTTAATCTATCTTTTTACGAGAAGTTATTATAGTCCTTTCTTTTTGATTCTGCTGGGCTTATTCCTGTACCTAGCTTTTCTAAAGGAAGAAAATCGACTTTTTGCATGGGTGATGATTTCTTTCTTTGGAGGGAATATGATCCTTGTTTATCTCGATAAATTCATTCAAGGCATTCAAGTTGATCCCTTTTTAAACGTTATCATTTATCAGCTTTTATTTATCATCCCTATCCTTCTGATCTGTTATGTAATCAGAAAGTTTAATAAAAAAATTAGCTTGTTTTTAAAAAAACCCGAACTTATTAAAAGGATTCAATTGCCTTTTGCAGTAAATACAATCTATTTATCTATCATCATTATTGGAATTATTTCTGTGCTCCTCCTATTAATGTTGATAACAATGGATGTTAGAATGGATGTCTCGCATATTCTTTCGCTTTTTTTATTCGCGCTTATTCATGCCCTCCTACAGGAAGTGATATGGAGAGGGATACTTTTAACACAAATGATTAAGATAACCAATGAAACTTATGCAATTCTATTCACAAGCATTGCCTTTGCCTTTAATACAACGATATTTGGTTTTTCTGTAGCTCTCATTCTGTTATACCTAGTTTTAGGAATTTTATTTGGCTTTTTAACAACTAAATATAAAAGTGTGCTACCAGCTATTCTTGCACACACATTCGTGTTAATCTTGTTTTTCTTCATGGGCTTGCTTCAACTTCCTATTTAAATGATAAAAAGCACACCTAGAAAAATAATAACGGGTTTACTTGTGAGGTGTAAAACGTCAAATTACCGACCTAATCACGCAGTAAATAGCATAACTTTCACAACACAAATCACAGTATATTTCACAATCAAAAAGGCTCAGAGTCATTTCCAACTCTAAGCCTTTTTTTGTATTATCTTATTTCACTAAAGTACCCTTTACTTTAATAATATTTCTTCACAATCTTGCAGGTGATAAACATTTGGGAGATTTTATGTTGGCTCATATAAAAAAATATCGTCTTTATTATATTCAACACTACTGAAGAACATTTTTAATTCAATTTCTCTCTTTTCGGTGAAGGTTCTTTTGAGAGAAAAATAAAACTTAGCAGTTGAAGGATATTTCAATGTGGGTAATAAAATTTGATTAAATTAGTCATCCTCTGCTAACACCAAATGCAAAAAGGAGAAAAGGGCTTTCTCTCTTTTCCCTTTTTTTCAACAGCACCATTCCACAGGTTAAAAGAACTGGATGAAGTGTCCTATATATCCATCTCCCACCACTTTTGTTCTTCTTGCTTCATCTGTTTCTCCGTTTGTTGAGGATAGGCGGTTCGGAATTTATGTTGGTCAGCTGGGATGATTTCTACCAGTTTTGCAATTAAATCTTCCGGATCATACTGGTCCTTTAACCCCTCTTCCGCCTTTTTAATATCCTCTTTTTTCGTGAAGCTTTTCCCTTCATCGTACCATTTCCATAACTCTTCTGCCGCCCGATCATTAAAGCCTGTCTTGAAGGCACCAGGGTTAATAGTAGCAACTTTTACTCCGAATCCTTGAAGTTCCAACATTAAGGTATGGGCAATTGCTTCAATCGCGTGCTTTGTAGCGGCATATGTACCGTTGTATGGAGCTGCCAATATTCCAGAAATTGAACTCATAAAAACGATTTTCCCGCTTCCCTTTTCAACCATCTTCCGTGCAGCTATCTGTACTGTTTCCAAGGTTGCGAAAACATTTACCTCAAAAAGTGCCCGAAAACGGTCCATCGGCACTTCCCCAAGTGGCCCTCGTTCATTGATGGCAGCATTTGCAACAAATACGTCAAAATCATACTTCTCCATCTGTTCCAAATCTAAAGGATTCGTAATGTCCACTTTAATCACATCTATATTCAGTCCTAGATCATTTGCTTCCCGCAGAAGGTCTGTCTTTTGAGAAGTCAGTTCTGTAGTTGCAATCACACGATGTCCTTTTTTGGAAAGACCTATAGCTGCACCTCGGCCAAGCCCGGTGCCTGCACCAGTAATGAATATTGTTTTGCCCATGTTAAATTCCTCCATTTGAAATAGCATGCCAATTTATTTTTCCCAATAGCAGTAAGGGCATACCAAACATGGGCAGCTATACCTATTCTTACAGGATCAATGATGTCGTGACTGCCTCGTTAGTGGGAACAAAAAAAAGCAGCTAACGCAGCCATATTATATTCACACATAAATTATTTGCTGGGCTCTTCCACAACAGTGAACAAGCATAGATGCAATATGATTTAACTAAACTGCACTGTACTTCAATTAGAAAAGCCACCGAAAAAGGCAGCCAGTTCTTTAGTAAAAGCACCCGTTTAATAACCTTTCCTTTTTTAAAGGCACGATAATAAAGACATTTTAAAATACTTACTGCTTTATTTTAACCAGCTATTCCCTTAGCTAATAATAATAAATATACAAAGACTAGCACCATTCCATTAGCTAAAACACCAATTATACTTGATAACCATCTCTTAGAAATAACAGCAAAAATTATTCCGAGTAACGAAAAAGAACCTAGAAGTATAATTGCTAAAGACAAATTTGCATTTGGTCCTCTAACAATAAAAAATGTAATTATGCTAATCAATGCCATTAGGATGGATAAAACTCCAAACTTATTCATACATAATTCCCCCTATCCCTATTTTAAAATATTAGAACGATTGGAAACACTTTAAGTTTCGATTTTTATTGAACTAACGTTAGCGTAAGAACATCTTTTCACAAACTTTCCAATATCTATAATATGATTTTAACATAAATATCCAATAGCCTTCGTGATTGCAACACAATTCACTCACTAAATCACAAAGAATTCGCACACCCTCCAATAATTATTTCATACCCTGTGATTTACTATGTGAATTAGGGGGGACGGACGAAAGAAACTCGTCGAAATGTTGATAAAGCAATAAAAAACGCACTGTGAATTATATTGTGAATTCAAGTGCGTTTTCCTATGTGTTTTACTATGTTTGCACCTATGAAGTAAACCCGTTAGAAAAATAATAGGTGTGCTTTGCACTTACCAAATATGATGCTGTAAACCTTCTTTATGTAAAATTTCTTTTTGATTTTCACCAATTAAATCAAAATGGGAGTAGCCGTCAAGGCGGTGATGAATCCATTCCTTTTTCAACCCATATTTACTTCCCCATTCAGCCAATTTTTCAAGGTCTTGACAGCCCACCTTTGTCACTGTTTTGCAGCCTGGAAAGCGGTCATCTAGCCAATAATGGGTTAGGAATGCTATTTCACCATCATCTATTTTTTGTTTCCACACTTTTACTTCCTGCCTTTTAATTCCAAAAGCCATCCAAATCACCCCACTAGCATTAACGTATTGCTACTTCTTCTTTATTTCCTCGTATCGCAAGAACCATTCTGGGAACGCTTTTTTAAAGGCGATTGGTCTAAAGTTGTCCTTTTTGACCACAATATGTGTCGATGTCCCTTCTGCACATAATTCCTCATCCCCATTTACGATGGAATATCCATAAATCGTTTTAATCCCATCATTTTTATCAATCCAAGTCTTCACAAACCCCTTATCACCATAGCGTAAAGGTTTTTTATAGGTAGCTTGGATGTCATAAACAGGTGCAAAATAGCCTGCATTTTCCATATCTACATAGCTGTATCCCAAGTCCTCAATTAATCCACTTCGCCCTAGCTCAAAATATTTTAAATAGTTAGCGTGATAGATAACGCCCATCATGTCCGTATCGGCATACAATAGTTGAATTTCTCTCACCGATATAAATTCTTTATCCATCTGTACATTTCCCCTTTTTCCGCTGATGTGTCAATGCGGCATTTTTTCAAGTGCTTTTTCCACATCTTCACTTTCAATATAAATAGCTTTTTCTAATAAATCTTTTTCTCCTACTTTTCCCATTAGCCTCATTGCTTGTGCTTGTATCATTTCATCCGCTAAATTGGTTGCGAATCTGCCATTTCCTTTAAAGCTATTATTTTCAATTGCTTGTTTCAAAGGAGCTTTTGCACGATCCGTTAAGTGGTATTGAAAGCTTTCAACATAAGCCTCAATAATTGAAAGCAATTCGTCCGCTGAATAATTAGGAAACAAAAAGAACTTTTTAAACCTTGAACGCAAACCAGGATTGCTTTCTAATAACTGGTCCATTTCATTAGGATAGCCTGCAAGGACAACAACAAGATTTTCATTATGTTTGGTCATCTCATCTACTAGGGTATCAACCACTTCTTTACCAAAGTCACCAGCAGTTTGACTTAAGAGAGAGTACGCCTCATCAATAAATAAGACTCCTCCTAGTGCTTCTCGAATCTTTTTCTTTGTTTTACCTGCCGTTTGCCCAACATATCCTGCGACGAAATCAGACCTGCTAGCAACGATTAAGTGACCTCTTTTTAACATACCGCACTCACAAAGGAGTTGTGCGTAAATCTTAGCAACCGTTGTTTTACCTGTACCTGGATTCCCTGTGAAAACGGAATGCAATTGAAGTGGGACAGTGGGAAGACCTTTGTCCTTTCTAAACTGCTGCATTTTAACAAAGGAAACAAGCGTTTCTAATTCACCCTTTAGTTCGGTCAATCCCACTAATCGTTCTAGTTTTTCAAAAGGGGAATCTCGAAGTTCATCCTTTTCAACTAAAAAGTCATCTTTTTCTAAAAACGTGTATTTGAGAACATCATCTTTCGAATCGGGATGATCCGATCCTTTTTTGAAAATTGCATCCAACACAATATTGCGAACAGATCTCGCATTACCGAAAGTATCATCCACACGTTCCTGGTCGAGACGATGATCAATTTCCAACTTTGCATCTTCTGTAATAATATAATCGTTTTCGGAAGCGATTTTTTCAGCAATTGATATTAATTCCTCATTTGAATAATTAGGTAAATGAATGAGATTTGATTGCGGAAACCTGCTCCTTAGACCTGGATTCGCATCTAAAAAGATACGCATTTCGTCTGGATAACCTGCTAAAATTACAGCGAATTTTCCTCCGTACTCATTACCAGTCATAAGTGATACAAGGGTATCTATGGCCGTTTGCCCATAATCATTACCTGTTTGCCCTTCACGTTTTAAACTATAGGCTTCATCAATAAATAAAACCCCGCCAATTGCTTTTTCAACAACCGCACGAACTTTTTCCTCTGTCTGCCCAACATAGGCACCTACCAGCTGCGATCTGTCAGTCTCAATCACTTCAGGACGTGGCAGTACCTCAAGCTCGTTATAGATTTTAGCTAATAACCTGGCAATCGTTGTTTTCCCGGTCCCAGGATTCCCCGTTAAAACCATATTAAGACTTAGCGCATCTTTTACTTGAAATCCAATTTCTTTTCTGTTTTTTTGGTATTTTAAAAATTTGTAAAAATCATTGACTCGATTTTTGACTACACCCATTCCAATCATTTCATTTAATTGGTCCAGTGCTTTTTCTGATGGCTGCTCTAATTCTTCTTGGACCTCAAATAACTTCAGCCAGTCTTTCTTTATTTCCTCAAGGCTGGACAAATGTAGTTTTAAGTCCTCAAAATAGGTGGCAGTGTGGAATACACCCTTTATCGACTCCTCATACTCCTCAGCAGCTTTTAGCAGGTTCCCGCATACCTCAATAGAAGTAGTCAGCAAATCAACGATGTTTTTATATTGATTATAAAGCAGTTTGTTTTCTAATTCCTCTGCCAGTTTCATTTTTTCGGTTAAATCCTCTTGATGTTCGTCTGCTTCAGATAAGAAACTTTGGCAAATTTGTATGTATTGTTCAGCAACCTTTTTCTTTGCTGTCCGATTATCTGTTTCCCGAATCGCAGGGAAAATAAGTGCATCTAATATACTTCTTTTCTTTTTCCAATCGTACTGAATGAAATAGGTCTTAGCCTTCTGATTTTCAGGAAATACCTCTAACGCCTTTGTAAGCCAAACTAAGGCTAAGGAGTCATGCGAATGACGATTAAGACGCGAAAGAGCGGCTATTGTTAACATTTTTGATAACACAATTGGGTTTGACTGGTGACGAATAGAAGCTAGCAGCTCATTTTCATCGCCAATAAACCCTTTTTCATCAAGTTCTTTTTCCCACTGGCTTAAACGATCGATGCTGTTTTTATGTTGATTTGACTGTTGTTGAATCAATAATATCACTTCTTCTTCTTAAAAAATTTCCCCTTTATCTTACCACAACCCGTCCCATGAAATGAAATCCAAAGGTTTATAAAGGCTCTTTTCTTAAACCTTGTTGCTTTTTGTATCAAAAATTAATAATTGTGCAGTGTTTTCGCAGGAAACAGGATAAATTTAAAATAAGAAAAGAGCTAGCAAACTAAATTCAAAGGTACAAAATAACAATTTCCACGTTAAAATCGGCTTTAAGATTTTAACATCAATCATTACGAAAACAGCCTTTATAATAGAAAAGGACCTGTATGAATCAACAGGTCCTGGTAAGTGGTTTAAACTTCATCCTTGATTTCTGAACGAAATGCATCAATGCTTTCACGGCGTCTTTCATTTTTAGCCTTAATCTGCTGACGCTGTGTTTCACTATCTGTAAATGCAAGTGATTCTTCTGCTGCTTCAATGTTTTCAAGAGTATCGTGGATCATTGATTGAAGCTTCTCTGCGTTATCGCTGCGATCATCTGGTTTGGGTTTATTATTATTGTTCATCGAAAAATTTTCCTCCTCAGTGTTGTCATAGTACAGATATAGTTTGTATCGAAGTACAAAAAATATCACAATTTTTTTTGGGTGGAGGAACAAAAAAGATCCGCTGGCGATTGCCTATAAAGAAATGAGGCTAAGGATCTCTTCGCGTTTTTTAACGAAATCCGGTTCTACCCTATACATTCGGCTTTTTCCTTCTTCGATTTTATAGGGTAAATTACTGTACATTTCTTTAAGGATCCGCCCAGGCCTTGCAGATAAGACAATAATATGCGTTCCTAACAACAAGGCTTCTTCCACATCATGTGTAATAAAGAAAATCGTTTTATGAGTTTCCTTCCATATCTTTCTAATATTATCTTGCATTTGTTCTTTGGTCATTGCATCTAAAGCGCCAAATGGTTCATCCATTAATACAATACGCGGATCATTTGCTAATACACGGGCAATAGAAGCTCTTTGCTTCATACCTCCTGAAAGCTCATAAGATTTTGATTTTTTAAACTGAGAAAGACCAACCATATCTAAATAATGATCGACAATTTCAGACCGCTCTTTCACCGGAACCTTCCTCATTTTTAATCCAAACCCAACATTTTCTTCAATATTCAACCATGGATACAGCATTTGCTGCTGGAAAACAACTCCACGATGCCGATCAGGTTTAGGTGAAATAGGTACGTTATCTAGAAGAACCTCCCCGGATGTAGCTTGATGGAAGCCTGCTAAAATACGTAATAATGTTGTTTTTCCGCATCCGGAGGGACCTAATACACAGACAAAACTACCTTCTTTAATTTGTAAATTAATATTCTGTAATGCCGTAACTATTTGTTTATCAGTTTGATATGTTAATTCTACATTATTTATTTGAATGACTATAGATTCAGATGAGGTTTCTGCAAGAGCATTACTATTATTAATGGGGACCACCTCCTAATCTTGTTGAAGAAATTTTGGTTCAATGGCATCTTCATATGCCTTAAGATCAGGTACGGAATTAATTGCTTTTTGCGTTTTTAAAAATTCTGCCGTATCTTTTAACGTTTTTGCAAATGCTCCTTTTTTATCTTCTGTTCCTAAATACTTGTCTGAGGCCTGCTCTTTCGGATCTAGCCAGATTAATTGATCCATGAAAAATTTCGCGTCTTCCTTTGAAACGTTTAACTCATTTTTCATCGCTTCTGCCGCTTCGTCTTTCGATGATCGATATAATTGGACAGATTCATCTAATATACTTATATATTGTTTAAGTACATCCGGATGTTTCTTAATAAAGTCCTTTGATGCAATCCCTACATCTGCGGTGAGAATTCCATCTTTTGCGAGGTCACGGCTTGTTAAAATAATGTTGCCGTCAGAAAGCATTTCTCCTAGTGTTGGATACCAAACATATCCACCATCAATCTGTCCTTGTTTCCACGCTGCTAACATGTCAGCTGGTTTCATGTCTAATATAGTTACTTTATTTTCATCAATTCCTTTTAATTTTAGTGCAGATAACAAACTGTAATGTGTTGTTGAACCGAAAGAAACGGCAATTTTTTTACCCACAACATCCTCAATCGATTTGATTCCACTATCTTTCTTTACGGCCAATGCCTCATTATCTCCAATTACATCGTGAAGCCAAATAACTTTGTATGGTAAATTTTGTGCTATCCCTGATGCAACAGAACTAGAACCAATCAAACCAGCATCAATTTCCCCAGCAGCCATAGCCGTATTCACATCAACCGCTGCCTCGAACGGAAGCAATTTGACTTTCACACCATCAAACTTCTCCTCAAACATATTCTTTGCTTTTGCAAGTAACTCTGCATTCGGAATAACTTGATACCCAATCCGAAACTCAATAGTATCATTAGCGGGTTTTGATGTTGTTTTATTCCCACAGGCGCTAATCATCAATAGTGCAATAACTACTATCAAACTCATGAACCATCTGCTTTTGAAATTTTTCATCCTTTTACCCCCATTTTTTTAATCTTTCCCCTTCCATGGAATCGCCTTTACTTCGATTTTTCGAAGGATTCGATCAAGCAGGATCCCTGTTACGCCCATCAGAATAATGCCAACATACATGATATCACTTCGTAAATATTTGCTTGCATCAAGCACTAGCCAGCCGATGCCTGAGACAGCGGCAACCATTTCAGAGGCGACTAAAGTTGTATAAGCAAATCCAATCGCTGTTCGCATTCCGGTAAATATTTCTGGTAAACACGACGGGAATATAACATAGCGGAACGTTTGCCAGTTATTTGCACCCAAAGAGGTAGCGGAATGGATACGATCTTCCAAAACACCTTTTACTCCGGATACTGCAGCAATATACATTGGAGCAAAGGCAGCAAGATATAATAATGCAACCTTTGATAGATCTCCTATTCCAAACCATAATATTAAAAGTGTGTAGTATGACAGCGGTGGCAGGGGTCGATAGAATTCTAAGATGGGGTCTAATGCAGCTCTCACTTTTGAAGAATAACCGCTAATTAATCCTAATGGAACTGCTGTAATTAATGCGGCGAAAAAGGCCATCGACAATCTGTATAGACTATCAAGCAGATGAAATATTAAACTATTTCCTTTATAGCCATTTATAAGTAAATCGGTAAAAGCAGCCCAGGTCTTTGCTGGGGATGGGATAAAGACTTCAGAGAAGATATTAAGTTTAGTAACTGTATACCATAGTAAAAATATGATAAGTACCGAACTCCACATAATCCCTGTTTCCTGTGAGATCTTCCACTTTCGCTTTTTTTGTATAATGACTGGTTTCTCCAGTGGTGTAAGGATGTCATACGGTTGAAAGCCATTTTGTTCCACATTTTTATTCGTGTTCTCATTCATCAAATGTACTTCACACTCCCTTTACTTTAAGCTAAAATGGTTTTGTTTCAATTCACTATTTCATGCTTACAATCTTTTCTTTGAAACCGCTCCCATTTAAGTTGAGGAAAAGCATTGGATGTAAAATGAATTATGATGATCCAACTAGCGATGGTTATAAAACTGTACCTCTATTATTTCCAATATTTTTTACACTTTTTACATTTCCACTCTTTTCTGGATAAAAAGTAAAATGATTTTATTTCCCCAAATATAAAAGCCTTTTACTTTTTTATGTTTCATCAACACCAACTGTTGAAGTATTAATTAAATCTCTTGATCATCTGCTTTTAGAATACGAGAATTCATTGCAAATTCTTGGCTTTGAACACTTTCCTTTTTTCGCCGATTTACAAAGTAGGATGAAATAACGATCAAGCTAAACAACGATGTGAATATAAACTGTGGACGCTGTGATTCAATAAATGCCATTAAAATTAGCACGGAAATCATGGCAACAATGGTAGCATAGGTTAAGTACGGGAAAAACCACATTTTAATTTTGAAAATTCCTGGATTTTCTTTTTCCATTCTTTTTCTTAAGCGCAGATGTGAAATCGCAATGGCTAAGTAAACCAGAATTCCAACCCCACCTGAAGAGTTTACTAAAAAGAAAAATATTTTATCTGGGGAAACATAACTAAAAATCGTGCTGATAAAGGCAAATAATGTACTAGCGATTACGGAAAAAACAGGAACACCATTCTTGCTCAACTTTGATAAGATCTTTGGGGCATCCCCTTTTTGTGCGAGAGAAAATAGCATACGAGAGCTCGTATAGAGTCCTGAATTTAGACATGAGAGCAATGCTGTCAAAACTACTATGTTCATGAAAACAGCTGCGGAAGGAATCCCGATCATTTCAAGAACTGAAACAAATGGACTTTTTAATAATGTTGCTGAATCCCATGGTAAGAGAGTCACAAGTACAGCAATGGAACCAATATAAAAAATCAAAATCCGCCAAACGACACTATTTAATGCCTTTCTTACAGAACTCACCGGATCAGCGGTTTCACCAGCTGCAATCGCCGGAATTTCTACTCCTACAAAAGCATGAAAAACAATCGCAATACCCACAACAACTGAACCCACTCCGTTAGGTATGAACCCCCCGAAGTTTGTAAGATTAGATACGCCAGGTGACTTAATACCTGGTACAAATCCAAATATAACCGCTAATCCCAAGACTAAAAACAGAATAATGCTGACTATTTTAATAATAGAAAACCAATATTCAAATTCCCCAAATGATTTAACTGAAAAAATATTAGTTAGTTTTAATAAGACAATTAAGGAAAGACTTATTGCCCAGACAGGAATCAAAGGTATCCATTCATGGATGATTGCTGCCCCTGCGACAGCTTCCAGTGCAATGACAATAACCCAGAAAAACCAATATAACCAGCCTGTAGTATAGCCAGCCCACTCGCCAATGCCTTCTCTTGCATACACAGCAAAGGAACCTGTATTCGGATTAACGGTTGCCATTTCCCCAAGCATCCGCATGACAAGAACAACTATTAAGCCAGCAAATATGTAAGATAATATAGCCCCTGGCCCTGTTTTTCCGATGATTATTCCGCTTCCTACAAACAATCCAGCGCCAATAACACCACTTAAAGAGATCATGGTCAAATGTCTTTGTTTAAGTCCAGCTTTTAGTTTTTCGGGTTGATGCTCCAACATATCCACCAACTTTCGGTTCTTTTTTGCTAACATGCTGTTTAATAATCAACAAAAAGTTTTCTGGAAAAAAAGAAAGGCGATCTTCATTAGATTGCCCCTCTTTTCAAGTGTTCTACCAGTTCCTGTGATCTAAGTGGGAATATTTAGGTAAAAGCCTTGTTGGCATTTTCAATGCATCTTTTCTAAATGGCGGCGCTAATTGGGTTCCGTCCACTTGGATGTCAATAACTGTTGGTTTATTTGACTCAATAGCACTTTGGATAGCTGGTCCCAAATCCTCAGGTCTATCGACATTTATTCCTACCGCACCCATCGATCTTGCTACTTCAGCAAAGTCAGGATTTTGAATATCCGCACCTACGAAACGGTTATTATAAAAATCAACCTGGTTTTTCTTTTCTGCACACCATGCATTATTATTAAACACACAAGCGACTACAGGAATATTTTCCTCCACTGCCGTACTTACTTCATGCAAACTCATCCCCCATGCACCGTCACCGACAATTGCAAGCACTGGACTATTTGGATTAGCAAGCTTTGCACCTAAAGCGGATGGATAGGCAAATCCAGTATTACCAAATGTTAAGGCCGCAATATGCTGACGCCCATGATTGAATTTTAGGTAGGCATTTGCCGTAGATGAAACATTTCCGATATCTGAGGTAACAATAGCGTTATCTGGTAAAACCTTTGTCATCTCTAGTAGTGCACGGCGTGGATTAATTGGAGTTCCGTCTACCATGGCAAGGTCAACTAGCTCTTTTTCCCAATTTACTTTTTCATCCGTTACTTTGCGAAGTTTTTCTTGATTCAACTCTAAATTTGGAGCTTTTTCTTTCAAGCGTTTAGCGATTTCAACACCGGCAGCCTTCGCATCCCCGATAATTCCAATTTCCACTGGATGGGTACGCGCAATATTACGCGGATTAATATCGACTTGAATAATCTTTGCATTTTTCGGAAAATAATCGATATCATAACAAGGCAGTGTTCCAAATACAGATAAACGAGTACCTAAGGCTAACACTACGTCAGCATCCTTTAGCGTATTCATTGCCGCCTTTGATCCCATATAGCCAATTGGTCCCACGGATAAGACATGATTAGCTGGGAATGCATCATTATGCATGTAAGAAACAGCAACAGGAGCTGTAAGATGATCGGCGATTTCCTTGACTGCTTCAATTCCATCAGAGTCAACTATGCCCCGTCCTGAAATGATAACTGGGTTTTTAGCTTTAATTAACAATTCTACGGCTTGGTCAATTTGCTCTAATGATCCACATCCGCGATTATCAACACGGTATTGATGCGGCTCTAGAATTGTATCTACTACTTCCCCATAGAAATAGTCTCTTGGTATATCGAATAAAACAGGACCCCGCTCGGCATAGGCGATCCGGAAGGCTGTTCGTAAGCAATCAGCTACACGGCCTGGATGTGTTACTCTTACTGTTTCTTTTGTAATCGCTTTAAATACGGATACTTGGTCACACTCCTGAAATCCGTCCCACCCAACTGTTGGTGTTCCAGCGGATGGTGAAATAACCACCATTGGCGTGTGTGCTTGATTAGCAGCAGCAACGGAAGTAACCATGTTTGTTATACCGGGCCCATTTTGGCCAATAACTACTCCGGCTACCCCGCTTACTCTCGTATAGGCATCTGCCATATGTGCCGCACTTTGTTCATGACGAACCCCTATAAAACGGATACCAGCTGTTGGCAGAAGATCAAGTAAATCCATAAAAGCAGATCCTAATATACCTGAAATATGCTTTACTCCTTCCGCAACAAGTGTTTCGACAATTGCCTCACTTGGTGTCATTTTTACTTTCTTTGTTTTTATTTCTGTTAATTCCTCTTCTAATTTCGACATTAAAATTGCACATCCTTCCAAATTTTTAGAAAATTGAAATATTTTTTGATTTAATTATAGTTCAGACAATACAGTGGAAACAGTTTCTACCACAAAAATTAAATCATCTTCTGTTGAGACAAGAGGTGGAGCAATAATTAGGACATTGTTAAATCCAGGTACCGTGTCACCATTTCTGCCAATAATAAGTCCCTTCTCTTTACATCGGCTGATAATTTTTCCCATTATTTCTTCAGAAGCTGGTGTTTTGGTTTGTTTATCCTCTACCATTTCAATTCCATATAAGAAGCCAGTATTACGTACTTCGCCAACATTTTTATGGGAGATCAAATCTTTTAATCTACCAAGAATAGATTCACCGAGTGTGGCAACTCTCGCAACAATATTTTCTCTTTCAATGATCTCGATATTTTTTAGTGCAACAGCACAGCTCGCCGGGTGTCCCCCATACGTTGACACATGACGGAAATGATTAGCCACCCCCTGCTCTTTAAATTTTTCATATATTCGGGAATGAACCGCTGTTGCCCCAAGAGGCAGGTATCCGCTTGTCAAACCTTTTGCCATTGTGATGATATCAGGCTGAACACCATCAGAGTGCATAAAGCCAAACATCTTTCCAGTCCGTCCGAACCCTGATACGACTTCGTCCATAATTAATAGGACATCATGCTTTTTGCAAATTTCCTGTACCCGCTGCAAGTAGCTCGGAGATGGTACGATGACACCACCACCGGAGATAAATGGCTCCATTATAACTGCAGCTACCGTTTCAGCACCTTCCCAAGTAATCACCTGATCAATAAAATCAGCTGCTGTTTTATCCATGTCCGTTACTTCTTCACCGAATGGGCTTCGGTAGTTATAAGGTGGTGGAACATGTAAGAATCCAGGCGCGCTTGGACCGTATTTGAATCTTCTGTTTGCTTGGGCAGTTGCACTTAGCGCACCCATAGTACTACCATGATAGGCACGGTAGCGGGAAATGATTTTTTGTTTTTCTGGATTTCCATTTTGATAATGGTACTGCCTAGCAATTTTGAATGCGGTTTCATTTGCTTCCGAACCACTATTAGAGAAGAAAGTTTTGTATGAATCACCGAGGAGTTCACTAATTTTGGCCGAAAGTTGAATGGCCGGCGCGTGACTTAACGTCAGAGGAGAATAACTTAGCCTCATCATTTGTTCAGCTGCAGCTTCAACAATTTCCTTTTGACCATGTCCTAAATTCAAACACCATAGTCCAGAAACTCCATCAAAATAGCGGTTCCCATTGATATCATAAAACCAGGCACCTTCACCCCTTTCTGCAATCATCGGGTTACCGCCTTCAATATGGCGGCTCATCGCATGCCATAGATGGTCCTGGTCTTGTTTAACTAATTGTTCATTTTCCTGAATTTTAAGTTTAGACATGTAGGAATCCCCCTTTATGAAGTTGTTAATGTTTTTTGATAGATAGAATGTATTGGTGTGAATGAATACTTGTGAGTCTCAGCGATGGCTTTATGGGTTACTTTACCATTGACTGTATTAAAACCTTTTGCTAAAGGCGGATGTAATTCTATTGATTTTTGGATTCCTTTATTAGCGATGATTAAGGCATATGGTAAAGTTGTATTTGCAAGGGCGTATGTGGCTGTTTTTGATACAGCGCCCGGTATATTTGGTACGGCGTAATGTAAAATGCCATGTTTTAGATAGGTAGGTGAATCATGGGATGTAGTGTGGTTGCACGTTTCGATTGAGCCGCCTTGATCAATCGCGACATCGATTATGACAGAATTTTTTTCCATTTGTTTAACCATTTCTTCTGTAACGAGTTGAGGTGCTTTTGCACCTGGAATTAATACTGCTCCAATAACTAAATCTGCATCTTTCACTTCCTGTGCAATATTAAAATGATTTGACATGATTGTTTTTATACTGCCAGCGAATTGGTCATCCAATTGGCGAAGCCTTTCTGGGCTAATATCAATAATCGTAACATCTGCACCGAGTCCGATGGCCATCTTAGCAGCATTCGTACCAACAATTCCGCCGCCGATGATCACAACCTTCCCTGGTTTTACACCTGGAACACCGCCTAGAAGGATTCCTTTACCGCCATTTATCTTTTCCAAGAATTGTGCACCGAGCTGAACAGACATTCTTCCGGCTACTTCACTCATCGGAGTTAATAGTGGAAGGGATCCGTTATCAAGCTGGATTGTTTCGTAGGCAATAGCGATGACTTCATTTTCGACTAATGCCTTTGTTAACTCTGGCTCAGCCGCTAAGTGTAAATACGTAAAGAGAATGAGGTCTTTCCGAAAATATTGATATTCTTCAGGCTGAGGCTCCTTCACTTTCATTACCATATCCGCTTCCCATGCATCCTTTGCATGTGGAACGATACTTGCCCCAGCTTGTTTATACTCTTCATCCGTAATACCGCTGCCAATTCCGGCACCTTGTTCGATTAAAACCGAATGACCAAATTGGACAAACGCTCTGACGCTGGCTGGAATCAAGGAAACACGGTTTTCATTGTTTTTTATTTCTTTAGGTACTCCAATAATCATTTAACCCTTCCTTTCTCTGGGAGAAAATACTCTGATTTACAAAAAATGTAAAAGTAGTTTTCTATCCATTTTTCTTTTGAGATAATGACATCAGGTCATCCGTACCAGTTGATGGATGATGTGATAACTTGATTAAACCATAGAATTTAATATTATTCAATATTTTCTAAAAATAAAATATATTTAGATTATTCATAATAGTAAATGTGACTCTAAATAATTATTTTTCCCTTTTATTTTCAATCAATTGTATTTTTTTGACAGATTAATTCGAAATGAATACAAATCAGCCCGGAAGGAGGCAATATAGTATTCAATTAGATTATCATCAATATCAAATAATAACCTCTCAGTATTTAAAACATTTATCGATCCTGTTACACCTAGTAATTTTGCATCTTCTTCAGATAAGTAACTGCTTGTAATTATTTGCTCTGCCTCAGCAAGCTTAATTTGTAATTTTTGTTCAAGCAGGTCATACAGTGTTCCTTTTTCAATATCGTATTTCGCTAACCTTTCTCCAATTCCAACAGGGTAATATTGAATCTCAATTGCCAGCGGCTGATCATCTGCGAAGCGGATTCTCTTAATATAATAGGCTTCCTCAAATCCTGTCGCAGCGATAATTTCTTTTGAGGGCTTTACTTTCCCGTGGTCTATTAATTTTGCATCTGGTTTCATGCCCATTTTTCTAATGGTATCCGTTGTAGTGCTAAGGTTCCCCAACCATTCCTCAATCGGCTTCATTGAAATAAAGGTGCCTTTTCCATGGATCTTTTCTAATACCCCTTCCTGAACTAAGTGGGACACTGCTTCTCTTACGGTACTTCTGCTTACCTTATACCTATCCATTAATTCCCTTTCACTTGGGATTTTCTCATTAAACGAGCCTTCATTAATTAAATTTTTAATTCGGTCTTTTAACTGAATATGAAGTGGCATTGGGCTTTTATGATCTAATTCCATTTTCTACGTACCTCCAAATTATTTTTCTATAAAATAATTCCAATTACCTATTTTCTAAATATACTCTTAATTTTATTATATGTTATGACCACAGAAGTTTAAAGCAAATAAGGTTTTTATCTCAGTTTTATAATAACTGAGAGAGGTTCTTTAAAGTATACTCCCTCTCCTTATATGACTAAAAGTGAATGTGTTTCTTAAAAGAGAGTATGTTTTAGGACAGTGTTGTAACACCTGTATTTTTAATCAAAAAATGTACAGAGTAATTTTTATTAATTTTTTTCATAAATCTTCGGAAAATGAAAAATTGGTAAAAAAAATAAGATAAAACATAACTCTATACCGCTGCCGAAAAAAAAAAGACTCGCTGGCTGCACCTGACGAGTCTTTTACCATATTATTTATTCACCTTTTGTTTGCATGACTTGCGCATGCTTGCCTGAAGTATCTTGGTATTTTTTTCCTTTGTTGCCGCCATAGCGCTGGGACTTATTTCCTAACTCATCGGTACTAAAGGCCTGCTGTCCTCTTTTTGGATTACTCATTTAACATCCCTCCTCCTTAACATTCTGCCCGTTTTAAAGAGGGAACATAATTGGTAATCTATGTGAGTTACTCAGCTTTTCCAAGACGTTTTTCTTCTAATCGCATTTCAATTTTTTCCATCGCAGCTCTATCTTTCAAAAGTTGACTTTTATTTTCGGATACAAGTTCTGCAAAAGAACGTTTTCTAGGCTTTCTCATATATATCACCTTCCTTATTTCCTATTCTAACAGTTATTATGCCCGGAAACGGTTTCAATTATTACAACTTTTTGAAAATTAAAAAGAAAACCTCCCTTAAACGAAAAAAAGACATTGGATTTTGTGTCCAATGTCTTATTTCAGTTCCTTCGTATATTGTTTCATGGTATCGTGATTCATAGCACCGATATACTTGAAACCGATATTTCCCTTCGTATCAATAAAATACGTGGTTGGGATTGATAAAATTTGATACATTTCATTTACCTTATCTTCTTCATCTAGTGGAATCGGGAAAGTAATTCCATTTTCATCAACAAATGCTTTTACATCTAAATGTGGGTCAATGTTAACGGCTAGAATAACTACCTCATCGCCAGCTTCTTTGTGAAATTGCTCCATTGCCGGCATTTCTGCTTTACATGGTGGACACCAGGTTGCCCAGAAATTTAGCATGACTTTTTTTCCTTTTAAATCAGATAATTTTACAGTCTCTCCTGCTAATGTTTTTAGTTCAAAATCTGGTGCTTTTGTACCTACTTTCAAACCACCCATATTGGAAGCTTCTTGACTTGTATTCTCGGGTTCAGCCTTTTTGTCCATAGCCTGAACAATTGCAACTCCAAGTAGTGCAATTAACACTACAATAGCAATTACTTTTTTTACCATACCCCGAACCCCCGTTTCAATACTATTCTACATTGATTTTACACTATATCCTTAGGTGAAATGATGGATGTGTGTGCCAAATGTGTGACATTCTTTAGACTAGTTTATAAAAAGTATTTGAGAAAAGCAAATATAGGAATTTACTGTAGAAATATTAAATTAACTTCCGTTTTTGCTTCAAGAGTTCGTTAAACTCTCTATCTAATTGCATGTATTTAGAATCCTTTTGATCAATCATTGATAATTCCCCCAAGATTGTTGCAATTCTATTTTCGATCACCATTAAAGCTTCCTTATTATCAGTAGGTTCCACAATCTCTTTATTCAAGTATTCTTTAGGGGTTATTTCCAATCTTTTTATCCTTTGGTTTTCAAATACCAGCAGCTTATCGCAAAGCTTATTCAAGAAATAATAATCATGAGAAACAGTAATGATGGTACCGTTGAATTCATCCAAGGTTTTCTCCAGCTGCTCTCTGCTCGGTAGGTCAAGATGATTGGTTGGTTCATCTAAAATAAGCACATCATATTCCTTCATAAGCATGTCGACTAACTTCACTCTTGTTCGCTCACCGAGACTTAATGTACCAATTGGCTTCGTAATCAGTTGTTCCTTTAGTCCGAGATTTGCAAATAATGTTCTCGCTCGGAGACTGTTTTCCCGGTCGATAAAACCTAACGCTTCTAAGGCAGTTTTATCAGAAGGTAAATTGTCAACATCCTGGCTAAGATAGGCAATATTTAAGGAATCACTTATCCATAGCTCGCCACCAGAGTTAGATGATTCACCCAAGATCATTTTTATTAAGGTCGTTTTGCCGCAACCATTCTCTCCTAATAAACCAATCCGTTCTCTGTGATTAATATAAAAATGAGAATCAAGGAAAAGTGGGCGACCGGGAAACGACTTCGTTACCCCATTTGCCTCTATAATCCTTTTTCCTCTATTACCTTTCGTATCGAATTGAAATTTGACTTTTGTCTCCTCAAGAGGTTTGTCAATTTGATTTTTTTCAAGCTCGTTCTGAAGGCGCTTCATTTTCGATTTTACTTGCTTGTCACGATTCTTTGCTTTTGCACGATGATATTCTTTATTGCCAAAATCTCTGCCTTGTTTAGTTGATGTTCTGTGAGCCTTCTCAGACCATGATGTTAACTGCCCCATTTTTGTTTCAATCTCTTCCTTTTTACGCTGCTGTACTTCAAAATGGTGTAAATGTGTCTCCTTACGGTGTTGCTTTTCCTTCTGATAATCACTGTAGTTACCTTTATAGAAATTGATCTTAGTATTCTCTATTTCAAAAATGCGTGTTACAGTTTCATCTAAGAAATGACGGTCGTGAGAAATAATCATCACTGGACCTTTAAATTTCTTTAATTCTTCTACCAACCACTCTATCCCTTTAAAATCAAGGTGGTTGGTTGGCTCATCAAGAATTAAGAAACCTGGATTTGATGCCCAGACATTGGATAATGCAAGTTTTAGCTTTTCACCGCCACTCAGATGATTTAGCCGATTCTCCCCCCATTCAAATACTTTTTTAAGTCCTAACTCACTTGAATGCTGAAGTATGTTTCCCTCTGTTGTGGAAAGGAGTTCACTACCTTGATAATCAATGGATTGTGTAAGGTATCCAATTTGAAGTTTGGGTGATTTCTCAATGAATCCCTTGTCAGGGGTTAGTTTTCCTGCAATGATATTGGCTAATGTTGTTTTACCGGTGCCATTATATCCAACGAGACCAATTCGTTCCCCTTGTTTAATATCAAATGATACGTTATCTAATATTTTTCGAAATTTAAAGCTCTTTTCTAAAGAGGTTATTTTAATAATATTTTTGTTCATAAAAAAACTCCCTTCCATTGAACCTGAAGAGAGTGTTTGAGTCATGTAGTTTAGGCTTTCAAAAATAGCATAGGCTAAATAAACCTAAAAGGCTTACCGTAACCATGTTTTCATTGAAATATAAACGTTCAGGACTTAAAAAAGGATAGACTAATCCTACTCTTCAGGTTCACCATTTTTCGCTATTCGAATAAATGTACTGAAAAAATAAGATTATAACTTCATTCCTCTTTACCATTCCTTTTCGTTTGTTATTTTAAGTTTATTTTACCGATACTAAGATTGTCAATCATTTCCGCAAAATTAACATTTGCATATGGCTCGCCCGTTTCGATATTGTTTTTTAAATTAGTAAGAGTATACTCCTGCCAATCCTCTATATTTCCGATGTCCCACTTCTCCAAAAATAAAGTATACAAGAATATCTCTCTAATTTTTAAAAAGATTGGAATTTGTTGAATTAGTTCTGCGCTGAGTGTGTGTTCCTGCTTATATCCTTTTATGAAGTTCTCCCAAAAGACACTGCTGAACTCATTGTCTTCTGGCGTAAAAGATGTTGCTTGCCAAAAAGCATGATAAAAGGAAACTGCTAAATCATATGCAAACCAATGATAAGCGGAATCATCAAAATCAAATACTGTAATTTGTCCCTCGTTTACAAAGAAATTTCCCTGGTGAAAATCATTATGTATAAGCCCAAAGAGGTCTGGAGTTAGTGGAAACTTGACTAACTGATTTAATAGCTGACTGTACATTTCAGCAACAGGTTTTGATGAGATTTTTGGGAATAGATTTAAAATATCAGGTTGATGTACTGTCCAAGTTGGCCGAGCTACCTTTATTTCTTTCCCAGCACTGTGCATCTTCCCCATTAGACTTCCCCAATGATAAAATAGTTCTTTGTTCCATATAACAGGATTGGTGATATCGATTGAAGTTCCCAATGCTTTTTCGAATGCTACTACAAAAAGATGTTCGCCGATTGTCTCCACCATCCTCTTTCGAATTGATGCTACCGGTAATGCCACAGGTACACCTTTCTTCCATAGCCCCTTTATAAATGCCAATTCATTCATAATATCTAATTGACTTCGTCTACTGGAAGGCGAAACTCTGAATATAAGATCACCATTGGTATAGACGGTATTATTAAACCCATCATTGATTGGAACAAGTTCTCGCTCTAAGGGGAGGTCATATAAATGTAATAAAGAATCAGTAATCATTTTTTTGATCTCTCTTTCTAAATTGAGCACCTATTTTAATCTGTTATAAATTTTTTCCGCATAACTCCCAAAACGGGAATTTGTAGCTGTTCCTCTTTTTTCGAGAAGCCTATCCATTTCCAACCTTTTTTTCTTTAATTTTGCTTGGAGACGTCTTTTCTCATTTTCGTCTGTTGTACTATCTAGCAATTCTTCAATTCTAAAAATTTCTT
Organism: Neobacillus niacini; assembly: GCF_036961885.1. GTDB lineage: Bacteria > Bacillota > Bacilli > Bacillales > Cytobacillaceae > Neobacillus > Neobacillus niacini_H. Next base: position 7,992 of record NZ_JBALNQ010000030.1, on the reverse strand, counting down.
TTTTTACATCCTCAGGTGAATACCCTGCATTTTTTAACACTCGATACGCCATTTTCCATTCCTCAGACATTCCGGGAAAGTCATCTTTTAATTCCAGCGGTTGCCCCATTCCAGGGAGATTTTCGAGATCATTCCTCTGTATTGCTTCCTTAATTTTATCTTCAGTGATTTTCGCAAAATCCATTTACATCGCACCCTTCGCTCTACAAGTAAATAGTTTATTTTTCTTTAAATTATATGTTATTACCGGTAAAAAACCACCATGCAACGTTACATGGTGGTTTGAGTATTAAGCTTCTTGTAATTTTTCGCGTAGTACCATTGGAAGGATACCGCCGTGACGGTAGTAATCCACTTCAACTTCAGAATCGAAGCGAACAAGTACTTCAAATTCTTTCTTGTTACCAGCTTCATCAGTAGCAGTAACTTTTAGGAAGTCACGTGGCTTAACCTTTTCATCTACTTGAACATCGATTGTTTCTTTACCAGTTAAACCAAGTGTTTCAGCGCTTTCCCCAGCTTTAAATTGAAGTGGAAGAACGCCCATTAACACTAGGTTAGAACGGTGGATACGCTCGAAGCTTTCAGCTAGAACTGTTTTAATACCTAAAAGGTTCGTACCTTTTGCAGCCCAGTCACGTGAAGAGCCCATTCCATAATCTTTACCAGCAAGAACAATAAGTCCAGTGCTGTTTTCTTTGTACTTCATGCAAGCATCATAAATAGATGTAACTTCACCAGTTGGCCAGTAAGTAGTGAAGCCGCCCTCTGTGCCTGGTGCGATTTGGTTTCGTATACGAATGTTTGCAAATGTTCCACGCATCATCACTTCGTGGTTACCACGACGAGAACCGTAAGAGTTGAAGTCACGTGGCTGTACGCCTTTTTCTAATAGATATTTACCAGCTGGAGTATTTTTACCAATTGCTCCTGCAGGAGAGATATGGTCAGTTGTTACTGAATCTCCGAATTTACCTACCACACGTAATCCTGATAATGGCTCAACTGTACCTGGTTCAGGTGATAAACCTTCAAAGAATGGTGGGTTTGCAATGTAAGTGGAATCCTCATCCCAAGTGTATAATGGCTCATTGCTGGTCTGAATTTCGTTCCAACGCTCGTTATCACCGAACACATTCGCATATTCTCTGCGGAATAGTTCTGGAGTAACAGTGCGTTTAACAACGTCATTAACCTCAGCAGTTGATGGCCAAATATCCTTGAAGAATACATCGTTACCATCTTTATCTTTACCTATTGCTTCAGCAGCAAAATCAATATTCACTGTTCCAGCAAGTGCATAAGCAACTACAAGTGGTGGTGAAGCAAGATAGTTAGCTTTTACCAATGGGTGAATACGTCCTTCAAAGTTACGGTTACCTGAAAGAACAGATGTAACTAAAAGATCGTTTTCAGCGATTGTTTTTTCAATTTCTTCTTTTAATGGACCAGAGTTACCAATACATGTTGTACAGCCATAACCAACAAGGTTGAAGCCGATTTGCTCTAGATATGGAAGTAATCCAGAATCACGAAGGTATCCAGTTACAACCTTTGAACCTGGTGCTAAAGAAGTTTTAACGAACTTAGGGACTTCCATTCCTAGTTCAACAGCTTTCTTCGCAACAAGTCCTGCCCCAACTAATACATATGGGTTTGATGTATTCGTACAACTAGTGATAGAAGCAATCGCAACTGAACCAGTTTTAATGGTTGTTTCATCACCATTTTTGAAATTTACCACTGCTGACTTTTCAAGCTCATCCGCTTGTAAGCCGAAGCCTTGGTTTCCTTGTGGTGCAGAAACTGCCTTTACGAACTCTTCTTTCATTTTTGAAAGTGGAATTAAATCTTGTGGACGTTTAGGACCTGAAAGATTTGCTTCAATCACGGAAAGGTCAATTTCAACAACGTCTGTATAAACTGGCTCTAAAGCTGGATCAAAGAATAATCCATTTGCTTTGCAGTATTGTTCAACTACATTGATTTGTTCTTCTTCACGGCCAGTTAAACGCATATATGCAAGTGATTCATCATCAATTGGGAAGAATCCACAAGTAGCACCATATTCAGGAGCCATGTTGGCAATTGTTGCCCGGTCTGCTAATGGTAATACTGATACGCCAGGACCGAAGAATTCAACAAATTTCCCAACAACACCATGGCTGCGAAGAACTTGAGTTACTTTTAAAGCTAGGTCAGTTGCAGTTGCACCGTTTGGAAGCACACCTGTTAATTTAACTCCCACTACTTCAGGAACTGGGAAGTATGAAGGCTGACCAAGCATTCCTGCTTCTGCTTCGATACCGCCAACGCCCCAACCAAGAACGCCAAGACCGTTGATCATAGTAGTATGTGAGTCAGTACCAACTAATGTATCTGGATACGCTTCGAATTCACCGTCAGCTGTTTCCGCTACGTGAACTACGTCTGCTAGGTACTCAAGGTTAACTTGGTGTACGATACCAGTTGCTGGCGGAACAGCACGATAGTTATTGAATGATTTTTGAGCCCAGCTTAGGAACTGGTAACGCTCAGCATTACGTTCAAATTCTAAATCCATGTTAACACGTAAAGAGTCAGCAGAACCGTAAGCATCAACCTGTACAGAGTGGTCGATAACAAGGTCAACTGTTTTCTCTGGATTAATCTTATCTGGATCTCCACCAAGGTCCGCCATTGCTTTTCTTAAAGAAGCAAGGTCAACGACAGCTGGAACACCAGTAAAATCTTGTAGGATGACACGTGATGGCTTGAATGGAACGTCCACTTCTTTTAGCTCATCTGTTCCCCATTTTGCTAAATTTTCAACATGCTCCTTCGCGATGACACGGCCATCGTATTGGCGAAGCACAGATTCAAGTAATACTTTTACGGAATATGGTAATTTCGAAACCTTGCCAATTCCTGCCTCTTCAAGTGCACTTAAACGGTAATAGTGATAACGTTTACCGTTTGCTTCAAAGGAAGTCCGTGCATTAAATACATCATTTTTCACCATTGTAAAACCCCCTCATTCGTTCATTAATTAAATTAACGAAAAGTCGAAAAGTTTGAATATTCCTATCCATCCCTACTTTTCTCACAATTCAATTTTAATACAACCATCTGCATAAGTAAATATCGAGAAAGTTATTGTGGTTGATAAGTTTTCCTTATGACATTTATGTATAATGTTCAAAATATTTAGATAAATCTTATTGGAATGTAAACAGAATTATCATAAAGATTTGAATTGCGTACACATTTATTATCTCAAAAAACTTTTTTATTGTCATTTTTTAAGCATTAAAGGAAAGATTAACACTATCAGTGAGAATTCTTCCAGAATTCTCTTAGGAGGTGAATGGGATGCAAAGAAAAAAATCAAATCACGTTATTCCGGGTGCTAATGCAGCAAAAGGGCAAGGGCAAGGTGCAGGATACAACGAGGAAATAGCAAATGAACCATTAACCATAAAGGAAAAAATGAATAATAAAAAGAGAAAAAAGAATCAATAATCACATAAAAAAGCAGGGATCTCCTGCTTTTTTATGTTCTACCTATTCTGGCAGATTGACTTCCGCTACAATCCTCTGCAAATCCTGTTGAAAACGCTCAAGTTGTGCTCGCTGGTGTTCCGAAGCAACTTCTAACGCATTTTCAATTTGTTGATAGGCTTCGTTGACTTCTTCCTTTAAATGTTTCAACTGATGCCCGTAGCTTGCACTATCACTAATAATAGTGGCAGCTAGTCCTTGGGCCTCTTCATATCCTTGCTGCGCAGCTTGAAAAGCTTGCTGTTTGTCCTTATTATATGGAAAACGATCAATTTCTGGCATTGACTGTTTCACTCCCCTCTATTTTCTATACCGTTAAATTGCACAGCACTATAACAAATTATTCAGCATAAAAAGTCTTCTGCATTGCATCCTAACACTATAGGAGGAGGGATGAAAATGGTGAACAAAAACGATGGCAAAGATATGAGACGAAACCAACCAAAAACATCAGGACAGCCTGAACCTTTAAGTGGATCTAAAAAAGTAAAAAACCGTAACCATACACGCCAAAAACATAATTCCCATCATGATATGTAGAAAAGCGGAAGCGCCCGTTTTGCGACGTACACTAGTCGCTGGGCGCTGGAGCTGGACAATTCTCAAAGATTCTAGGACCATTAAAATAGTTCAACCCCCCTCTAGACCGAAGAGGGGGTTAAATTTATAAAGCTCTTTTCTTAAACTTATTTGCTTATTATAACAAAAATTAATGACTATACTGTGCTCTTACAGAAAACAGCAAAATATAATAAGAAAAGAGCCTGCAAACAAAATTCAAAGATGCAAAATAACTATTGCCACGTTAAAATCGGCTTTAAGATTTTAACACCAATTTTTAGTAAAACAACCTTTATAATTGGAGTAGGGCTTGAAGTAAAAGGTGTTCTTCTTCCTGTGAGACGGTTCGTAAATCGATAATAAATTCATCTTTTTGAATTCGGCCTACAATCGCTGGTTTAAATTGAGTTCTTAATTTCCTCCCAACCTGTTCAGCTGTAAGTGAATGATGTTTCAGAGAAATGACCCTTGTTGGCAGTTGCACATCTGGCATCGTTCCCCCGCCTACTTGACTGGTACTAGAAAAAATTTTCGTTTGAAAATGCTCTGAACCTTGTAACAAGTTGGTAACAAATTTCTTCGTTCTTTCGTCTAATTCATCAATAGAAGCTAACAAATTACGGATTGTTGGAATGTTTTGTATGCCCTTTTCCCCTCGAGCATAATCAATTAACGTACCTTCAAGTGCTGCTAATGTCATTTTATCTACCCTAACCACACGTGCTAATTGGTGTTTTTTTAATCGATCAATGATCTTCTTTTTTCCAGCAATGATACCCGCTTGAGGCCCTCCCAGCAGCTTATCTCCACTAAATGACACAATATCTGCACCCATTTCAATGACCTCTTTTACGACGGGTTCATCTCCGATTCCATGTTTTCTAAAGTCAAAAAGGGCACCACTGCCAAGGTCTTCATAAAAAATAACATCTTCTAATTTTTGTGTCAGCCCAATGAGATCTTCTGTTTCAACTGATTTAGTAAAGCCAATCACTTTAAAATTACTTGTATGTACTTTCATGACAATCGCCGTTTCAACATTGAGGGCTTTTTCATAATCATATAAATGGGTTTTATTTGTTGTCCCGACTTCAACTAATTTTGCTCCGCTTTCTTCCATGATCGAAGAGATTCGGAATGAGCCACCAATCTCCACTAACTGTCCCCGAGAAACAATGACTTCTTTATTTTCTGCAAGCGCTCTTAGAACAAGATAAACCGCGGCAGCATTGTTATTGACGACCATCGCTGCTTCTGCACCGGTGATTTCCTTAAGAAGTGCTTCTACATGGCTATGGCGAGAACCCCGTTCTCCTTCTTCCAGTTTATACTCTAGATTTGAGTAATTTTGTGCTGTTTCCACCACATGATTTATGGCACTATCGCTAAGCCTGGCTCTTCCGAGGTTTGTATGTAGGATGGTACCTGTCGCATTTATTACTTTTTCAATTGTATATGAAAATTGTTTCTTAATGTTTACTCCTAAGTGTTGAAAAACTTCATCGATGAAGTGATTTGTGCCTGGCGTTGCACCATGCCAGTCTCCTTGTACGATTAAGGACCTAATTTGGTCCAGGGCTTCCTTTAATTGATTTGTCAGCTGGGTTACATCTAGTTGATTTTCTCTCAGGAGAACTTCGAACTGTTCATGATTTTGCAGTTCATGTACAGCCGGGATTGAGCGTAGCCATTCTTTCACTATTAACAAACTCCTTTACTAATCCTACTTTATTCCTATTATAACATTTCACGTTTTCATTCTGAATGAATAAAATACATCGAGCAAGGGGGATTGTTATGAAATCCAAAAAAAATATTCAGCCAATCGATTTTGACCTAGTGGAAAAATGGTTGGAAAACTACTGCCTTGATCCTCTAACGACACAAGATGACTTGATTCAATTTCGCATTGATCTGTACGAAACAGATCAAGAATGGATTGTCGAAGCGTTACTTAGCGAATTTGACAGCTCGGAAATCAAGGTTTATATAGAAGAAAAGCAACTCGTTATAACGGCTGATAAAGTTTCCACTCCCTCTAAACTTCAAAAAAGAGTTCGCACAATCCAGTTCCCCTTTGAAGTTATTAATCAAAAAGTAACAGCAAATTATATTAACGGAATATTAGAGGTCCATATATCAAAGTCTGAAAAAGGATTAGGAAAAAACTGCTATATAACACTGCCATAAGATAATTTTAAGACATTATTTTTATACATTGATTGACATAATGGAATGACAGAAAACAATCAACCCTCATATGTTGATGAGGGTTGATTGTTTATTTTTGTGAAATTATATTTATGATATCGTCTGTGTCAGGAAAAACACCGGTATCTAATTTGGAATAAATCTTCTCACCATTAACCGTTATTTCAAATGCCCCACCTGAAACAGGGATTAATTCCATTTTTCCAATCTTGCGATTAAAGTGTGTAAATAACTCTTCCGCGAAACTCGCGGCTTTTGGCGCGTAGTTTCATTGCATGCAAAATTCAACCGTTATTTGATAAATGTTCATTTTCACCCTCCATTCAGCCTAAATCCAGTTACCTACATGGCTATAGTAAAAATAGTTTAACCCACTACTAATTATTCAAGCAACTCTTTTGCTTTCATACTATGTGCGTATTTTTAGATAAACAGTTATACTAGTAAATGGAGGTGGAACTATTACATGAGTGAGCAAGAAAAAATTCGCCTTACCTCTTTTTCAACTAAAGCTGGTTGAGGCTGCAAAATTGGTCCTGAGGACCTGGCGCACGTGTTGCGTCTTTTACCTAAGCAAGAACCAGTTCCTGAATTATTGGTGGGACATGAAACATCAGATGATGCGGGTGTTTATCAGTTAACTGACTCAATTGCACTTATTCAAACGGTCGATTTCTTTACACCAATCGTTGACGACCCATATATGTTTGGTCAAATTACAGCAGCAAACGCTTTAAGCGATGTTTATGCAATGGGTGGTAAACCGAAAACAGTCTTAAATATTGTTGCTTATCCAATAAAGAAGCTTGGTGCAGAAGTGCTTTCAGATATTCTCCGTGGTGCAGCTGATAAAGTAAAGGAAGCTGGAGCATTAACTGTTGGAGGTCATTCTATTGATGACCAAGAGCCAAAGTTTGGTCTTTCTGTAACAGGAATTGTTCATCCTGATCAGGTTTGGAAAAACGTTGGTGCGATGCCAGGCGATGTCTTGGTGATAACGAAGCCAATCGGGGTAGGTATTATTACCACTGGCATTAAACGCAGTGTTGTTACAGAGCAACAAGAACAAACCGTCACAGAAACGATGGCAGAGTTAAATAAAACAGCTGCTGAATTGTTAATGAATTATAACCCACATGCTGTAACGGATGTAACCGGATTTGGATTGTTAGGACATAGCAGCGAGATGGCACGCGGAAGTAATGTCAGCTTTGAAATCTCCTACTCTAAGGTTCCGATTCTTGAAGGTGCATTAGAGTTAGCGAGAGATGGAGTTGTTCCGGGTGGATCAAAATCCAATCATAAATGGTTAATGGATGATGTTGCCTATGAAGACCTACTCCCTGAGGAACAGTTAGTTTTGTGTGATGCCATTACTTCTGGTGGACTGCTCGTTTCGATGAGTGAAGAAGAAGCTGTTCAATATGTGGACAACCTTCATTCTGCTGGAAAACACCATGCTGCTATCGTTGGCAGGGTTGTTGAGAAGAAAGACAAATTACTATATGCAGTGAAATAACAGCGTGGCATGTGCCACGCTGTTTTAATTTCTGGAATTTTGTTGGTTATGTTTGAGTACGTGTACGGTTTTTGCGAAGAAGTGTACAGCTTCTACAAAAAACCATACAGTTTCTACAAAAAAGTGTACAGTTTCTACAAAGAACCGTACACCTTCTACAA
>NZ_JBALNQ010000003.1:99163-175698 GCF_036961885.1 Neobacillus niacini | reverse complement strand
TTTATTTCTACATATTTTATAGAATTAATATGATTAGATGTGTTTGTATTTACAGTTTATCAAACATATTATTTAAAGAAAAATCAAATAGTCCGACTTAATTATACTTGGTTTTACAAAATTCACTGAAAATTCAATCAAAGATGTAAAGTAAAAATAGTAATAACCATAAACTTCGCACTAAATGTCGAAATGTTTACCAAAGAATTTGAAAATATATGTCAATATTGTGAACTGTAATTTCTTCAATATGCGCACAAATTAAACTTTCTTTTTTATATGGTTTTGCAAAATTTTTATTTGCTGTTGCATTTCTTCTAATTGGCTTCATAGCTATGTGACACAAAACAAAGCCATCCTAATTGGATGGCTTTGTTTTGTGAATAGGGAAACATTACTTCCCATCCACGACTTCTTTAAATAACGCATATGAACGTTTTTGTTTTTCACTGTCATAAATATAAGATACTGCCATGATTTCATCAACGCTATAGTAATCCTGGAAATTAGTCAGCTGCTGACGGATGGTCTCTTTACTACCCAATAAAGTAACACTAGACATAGATTTAGACATTTCTTCTTCCATCGGGTTCCATAATCCATCCATGCTTTCAACCGGTGGCAGCAATGGATTACGTGTACCCCGGACTACATTTAAAAAGAACTGCTGCATCGTAGTTTGCTGATATTTTGCTTCTTCATCCGTATCCGCAGCAATTACATTTAAGCATACCATCATATATGGTTTATCTAAGTACTCAGAAGGCTGGAATCTTTCCCGATAGATTGAAATCGCTTCTCCCATGAATTTTGGTGCAAAATGTGATGCAAAGACGTATGGCAGTCCTAAGCTTGCCGCTAAGTGTGCCGAGTCTGTGGATGAACCAAGGATATAAATTGGAACACTCGTTTCTACGCCAGGATAGGCTCTCACATAGCCTTGATGCTCCTCTGGTCCAAAATAAGTGAGCAATGCCTTTACGTCCTCTGGAAACGTATAAACAGAATCATTCTTTGATCGTCTCAACGCACTTGCTGTCATCATATCTGTTCCAGGTGCACGGCCAAGTCCAAGTTCAACACGATTAGGATAGATTGTCGCCATCGTGCCGAATTGTTCCGCCACCACTAATGGTGAATGGTTTGGAAGCATAATTCCCCCAGAACCGACTTTAATTGTCTTTGTATGCTCCAAGGTGTGTTTGATTAGTATCGCCGTTGCAGAACTAACAAGTGTGGGCGAATTGTGGTGTTCGGCAATCCAGTAGCGTTGATAGCCCATATCTTCAGTGGCTTGAGCAAGATCTACCATCGCTTTGATTGCCTGTTGTGAATTCTGTCCTTGACGGATTGGAGCTAAGTTTAATACGGATACAGGTATATTAATTGTTGCCATATATTTAAAGTCCTTTCTTTATTAGGTTATATTCCTATCGTAACAGTTGACAAAGTAGAAACAAACTTAATTGCTTCAGTAATCATTGCCTATCATTCTACTACTTGGAATTCCCTTCCAATGTAATAGAGACTTTTAATTGTCTTCACTATGTAACTTAACTGTAATACTAATCTATTTTTTCTGTTCATAGTAATAGTTTTAAATACCAAAAACAAACTTGGAGGATTAGAATTATGAAAAAACTTATCATGTTAATAACTTTCGTAGCATCACTATTATTTGCTTCACCTGCTTTTGCTTATACCGTTAAACATGGAGATACCTTGACGAAAATAGCCAGAGAACATAATATAACACTTCAAGAGTTAGCTGATGCCAATCCACAAGTGTCAAATCTTAATCTCATATACATAGGAGAAAACATTAATATTACTAAATCCATTCCTGCAAATGAGCCAAGAATCGTAGAACCAGTGAACATGGTCCTATCAGATTCTGAAGTAGATCTACGTGCAAAATTAGTTAGAGCTGAAGCACAAATTGAAAAACCTGTAAATCTAAGCTTATCAGATTCTGAAGTAGACTTACTTGCAAGATTAGTGAGAGCTGAAGCACAAACGGAATCATTAGAGGGAAAAATTGCCGTTGCTTGTGTAGTTCTTAATAGAATCGAAAGTCCTCAATTTCCTGATACCCTAAAGGAAGTCATTTATGCCCCTGGTCAATTCCAACCGGTAAAAAATGGTGAAATTAATAAACCTGCTGATGAGGAATCCATTCAAGCTGTTAAAGCTGCTCTAACTGATCAACGGCAATTGGCACCAGGTGCTTTATTTTTCTACAATCCAGCTATTGCAACCAGCCGTTGGCTCGATACAAGAGCCACAACACTTGTAATTGGGCAACATGTATTTAAAAAATAGACTATGTCACAAATCAACGCAAAAAAAACTTCAAAATTAGTATCGAAGGTTTTCTGCAATGGTTCACTTATAAGTATCCTTTTTCAAATTCCTGGCTGTCACATGGCCCTCCATATAAGAAACCTTGAATTTGATGACAATTCTGTTCTCGTAAAAACTCTAATTCTTCTGTTGTTTCTACTCCTTCGGCAATGACGTCCATTTTTAGATGATGGGCCATTTTTATCATCGCGATTGTAATACCAGCATTCTCTGATTCTTTTGAGATAGTGTGGATAAAAGTACGATCAATTTTTATGCCATCTAATTTAAACATTTTTAAATAGTTAAATGAGGAGTATCCAGTACCAAAATCATCAATATAGATTTTGATTCCCAAGTCCTTTAGTTCATTTATCGTTTGAATGATATATTCTTCATTCTTCATAAGCGAGTTTTCAGTAATCTCAAATACTATCCATTTTCCATCGAGTTGATATTCTTCTAATAGCTGACGGACTTCCTTCGGAAAGTCCTTTTGTAAAAACCGTTGAGAGCTTATATTGACACTAATCGGAACGAATGGAATACCAGCCTCTCTCCATGCTGCTAACTGTTCACATACTTTTCTTTTCATCCATTTCCCTATTGGAATAATAAGGCCGGATTCTTCAGCTAGAGGAATAAACTCTCCTGGCGAGACAAGTCCTAATTCCGGATGCATCCATCTAATTAGTGCTTCAGCACCTATTATTTTTCCTGTATTCGCATCAAATTGAGGTTGGAAATGCGCAATAAATTCATTGTTTATGATTGCTTTTCTTAAATTTCTTTCTAAGAGAAACGATTGATAACTTCTTTCGTCCATAGAAGCAGAATACATTTGGTACGTATTACGTCCTTGATCCTTTGCTCGATATAAGGCAGTATCCGCTTTTTTCATTAAATCTACTACACTTTCACCATCTGTTGGATAACTACTAATTCCAATACTGGCAGATACAAAAAGTTCAAAATCCTCAATATATAAAGGATTTGATAGGTTTTGCAAAATGATCGAAGCAATATGATAAGCTTCCTCCAGTTGTTTAATGTCAGTACATAAAACCATAAATTCATCTCCGCCCATTCGAGCGACATACTGACAATCTTGATTCAAACTCTCTAGCAGACGTTTTGAGATAAGTTTAAGGACCTGGTCTCCGATAAAATGACCCAGTGTGTCATTAATATATTTAAACCGATCCAAATCGATAAACAAAACAGCTACCACATGCCTATTTTCTTTCGCTTGACGTAAAGATTGATCAAGCTTATGTTCAATCCATCTTCTATTCGGTAGCCTTGTTAACTCATCATGATGGGCAAAATACGCATTCATTTCTTGAACCTTTTTTTGTTCGGTAATATCCTTCCCAATTGAGAAAACACCTTTAATTTGTTTATCAACAAATATAGGAAGAAAATTAATGTTAAAAAAGAGCCTCTCTCCATTCTTATTTATCATTTCTAATTCGAAATTTTGAGGAGTTCCTTGAACTGCCCTTTCAAAATAGAGTTTCCGTATATCCAAATATTCTTTAACAATCATTTCTTTATGTTTCGTTTCATTTATACGCCCAAATATTTCTATGGCTCTTGGATTCATATTGATGACTTTACCAGACTTATCATAGGTAAAAACAAAATCATGACTATGCTCAAAAAGAGATTGATAATGTTGCTGATTTTCTTGAAGCTCTCTTTGGAGGTTTTGCACGGTATGAATAAAATCACGTTTCATTGCTTCTTGCAATTCACTTTCCATCTTTACTCTCTTTGTTATATCCGTTCTAATACTAACATATTGATAAGGTTGTCCTTGCTCGTTCATAAATGGAACGATCGTTGTGTCTACCCAGTAAAAACTACCATCTTTGGCTTTATTTCGAATTTCACCCTTCCATATTTCCCCACTGCTTATGGTTTTCCACATGGCACTAAAGAATTCTTTGGAATGGTACCCCGATTTTAACATCCGATGATTTTGTCCAATCAGCTCATTTTCATTATACATAGATAATTCACAAAATTTATCATTTACAAATGTAATCGTTCCTCTGTTATCAGTAATAGCTACAATGGTTGAAGCATTTAATGCCAAATTAATATCAGCTAATTCTTTTATTAAAATTTTTATTTTTTCTGTTTTATTTACCATCTTCATTCCTTCTTATCACATTCGTTCATTTTGTAATACATTTAAAAATTTATAAGAATACTTCATTTTCTAATAATTTTTACGTTTTGTACAGTACTTATCCTATTGGAAGGTTTTCTTTGTACGGCATTAACTCTATCTTTAACAAAAAAAAACCTTCAATCCAAAAGTGGATAAAAGGTTCTTTAATGAAATTAGTATTAATTAAAAACCATCTCTTTTTCTGCTAAACCAAGTATCTGTGCGGTTGAAGCATGAACTTCCTGTAGCAGTTCTGGATTTTCCATTAGTGATACACCATAAGAAGCAATCATTTCTTTTATTTTTGGTTCCCACTCTTTCATATTGTGCGGAAAGCATTTTTTGATTACTTCCAGCATAACATGAACAGCCGTAGAAGCGCCCGGTGATGCGCCTAGTAATGCTGCAATGGATCCATCAGCGGCTGTAATCACTTCTGTACCAAATTGAAGCGTTCCTTTTCCAGCTTTCGTATCTTTGATAACTTGTACCCGTTGTCCTGCTACTACTAAATCCCAATCCTCGATTTTAGCATCCGGGATAAACTCACGTAACTCTTCCATACGTTGCTCTTTTGATAACGATACTTGCTGAATCAAGTATTTTGTCAATGGGAACTCTTTTGCACCTGCTGCCAACATCGTTAAGACATTATTTGGTTTGACAGAAGTGACTAAGTCAAACAAAGAACCTGTTTTTAAGAATTTTGGTGAAAAGCCAGCAAATGGACCAAATAATAACGATTTTCTATTGTTGATATACCTTGTATCTAGATGTGGAACGGACATTGGCGGAGCCCCCACCTTTGCTTTTCCGTATACCTTGGCATGATGCTGCTCCACAATATCCGGATTATTACAAACCATAAAAATACCACTTACAGGAAAACCTCCAATATGTTTTCCTTCAGGAATACCAGATTTTTGCAATAAATGTAGACTTCCACCCCCGCCACCGATAAAAACAAATTTTGCCTTATGGTGTTTGACAGTTCCACTAAACTGATTCTGCACTTTTAATTCCCACATGCCGTCATTCATACGTTTAATATCATTTACACTATGATTATAGTTTATTTTTACATCTTTATTCTCTAAGTAGTCAAACAACATTCGTGTTAATGCACCAAAGTTGACATCCGTTCCAGATTCGCTTTTTGTTGCCGCTATAGGTTCATTCCATGAACGGTCTTGCATAATAAGCGGAATCCATTCCATTAGTATTTTTGGATCATTAGAAAATTCCATTCCTTTGAAAAGAGGATTGTTTGACAGCGCTTCAAAACGTTTCTGTAAAAAGGACACATTTTCCTCACCAAGGACTAGACTCATATGTGGCAATTGTCTAATAAAGTCCTGTGGATTATGAATCAGCTTGCTTTTTACAAGGTAAGACCAAAATTGCATAGAAAGCTGAAACTGTTCATTAATTTTAATAGCTTTACTAATATCAATTGATCCATCTGGTTTTTCCACCGTATAATTAAGTTCACACAATGCAGCATGCCCTGTTCCCGCATTATTCCATTCGTTAGAACTTTCTTCTCCGGCGTTTGAGAGCTTCTCAAAAACTGTAATTTCCCATTCCGGATTTAATTCTTTCAAGAGTGTTCCTAAAGTGGCACTCATGATCCCGGCACCAATTAAAATAACATCTGTATTAGTTTCCTTGTTGTTCATTTTTATCAACCTTTTCCCCTGGAATTTAGCAAAAAAGGTGAGGAACTTCACAAAGTCACACCTTTTCCGTCACACTTATAACCAAATCGTTGTATATTAACCCTATATGTGGATTAAAAATCTTATTATCTGATTATTATAAGTTATTTAAAATCTGATAACAAGTATCAAGTTCTGCCACACATTAACAAAGAAAAGCCATCTTTGATAGACGGCTCTCCCTTACTAATTTAAAGTAATATCTGTATTAAAACCAAATTCTCTTATTATAGTCATATTCATAGAGATCTAAATTTTCATCATTTTCTTTATTTGGGGCACACTCTTCAGAAGGTTCTTCTGACTGGTTATGTTCACATTGACTTAATAAAAGTTCCATGTTTATTTCCCCTTTCCTACTTCTTACTATTATTATACTGCAAACGTTTACAATTGTCTTTAATTTTCTATCAGAAACATAACATATTAAAAAGAGGGGAAGAATCCCCTCTTTTTAATATGTTACTTTATAGTAATCTTGGGAATGATAGCTTCTAAATCCACATGACTCATAGAGTTTCAAGGCAAGGGAATTTACTGCTTCGACCTCTAGAAAAATAGACAATCCTTTATCATTCTCTATATTTACCACTTTTGATAACGCTTTTCTCCCTATCCCTTTTCCTTGGAGTTCCGGAAAAATAGCAAAACCATAAATCCACGATTCTCCATTCATTTCTGACAATCTCATTTTCCCTGCAATTTTTCCGCCTGTTTCAATTATGAGTCTTCGATCCGTCTTAAGATCTTTGGTTTCTAGCTTATACTGCCGTGCTTCCTTTTCATTTAACCCAAAGCACTGAACATCTAGTTGAATTTCCGCTTCCAAATCTTCCTCAGAAAAGGAAGGTCTTACTATGATCGTAGGGTCTTCAATCAATTCAATTTTATGCCATTTCATTTGATGTTCTACCATCGTCAAGCTACAAGGGATATTCCTTAAAAACTCCTTGGCGGATTGGGATTCTGTAGGTGCATTTAATAAAACGGTCCTCACTTCGCGTTTTTTGGCCTCTTCCAGTGCCAAATCTAGCAGTTTAGTAAATATTCCCCTTCTACGGTAGCCGGGGTTAACCATCCCACAAATCTCTACCTTATTTCCAAAATAATAGCTTCCAAGAAATCCAGCCAGCTTGCCTTCCTCATAATGAAAAAAATCCTCCTTGTGATTATCGGACCTAGTTTCAAGCATGTCAAAATTAAGCTTTAATTGAAGACTTCCATCCTTCTCACAAATTTCCTGAAGCGTTTTTATATCATTTATTTCTTTTTTTGATAACATCCTCAACACTCCTCATTCCATTAATTGGTTCATCGATACTGGCTTCTATAAAGTTTTTTCGCGTACAGAATTAATGAGTTCGAGGTATTGCACGTCCCCTAGGCCATATTCTGTGAAATTTTTGATTAATGCAGTCACAAGCTCTCTTTCTGGCATATTTTTGTACTCTTTAATATAGTTGATAAGCTCACTCTCTTCCTTTAGATAATGAAGATATCGTTCAATCCCTTTTTTTAAAGGAACTGGATTAATTGTGTGAGGGATATTTTTATGAATGATAACCTGTTTGTATAAATCATCATAGCCTGCTGCGTTCAGTGTAAAATATTCTATAGGTTTAAACTCATCACCAACAATATGCAGATTAACAGAATTGGTGTAACCCGTTTTATCAAGCCAAGCTAGGATAGTGAGTACATTGATTTGACAAAACATATCCGCATCAAACCATAATTCTAGTTTAGCAAAATCTCCATTTAAGAGTGGTTCTAATGGTTTTAACGTGTTTAAAGTATATTGCTCAATCGTAACATGATGAACATTTGCTCTATTTTCGATGAATTCTTGTGAAAATAGCTCACCCCTCACGTCTCCAAAACTCATTGCTTCGTTAAACGGAATCATATTCTCCTGCTCGAGAAAACGTGTCTTTTTGAAAAAGTCATACATGGCTTGTCCATTTAAAATATGTAAGGTTTGAATCACGTCTAGCACTCCTGTCTTTTCGTCTGTTTATTTTAATAAGTTATTTTCATTGTATCTCGCTCAAAAGGTATCTCTAAAAAACGCCTTTTCATCAATTTACTTTGATATTCGCATTATAACCGAATTTTCCCTTTTTTGTCTTATTAAGTATAGATTTTTGATGTTGTTATTGATTAAGGTAAGTTAAAAGAAGCTCGTATCTTTTTGGCAGATACGAGCTTCTTTCTTAATCATCATTTTCATCTTTATCTTTGTTATCCTTTTTGTCCTTATTTTTTTCTTTTTTCTCCTTTCCTTTCTTTTTGTTCTCCTTTTCTATTTCCTTTTCGGCTTTTTCTTTTTCCTTTTCAGCCTTCTTTTCTTTTTCCTTTTCAGCTTTTTCTTTTTCCTTTTCAGCCTTCTTTTCTTTTTCCTTTATCTTCTTAAGTTCGCCCTTGTATTTTTTCTCAATGCTTGTTAAGGCGAATTTTTCATCTGTAAGCTCGGATTTTGATCTAGTAAGAATTTCTTTAAAAATGACGGGCGTGGTCCCACCACTTGATGTCGATAAATAGTGGTTTTCATCTGTATGATCATAGCCTAGCCAAACCGCTCCGACAAGGTTTGGGGTGTAACCGACAAACCAATGATCCTTTGTTCCACCGTCGTTGGCAAAGGGGAGCTGAGTTGATCCAGTTTTACCAGCTATATCAAAGCCATCCATGTATGCCTTTTTGCCCGTTCCTTCATCGACCACACCTTTTAGCATAAAGGTCATTTTCTGAGCAACTTCTGGTTCCGTAACTTGAGTCGTTTTACCCTTCCATTTCGCTATTACCTTACCTTCCATATCCTCAATTTTTTGGATAGCATGCGCTTCTTCTCTTGCTCCATTATTTGCAAATGTTGAGTAGGCTTGTGCCATTAATAATGGTGATGTTCCTTCATTCATCCCTCCGAGCGCAATCCCAAGCGAATGGTCTTCCTTTTGTAACGGAATACCGAAACGCGCAATCGACTCCGTTCCCTTTTCCAATCCTATTTGATTTAAGAGCCAGACTGGAGGAATATTGTACGAGTTCACTACCGCAGAATACATTGTCACTTGTCCGCGGTATTGCTTATCATAGTTCTTTGGCTGATATCCTCCAAAATTAAGCGGTTTATCCTCTAACAAATCAAATACTTCATAGCCCTGTTCAAGTGCAGGCGTATATACAGCCAAAGGCTTCATCGTTGAACCAGGCTGTCTTATTAATTGGGTCGCCCGGTTAAAACCTAAGAAGGTATGCTCCCCTCTCCCGCCAACAAGTCCTTCTATCCCGCCATTTTCAGGGTTAATAAAAATAGCCCCACTTTGGAGCAGCTGGTCTGGCTGGCTCGCTGGGAAAAGATTGTCATTTTGATATACTTCTTCGGTCGCATTTTGAATTGTAGGATTTAATTCAGTAAAGATACGAAGACCACCTGAAAGAATCTCGTTCTTTGTTAGTTTATATTTCTTCATTGCCTCATCCATAATGTGGTCTACATAATATGGGTATTTGCCAGCGTAATCGTCATCCAGCATTTCTTCTTGTAATACCATTTCCTCTTGCTTTGCTTGTTCCTTCTCACTTTTACTAATGTACCCTTCCTGTTCCATCAAGAATAATACAAGATCGCGGCGCTCGACTGCCTTTTCCATATTTTTAATAGGAGAGAGTGTCGAAGGGGCTTTAATTAACCCAGCGAGCATGGCCGACTCACTTAAGGTTAATTCGCTTGCCTCTTTACCGAAGTAGGTTTTAGCAGCACGCTGAATTCCCCAAGCTCCCTCACCAAAATATATTTGATTTAAATACTTCTCCATTATTTCGTCTTTCGAATAGGTACGTTCAATTTTCTTCGTAATAATTAGCTCTTTGATCTTTCGTGTATACGTCCGTTCATGTGTCAAAAACGCATTCTTGGCCAGCTGCTGTGTAATGGTACTACCACCCGCTACAATCTCACCAGAGATTATATTTTTGAAAAACGCCTTTGTAATCGCAAAATAATTAATGCCATTATGTTTATAAAAACGTTGGTCTTCCGTTGCGACCACCGCATGTATGACTTCCTTAGGAATCTGTTTTATCCCAACTCCTTCAATTTTGGAATTGGAAATCTTACTCGCAATCTCTCCATCTTGGTCATAAATAATTGTCGGCTGTGGTGCAGGCTTATTCAATTTACTAACATTACTCGTCCAAATAAAGATATTAACAATAAGGAAACAAGTTAATAGAGAAACGATTCCTGCAATTAATACTTTCTTCCCTAAACCCCTTGAAAAAAACTGTGTCCAATCCCCTTTAAATGCTTTTCTTCGCTCGTGTCTTTCCATTCGTGTCATTTTACTTGGTGATACCTCCAATTTCAAAAAAAAATTAGCCTAAAGGCTAACAAGTAAACAATGATATTAATATCACTACTTCCTTACTCTTAAACTAAGAATCCTTAAATCAATTTTAATATCAATAAACCTGGTCTGTATATAGGATTATGGTTCCAAATTTGTCTCTTTCAATATCCTATTCTCTGTAAAGCCATACTATTCCTTTTTTCACCAATAATAAATAGACAAATGATATTTATTATTGGTACTATGACTTATAGAACTTGTGATTATTGTATCCACTATAGATATACAATAACGAAAGAAGGAGCTATACGTAATGTTCTTAACAGAGCTTCAAAAAGAAGAGAAAGAGGCATTTCTTGAATTAGCCTTATTAATGGCCAAAGTAGATGGGAATATTTCAGTATACGAACATCCTGTGATTGTTAAGTATCAAAAGGAAATGGATCTAGGGGATTATTCATTTAAGGGAATGGCTATTGACGAGATTCTGAAGATATTCAAAAATGAACGTTCTAAAAATATTGTCTTAACAGAAATTCTTCAACTCGTTTACTCGGATGGAATTGTTCATGAGAAGGAAAAAGAGTCAATTCGGTTAATAAAGGACCACTTTGGGTTCGACTCTACTAAGTATAATAATTTTAAAGATTGGGTTTTAGGAATAAAAGAATTAGCGAATTATCCGGAGCATGATTAACTTAGATTAAGCGAAAGCAACGTTAGCGTTCAACGTTGCTTATTTTCATGCCTTTTACGCTTTACGTCCTTTTCGACTAATATAAAGACTTCTCTTCATTTCGATCTCGAGGTTTAAAAAAAACTTCTCAATTCCCTTGTTTGCCCCACCGTTTATGACACGCTGTGCAGCCCCAGCTAGTGCACCAGTTACCTCTACATCGGCAATGATTTGAAGTTTGCAGCTTCCTTGATGATCATTTAAAAACGCATCTACGGTTCCAGAGAACTCACCTAGGGTGCCCTTACCTCTTAAGGACAGATGAAAATATGAAGGTGTCTTTTCTTTTTCCACTCTCACCTCTAGTTCAAACACATCTTTAATTGGACCGAATTGTACATCAATTTGTGCTAAATATACTCCGTTTGAGCTTTGGACTAAGGTTTTGCAGTTAGGTATGGCGTTTCCTAAAACCTTTTCATCCTTGATGTATTTCCAAACCATTTTTCGTGGTAAACCAAAAGTATGATGGTAATCAACTTTCAATGTAACCCCTCCCGTTTTGAAGGTTTTCAAGGAAAAACACCTATTTTAACTAATATTTAAATGTAAATGAAATCATTCCATTAAAATAACCTCCCATTCTCTTCACATATTATCTTTTTGTAATGGAAATGATTGTTATAGAGAGAATTAGCTGAAGGAGGTTATATAATTGTGAAGGATCGAATGGTAAAAATCACCTCATCCGAACTAGCAATGCTTTGGTCACAATATTTGAATGACAGCGGAAGTATCTGTGTGCTTACCTATTTTTTAGAAAAAGCTGAAGATCCAGAAATTAAATCCGTTATTGAATTTGCTCTACAATTATCAAACAAAAATATTGAAAAATTAACTGTAACTTTTAAAGCGGAGAACTTTGCAATCCCTTATGGTTTTAAATTAGAAGATGACATAGATTTAACGGCTCCAAAATTATTCTCAGACAGCTACGTTCTTCATTTTATTTATCAGATGGCTATAATTGGGCTTACAAATTATTCAGCGGCTGTTGCAGCGGCTGTACGAGCTGACATTGCCGATTATTATATGGAATGTCTCACGGAAACCATGCAATTGCACAAAGTCTCAAAGGAAGTATTATTGTCAAAAGGGCTTTTTGTCCGATCTCCCAATATACCTTACGTGAAGGCTGAATTTGTCAATCAGCAAGCCTTTTTATTTGATGTTGTTGGTGTAAAAAGACCATTAATCGTCGCAGAAGTATCTAATCTATATGCAAACATCCAGCGAAATATTTTAGGAGTGGCTACTCTGATAGGATTTAGTCAGGTAGCGAAGGACAAAGAAGTTATCCAATTTTTACATAGAGGGATCGACATTGGCAAAAAACATATTAAACTTTTCGGGTCTAAATTAGCGGAATGTGATCTCCCCGTCCCGGCTAGTTTATCCGCAGAAGTAACGACAAGCACATCGTACACCTTTTCCGATAAACTGTTAATGTTTTTTACCTCCGGATTAATTTCATTAAGTATCGGCTATTATGGAACCGGCATCGCACAAAGTCCACGGGTGGATTTAGGAGTTATGTATAACAGACTATCTTTAGAAGTCCAATTGTATTCAGAGGATGGGGCCAATATCATGATTAATCATAAATGGTTGGAACAGCCTCCGATGGCATCCGATCGAGTTGAGTTAGGTCTTGAAAACAAACAATAAAATATAGACGAAAAAGCCGGCTTGGTAACCGGCTTTTTTCTATGCTTTATTAAGTACTTGGGTAAAAACAGACATATTATTGTAAGTACTGATTTTCTTGATTTAGCTTTCCCTTTGTTGAATCAAAACCATGGGTCTCGATGAATTTATTCTCTTCCTCTAAATCACTTAACGTCCATTCATAAAAATGTCGATCTTCTTTTTTAAACACACCGATTTTAAGCAGTTTATCTATAAGAACTTGCCTTCTTTGTTGGACTGCGTTACGCAGTATATTCTTCATCCACAGATACCTCCCATTTTATTTGCTGCTAGCTCCACATCTGATTTTAAATAATTGTACCTTTCGATGTTGTCGAACCCTCACGAATTTACCAACTCTTCATTCAAATATTATCTATACTTAATAAATGATAAGGAAATGTATTACTTTTAATGGTCACTTTAGTAATGTGACCATTACTATTATTTGATATGATGAAAGAAAACAAGTTAGAGGGCGTGCTATTGAATGGATCTAGAGGATAAAAAAACACGCTTTTTTATTTCACTGTTACTCACCTTTATAGGTGGTGTAGTGTTTACATTATTAACCATTCCCATCCCATGGCTACTTGGACCAATGACGGCTGTCTTAATCGGCTCCCGATTTCGAGCTATAAAGGTTTACTGGCCGATTCAAATTCGCGATGCTGGATTGATTATTTTGGGGTATTCTATTGGCTTATCTTTTACAAAAGAGGCTGTTATCCTTATAGCAGGAAAACTCCCCCTCATGCTGCTCTTGACCGTTGTTCTTATTTCTTTTTGTGCAGGGATTGCCTTTTTCGTTTCCAAGCTTTCAGGTGTTGATTATCCAACCATTCTGGTGGGCAGTATACCTGGTGGACTTTCCCAAATGATTACCTTTTCCGAAGAGATGAAAGGAATCAATATGACCATCGTCACCTTCCTCCAAGTCACACGTGTGATTATGATTATATTTCTGGTTCCCTTTCTTATTTATGGACCATTTTTTAAAAACACATCAGCACAATCTACTCTTGAATTAACTAATAAGGCTGTTCAAGCTCCATTTTCTCTAACCATTCTTTTGTTTGCAGTAGTTTGTGTTATTTGTGCTTTCTTAGGAAAAAAGCTTAAATCTCCTACACCTTTTTTGTTAGGTCCCATCACAGGGGCAGCTATTCTAACTCTATCCGGTCTACATGGTCCTGAAATTCCAAATTTTATGTTAGATCTTTCGCAATTTATGATCGGTGCCTACATAGGCTTACTGCTAAAACCTGAAAAACTTCAACATAAAACAAAAATACTGACACTAGCTATTATCAGTGGGCTAGTCATGGTTTTATTTTCAGTAGGGTTAAGTATGCTGCTTGTCCATTATTATGAGATTACACCTTCTACTAGCATTTTAAGCCTTTCACCTGGCGGGGCAGACCAAATGGCGATTCTCGCACACGAAGTCCATGCTGATTTAGCAATGGTCACAGGATTCCAGTTGTTCCGGCTTATATTTATCTTTTTTGCCGTTCCCCCGGTGCTAAAATTTATTTTTAAAAAGAAAAGGTTAAAACAAAAAGAAAAGCCAATTTAGATAGTGATCACTCATTATCTAAATTGGCTTACTTTTATTTCTTATCGACTAATTTTAGTGCTTCATCATATAACTCTTTATCTACTACCTTTTCAATATCAAGAGGAGTTTCGATCAGTTTATTCTCCAGATACCAATCTGACCAAGTCTTCAAATCTTCACTCCAAAGCTTTGCATTTTCATCAATATAATTTAAATTTTTACCTACTGCTTCTTTCGGTATTGAAGTTTGCTTTGCTAAAATTTCGATATCCCGATTATAATCTGCTGAATTTGTATCCTGAGCCTTGAGGACATTATTAAAGTAATATCTAGCAGACTCAATATATCCTGCAAGGTATTTAACCGCTAAATCCTTGTTTTCCATAAATTTCCCTGAAAAATAAACTCCCGCAGCCTGCATTTCAAGGATATCACCAACATATGCAATTACTTTAACGTGGTCATTTGCTACTAATTTCGCCACTAGCGTACTTGGCAATGTCGCTGCATCAATTTGTTTACTTTCAAGAGCTGCTGCAATATTACCTAAAGAACCCAATGGAGTTACCTCAACATCTTTGTATGATAATCCACCAGATTCAAGTGATTTACCAAGCATATAATGGACAGAAGCACCATTTTGGGTAATCCCTACTTTTTTCCCTTTTAAACCTTCGATCGTAGTAACACCGCTATCATATAATTCTTTTGTTACAATTAAGGCAGTCGAGTCATAACCCTTTCTTTCTTGAGAGCCATCAGCAACAATACGGATTGGTGAATTGCCTTCCATTAAAAGATTAAATAAACCTGCAGTAAAAGCACCTGTACCCACATCTACCTCATTGGTTTGGACAGCAATAGACATTGGCTGTACTCCTTTAAAACTTTCAAACTGCAAATCAACGCCGTATTTTTGAAAGATACCAATTTCATCCCCTATATACATGGAGGCATTACTTAAATTACCTAACGATCCAACTTTAACCAATTCAACTTCCTTTGAATCTTTTGAATCATCATTCGAAGAATTTGTTGGTGCAGCTTCTTTTCCACATGCCACCAATACAAACATAATGGCTCCCAACAACATTACATACAACAATTTTTTCATAAATTCACCATCCCCATTCTCTTTTATGACTTCCAATGTACAAATTTACCTTCTAACATTGCCAAAATATAATTAAATAGCGCTCCAATAATACAAAGAACGAATACCCCTACCAACACTTTAGAGATAACAAGTAAATCTGCATTTTTTAAAATAAATGCCCCAATACCATGCTGCGCTGCAATCATTTCGGCTGAAACTAGTATTAATAGAGAGACACCTGCTGATATTCTCATTGCTGCAAATATCATAGGCAACGCACTTGGGAATATAACCTTTTTTATCAGATCAAATTTTGTTGCACCGAATGTTATGGCAACATTTATTAATAGTCGATTCGTTTGAGTAACTCCTGTATAAGTGTTGTAAATCATT
This sequence comes from Neobacillus niacini, assembly GCF_036961885.1. GTDB lineage: Bacteria > Bacillota > Bacilli > Bacillales > Cytobacillaceae > Neobacillus > Neobacillus niacini_H. Next base: position 159,631 of record NZ_JBALNQ010000003.1, on the reverse strand, counting down.
GGGAAAAATACCGCTAAAGAGATAACCGTGATTTTTGAAATTTCTCCGATTCCAAGCCATAACATAATTAAAGGTAAAATAGCAATTTTCGGAATAGGATACAAAATATTAATGACCGGCATTCCTAATTTTTCTCCCAACTTAGAAAAGCCTAAAACAATTCCTATTGCTATTCCTAAAATACAGCCAATTGCATACCCCATAACAATGCGATACAAACTTGCCGAAACTTCAGGCCAAAGTAACCCACTAGCAATTAACTCCCAAGCTGTGGATAATACTGTAGTTGGGGCTGGTAATGTAAATTCATTTACTAAACCAGACTTTGAAACAATTTGCCATAGAATTAAAAGCCCGATAACTCCTAATACTGAAACATAGTTAGGGATTTTCTTATCTAAAAATGCAGCCTTATTTTTTATGATAATTTTTGAATCTTGATTAAAAGGATGGACCTTAATTGGCACTTTTGCAGGATCAACATTTGCTAATTTTTCAAGCATTGATATCCTCCTTTATCGCCTGCTGTGCGTCATCTTTTATCAAATTCCAAATGGTTTCACGATAATTCAGAAGTTCAAGCTGATGTTCTTTTCTACTATTTTTAGGTAAGTCAATTTGGATGATAGATTTAATCCGACCAGGGCGGCGGGATAGTACAAGGATTTTATCAGCTAAATAAACTGCTTCTTCGATATTATGGGTTACATAAATCGTACGGTGCTTTTCTTGATTCCATATATTCAAGAGTTCTTCTTGCATAACCATTCTTGTTTGGGCATCTAATGCTGATAATGGTTCGTCCATTAACAATAAATCTGGTTTCGTTGTCAGGGCTCTAGCTATGCCCACTCGTTGCTTCATTCCTCCAGATAATTGATGTGGATAGGCATCTTCAAAACCTTCTAATCCAACCATTTTTATATATTTTTCAATTCTTTTTTGTTTTTCTACTCCACTAATCTTCATTTTTTCTAAACCTAGATTTATGTTTTCTTTAACTGTGCGCCACGGCATTAACCCAGCTTCCTGAAAAACGATTGAAATTTTCGGTAAATTTGTCTCTTCATCATTTCTTTCAAAATATACTTCACCAGCTGTAGGAGATGTTAGTCCTGCAATAATATTCAATAAGGTTGATTTTCCACATCCACTTGGCCCAACAATCGCTACAAACTCTTCTTTTTCTACTATTAAATCTATTCCTTCTAGAGCTACAGTTTGCCGGCCCTTATTTTCAAAACTTTTAGAAATCCCGTCTATAACCAGTTGCATTTCTCTCCCCCATTCCTTCACAATTAATGAAGATGTATAAAAGCATTTTCAAAATCTTCGTTATCTCTATAAGACTTTCTCCTATTATTATTAATTACTATATACTAATTACATAATAGTTCGAAATATCAGAATTCTATAATGGTAATAAGAAAAACTTATAAGGATTATAGAATCCCATCCAATCCTGCTGTACCGGGATTGGATTTCCAATCTAAACTATTTTCTTTCCACTATTTTTTGATTGACGTTTTGCAAAGTGTTCTTTAGTATATGGAGAAGATATAACCCGAACTTAAAGCGGGAGAGGTTCATAGCTGACACCCTCTATAAAAAACTATGGATTCATGACACTATGCCATGTCCATACCGGACATGGCTTTTTGTTTGGTAATCCTTTTAGTTTTTTCCTTAAATGGCTGTTCAGCGTCTCCTAGTATAGATGATCGGGAACCATATTTATTGGAGGGTTTCACATGTCAGGACGCAGCAATGAAGAAGGCTTAAAGGATTTAACTCTATTAGGAAATCAACATACACAATACTCGTTTGAATACGCACCCGAGGTATTAGAGGCAGTCGATAATCTACATCCAGACCGAGATTATTTTGTAAAATTTAACTGTCCAGAATTCACAAGTTTATGCCCGCTTACCCATCAGCCTGATTTTGCTACGATGTACATTTCGTACATCCCAAATCAAAAGATTGTCGAGAGCAAATCTCTGAAGCTTTATTTATTCAGCTTTAGAAATCATGGTGATTTTCACGAGGATTGTGTCAATATCATCATGAATGATTTAATTAAACTTCTTGATCCCCGCTATATTGAAGTCTGGGGGAAATTCACTCCTCGGGGCGGTATTTCCATCGATCCATGGTGTAATTATGGCAAGCCTGAAACCAAGTATGAAGAAATGGCCCACTTCCGTTTGATGAACCATGATCTTTATCCAGAAAAAGTGGATAATCGCTAATCATTCTCCCCTAGAGTACAGTGCGTCTAGGGGAAATTTTTCGAAAAGAATTTTTAATCAAAATTACATAGTCCTGTAAACCTTTAAACTTTTACATATGATACATTGAATAAGGAGTTCAGTAGACGAAATTAAGAATGAGTTGATCCTATGTTAAATGTAAAAGAAGTTACGGAGCAGCTAAGAGCTGAAGGAATTACAGATAGCGAACAGGTTGTCATCCGTTGGATTCTCGATGGTAAAATTAAGGCTAGAAGAACCAAGCATCTAAACCTTGAGTACTCAATCAATCCTGCCGATTTAGCTTCTTTTATTGTAGAAAAGAAGATTGAAAACAAAATAAAGCAGTTTGGGGTAGACTTTCATCATTGGAAAAAAACATTTTATGAAAATCAAAAATATAAAGAGGAAATTGAGCAACTAAAAACTTCTATTCGAATTGAACAAGCCAAAAATCGTTCACTAAAAAAAATGCTTAAAGCAGAGTATACTCTAACCGATTCGCCAACGCTTACTATGGGCTCATTAGTAGGCATAGATTCAGAGGACGATAAGGAAATAATAAAAAAAGAATACAAGAAAATACTAAAAGCCCTTCATCCAGATAGAGGTGGGGACGAAAGACTTTTTAAAGTGTTTTATGAGCATTACACAAAATTAAAGGATTCAGCAAAAAGCTGAATCCTTTTTTACAGACTCTTTTCTTAAACTTTGTTACTTTTACGAAAACAGCCTTTATAAAGTTTGATCAGCCTTCGTTCCATTAATCGAATAGCTTGCTACGATGTTGGCACTTAGGGAATGCGATACCGAGCAGTATTTGTCTTTTGATAATTGGATGGCACGGACTACCTTTTCTTCGGGCAATTCCCCTTCCACTAAATAATGAATATGAAAATCCGTAAATTTTTTTGGTTCTGTGTCTGCTCTGATTCCCTCTATTTCCATCGTAAAACCGGTTAGCTCCAAACGCATCTTCTTCAAAATCATTACAATATCAATTCCTGTACAACCAGCTAGTGAATACAAAAGAAGCTCTGTTGGTCTTGCTCCGCTATTTTGCCCGCCAATTTCTGGTGCGGCGTCCATTCTTAATTCATGCCCTGACGGTGTAGTCCCTGAAAAAGCCATATCCCCTTGCCATGTGATTGTTGATTTCATTCTACCCATTCCTTCCTCTATGTATTTCTACTCTTATTTTACCTTAAAAAAAGGTTTTGAACTCGTTATTGAGTCCAAAACCTTTCTAAGCTTATTTAAGAAGTGATAAGTCAATCATACCTTTTATATCACTGCTTGGGATATAGCCAGCTTCTTTGCTGATGTCTGCCATTTCTTGAATCACTTTTTCATTTACATCTGTCGTTACAGCAAGGCGTGAGAAGGCTGCGTCCACTTCGTCTTTATTTAATGCTTTACCTGTCAAATCTTTCAAATGCTTAATAACAATTTCTTTACTCTCTTCAGGATTATCCTGGATAAATTTCACTGATTTCTTGTGAGCCTCTATATACTTCTTTGAAAGATCTTTATTTTTCAAAAAGTCAGCTCTTGCAGCGACTACAGTATTTGTAGACTCTTTACCCCAAGCAAACTCATCCCAGTCAAGAAGCAGTTTACCGTTTGCTTGATTTTCAATGACATAGCCCCATGGTTCTTGAGTTGCTGCTGCGTCTACTTGCTTTTGGATAAATAATGAAGCCGTATCAGCAGGTGCTGCAGCGAATAAGTCTACTGTACCACCACTTGTTTTTGCTTTTAAGCCAGCCTCTTTTAGCGCTTTTCTTAACATTACATCCTGAGTACTTCCAATTACCGGGATGGCTACTTTTTTACCATCTAAATCTTCAAGCTTTTCTACGCCGCTGTGTTCAGCAGCAACTAGGACCGCTCCACCATTCACTGCTCCAGAAATAAGGTGATATTCTTTATTTTTCACATAAAAGTTAAGTAATGGACCTGGACCAACCGTACCAACATCAATTGCCTTTGTTGCCATAGCTTCCATAAACAGTCCGCCATTCGCTACGGTTTTGGTTTCGATCTTTACATCTTTACCGAAAGCCTCTTCAAAATAACCTTGTTCCAGAGCAACAATTGTAGCAATATGCGTTAAGTTAGGAAAATAGCCAATTTTAACTGTTTTTGGGTCACCGCTCCCCTCTTCGTTCGAACCTTGCGCACACCCACTTAATAATCCAATAAATAGTGCCGTCATAATCAGATAAAACATGGATTTCTTTAACATAAATTCTCTCTCCCAATCGTAAAATAATAGCTTGCTATCTTGCTCTAATACCCCATTTAACTTCCACACTGCGTTCAAGTCTCGAGAAAACAACATTATCGACAATGGTCCCAATTATCGCAATGATAATCATGACGGATATAACTAAATCCATTTGTCCAAGTGAACGACCCATCTCAAGCAGCTGACCTAGTCCGCCCCCGCCACCAAGTAATTCTCCTGCCATCAAGGCGCGCCATGAGAATGCCCATGCAATCCTAAGGCCAGAAATAATTTGCGGAACTGAAGCCGGCAGGATGACGGTCCGTAAAAAATGAAATCCGCTTGAACCATATACTTTGGCAACACGTTGATAAAGCTGCGGAACGTTCTTAAATCCGCTTGTAGCATTCACGGTCATCGTCCACGTTGCTCCGATCGTTACGATAAACAAGATGGAAAAATCATTTAATCCAAACCAGATAATCGCTAACGGGAACCAAACAATACTTGGAATCGATTGAAGAGCAGTAACAACAAAACCAAGAGTGTCCTCGACAAGTTTATATCGCCAGATGAAGTACCCTAATATGAGTCCCACAATGATAGCGATCGTAAATCCAAGAAGAATACGCCCCATACTTTTACCTATCGCAAGCGTAATTTGACCGTTAACAATCCCGTTAAAAAGAGTTTCTAATACTTGAGACAGGGTTGGGAACATAAAATCTGGAAGGCTGGAAAATCTAGATGTGACTTCCCATATCACCGCTATCGTCGCGATGAAGATGATCCGTCTTAAAGCTGTAGTCATCACCCATTTCCTCCTTCAACACTTTCTCGATTTCTTCCTGTAATATGGATAAAATCCGTTGTTCCGTATTCACAGTAATACTATCAGGTGTAACCCCATCCTTCATGGTAGGAACTGGGATAATTTCTTTAATTCGTCCTGGACGTGTAGCAAAAACCACTACCTCTTCTGAAAGAAGGACCGCTTCCCTTATATTGTGGGTGATAAAGAAAATCGTTACCTTCGTCTTACGCCAAATTTCGAGCAGCTCTTTATGCAGCACCATTCTTGTCTGTTCATCAAGCGCTGAAAAGGGCTCATCCATTAATAGAATATCAGGTTCCATCACCAACGCTCTTGCAATAGACACCCTCTGTTTCATTCCCCCTGATAACTCATGTGGGTAGGAATTAACATACCGGCTGAGGTGGACCATTTTTAAAACATCAAGGGCCTTAGCTTTTGCCTCTTCTTTTGGCATCTTTTTCAATGTAAGTCCGTAGGTTACATTTTCTAAGACAGTCAGCCAGGGAAACAACCCTGCTTCTTGAAAAACAACAACCCTTTCAGGACCTGGTTTTGTCACTAAGTTACCATCGACCCGGATTTCGCCTTTATCGGCTTTGTCTAAACCCGCAACTAAGTAAAGTAAGGTAGATTTACCACAGCCAGATGGTCCGACAATGGAAACAAAGCTGCCTTTTTTAACATGTAAATTTATGTTGTCGAGAACTTTCACGTTTTCTTTTCGATCATTAATAAAACTTTTCTCGATAGCTTCTATCGTTAAGTACAATGCCTTCACCTCTTTTTTAATCCCAAGTAAAACTATTGGTTTTATTATATTATAATCAAAACGGAAGTCAACAATTATTCTAGCATTCTCAAAAATTTTCTTTGATTTCTTTCTTTATTTTCAAATTTCTCTCGCCTTTGATAAGATAAGAGTAAGATTTTTTATGGAGGTTAGTTTTTATATGAAGGTTGTAAATAATATTACCGACTTAATTGGAGATACACCTATTGTTCGCTTAAATAAGCTTGTTCCAGAAGGTGCTGCAGAGGTTTATGTCAAGCTTGAAATGTTTAACCCATCAGGAAGTGTGAAGGATCGGGCAGCTTTTAATATGATTAAAACTGCTGAGGAACAAGGACTCATTAAACCAGGAGATACCATTATAGAACCCACCAGCGGCAATACCGGAATTGGTTTGGCGATGACGGCTGCCGCAAGGGGCTATAAAGCCATTTTAATCATGCCCGACAATATGACCAAAGAGCGTATTAATATATTGAAGGCATACGGAGCAGAAGTGGTATTAACCCCAAGTGAAAAGAAAATGCCAGGCTCCATCGAAAAAGCGCTTGAATTGCAAAAAACGATTCCTGGAAGTTTTATTCCACAGCAATTCGAAAACGCAGCAAACCCAGACATCCATCGAAGCACGACAGCGATTGAAATCTACAATCAGATGGAAGGTCGTCTTGATGCATTTGTTGCGACGGCTGGAACGGGAGGAACGATTACTGGTACAGGTGAGAAATTGAAGGAATTACTGCCTGAACTTTTTGTAGGGGTTGTCGAGCCGAAGGGATCTCCTGTTTTATCTGGGGGTAAGCCTGGTCCACATAAATTGGTTGGAACAAGCCCTGGATTTGTCCCAGTTATTTTAAACATAGATATTTATGATGAAATTTTTCAAATCTCTGATGACATCGCGGTTGATATGTTTAAACGTTTAGCGAAAGAAGAAGGTATATTTGTTGGACCATCCGCAGCTGCAGCAGTTTATACTGCCATTGAGGTGGCAAAGCGGTTAGGTACAGGAAAAAAAGTGGTTTGTATCGCACCAGATACAGGGGAACGCTACTTAAGTATGGAACTTTGATTTCATTTAGCTGATACAAAATTTTGTATCAGCTATTTATTTTTATCTGAGAATCTCATAATATTTTTCTACATATGACTTCTACTGGCGCTGGAATCCCGTCGTTATTTGCAAAAATGTTACTTTTTCTTAAGGAATCTGGTGATACATGTAGATAAGTTTTTTACTGTTATAGCAGGAATAACTTCCCTCTTTCTAAAACTAATAGAGTAGACGAATTAGTAGTCTAACGAAAAAGTTGAAAGGTGGTCATTGCCATGAGCCAGGATATTACCCTCCAACAAATTGCAGAAGGTGTACCTAAGACGCTTTTATATGCATCTGATAGAGACATTGAAGGATTCCAAAAAATCATTGAAGAAACCATTAAATTAAGAGAAGCACATAGAAACTTGCAGAAAATGGTTAAAAACTTCTCTACCTCAACGATTCAGCGAACGTAAATATTTATGTAAAAAAAAGACCCATCTTGGTTGAATGGGTGGGTCTAAACCTACTTTTATTGGAATACATTTTAAGGTTAAGAGAATCTATTACTTTTAAAAGGATGCAAAAATTTGTATGGTAGTGCTATTAATTTTTGCAAGTGCTGAAAAAAAGCCTGTAGACTTTCTAGTATTAATGTAGCTTGAGACCGTTTCCTGTTTGTTCTTAGCCTTCTATGGTCATTAAGCAGTTTATCGAGTTCTTGGCTGCATAAAACCGTTTCTTCACAAGTTAGTCCTTTGGTCATACCAATTTTAATCATTTCATCTCTTTTTACATTAATTGCTTCTTCTAACTCTACTATCGTCATAACAAAAACACACCTCTAAACAATATTTATAATCTAGTTGCGCTTTAATTTTATAGTCATGAAATGAATTATAGCATCAATTTTAATCTATTAAATCGTTTCGATAAAACAAGTTAAAAAATGACAAAACTAGACGAAGTTTAAAATTTCTGAATTTTATACACAAAAATAAAGAGACAGGGTTACTGTCTCTTCACTCTTTAAGCATGAAAATTTGTGCCATCTGTCGTAGCTTGGATAATTCCTGCACGGATCACGAAATCGCCAAAGTGCTCGTCTTTATTTCGTTCTTTTGCGTAACGGGGAAGAATGACATTTAGTTCGCGTAAAATTTCTTCCTCGCCGATATTTTCGCGATACATTTTGCTTAAGCGGCTGCCATCATGGGCTGCTCCTAAATACATGTTGTATTTGCCAGGTGCTTTTCCGATGAAGCCAATTTCTCCTAGTGCATGGCGTGCACATCCGTTCGGACATCCAGTCATACGTATGGTAATTTCTTTATTCCTAAGGCCATTTTCGTCGACAATCGTATCGATTTTGTCAATCAAACGAGGCAAATAACGTTCTGCTTCCGCCATTGCTAATCCACACGTAGGCAGCGCCACACAGGCAATAGAACTGCGGCGGAGTGCTGAATAATGGTTACCATCTGTTAAACCATATTGTTCAATCAATTCGGTGATTTTTTTCTTTTTCTGGCTAGTTACATTGGCAATGATTATATTCTGATTAGATGTCAGACGGATATCGCCAGTATGTACTTTGGCAATCTCTCGTAAGCCTGTCTTTAACTTATAATTATCGTAATCCGCTACACGGCCACCTTCAACAAACAGTGTTAAATGCCATTTTCCGCGAATTCCTTTCACCCAGCCGTAACGATCGCCATTATGATCAAAATGATAAGGCTTTGCTGCACTTAGTTTCCAACCAAGACGCTCTTCTAGTTCTTCCTTCACTGTTTCAAGCCCTAAGCGGTCAACCGTGTATTTGAACCGAGCATTTTTACGTTCAGAACGGTTTCCATAATCACGTTGAATCGTAATGGTTTTTTCTGCAACATCATATATTTGTTCAGGCTTACAGAAGCCAATTACCTTTGCCAGCTGTGGATAAGTTTCTTTATCCCCATGAGTCATACCCATGCCGCCGCCAATTGCCACGTTAAAGCCAACAAGTTTTCCATCCTCTACAATCGCAATTAATCCGAGGTCCTGAGAAAAGACATCGATATCGTTGGAAGGAGGTACGGCAATTCCAATTTTAAATTTACGTGGTAAATAAAGCGGTCCGTACATTGGTTCTACTTCTTCTATTTCGGGTGTCCCTGCCACTTTTTCTTCATCAAGCCAAATTTCATGATACGCTCTTGTTCGTGGCAATAAGTCATTGCTCAATTTCTTCGACCATTCGTACACTTCTGAATGGATTTCTGACTCATAAGGATTTGACGCGCACATCACATTACGGTTTACATCTCCGCATGCAGCAATAGTATCTAAAAGGGAAGCATGGATTTCCTGGATCGTACTTTTCATATTCCATTTCAATATGCCATGCATTTGGAACGTTTCCCGAGTAGTTAGTTTTAATGTACCATTTCCATATTTCTCAGCTAATTCATCCATTACCAGCCATTGAGCCGGGGTAGCTACACCACCAGGCATACGAACACGGAGCATAAACTGGTAGGCTGGCTCTAGTTTCTGCTTTTGACGCTCATTGCGAAGATCACGGTCATCCTGCAAATAGCTGCCATGGTGTTTCATCAAGCGGTTATCATCGTCTGGAATTCCGGCACTGATCCGGTCGAGCATGACTTCTTTTAATGTTCCGCGTAAATAGTTACTATCGATTTTAATACGCTCGACATCGCTTGGCGCGCCTTCAGGTGCCGTTAATTTTTGCTTCACCATTTATGAAAAAACTCCTTCCACTACTAGATTAGTATACATCGCGTTGGTATCGTTTTTGCTGTTGCATGTCTGTAAGGTACGCTTCTGCTTCTTCACGGCTCATGCTGCCTTCTGTTTCGATAATGTGAATAAGTGTTTGATGAACGTCATGTGCCATATGTTTTTCATCACCACAAATATAAAGGTGAGCACCTTCTTGTAACCATTCGAATAATTCCTTGCTCTGTTCAAGCATGCGGTGTTGTACATAGACTTTTTCAGCTGTATCTCGGGAAAAAGCAACATCCATTTTTGTTAACACACCATCTTTAAGCCATTTTTGCCATTCTGTTTGATAGAGGAAGTCCGTTACAAAGTGCTGGTCTCCAAAGAACATCCATGACTTACCTTCTGCACCAGTTTCCTCACGCTCTTGCATAATGGAACGGAACGGTGCAACCCCAGTACCCGGTCCAACCATGATAATTGGGGTTTCAGGATTAGCTGGGAGTTTAAAGTTATCATTGTGCTGAATGTAAATGGGTACGCTGTCACCAGTTTGTAATCTGTCTGCGGTAAAAATAGAACAAACACCTTGGCGGTCACGACCATGTGCATGGTAACGAACAGCACCAATTGTTAAATGAACTTCATCTGGGTTGGCGGATAAACTGCTGGCAATCGAATATAATCGTGCAGGCAGTTTTCTAAGAATAGCGACAAACTCTTGAGGAGAACTATTCCATGGTCCGAATTCACGAACCACATCGAGTAAATCGCGTCCCTCAAGATATGACTTTAATTTTTCCCCATTATTGATGAGCTCTTTTAATTCGTCATTTGTTGACAGTTTCGCTGCTTTTTCAAGTAGCGGTTTTGATAAAGTAGTAATTTCATAGTACGTGATGAGGGCATCTCTTAGCGCACGAACCTCACCTTGTTTATTAATCATTATGCTTTCTTTTGGATCCCAATTCATTTCCTCAAGAAATTGGTCGACAAGCGCTGGATCATTTTCTGGATATATCCCAAGACTGTCACCAGGTTCAAAGGAAAGTCCAGAGCCTTCAAGCGATAACTCAAGATGTCTCGTTTCTTTATTGGAGCCTCGGCCGTTTAAATTAATATTTTCAAGTACTTCTGCTTTAAATGGATTGGTTCTGGAATAAGTTGATTCTACTGTTTGCGCAGCTGTCACCTGAGTAAGTGCAGGTATACCATCCTTCGCTTCACCTAAGCTGCTAATCACGCCCTGGAGCCATTCCGCTGCTGGTTCATCATAATCTAAGTCACAGTCAAATCTTGGATATAATCGGGTACCTCCTAGTTCCTCTAGGCGGGCATCAAATTGTTTACCAGTTTCGCAGAAAAACTCATAAGAGCTATCTCCCAGAGATAAGACAGAAAAGTTCAGTTCATCAAGCTTAGGAGCACGTTTACCATGCACAAATTCATGGAATGTAAGTGCATTATCCGGTGGATCGCCTTCTCCATGTGTACTCACTAAGACTAATAAGTTTTTTACTTTTTTTAGATTGTTTGGTTTAAAATCGCTCATAGAAGAGACGGTTACGTGGAACCCTTTCCCTTCAAGTGTTTTGCTCGCCTTTTTTGCGAGCCCCTGAGCATTTCCAGTCTGTGAACCAAAAAGAATGGTTACTTCTTTTGAAGTAGTCCCCTCTGATGCTGCTTGCTGGTTCGGTGCTCCTAGAACGGAAGCTAATGGTGAAGCCGCGCCTGCAAGATACCCACTTAACCACACTTTTTGTGATTCTGTAAAAGTAGGTAAAAGACGATTTAGGAGTTCCGCCTGCTCCTGATTAAACGGACTGTTTACTACCTGAAGTTGCAACATTATCCACCTCACTATGGAATATAAACCTATGATACTGTTCTTTTAAGTGGCTGTTCTATTATTATTGATTTCTGATAATTGTGGGACACTTTATAGTTACCGGTAACTCGTTTGGATCTGGCTTTCGGTCACTATGAACCCTTTATAGTGACCGAAAACTCGTTTCCCATCAACTCTCGGTCACTATAAGCCGTCTATAGTTACCCAAATCTCATTTCCCATCGACTCTCGGTCACTATGAGCCCTCTATAGTTACCCAAATGCTTTTTCCAATCGGTTCTCGGTAACTATAAACCTTCTATAGTTACCCAAATGCTTTTTGAAATCGGCTCTCGGTCACTCCAGCTCCTCTGCATTGACCCAAAACACATTTCCAAACGGCCTTCGGTCACTCCAGCCAATTAACTCTACTCCCCAATTGCCCGTTCAATCACAATATCCTCAATAACCTGATGATTGCTCAAAGGAGCGGTGCAAAGGATCTTCTGACCTTCCTTTTGGCGGGCGCGAACGATTTTATTTAATTCTGCAAGCAGCAATCCGGAAAATAACATATAAGGAACGACAATGACTCTGCCGGCCACTCCTTCAGAAATCGTCTCTAGCCCCTCACTCAGCCTTGGCTCTGTTGCAGCAAAATAACAAACCGATACCTTTTCAGCTTCAAGCCGCTCCCGAATTCCACTAGCAATCTTACCGAAATTCACATGAATATCTGGGTCGCTGCTTCCTACACCAACGATTAACAAACGATCATTGGGGAATACATCTCCTGCCGAATCCCTAATCAATTCAGCCACTGCGTCCAAAATAACTTCTTGAACACCAAATGGATTCTTTATTTTTACCGGAATAGTAGGATATTGGGCAAGTAAAGGCGCTAAAGCTTCTGGGATATCTCGTTTAATATGTCCTGCTGCTAAGAGAAACAATGGAACAACCTCTATTTCCGTTGCGCCTTGTTCTACACATAATTCAAAGCCTTCTTCAATCAGCGGCTCTGTCAACTCAAGGAAGCTAAGTTCCTGAATCGGTACATCAATTCGTGCCTTAACCCTTTCGATAAAAGCACGTATCTCGACCGCCCCTTTTTTTGAGCGAGTACCATGGCCGATATAAAGAATTGCTTTCATTCAATGTGCTCCCTTCTGCTATTACCGGTTGGCTACTGGTATATTTGGTACAATTTCTTCTTGAAACCAATTCAATTTTTTGTGTAAGGTGACTACCTCACCAATTACAATCATACTCGGATTAGTAAGCTGTTCTTTTTTCACCATATCTTCAATATTTTCAAGTGTTCCCACTACCGTCCTTTGTTCACTTAATGTTCCCCAATGGATTAGTGCGATTGGCGTCTGTGGTGATTTCCCATTTAGGATTAAGTGCTTAGTAATAGTAGCAAGATGGGATACCCCCATGTAAACACAAATGGTATCAACGCCATGTGCCAAATGAGCCCACCGATGCTCAGCTTCAACATCTCCGGCCTGATGACCAGTAATAAAAGCAAAGCTTTTACTCAAACTGCGATGGGTTACAGGAATACCTGCATACGCAGAAGCGGCTATTCCAGAGGTAATACCTGGAACGATTTCAAATGGGACATTATGCCTTGCACATTCCTCCGCCTCTTCCCCGCCACGTCCGAAAACAAAAGGATCTCCTCCTTTTAAACGGACTACCTGATATCCCTTTTTGGCATATTTCACTAAGAAATGGTTGATCGTCTCCTGCTTCATTGTATGATAATGTGGGAGCTTGCCGCAATAGACAAGTTGCGCTCCTTCTTTCGCATTCTCCAAAAGTTCAGGATTTACTAGCCGATCATAGAGGATGACATCAGCTTGCTGCAGGCAGCGTAACCCTTTTACTGTGATTAAATCTGGATCTCCAGGACCCGCACCTACTAAATAAACCTTGCCAACCATTGATCAACCATCCTTTCTTACAAACTCAAATTAGAGAATATCCTTTTCTTGCAAGTAACTAAAAATTTGTTTTACTGCTTCTTCCACTGTTAATAAATCGGAACGAACAGTAATTTCTGGATTTTCAGGTGCTTCATATGGAGAATCAATCCCCGTGAAATCCTTAATTTCTCCACGACGTGCCTTAGCATATAACTTCTTTGGATCACGCTTTTCACACTCTTCAATCGGACAGTCCACAAAAACTTCAATAAACTCTCCTTCTTGAAAAATTGCTCGGACCTGGTCACGATCGGAACGAAATGGTGAAATGAAAGCTGTGGTCACAACAGCACCACTATCGACAAACAGTTTCGCTACTTCACCAATTCTTCTAATATTTTCAGTCCGGTCATGATCTGAAAAACCAAGATCCTTGTTTAGTCCATGACGGATATTATCGCCATCTAAGACATACTCATTGATTCCCTTACGATACAGTTCACTTGATACAGCATTCGCAATCGTTGATTTACCAGAACCAGAAAGTCCTGTGAACCAGAGTACGGCGCTTCCATGACCATTTTGACGATGTCGATCGGATTTTGTAACGGTACTAGCATGCCATGTAATATTCGTTGCTTTCGTCATTGTTGCTCCTCCTTAGACCGTCGCCTTTTCTTCTTTCATGCCTTCAATCAGCACTTCGACAACCTCTTTACGGCTGAAAGTAGATGGTGGCAGCTCACCTGCACGAAGTAATTCTCTTACTTTTGTTCCAGAAAGAATCACTCGGTCTTCGTTGCTATGCGGGCAAGTTTTATCCGAAGCCATTCCTTCACATTTTGTGCAATAGAAACTATGTTCAAAGAATAATGGTTTAATGCCAAGCTCCCCTTCAGGGAATTCGTTAAATATCAACTGGGCATCATACGTCCCGTAATAATTCCCCACACCGGCATGGTCACGACCAACAATGAAATGCGTGCAGCCAAAGTTTTTACGGGCAATCGCATGGAAAATTGCTTCTCTTGGACCTGCATATCTCATAGCTGCCGGGTAAACTCCAAGCTGAACACGTTCAGTAGGATAGTAGTTTTCTAGCAAAACACGATAGCTCTTTAAACGAACATCTGCCGGAATGTCGTCAGACTTAGTCTCGCCAACCAGCGGATTAACGAATAGACCGTCGACTGTTTCAAGAGCTGCTTTTTGAATATATTCATGGGCACGGTGAATGGGATTTCTCGTTTGGAAGCCTACTACAGTCTTCCAGCCCTTCGCTTCGAACAATGCTCTAGTTTCCTTTGGTTCGAACCACACATCACTGAAGACTCCTTTTTCTGGTTTTTTAACGAGTGTAATTTCCCCAGCAACATAGACGGGACCTCTTTCATACAAACGCTTGACACCAGGGTGAGCTGTTTCTAAAGTCTTATATACTTCAACCGCTTCTTTGTCTAAATTTGGTTCATACCATTCTGAAACAGTGATAACACCGTATACCTCATTATTAAAAACAAGTTTACTTTTTTCACCAACCTCTAGGGTCGCAGCTGTTTCATGGGAAACAGGCAGGGTTACAGGAATTGACCAAATGGTATTGTTTGCAAGACGCATATTTTCCACTACATTTTCGTAATCCGCTTTCCCCAGAAAACCCGTTAACGGACTAAATAACCCAACACCGATTAACTCCAGGTCACTCAAGGCAATCGCGTCGATTTCAATTTCTTTTACAATAGATGTAACATCATAGTTTGGATCAAATGCTTGGATAAGTTTACCTCCATGAGGTGTTGGTAAAAATGACAACAGAATCAAACCCTTCTTCATTAATTTTTCATTTTAGATTTCATTTAGCAAAACGATCATACTAGTCTTCCACAACATCTACTACCGGCTGACGTGAACTTTTCATCAATGACATCACTCCGAAAACAGAAACCAAGACCCCTGCCATTGCAACGATTGGATAGAAATTATGTTCAATTAGCAATTGGATGAGTGTATAGGACAACACCATAGATAAAACAGGTGACACGATCCAAACAGTTAGCAGTTGCACAACAATGCCTTTCTTTAAAACTGATTTGCCGTGTTTGGCAAATCCAATACCGATAATCGAAGACGTTGTGATTTGTGTCAGTGGTACAGGAATTCCGAATACAGAAGCTGCCGTGACAATGGCCGCACCTGTTCCAGAGATAACACATCCCTCTTCAAGCCGCAGAGTAGTTATTTTCTTGCCATTTGTCTCAAGGACTCGGTGTCCTAGCAGAATGGCACCTAATGCCACACACAACCCGCCCCAGAAGATACCGTCACCCGTGGACATGATATCTGCACCGACAAGCGGTCCAACGGCATTGGCCACATTGTTCATCCCTGCTGAGAAGGCTTCAAACAAACCCATTAAGACGACAAGGACGGACAGGTAAGGGACTGCTTTTGGAGCCTCCATCAAGCGTTTAAGTGTCTTATTTTTTAAAACTTTTGCTGCAAGGATGGCAATCAAAAATGCTGCAAAAGGGGTTAATAGCCAAAACATCATTATCCAAACCAAATTACTAACAAATACGGATTGGTAGACAATTCCAGCCCCTACAACCGATCCAACCGCAACCTCACTGGTGGAGAGTGGAATCCCGAATATATTGGCTAAGAACAACGATAATGCCGCAGAAGCTAATACAATAAGCGCAATTGGAACAGTAAAGGTGCTGGTCGGGACTATCCCACTTCCAATGGTTTTAACCACTTCACCACCGCCAAGCCAAGCACCAAAGAATACAGTAATTCCACACAATAATAATGCCAGTCTCTTTTTAACCACGCCTGCTCCGTAAGAAATCCCCATCGAAGCTGCCGCACCACTGGCACCGATATTAATGGCAAAAAATAAACCTATTGTTACCGCAATAATTGTGAGCAAACCACAAGCCCCCTTTTAGGATGTGTGTAATCCACACTCCGTCTTGCCACTTCCTACCCAGCGTCCTGCACGTGAGTCACCATCTGCCGCAACGGGCTGTGTACAAGGGAAACAGCCGATACTCGGGTAATTTTGATCATGCAATGTATTGTATGGGAGGTCTTTTTCCTTGATATAGGCCCAAACTTCGTCCCAAGTCCAGTGAATGAGGGGACAGATTTTAATATTTTGAAACTTATCATCTTTATTCAGGAATTCCGTATTCGCTCTTGTCGGTGATTGTTCGCGGCGTAGCCCTGAGATCCAAGCTAGTTTAGCACTCAACGTTTCTCTCAGTGGAATTACTTTACGAATGTTACAGCATTGGTTAGGCTCCCTTTTCCAAAGAGCTGACCCATATTGCTCGCGCTGTTCGTCAAGAGTTAACTTTGGCAGCTTTCTCTCAATTTTTAATGAAGGAAAACGCGCTTCGATTTTGTTAATTACCTCATATGTTTCTGGAAAGTGTAAGCCGGTATCCAAGAAAACGATATGCGCTTCTGGTTTTACCTGCTGGATAAGATCGATTAACACAATCGCTTCTGCACCAAAACTGGATGCATACACAATTTGGTCCTCCGGATATGAGCTGTATGCCCACTCAAGGACCGAAAGTGCTCCCTTTGTTTTATCCTCAATCGTGAAGGTATCGGATATTTGACTCCACTTTTCATATGTTACCGATGTAGTCATAGCTACAATCCTCCTTTTTTCATCAAAAAAGCCTTCCCAAAAAGGGGAAAGGCATCTCACGATTGTTTAACGCCTTATCTCCCAAATGGATACCATTTTGCTGGAATTAGCACCTTGTTTTGCAGGTTGTCGAGCTTTGTAGGACCAGTCCCTCCGCCACTCTTGATAAGATATTTATATTATTGGAATTAATCCTACCATACCAATAGGTTTTATGTAAATATAAAAAATAAATATTTGGAAAAATTAATTTATATCCTGGGCTGACCAATAAAAAAACACAAAAATGCGCCATGGCAGTAATCGCTCATGACGCATATCCATTCGTAATTATTAACTTTTTTGTTTATACCGCTTCTACTTTTTGTGTGTCTATGAATTTTCGTTTTTGGATGTAGAGGAGTCTCCACGAAAGGGCAATTCCAGCCGCTAACAAGCCGACTGTAAGTCCTAGCCAATAGCCTGTTGCTCCTAAGTCCGTAAAGTTTGCCAGCCCATATCCCACTGGCAGACAAATTAACCAGTAGGCAATTAACGTCATAATAAAGGCAAGATTCACATCTTTGTAGCCTCTTAATGCTGCCTGTGCTGTGACTTGAATGGCGTCACTAATTTGAAAGAATAACGCAAAGATCAAGAAGTGCGCTGTTAAGTTGATGACTTCTACTTCATTTGAGTAAAGACCTGCCACTTGGTACCGGAACAGAACTACTAACACGCCAGTAATGAGTGCAGACAAAATAGCTAAATAAATTCCAAGCCAGCTATAGCTTTTTGCATCCTTGTACCTCCGTGCACCTACCTCATAACCAACTAATACCGTTTGCGCCATAGAAATACTAATTGGAATCATATATAGGAAAGAAACAATGTTTAATGCAGATTGATAGGCCGCAATCGTGGTCACATTAAATTTACTTAAAAGGATTGTCACGACTGCAAACATACTCGTTTCAAAGAAAGTTGATAATCCCATTGGTACACCTATTTTTAATATTTCCATACACTCTGTCACTGAGAAAGCTTTCAAATTCTCAAAAACAGAAAAACTAGAGAAAGGTTCCTGTGTTTTAACAAGGACTATCGTCATTCCCGTTATCATCCAATATGTGACAGAGGTTGCGTAACCAGCACCTGCTCCGCCCAGTTCCGGGAATCCCCAATTTCCAAAGATTAACACGTAGTTCAAAAAGAAATTAATAGGGAGAGACAGAAGTAGGATATACATGACTATCCGTGTCCTCCCTAATGCATAGATAAACGATCTTAACACGTTAAAAATGAAAAGTGGAAGAATTCCATAGCTTAGACCAACCAAATAATCAAAAGCTGTTTCATGTACTTCTCTTGGAAGGTTCATTTTATCTAGAAGTGGATTTAGAAAGAAAAATCCAAGCACGATCACCACAATCGCGATCATAAAGGAAAGATATAGTCCATGTCGGACAACGGAAGCTACTTCACTGCTCCTCTTTTCCCCAAAACGCTGAGCCGCTATTGGTGAAACTGCAAGCAAAATTCCACTTATTCCTGTAAATACCGGGCTCCATATTGATGCACCAATCGCAATCGCTGCAAGATCTGAAGAGCTGTATTTACCAGACATAATTGTATTAAAAAACACCATTGAGAACATTCCAAGTTGTGTGATTAAAATAGGAATTAACATGATAAAGATTTGCTTTGTCTTTTCCTTTAATGTAAAAGTTTGATTCATTTAAAATTCTCCTAATAAAACTGAAATATAAAAGCAAAGCTTTATTATACTTTATTTTTTACTTTATTACATTTAAAATATTTCGATTACCGAATCAATTTTTATTACAAAAATTTCACAAAAGGATTATATAGAAATTTCGGAAACCGTAGTATAATATTAGCGTTATTGATTACTTGAGAAACTGGTGAATTTCGTGCGCACATATAATGAAAAAATAAGTATTTATCATGGAATGGTTTCAACCATTGCTGTTAACCTGGCAGGGAACTTTTATCCCATTTTCGCTATCTCTATTCTCGGAGCGACCAATTATCAAGTTGGACTGATTAGTTCACTTCCTCCGTTAATTGCACTCCTGATGACGATCCCTGCTGCCATTTTGTTAAACCGATTAGAGACACAGAAAAAAACGGTAGCGATGGCTGTATTATGGACTCGCATGTTATTTTTATTTCTCATTGGTGTTGTTTATATTTCCTCTTCCTACCAAGCATGGGCATTTCTCATCATCATTGCCTTCATGAATGTACCTGCCACCGTTTCTAACATAGGGTGGCAAACACTGATCAGTGGAATGATAAAAGACGAACGAAGGGGTGCCTTTTTTAGCGATCGAAACCGGTTATTGACCATTGCAGGCATGGTTTCAACACTTGTGATTGGGATTATCATGAAAAACCAAACAAACAATGCCACCGCCTATCAGTGGTTATTTTTTACAGCCCTCCTTTTTGGTTTAGGGGAAGTTTATTTCTTGATGAAACACAAAGAGAAAAGCCAACCTAGCACTAGTACGAAAAAATCATCAATGGATTGGTCGATTTTTAAAGATCATGGGTATAAATGGTTTCTCATTGCAGCTTTATGCTTTAATTTCACTTGGCAGATGTCTTGGGGAATATTCAATATTTATAATGTCAGATTTGCGGAGGCAACGATCCTTTGGATTAGTATTTTTTCGGTTGCCAATCAATTGGTCCAAATTTTCACGTTCCCTTTATGGAAAAGATGGGCAGAGCAAAAATCTAATACACTTATGCTCGTTTGGGCTGCCCTAGGCATGGCACTGGTACCATTTTTAACGGTACTATCTACCAATCTATACTATTTAACGATTGTAAATGCCATTTCTGGATTTTTCATTTCCGGGGTTGTGCTCTTATTGTTTAACCTTTTGTTGGAGCAATCACCCTCCGAAACGAGAACGTATTGCATCACTAGTTATAACGTACTCCTATCATTTGTCGCCTTCATTGCGCCCCAAATTGGTATCTTCTTGTTAGAAGGACTAGGCATTCAAAAATCAATGGAACTTAATTCAATCCTAAGAATAGGCAGTGCATTTGTTTTCTTACTTATGTATTATCAAACTAGAAAAAATACGAAAGCAATCTTATTAAAAGGCTAGTAATTTTCCCCAGTAAATCATCGGTGGAATCTACTTATTAAGAGCAATAGTCAAAAAATGAATCAAGAAAAAATGTAATGGAGCCACCCATTACATTTTTTCGTTTATTTTCTCCATTTAAATCTTGACTTCATATCTCTTCCGCCCTTTAAAGTAAACCCATTCTGTGTAGCCTAATTGTCTTAGGCGAGTCTGGACGTTTTCGAATTCGTCTCCTACTCGATGCGGGTCATGAGCATCAGATCCGAAGGTGACTTTTACTCCATGATATAGTGCTCTTTCTAAGATGTCATCCGCAGGATACCAGCCACCGACATATTTTGTTTTGCCTGAGGTGTTGATTTCAATGGCAATATCACATTTTGCTATGACCTTTAAGGTCCGCTCTACTGCTGCAGTTTGGATCTTAGAAAACTCTGGATAGTAACCCTTCATTGCGTCAATATGCCCTAATATCTGAAACATGCCACTCCGTGCGGATTGTTCAATTAAAGAATAATAATTTTCTTTCGTTCGTATCCTTTCCTTAGTACTCAGCCTTTCCCAGCGGTTTTTATTAAAAATACTAACTCCATCCACTTGGTGAACAGAACCAATAATGTAATCAAACGGATAACGGTCAAAATAGGCTCGATAGTTTTCAACATGTTCCGGGAAGAAGTCTGCTTCAATTCCTAAAAGAACTTCTATTTTTCCAGAATAAGTTTGTTTCAACTGTAGGACTTCCTTCACATATTCAGGAAATTGACTTGTCGCCATCGTAATGTGAGGAAAGGGATGGTCTTCTTTACTTGAAAAATACGGAGTATGGTCCGATATTCCGATGATATTCAATCCTTTTTCTATAGCAGCTTCTATATAATCCCGAATCCCCCCCCTCGCATGGCCACACCGGTCATGATGTGTATGTAAATCAAATTTTACTACTAAGTTGCTCATTCACTCATCACCTCTAGCCCTATTTTCCCATATTAAGGAACTTTCATTCAAACTATTAAAACTTTTTAAACCTAGAATATTTATTTCCCCGTCAGTCCAATCGATGAGACAAGCTCTTTCATATATATAATTATTAATGATTAATGAGAGGTGTTTTATGGAAAGTTGTAATTGTAGTGCAGTTGTGTCCGCTGCAGCTGTACCAGTTGAAACCTTAATTGATCGATTTCCATCCAGCGGCTTGATTACTGTATCAGCACGTATTTGTGATCGTCATTGTTCTTCCAAAAACTGTTCGATTTCCATTCTCTATGGAGATCATGCGAATCCAAACAATAGCTTTGTTTTTAGATCTGTTGTCCCCGACGAACCCACCTATGAACCTGTTTCAGGCGGCGGTATCGGATTAATTGTATCTGCACAAGGAGAAGCATCAGGAGTGATTTTTAATGACATCGTTTCTCTATCAAATATTCATTTTCTCAATGGGACCATTATCGGAGATGCAATCTGTTCCATATCTTTAACAGCTAACGGCCGGACCTTTGAGGTACCTGGATGTATATTTAACAATTCTGATAACACTTAAAATTGAGCAGCCCCCAATGGAAGCTGCTCTTTTTATTTCTTTAAATGATATGGAACGGTGGTGATAATTACGTCTCTTTTATATAACAAGAAGGCTTTTATGAGTAAACTAGATTGATTATGCAGTATATTGTGCCATCCCTTTTTTGGAATAAATTGTGGAATGATGACAGTAACCCGATAGTTAGCTTCACTGGCTTTGTGCTGTATCGTGTCAACGAATTTTGTCAGTGGCTGGATGATACTTCTGTAATGGGAATGCAGGGTAACCAACCGTATTTCCGGTTGCCATTGTTTCCATTTTTCCTCAAATTTCTTTTCGTCACCTCGTTCAAACGAAACATAGACAGCTAGTATTTGATCCGCTCCAAGAGACTTTGCATAATTGACAGTGTTTTCTACTACTTGCGTCATTCCTGCTACCGGGACAATGATAACATTTCCTTCAATCGGAATTGCAGGCGCCTCTGGATTTAATCTTAGTTGATCCCCCACTGCCTCATAATGTTTTTTTATACGGAAAAAGATGAAGACGATAATGGGTAGGAAAACCAAAACGGGCCAAACCTGGGCAAATTTTGTTAAAAAGAACATGATGGTTACGATAAAACAAATAACTGCCCCTGTAGTATTAATAAATAACTTTGACATCCAGCCCTGTGGCTTTTCACGAAGCCATTTTAACATCATTCCTGTCTGGGATAATGTAAAGGGAATAAACACTCCCACTGCATATAAGGGGATTAAGTGCTCAGTTTGCCCTTTGAAAAATATGATTAAAAGGATGGAAGCTAAACATAGTACAATAATTCCATTTGAATACCCTAACCGATCCCCTCTTATTTTGAACATTCTAGGAATAAATTTATCATTTGCAAGATTTACCGCCAATAACGGAAAGGCAGTATACCCTGTGTTGGCAGCGAGAATCAAGATTAATGCAGTAGTACCTTGAATAAAGAAGTACATAAAATTCCGCCCAAATGTTTCCTCCGCAATTTGCGATACTACGGTTACCTTTTCATTTGGAGTAATTCCAAAATAATAGGCTAAAAATACAATCCCTGAAAATAATATAGCTAGTAATCCTCCCATTGCTAATAACGTTTTAGCAGCGTTATTAGGGGCAGGATCTTTAAAATTGGGAATCGCATTTGAAATTGCTTCTACTCCAGTTAGTGCTGAACTGCCTGATGCAAATGCCCGCAAAAGAAGAAAAAGGGATATCCCTGCGATAGGCGTACCAACTGGAGTATGTAATGCTGCTGGAACCTGACCTGATAAAACATTGTAAATTCCTACACCTATCAAAATGAATATAGCGAGAACAAATAAATAGACTGGATATGCTAAAATAGAAGCAGACTCTGTAACTCCTCTTAAGTTTAAAGTTGTTATTAATAAGACAAAAACAATTGCTATAGCCACATTATGGTCGTGTAGTGCAGGAAAGGCTGATGTAATCGCATCTGTTCCAGCTGAAACACTTACCGCTACGGTTAAGATATAGTCAACGAGTAAGGAGCCGCCCGATATTAGGCCATAGTTCATACCCAAATTTTCCTTCGATACTACATAAGCACCACCGCCATGTGGGTAAGCAAAAATAATTTGTCGATAGGATAAAATTAATGCTGTTAACAAGATCAAAACACCGATTGCAATTGGAATCGAATACCAAAAGGCAGCTGCCCCGACTGTAATTAACACAATTAATATTTGTTCCGGACCATATGCCACTGATGATAATGCGTCAGATGAAAGAATGGCCAACGCTTTTGTTTTATTTAACTTCTGTTCCCCTAATTCAGCTGACTTTAAAGGTCGGCCAATTAAAAATCTTTTGATTGAAGAAACCATTGGTTCCACTCCCGAGTAAATAAAAAATGTGATTCTTTCCTATTAACTTGCCAAAAAAACACAAAAAAATGCCTACAAGTCAAAGTTAATAGACCTGTAGACATATATGCTCTGTCAACAAGCTCCACCTTCCTTCTCATTAACGCTTACGAGGTTAGCTGTCGGATTCGGGCCATTGAGTAGCCCTACCTTTTTAAAGGATTCACCCCTTGGATATACTATCCATGTGAATGGTTCCCCCGCACCAATTGGTCTCAGCGATTTAGAAATATGAAACTGTGATTATCATACTCCTGTGTTTCTCAAATGTAAATTATTATTTTTTAATAAATTTAAGATGGGAGAAAAATATGTCTAAAAGGAAGAAACCCTTATTATCAGATGAATTCTTAGACGAATTGGCGAACGAAATCAATCTATTATCAGGGACAACCGAGGAACAAATCGAAGATAACAAGAATGATGAAAATGAAAAATGATCTTTAATTCATATTTCAGGATAACAATAGGACACTTGTCCAATTTGTAGGAATCCCCCCATTTTTAAAACAACATTGATTATTGGTACATATAATAACTTATCAGTATTAATGGTTGGGGGAATTAAAATGGAAAATGTTATACTGCTATCGAGTGACAACCATACAAAAGGAAAATTAACTCTTCATCACAAATTTGCAGAATCAATTGGAATTACTCGACCTACAATTAGAAACATCAGATTTGGTGCAAAAACCTTTCAAACGACTGTAGACATTTCTGATGAACTGCCATCAAATGGGGCAAGCCTATCTATTGATATTTTGGACAGGCTGAACATACCTCAGCATTGCCAGCTAGAAATCAAGCAGTCTGGCAGCGAAATCCAAATCGGACCCTTTATTGGTTTACTTGCTGGTTATTATTTTAGTTCGATCAAGAAAAATCTTAGTCATCTACGGGATTATATCATCCATTACAGGGAGATTAAGGGGGCAATTCTTGTTTTTTCCCTTGACCATGTTGATAAAATTAACCATACCGTAAAGGGATATCTTTACAATCCTCAGGCAAAACAATGGGAGGAAGGAACCTACCCATATCCAGCATCTATCTTTGTGATGACTTCTTCTGTGAGCTCAGCTTGGATTCATCATTTCAAAAAAATAGTAGGTAATGTGGTTTTTAACGATTTCAACCTTAATAGATGGAGTATTCATAAGAAATTGACGAGTTCTCTTGGGGTAAAATGTTATCTGCCTGACACCATTCTTTATGGTTCACCTCAAGACCTTTACTTCTTTTTAAAAAAATTCCCAAATCTAACGGTCAAACCATTAAACTGTGCTAATCGTTCGGCAATAAAAGTACTTTTAAAGGACTCGACCACTCTTGTTATCACCAATCTAAAAAAAATGGCAACGAAGAGTTACAAATTTAATAATCGTGACCAAGCCTATTCTATCTTTAGTAAATATTTTAAAGCAGGTGAATTCCTGATCCAGGAATCAATCGATGTAACAGGTTATCGAACAATCTCAGTACGAATCGTAACGGTTAAAAATCAGTTAGGACAATGGCAGGCTATGGGGCTGTTTACGAGAGGAGAACAATCTGAAAATAATAGCGGGCAATTTCAGCCTTTGGTTAATTTTGAAAAAGGCATGGTAAAAGACTTCTTACATCAGAGTGATTTACTAGCTTCCTTGACCTATAAGGAATTAATCCATATTGCGATTGACACTCTCAAAGAAATTGAATGCATGGGAGTTCATTTTGCCAATGCAGCCGTAGATATGACAATTGGAGAATTAGGTGATATCTGGATTTCTGATATTGATCACTGCCATCCATCACACGAGATGGCATTAGTAGCTGGCGATCCCGATCTTTACTATGAAATTCTAAAGACCAATTTGCTTTACGCTAAAAAGCTGGCAGGTTTTTAAAGATAAAAAAGAGCTAACCAATTAGCTCTTTTTTGCTATTTTCATTATTTCCTTAAGCTCATTGGTGAAACCCTTAACTGCTTTATTTCCTAACACAGTAACTGGGACACCGAGAAAGCCGTACTTCTCTACTTCTGTTTGATAATCTGCGTTTATTGAAATATCCCTCACTTCAAAAGGAATACCTTCCTCAGTAAGAACTTTTTTGACCATCGTGCACTCAATACAGTCATTTGTAGTATAGACGATGACTCCTTGCGACATTTATATCTCCCTCTCCTTCTACACTCTGCTATTTTATCATTTATGGAGAACACTCCGAAAGAATACTGCTTCTGTCTTATTTTGTCTGTTGGCGACTACGAGTTAAAAATTAATAATTCCCCTTCAAATCTGTTCAATAGATTTTCTTTTTGGTAAATATGCATCTGAAATTACGACAATCTTCATACTTTTCCCTCACTATTTTCGATGAAAGCAATATTTTGTTAGACACTATACATGAATATCCTTATTTCCCATCTTTATTACGACAACAATAATTGACAAAAGAACTCAGGAAATGTCTGTTCTTGCGCTTTCCCAAGAAATACAAAAAATTTCCCTAATCCTCAAAAGGAAACCGCCTACATATTAAGTTATTTTAAGGAAAAAATATTGTCAGCACAATTTTAGGAGGCATTATCATGGACGATAAAATATTTAGAGTAATAAATCAATTCACAGGAAGGTATCATTTGGTTGATATTTTTATGATCATGATTTCTAAGAAACTCCGATATGTTTTTGCGTTTTTATTGGTAATCATGTGGCTTCAAAATAACTTTCATAAAAGAATCACATCATTTGCAGGAATTTCTGCCCTCATTACATTACTGATTACCAGTGTTATTAAATTTATTTATTTCAAACCGCGTCCATTTTCAAAGCACTGGGTTAATCTATTAGCACCAGTGCCGTCAAAAAAAGATTCTACATTTCCTAGTAAACACACGACCATAGCATTTGCGATAGCAATTTCAGTGTTTTTTTACAAACGCACATTAGGTTGTATCATGTCCTTATTAGCCTTCCTAGCAGGTTTATCTCGTATTTGGATGGGACAGCATTATCCCTCTGATATTATTGGCAGCGCTTTGATAGGAAGTATAGTTGCTTTATGGGTAAACTTTTTATCAAATTTTTGGGATCCCATCATTACCCGAGTAATCCATACCTACAATCGTTACTATTCATAAATCACTTCAATTTTCCTTAATTTGGTTACTCGTTATGTAATTGGACAAAATCGATAATCAAATGGTTTAATTCTCCAGCTGCTTTTGTAGGTATTTGATGTTTTTCCTTATCAATGAACTTTAAACTACTGCCTGGTAATCTTTCTTTTAAAAGATTTGCATACCGATGAAATGATTTGTCTTTCTTCCCATAGACCAATAATATGGGAAGATCGATATTTTCTAATTGATTTGTACAATTATATTTTAAACTATATTGGTAATATTGATGAATATTCCTGGCGTCACCTTTTACTGCTGCATTATACAATATCGTAAATGTCTCTTTTGAATCTGAATTGCCATATGTAATGGCATAGGCTAGAAAAGAAAGTGTTCGAGGATTAGCAAGTTTAACGGCTAAAGAAATCCTTTTCCTCAAATAAAAATCACTTACTTCTGACATTCCACTTACTAAAATACTTCCTAAGGCTCTGTCAGAATAAGTCAGCATAAATTCTAAGGCAATAGAAGCTCCTGTCGAATACCCGCATAGGAATGTTTTTTCTATCCCTAAATGATCCAGCAAATGTTTCATATCTTCCGCAATTAACGGATAAGTAATCGGTTGATTTGAATAAAGACTTCTCCCATGACCTCTAAAATCAAAGGTAATAACTTTAAAATCCTTGGATAGTTCTTCCATTTGATATCTAAAGTTTTCATTAGTAAGTAAAGGTGGATGAATAAAAACAATCGGTTTGCCTTCCCCCTTAACTGAAAAATATAAGCTAACACCCTCCAGTTCCAAAATCGCCATAAAATCACCCCAAAATAAAAAATTCCTTTAAAATGGTAGTATCCACATAACACCACCATTTTCATTCTCCCACCAAAAAAAAAATTCCCGCCCGAGGCGACATTTGTATTTTATTAGTGCCTGTCACCAATGCTATCAACTCGTTATCTAGTTGCTAGCATTTTGTCGAAGCATAACTCCCGTAAGGAAGGTTAAGAATACATGTGTTCCGAGTTTGACAGTCGGCTGAACAAATGTGTCCCTCAAGGGATCGAGGCAGACAATGTCCATTGCTGTTACTTTTGGATGGCGGCCAGCTGCTAGTACTCCATTTAGCAGTTCTTCTGTTGTCATGCCCCCCGGCGTTGATGCCGGTACACCTGGTGCATAGGCGATGTCTAATACATCCATATCTACGGTTAAATAGATGGTATCCACCTTTGAAGATAACTCATCTAAGCAATGCTGTACGGTTTCTTCTATTCCCTTTTTTCTAGCTGTACGGAGTGTAAAATAGTTGACTCCTTTTTCATCTGCATACTGTTTTAGATCCTTCGTATTAAAGAAGCCATGCAGGCCGATGTTGTACATATTCCTGCCTTCCACCACTCCGCTCTCTATTAAATTACGCATTGGTGTTCCATTAGATGGACCATTATCTGACAGGTCTCGCAAATCAAAATGGGTATCAAATTGCAAAATACCAATTTTTTCATTAGGCTTTTCTAACTGCATTCCTTTGACCATCATAGCTGTGATAGAATGGTCACCGCCAATGGCACATACCTTAGAATGCCGAAAATGCTGATGTATTGTTGCCGATGCATTGATGATGTTGGTATGACATTTTGAGATATCCGTCACATGCATGGGTACGTTTCCTGCATCAAATACGGTCATCTCAGACAAATCTATTTCTTCATCAAGATTATAGGTAGTAAAACTTCTCCATGAGCGTCGGAAGGCCTCAGGAAATTCAGAAGCTGCTGAAGCGCTTATGGATGAACGAGACAGAGGAACACCGAGGATCACAACCTCTGCGTCCTTGCTTTTTTCAAGACTAGTCAAATCAGTAATCGGCTGAATCCATTCATGAACCTTCGAACATTCCCCGCTTTCTGGTCTCACCCATGTAAAGCTTGGAGGATTAATGGTTGGATAGAGAAAGCTCTTCAATTAATTGCCCTCCTCTTACAACGACTCTTCCTGATTTTATTACTGTATGTGTATGATTCACTCCATAAGAGTATTGAAGCTTCATATAATTATCAACACTAAACATCGTAATGTCGGCTTTTTTTCCAACCTCTAAACTGCCTATTTCCTGGCCGCGATTGATTGCGTGTGCTGCATTGATTGTTGCGGCAGTAATAACCTCTGCAGGCGTCATCCCCATTTTTAAACAGCCTAGATTCATAATAAATGGCATGGATACAGTTGGAGATGAACCAGGGTTACAGTCGGTGGACAAAGCAACCGGCACACCTAAATCAATCATCATTCTGCCATTGGCAGACTCCGCCATTAAAAAGTAAGCTGTACCCGGCAGCAGCACGCCGACGACACCTCTTGCAGCCATCGACTTCATTCCTTTTTCAGATGCTCTCAATAAGTGGTCTGCAGAAATCGCCCCAACCTCGGATGCTAGTTCTGCCCCTTCATATGGTTCAATTTCATCCGCATGGATTTTCGGAATCAATCCGTGACTCTTTCCTGCTTCAAGAATCCGCCTTGATTGCTCAGGGGTAAAAACGCCATGCTCACAAAAAACATCATTAAATTCTGCTAATCCCAGCTCTGCAACCTTTGGAATCATTTCATTAATAAGCAGCTCAACAAATTTATCCGGATTGTCCTTATACTCTTTTGGTATGGCGTGGGCACCCATAAAAGTAGGGACGACATCAATGACATGCTTTTCATTTAATCGTTTCGCGACTTCTAGCTGTTTACGCTCCGTTTCCCATTCCATTCCATAGCCGCTTTTCGCTTCGACGGTTGTCACCCCGTGGCGAAGGAATTGATTTAAGCGTTCAAAGCTTTCTTCAAAAAGCTCTTCATGACTTGCAGTCTTTGTCCTTCTTGTAGTGGCATGAATACCACCACCGCTATTCATGATTTCCATATAGGTAGCACCTTGAAGCCTCATATTAAACTCATTTTCCCTGCTTCCAGCAAAAACAAGATGGGTATGAGGGTCCACAAGTCCTGGAGTTACAAGCTTTTCACTTGCATCCACTATCTCCGCTTCACCCAAACGATCTTCATATTTTTCAAAAAGCACCTCGTCTTTTCCTACATCACTAATGACTCCGTTCTCAATCCAAACGCTGCCATTCTCAATCATACCTAGCTCAGACATCTTTTCCTTTACAAGGGGAGCATGCGAACTCCCCTTTAATGTCACGAGCTGAGAAGCATTTCTTATAAAAATTGGCTTACTCACCCGGTTCAACTCCTTAGTCTTGTTTCAGCATTGGCATTCTGATACCTTTTTCCTTTGCTGTCTTAATAGCTAGTTCATATCCTGCATCAGCATGGCGAACCACACCCATACCAGGATCAGTGGTTAATACACGTTGTAAACGAACTTCTGCTTCCTTGGTTCCATCGGCAACAATCACCATTCCAGAATGCTGGGAATAGCCCATACCTACTCCACCACCATGATGTAATGAAACCCAGCTTGCACCACCGACTGCATTGATCATTGCATTGAGGATTGGCCAGTCGGATACTGCGTCACTTCCATCCCTCATGCCTTCGGTTTCTCGGTTCGGAGAAGCAACCGAACCTGCATCTAAGTGGTCACGTCCGATAACAATGGGTGCTGAAACTTCCCCAGAAGCAACTAGGTCATTAATGATTTTACCTAAACGGGCACGATCTCCGTATCCTAACCAGCAAATCCGTGCCGGAAGTCCTTGGAAGCTGATTTTTTCCTGTGCCATTCTCACCCATTTACAAAGATGCTCGTCTTCCTTAAATTCACGCAGGAGTGCTTCATCAATTTTACGAATATCCTCAGGATTTCCAGACAATGCCGCCCAGCGGAAAGGACCTTTTCCTTCACAGAATAGCGGTCGAATATAAGCCGGAACGAAGCCAGGGAAATCAAACGCATTTTCTACACCCTCGTCCTTCGCGACCTGGCGAATGTTGTTACCGTAGTCAAAAGTAATTGCGCCTTTTTGCTGCAGGGTCAGCATCGCTTTTACATGAATAGCCATACTTTGTTTTGCTAGCTTTACATATTTAGAAGGATCTTCATTTCTGAGTTTAGTAGCTTCTTCTAAACTAAAACCCACTGGAACATAACCATTTAATGGATCATGTGCAGACGTTTGGTCTGTTAGCACATCCGGATAAAAGCCTTTTTCAATCATAATCGGTAAAATCTCGGCAGCGTTTCCAATAAGACCAATCGAAAGTGGCTTTCCAGCTTTCTTTGCTTCTTTTGCAAGAGTGATAGCTTCATCTAAATCATGCGTTTTCACATCGAGGTAAGCGGTTTCAATTCGACGGTCAACTCTAGTCTCATCAACATCGATGGCGAGGCAGACACCGTCATTCATCGTTACTGCTAATGGCTGTGCTCCACCCATGCCGCCTAGACCTGCTGTTAATGTAATCGTATGCTTTAACGAGCCATTGAATTCTTGGCGTGCAAGCTCAGCGAACGTTTCATAAGTCCCTTGGACAATTCCTTGTGTTCCAATATAAATCCAACTGCCTGCTGTCATTTGCCCGTACATCATTAATCCCTTTTTATCTAGTTCATGGAAATGCTCCCAATTTGCCCAGGCTGGAACTAAATTCGAGTTTGCCAGTAATACCCTCGGAGCATCCTTGTGCGATTTGAAAACAGCTACAGGTTTACCAGATTGAATTAGCAATGTTTCATCACTTTCTAGTTCTAGCAAGGATTTAACAATCGCATCGTAGGATTCCCAGTTACGTGCTGCCTTACCAATTCCACCGTATACCACCAAGTCCTCTGGGCGCTCAGCTACCTCTTGGTCAAGGTTGTTCATCAGCATCCTTAATGCAGCCTCTTGGATCCAGCCTTTTGCATGTAATTCTGTCCCTTTATAATTGTTAATGACTCTTGATTTTGCTGTATTTGCTTCCATCACACACACTCCTTTAAATACGAATTGGTGAAATTCATCGTTTACTAACCTTTCCTGATGCTGTCCCCGATCTAAAAAAAATACTCGTTACATAATAAAAGTATACCTTCCATGCTAAAATCTACAAGTATTTTACGATTTACTTTCTTATGCATGATTTGCAATAATTTCATTAGAATTCCCCGATTCAATATGAGCATAATAATTTTTGTGGCTATAAAACGAGAGGGGAACTAACAAGGATGAAATGGCACAAAAATCTTCTAAAAATTGTCCAAGATCGTCAAGATAAAAAACTAGCAATAGTCGTGGACACCTCAACAAAGGAAACAAAAATTGACCTTATCGCAAAAGTCTTACTGTTTTTCAAAGAATTAAAACCTGAAACCACAGTCGTTCAAGCAGATTTTAAAATACGAACTATAAAGCATATTACGGAAGGTACAGAAATAAACTATCATACCCACGGGAAAGCCTCCTATACCTTGGCATTGGAATGGGCTGAAGAGGAACAAATTGAAACACTGTTCTATATCACCGACTTAACAGGCTTTCTACCCGAGGACATGGAAAAAGTGCCCTATGAAATGTACTGGCTCGTTCCGACTGAATTTGTACCAAAAGCACCATTTGGAAAGGTATTTAAAATCGTATAGTGTAAAACGATAGAAAAACTCCTCAACTATCTTGTTGAGGAGTTGCAGTTTCATTAACTTTTACTAATTTTCGATGGATTGTTGACTTTATAGATCACGGCAGCATTTACCATAAATTCTTCTTCCACGTCCTTACCCTTCGCGAGTTTCTTTTTCGCTACTTTCCCGTCAAATTCAAGCTGATCGCCTGGTGCCAATTCGAATTTTTTTAACGTTTTACTATGACTGCACCATGCTAGTCCCAACTCAATCGCTGGCTCTTGTACAATCTGGACATTTTCAAGTACGACCACTTCATCGTTTTCTTCGTTAAATGGATTATAGGTAAGCGCAAACTGTTTTACTGAGGCCGTAAAATGGACTTTATCTAATGGAAGTTCGATTTTTGGTTCTTTCTCTTTTTTTGGCTTTGCTGCTTTTGCTTTTTTAGGTTCAGGTTTTGGTTCTTGTTTTTCTTCATTTACATTCGATTCAGTAACTTGCTCCTCTGTACTGAAATCCTTGTCTTCTAATTGCAGCATGCTTTCCTTGCCAAAACTGGAGCCTTGCATTTCTTTTAGAAAAGCGGGGTGAATACAGCAGAGATTTCCATCCTGAAACTCAATCACCAGCGTATTAAACTCATCTAACTTCCCGTACGTTTCGTATCCTTTAATTGTAACAACACGCTGATAATTCCGTTCCTTAAATAAAAACTCACGCTTCGCCTCCTTCGCAGACGAAAGCCCCCACTCCTTTAGCTTCTCGCGATAATGCTCCTCATCACGAAACCCTTCATAATCTCCCTTAGGAGATACATAACGAGTCAAACTACTCCGCTCTAACTGCTCATGTTCAATAACCATATATTATCACCGTATTTCTTATGTATTTTGATTGGCTCACTTATTTATTGTAGCAAAGATTACTTGTAATGAAAAAAGCTTAGGCATGATTTTTGCTATAAATCTCATTGCAAGAAATCATGCCTTTAACTTATATGATGATTGATGGTTTTCCGATCGGGTAGTATTCTATAGCACTGCAGGCTCGAATTTCATCTTCAGAAAAGCAGTTTCGACCGTCAAAGATGATCGGTTCTTTCATGTTCCGAATCATCTCCACCAAGTCCTGATTTTTAATCTCGTTCCACTCTGTTACGATGAACACGGCGTCTGCTTCGTAAACCGCTTCAGCAATTGAACCAGCATATTTAATACTGTCACCCAGCAACTTTTTTGCATTTTCAGTGGCAACGGGATCATAGGCAATGACTTCAGCACCCCATTTAGATAATGCCGCGGATATAGGAATCGATGGCGCTTCCCTCATATCGTCTGTTTCCGGTTTAAAGGCTAAGCCAAGCATGGCAATTTTCTTTCCACTCAAGTGCCCAAATCGTTTTAATGCCTTGGCAACTAACCATTCGCGCTGACGCTCATTAATAGCTATTGTCTCTTTTAATAGAGGAAATTCCACTCCGTTTACCTCAGCAGTATGAAGCAGCGCCTTCACATCTTTTGGAAAACATGAGCCGCCATAGCCAATTCCTGCATTTAAAAACGCTTCTCCTATCCTCCTATCCTTTCCCATTCCTCGGGCAACATCTGCAACATTTGCACCAACCGCTTCGCATAAATTAGCCATCTCATTAATATAACTAATCTTTGTGGCTAAAAATGCATTCGAAGCATATTTTATCATTTCAGCACTTTTTGTACTTGTTACAATCACTGGCACATTCAATGGCTGGTACATTTCTTCTATTTTCCTGGTAGCTAGTTCGTTTTCAGAACCGATAATGATTCGGTCGGCTTTCATCGTATCCTCGATCGCAGACCCCTGTCTGAGAAATTCAGGATTGGACACCATTTTTACCGTCGTACCTGTTCGATCTTCAATTAATTTTTTTACAACAGCATTCGTTCCAACTGGCACTGTACTTTTAATCACAATAATGGTTTCTTGTGTTATATAGGATGTTATTTCTTTTGCGGCTTGTACTAGATAGGTAAGATCAGCTGCACCATCATCACCTTGTGGTGTACCCACTGCAATGATGATGATTTCTGCATCAACCAAAGCTTCGGGTTGAGAGGTAGTAAATTGTAATCTGCCTGCAGCCATATTGGAGGTTAGTAATTCTTCGAGATTTGGTTCATAGATAGGGGAAATTCCTTGTCGTAATTGGTTAATCTTTCGTTCATTTATATCTAAGCATGTTACCTGGTGACCGATTTGGGACAAACAAACACCTGTTGACAGCCCTACATAGCCTGTACCTAAAACAGCAATCTTCATATCAATCAATCTCTTTCTTACTATTTTGAACGTTTTTCATTTTATTCAAATCTTGTAAATAGGCTAAGACAGATTCTTTAATATCCGCCCGGCTTAATGCAAAATCAATAGTCGCCTTAATAAAACCTATTTTATCGCCAATATCATAACGGCTGCCTGTAAAGTTATAGGCCAAAACAGCCTGTTGTTTATTCAATTCATTGATGGCATCTGTCAGCTGTAATTCATCGCCGCGGCCCGTTGGAATCCTCTCGAGAATCTCAAATATTTCCGGACTCAAAACATAACGTCCCATAATGGCATATCTAGAAGGTGCTTCATCAAGGCTAGGCTTCTCTATTAACGAATCAATATGGAATAGGTCCGATTCTATCATCGTCCCCTTAGGCTTAATAATTCCATATTTGCTTACATCCTTATCAGCGACAGTTTGAACGGCTACCACTGAACTATTATAGTATTCAAAAACATCGATAATCTGCTTTAAACAAGGGGTTTCCGACATCACGATATCATCGCCAAGTAAAACAGCAAATGGTTCATCGCCTATAACGCTTTTCGCACATAGAATCGCATGTCCTAGCCCTTTTGGTTCCTTTTGGCGGACATAAACGATATTTGCCAAGTTTGATATATTTTGAACTTCTGCTAACATTTCAAGTTTGTTTTTTTTATAAAGAGTATCTTCAAGCTCATACGATTTATCAAAGTGATCTTCTATCGATCTTTTTCCCCTGCCGATGATGATGATAATTTCCTCAATCCCAGAAGCGACTGCTTCTTCAACAATATATTGAATGGTTGGCTTATCAACAATCGGCAGCATTTCTTTTGGCTGTGCTTTCGTGGCTGGCAAAAATCTTGTTCCGAGGCCAGCTGCAGGAATAATGGCCTTGCGGATTTTCATATGCTGCCTCCTTTCCTTATCTCCTTAATCTTTTATATGCGAATGGACAACCTCCGGTCACGTTAGTAACCTAGTAATATCTTTTTAGTTTTAAAAATAAAACTCCCTAAACAAATGTTTTAAAGGGAGTCATTCATCATTTGCATGTATTGGTTGATAAACTCTTTTAATAAACCTTTCCATCAGCTTTTTAAGAATTCTTTTTCGCCGTGTCACCAATGTAGTCACAATTGCTTTTCTTTCTTCACTCGTAACCTGCCAATCATCTGGAATCACTGCGACAATTTCTTCTATTAAATGGATCGGTATCTCTTGAATGATTTCTAGCTGCTCATAAAAATCCTGCTCTTTCTCGATAAAATAGGCCATGATTTGATGTGTTGCACTTTTTAAAATCGTAATCGGAAGCGACTCTAAATCCTCTTGTCCCCAATTATACGAAGCAAATACCTCGGCATGGTCGATGATCCACAAATGATAGGAATTTTGTGCATCATCACATAAGATGATGTTTTTCCTTGTTCGATCGCGATTGCACATCCAATAATCAAATAAGATGATACCAGCAAGATTCTCCCGGTTAGAAATACTAGGAACATCTGTCACTTGATGCCCATCAAAACAATCTGGTACATAAAGACTTGCAAATTGAGACTTGGTGTCTGCCATATGAGAAAGCTCAGGAATACCAAGGGAGAACTCTTGTGGAATCTCTACGATTTTGGCAAAGGGTATTGGCAGATTAAGGTATCGACCAAGGCAGTAGGAGATCCACTCATTCGCAAGAGTTTTTTCAAATCCCTTCTGGGAATATTTAACAGCGTAGTCACAGCCATCATCAAAAGTTATCAAATGAGCATTCGATTTCCCTGTTAGGATTTTTTTATAGGCAATTGGTTTAATCAATCGCTGCTCACCTCATTTCTATCAACTGACTCGATTCCAGTTATTTCTTTTAATAAATGCACATATTGCTCAGCCACCACTTCAATCACGAACTTTTCATGGACGCGAGCCATCGCTGCCACTGACATTTGTTGATGAAGAGCTGGGTTATCCACGATACTCGTAATCTGTTTGACTGCATCTTCTACATTTTGGCCACGAAAAAGCATCCCGTGCTCTCCATGATTAACCAATTCTGTGACAGGCATCATTTTTGAAGCAACGACAGGAACACCGCAGATCATTGATTCTATAAAGGTATTCCCAAAGGATTCCGTTTTTGTCGTTGCCAGTGTACAGCCACCAGATTTACGGATTTTTGCATAAACATGCGGCATTTGCTGATAAGGGATTATCGGAAACCACTTGACCATGTCAGTAAGCTGCTCTTCCTGCCACTTGGAGACAAATTCCTCGCGTTGAACACTTTGTGCCCCGCCAATGACCCAAAATTCTATATCATCCCGCTGACTTTTGATTTGCATGGCCACTTCAAGAAGCATTTGCCAATTTTTACGTTTATCCAATCTGCCAATCCAGCCGATAATTTTTTTGCCGTTATGAAGGAATGGTTCACTGTCATGATTCATTTCCTCAAAGGATAACGCTCGAAAAAAAGAAGCGTCAATCCCATTGTAGATAACTTGAATCGGTATTCCATCCGTTAGAATCGAAACTAATCGCCTTTGGTAATGAGAAGGAACGACGATTGTTTCCGGAATGATTCCTCGAAACGATTTTAATTGAGGCTTTAACTTTATCAACTCTGGTGTACGAGCCTCTACCAAGACTGGACCTTTATATTTTGCTTTACGAATCCATTTATAGGCTGCACCTGTGTCAACAACAATAATGGCATCATAGTGATTGTCTCGAATAATTTTAATGATTTCCCGTTCATCTTTGGTTATATAAACAGGTGCTATGTCTTCCATAATATGGAGCCCACCATGATCTGTCGTGTATAAAAACTCTGTATCGATACCATGTTTTTTAAAATAAATCGAGCGATTGCGCCAACCAGCATTCACCCCGCCAACCGTCAACAAACGCCAGATTACTAATACTTTCATTTTCGCTTCTCCTCGTTTTTACTCGGCATCCTCAAAAATATCTAGTATCTATCTCGACCCTTTTTTGGGGAAAACTGTTAGTTATCGCTGTTACCTTTTACCCTTGCCCTTACCTTTGTCTCTATGCTTGCCTCGCTTTTCATCATGTCGGTCGCGATCATTGTATTTTTCACCCGAGTAGTGCTTTCCACCTTTTGCACCTTTACTGTGACGACCTCTTTCCCCATCAAAATGTTTTCCTCTTTGCGGCTCTCCTTTGTAGCCTCGTTCGCCTTCGAAGCGTTTTTCCCCTTCGAAGCGTCTTTCCTCTACAGGATTCCTTGCCTCAAAGCCCTTTTCTAGATTGTCCCAATACTTATCAATTTTGGCCATGACAGCATCCGGATCGGCACCTCTTGCCAGCATGGTTTTAATCCATTCTTCCTTGAAAACCTTATGAACTAGACCTTCGAGCAAATTCAAATAGTTTTTTTCATCTGCTGTGGTCAACAAACTATTACTAAGATTCTTCATTGCCTTTTTATCCGTTTCCAGTGGAAGAAGTAAAGCGGTAATTTGTCGGGAGATTTCCTCCATTCGGATGTAGTGGAGCCACTCCGAATATAATTCCGGGGCCATTTCCTGAACATGTGCCAAAAAAATGGCTTTATTTTCTTCCCCTAAGGACGTCAATAATTTTCGTGGGTAAGGATAGACACGGTCACGCCAAATGGTTCTCGCAACATCAATGACCTTTAAGCTTCCATCAGACTGCAAATAAATTTGCCGCTTATGATGGTCAATTCGCTCATAGCCAATTTTCTTAAAGGTAACTAACATGGCAATTAATTTTGCAGAAAGTGCCTTTGTTAACGGCTGGGATTGCAAATACTCGCGTAAATCAACTCCCCTAATGATTTCCATCACAATATAGAGTGGACCTTTTCCATAAAGCTTTGGAAATAAAGAGGTCTGCTGCCCAAGAGATAGCGCATAATATTCGCGGTCACAATCCTCGGTATTACCAAACACTTTTACACAGATGTCATTTGTTAATTGGAAAACAGCACCTTGGCGCCCCTTTCCCATCATTACTAATGGGGTATTGTTTACCACTTCAACATCCGCATTCACTAAGTTTGTTACTTTTATATTCCTCATCCATTGTTCTAAATTCTTTTGATTAAACATATCTTTCCTCCTTCCTTTACAAGTTGGCAGTACCACAGGTATTCGAACATGCTTGTCTACTGTTAAATTTCAGATTTTTACCGCCTACTATAGTAAATTCAAAAAGGCAAAAAACGTACAGGCTACAGTCTATAAATCTAAAAATGTACCAAGAAAACAGCTATTGTTTTATTTCCTTTCACACTCAATGATAATAATTATCAAAATCCACATATTGTTAAAATAAAAGTGAAACTTATTCAACATTTAAAAAAAATCCATTTTATCTCATTATTATTAGATACTATTAATTTATCTGGTTTTATGAAAGGAGATTATATGTTTACAGAAGAGAAATCGGACTTCAATGAATCTCACTTATTACATAGTAGGTATTATCTAAACCAGTTGGTTCGGTTTATTTTTGACATGTCGCCTAATATGGAATTATTAGCTCTTTTGAAAAATCCACAGTTTATTTCACTTTGCGAAATCAGCGAAGCATGCCGTCTCATCCAAATAGGAATCCAATCAATTCAGGCAGCTGATGATGAAAACCTCAAATTATTGCAGGAGGAATATAAGCGGCTGTTTGTCGGACCTAACGCTTTGCCAGCACCTCTTTGGGAATCGGTCTATCTAGGAAGAGAACACCTATTGTTTGAAGAAGTAACCTTGGAGGTAAGAGATTGTTACCGTCAATATGGTTTATCTTTTATTCGCGAAGGGAACGAGCCTGAAGACCACCTAGTGATTGAATTAGAATTTCTCAGCTTTCTTATCCAAAAGACGATCGAGAGTGACGATGTTGAAACAAAGAAAAAACTTTTAGAAGACCAGCATTCCTTTTTAACCGAGCATCTTCTAAAATGGTGCCCTTCTTTTTGTGAATTATTGAGCAAATCAACCTCGTTTGAATTGTACCAAGGGGCTGCCCAGCTTTTAGCAGAGTACTTGAACCTAGAAAATGAATTAATCACTGCCTTGAAGGAGGCTCTATAACATGAGTGAAAAAAACATGATAACAAAATTAGGCGAGAGTAAATTATCACGGAGGTCGTTATTGAAATGGACGGGAATTGCATCTGTACCGGTTATTGCTGGCGGAGTTTGGTCCACTAAATACCTCTCTGAAAATAAGAATATCGTTGAAGCAAGTGAAACGATTGTTCCTACCTGCAGCACGTTAGACTGCGGCGGCAAATGTATGATTAAGGCACATGTTAGAGACGGTGTCATTACAAGAATCAGTGCACGCAGTGATAAGGAACTAGATGAGGCAAATCCTTTTATGAAAGCCTGTGTTAGAGGCCGCTCATATCGCAAGAATCAATACCATCCAGACCGATTAAAGTATCCAATGAAACGCGTTGGCAAACGCGGTGAAGGGAAATTTGAAAGGATTACCTGGGAAGAAGCCGTTGCCACCATTACAAAAGAAACCAAACGGATTACCGAGCAATATGGACCTGCTTCAAGATATGTCCATCAGGGTACAGCCGTTACAGGCGGTACCGTTGGGGGCGCTCAGCTCGCACGAAGATTAATGACGTTAACAGGCGGGTTTCTTGAATATTACCATTCTGTCAGTATGGGTAATACTGCTGCCGCCACTCCTTTTACGTATGGAACCCATCAAACCGGAAACAGTCTCGATTCTTTAAAAGACTCAAAGTTAATCCTACTTTGGGGACATAATCCATCGGAAACGATTTTCGGAAATACCCTTCATTATTATAAAATGCTAAAAGAATCTGGAATCAAGATTATTTCGATTGATCCAAGGTATTCCAATACTGCAGTTGCTTTTGCCGATGAGTGGATTCCTTTGTTACCTGGTACCGATAATGCGCTTATGGATGCAATGGCCTATGTGATTGTAAAAGAAAAACTTCATAACAAGGAATTCTTAGATAAATATGTAGTTGGCTTTGATGAAGAACATATGCCTGAAGGTGTCCCAGCGAATGAATCGTTAGTCGCTTATCTATTTGGCAAAAAGGATGGCGTGGAGAAAACACCTGAATGGGCTGAGGCTATATGCAAAGTGCCTGCAGCAAGAATCACCGAGCTAGCCCGCGAATATGCGACAGCGAAACCAGCTGCATTGATTCAAGGCTGGGGACCACAGCGTCATGCGAGTGGTGAAAGAATTGCCCGTGGCGGTACGATGTTAGCTTCCATTACCGGAAATGTTGGTGTATCTGGTGGCTGGGCCTCTGGTTATGGCGGGATCCCAAGGAAATTTCCAATGGGTATACCAGTCCCAGAAAACCCAGTAAAAGAAAGCATCTCCATAATGAACTGGACCGACGCAATTACGGATGCTAGTAAAATTACTCCAGAAAATGGTCTTAAGAATGGTGAAAAGCTGACATCTAACATTAAGTTAATCTATAACTTGGCTGGTAATTACTTACTTAACCAACAGCCTGATATCAATAAAACGAAACAAATCTTGGAAGATGAAAGTCTGGTAGAATTCATTGTAGCCAGTGATCACTTTTTAACACCTAGTGCAAAATATGCTGACATCCTTTTACCAGAGACTACCTTCTTTGAACGCTGGAATATCGGTGAGTCATGGGCATCTGGGGATTATATTATCCTTTCTGAAAAAGTTGTCGAGAATTTCTATGAATCCCGATCAGATTACGACTGGTTATCTGAAGTTGCCGATGGCCTTGGTGTCGGTCAAGCGTTTACCGAAGGACATGACGATATTGGCTGGATAAAATGGATTTTAGATGAAACAAGAAAAGTCGAGCCGAGCACTCCAACCTTTGAGGAATTCAAGAAGAAACGGATTCATTATTGGCGCTATGACGGACCTAGAATTGCCTTCAAGGATCAAATTGAAGACCCTGCCAATCATCCATTTGAAACACCTTCTGGAAAAATTGAGATTTTCTCAAAACGCCTATATGACATGAAACATAATGAAATACCTGCCATCCCCATCTATATCCCTGAATGGGAAGGCGCTGAAGACCCATTAAAAGCTAAGTTCCCTCTTCAGTGTATAACATGGAAAGGACGAAATCGAACCAATTCCATGTATGCCAATCATCCATGGCTAAAAGAAGTAGCCGAACAGGTTCTTTGGATAAACCCTGCTGATGCCGCGGCAAGGGGCATAAACAAAGGCGATCAAATTAAAATATACAATGATCGTGGGACCGTCATGATTCCAGCAGAAGTTACCACCCGAATCATGCCTGGTGTTGTGGCCATGCAGGCAGGTGCCTGGTACAAACCAGATAAAAACGGAGTCGATACTGGGGGCTGCGCAAACGTCCTCACTAGCCAGCGCATAACCCCGCTAGCAAAAGGCAACGCCCACCAAACCATGCTAGTAGAAGTCCAAAAAGCCTAACAGCAAAGCCGGTTTCTTGACGAAACCGGCTTCTTTTTGTTTTCACTGTCCACCTGGGGTGGAAAGTGTCTTTTTGCGGTGCCTGTCACCACTTCTTTCTAACATTCCGGAAACGTACATTATTTTCCAATAGATTTAAAATTATTGAAAATTTAACAATTCGTCCCAGTATTTATTGTACAATTGTACTAATAGATACAGTTACACAGGGGGTTTTACATGAGTCGGCTTACCAATCATTTAATCGTTATTTCATTTGATTGTCTTTCAGCATTAGATTTTCCACTGCTGCGAACATTACCACACTTTAAGACCATCCTTGAAAAAGGATCATATGTTGAGAAGGTAGAAACCATTTATCCATCGGTGACCTACCCTTGCCATACGACGATTGTGACGGGGAATTATCCCAATCGACATGGAATCATCAATAATACCCTTCTCCAGCCAGGAAGGTCTTCACCAGATTGGAACTGGTACAGAAGTTTAATCTCTGGAACCACATTGTATGATGAAGCGAAAAAGGCCAATTTGACAACAGCTGCATTACTTTGGCCCGTGACAGGTAAAGCGAATATTGATTACAATTTGCCTGAGATTTTTCCAAATCGACCTTGGCAAAATCAAATTTTCATTTCACTTAGAAACGGCAGTCCACGTTATCAATGGGACTTAAACAAACGATTTGGTCATCTTCGTAATGGCATAAATCAGCCTGAATTGGATGAATTTGTTTTAGAATCTACCGTACATACCATCAAGACAAAAAAACCAAATTTACTACTGGTTCACTTTACTGACCTTGATACACAGCGTCATGACTATGGTTTTTCATCCAATGAAGCCATTGCAGCCATACATCGGCATAATGACCGGCTAGGAAGAATTCTGGCTGCATTAAAAGAGAGTGGAATCTATGAAAATTCCACGATTGTTGCCTTAGGTGACCATAGCGCCTTGGATGAGAACATGGCGTTACATTTAAATGTGCTTTTACATACAGAAAAGCTTATAACGATCAATGCCAAAGGGAAGATAAATAATTGGAAAGCCTACTGTAAAAGTTGTGATGGCTCAGCATATATTTATTTAAAAGACAGAAACGATTCAGAAACTACTACTAAAGTAAAAGAATTATTAGATTCATTGCTTGTCAATCCCGAAGCTGGTATTGAAAAAGTACTAAGTGGGGACGAAGCTGCATCAAAGGGGGCAGACAGTTCCTGCGTATTTATGGT
Organism: Neobacillus niacini; assembly: GCF_036961885.1. GTDB lineage: Bacteria > Bacillota > Bacilli > Bacillales > Cytobacillaceae > Neobacillus > Neobacillus niacini_H. The sequence continues at coordinate 116,128 of NZ_JBALNQ010000003.1, read as the reverse complement.
AGAAGCAAAGAAAGGTTATTATTTTTTAGAAGATGTTCAAGGGGATTATGTAAAAAAGATTACCCGTGAAGATGTTCTAGCTGACCCTAAATACACCCTAGCCTGCCATGGGTATTCTCCTGAGAAGCCAGAGTATTCGACTATTTTTATGGCGGCAGGTAAAGGTATTCGCAAAAAAACAATCGTTCCTCAGGCGCGCCTTATTGACGAAGGGCCAACATTGGCAAGGCTTCTAGGTCTAAATTTAGGAAATACAGATGGAAAAATAATCGAGGAACTTTTAACATTAACTGACAACTATTAGAGGAGGAAATCGCTATGAGTCGATTGACGAAGCAAGAAAAAAGCTGGGTTTTTTACGATTGGGCAAATTCTGCTTACTCGATTTTAATCACAACAGCTATCTTTCCCTTGTACTTTAAAGCAGCTGCCAATGGAGCAGGACTTGCTGGATCTACCTCTACTGCCTATTTGGGATATGCAAATTCCTTTGGAACACTGCTTGTCTCCATTTGTGCACCTATTTTAGGAACCATAGGTGATTTTAGGGGCTTAAAAAAGAGATTATTCACCTTCTTCGTCATTCTTGGTATTGCCTTTACCGCCATGCTGGCAGTTGTCCCTAGTAACCAATGGCTTATCCTCTTAATCTGTTATATTGTTACCATTATTGGTTTTGGAGGAGCCAATATTTTCTATGATGCTTTTCTAGTAGACGTCACAAGTGAAGAACGCATGAATCGGATTTCATCACGTGGGTTTGCCATGGGTTATATCGGAAGTACCATCCCTTTTATTATTGGCATTGCTCTTATTCTATTATCACAACAAAAGATTTTACCCTTGTCTGTTACGGTGGCCACGCAAATCGCCTTTGCAATTACGGCCATTTGGTGGGGAACCTTCACCATACCGATGTTAAAAAATGTAGAACAAGTCTATTATGTCGATCGAGTAGCAAAACCAATTTCGACGAGCTTTAAAAAAGTGTTTCAAACTCTTAAACGAATAAAAGCCTATAAACCTTTGTTCCTTTTCCTTATTGCCTATTTCTTTTACATTGATGGGGTTCATACAATCATTACCATGTCTACGGCTTATGGAACAGACCTTGGTATTTCATCCACAAATCTGTTAATTATTTTATTTGCTACCCAAGTAATTGCTGCTCCGTTTGCGCTTTTGTATGGAAAACTTGCAGATAAATTTTCAGGAAAAAGAATGCTATTAGTTGGTATTTTTATCTATATTATTATTTGTATCTATGCTTACTTCATGAAAACAACTCTGGATTTCTGGATTTTAGCGATGCTTGTAGGATCCTCCCAAGGTGGAATTCAGGCTCTGAGCCGCTCTTATTTCGCCAAGCTTGTCCCTAAGGAAAATGCAAACGAGTTCTTTGGATTCTATAATATATTTTATAAATTCGCCTCGATTTTAGGACCAGCTTTAGTCGGTTTTACCGCACAAATTTCTGGCAATACAAATGCAGGTGTTTTTAGTTTAGTTATTTTATTTATTATTGGCGGAGCCATTTTACTGCGGGTTCCTGAAACCAATGAAAAAATCCAAATAAACAATTAAAACATTTTAATAAACAAACGCCTTTGGGATTATCACCAAAGGCGTTTGTTGTTAAGCGAAAAGATCCTTATCAAGGATAATTTCTTTTTCGAGATGACAGGCTCGAATTCCAAATCTAGGTTCCAACGGACCAATTTCCTCCCCAAGCAATATTTTTATCGCCAAATATGGCAGGTTAATACCTGTTAAACAGCTAAAATGCATTCCCCCGCTCATTCGAGGATTAATTTCCAGTAGCTTAGGAACGTCATGATTGTATTTAACCTGAATATTAAAGATATATGGCAACTGAAAATGCTGATGAAATCGGTGGGCAAGTTGAATAAGTTCATGATGATCAACTATTTCTCTTACCCTACCTTCCCCTTTCATCCTCGGTATCGCTGCATATAATCGCTGATTAGATGCAACACAGTCAATGCTGTATTCCGGCCCCTCCAAATATTCTAATATCATTAAATCAGGAAACACCTCTTGCTGGCTCAGAATTTCGCATGCATAATGGTACGGCAGCCTGCGGCTGCTTGCCCTTTTAAACAGCTGGTCAATGCTTTCTATCTTATCTTCAATTACCCGAAAACCAGTGGCACCCTCCCCTATTACAGGTTTAAAACAAACCGTATGTCCTTTATCCCGCAATGTTTGATAAGCTATCTTGAAATCATTAATATTATTAACCACGTAGAAATCCGGAATGGAAACGAGTTCAGCGCCAGTCTCTTCCTTTTGCAAAATAGAATGATAGGCAGCAGCTTTATGATCCAGTGTTTCCATTAATTTAGAATCTGGACAAACCAACACCTTCACACCAATTGCTTCAAAGTCAGCCAGCCTTTTTGAGATTCCTACATTTTCTTTTCTTGGAATGAAAATGTCTATTCTATGCTTCTGACAAAATTCCAGGCAAAAATCAATATACGCTTCACCGGAAATAGATGGCTCCGTAAAAGCATAATCACAATATTGTAAATAGAGTGCATCCTTATTCGTGTGAGTTCCAAAAAACTCAAACCGCCGCCCTTCTTCATTCGCACGAATCAACTCAATAAAATGGGTAACCGTCGTAAACCACCTATTAAACCAAATCCTCATACGCAACCTCCTTCTCGTTGAACTTCTAAAACTAAAACCTTAAACATTATTCGCCTATAACTTCCGACTTATACATCCTTATTCATAAATCAATGTATAAATGGGTCAGAATGTATAAATGGTGACAGGCACCACATGTTATACTAGGAAAGGGGTGTTAGAGATGTGCGGACGTTTTACGTTAACTGCGAGTGTTGATCAGCTTATTGACCGGTTTGATATTGAGTTTTTTCTTCAAGAGGAGGAATTTTTTCCAAGCTATAATGTGGCTCCTTCTCAATCGGTTTTATCGGTGATTAACAACGGTACTCATAATCGGATGGGTTTTTTACGTTGGGGATTAATTCCTCCTTGGGCGAAGGATATGTCGATTGGGTATAAAATGATTAATGCCCGTGCTGAGACATTATTGGAAAAACCAAGTTTTCGAAATGCTTACCAGAAGAAACGATGCTTAATAGTGGCTGATAGTTTTTATGAATGGAAACGTATAGATCATAAAAATAAAACTCCGATGAGGATCAAACTAAAGTCGAATGAATTGTTTGCCATGGCAGGGCTTTGGGAAAGTTGGAAATCCCCTGAAGGAAAATCGATTTATTCTTGCTCAGTGATAACTACCAATCCTAACGAGCTCGTTCAGGATATTCACGATCGTATGCCTGTAATCTTAAAACCAGAGGATGAAAAATACTGGCTTGACCCTTCTATAACGGATACAAGTAAGCTTAAACATTTATTAAAACCACTAGAACACGAACTTATGGAAGCATATGAGGTCAGCCCGCTGGTTAATTCACCTAAAAATAATTCCATTGAGTTGATTCAAAAAATCTGTTAAAAATAAAGGGCGGGAGCGCCTGTTCAGCGATTAAAAAAATGCCTGACCCACGGAGGGTCGGGCATTTTATGCAAGAGCGAATGTTGAATTAATTTTCATCACAAAAGACATGATGGCTGTTTTATCTAAATTAGATGTGTCAACAGTAACACCACTTACTTTTTTCACAATTTGTCTTTCAATGAAATTCATTTTACTTACTAGAAATTCTCCGCCAAATATCCCGTTCGCAATGGATACCCTCCTCAATTCCTCAGGAAAGGCAGTATCAAATTGATCAATCGCTGTTTCACCATCGTGCCAGCAACAGAGAAATAGTCCAAGTTTTTTAGTTAACAGATCCTCATAATGTTTTCCGATAAAATGTTTTATTTTACTTTGAATACTTCCAGCATGGATGGATCCTCCGATGATAACGATATCAAAAGTCCTTACATCAAAATCAAGTTTATCTCTTTTTAGATCAACGGCTAAGACTTCACCTTCCATCCATTCACTTAGTAGTTGGACAGCTTTTTCTGTTGTACCATGAGATGAGCAATAAACAATCAATGTCTTCATAAATCATCCTACCCTCCATGGAAAATTTTTACTTACAAAATAACCTTGGACTGCTTGACCTTTTGTTGTCTTATCCTAATTATAATGCAGCAGAAATTAATATTCAGGAAAAACATTGGCAATATTTCTACAATTCATATTCTTCATCCACTTCCCTCAGTTCACACAAATACACTGGACATAGAATAATAGAAAAAATAGTGCTCCACACAGTGGCAGCACTATTTTACAATTATTTCCTATTTCTTCATTAACTTTTGGATGGTAACTAAAACCTCATCTAAAACCTCATGGTCACCTTCTTGAATTCTTTCAATTACGCACGTTTTTAAATGCCCTTCTAACAAAATCTTGGCAACACTATTAAGGGCTGATTGGGTAGCTGAAATTTGCGTAATGACATCATCACAGTAAGTATCCTTTTCGATCATACCTTTAATTCCACGAATTTGACCTTCAATTCGATTAAGTCTTGTAACGAGATTATTCTTCACTTTATCAGAATGATGGCTCTTTCGGTGACTGCCCTCATTCGTTCCACAGCAAGATTCATCATTCATTTCTATATTCATTTCGTCCTCATTCACATGGTTAAAAGACAATTTGATCACCTCATTTTGTACTAATATTATATCATACCCCCCTACCGTAAAGCGATATTCCTTGAAAAAGAAAAAACTGACAAACCTTCTGTCAGTTTCTCCCTCTAATATAGGATCATCCCGTTTTTTCAGTTGACTCTGCTTCTATATACTCATACTCGTGTTCCCAGAAATCTGCATCTTTGATTCCCAATTTTACCGGATCAAATACTGGGTCTTTTCCATCTTTTAGCTGTGATTCATAATCTCTAAGAACTTTTAATGCAGGCTTTGTTAAAAGAAGAATCGCAATCAGGTTTAACCATGCCATTGCACCAACACCTACGTCTCCTAACGCCCAGGCGAGGCCCGCTTCTTTAACGCAGCCATAGTAGACCATTCCTAAGATAACAAATTTAAGTATATACTCAGTCCAAATTCGTTTCGTCTTCTGATTAATATAAGCGAGATTTGTTTCTGCCATATAATAGTAAGCCATGATTGTGGTGAAGGCAAAGAACAATAATGCAATCGCTACAAATGGTGCCCCAAACCCTGGTAAAACGGATTCAACTGCTGCTTGTGTGTAGCCAGGACCTGCTTCAACCTCTGTTAGATTTGTTATGATAGGTTTTTGTCCTTCAGGTGTAACATTATACATGCCAGTCATCAAAATCATAAACGCAGTTGCCGTACAAACAAACCAGGTATCAATATAAACGGAAAAGGCTTGAACAATACCTTGTTTCGCTGGATGTGATACTTCTGCAGCAGCAGCAGCATGTGGGCCTGTCCCTTGTCCTGCTTCATTGGAATAAATTCCACGTTTAACGCCCCAAGAGATTGCTGCACCTAGAATACCCCCATAAGTGGCATTTCCACCAAATGCACTTGAAAAAATTAACGAAAGTACTTCAGGTATTTGTGAGAAATTTGCAACCGTAATAATTAGCGCAACTATTATATAGCCAACAGCCATAAATGGTACAACAAATTCAGCGGTACGTGCAATACGTTTCACACCACCAAAAATAATGATGGCTAAAATGACGATCAAAAATATTCCTGTAATACTTGTATTGATCCCAAAGGCATTTTCAATACCAACAGCAATACTATTCGCTTGAACCCCTGGTAAAAGGGCACCAGTCGCAATCACTGTAACAATGGCAAATAATACAGCATACCATTTTATTTTTAGACCTTTCTCTATGTAATAGGCAGGTCCTCCACGGAATTGGCCATGCTGTTTTGATTTGTATACCTGGCCAAGAGTAGATTCAATAAAGGCTGAACCTGCCCCTAAAAAGGCAATTAACCACATCCAAAAAACAGCACCCGGACCTCCAAAAGCAATAGCAGTCGCAACACCAGCAATATTACCTGTGCCTACCCTTCCTGACAATGCTAGATTTAACGCCTGAAAGGAAGAAATCCCTGCTTCTGATTTTTGACCTTTAAACGTTAACCTAAAAATATCCTTCATATGCCTAATCTGTAGAAATCGAGTTGATAAGGTATAAAACAAACCTACACCCAAACATAAATAGATAAGTGCCTGACTCCAAATAATTCCATTCAACCAATTAACTATCTCTTCCAAATAAATCCCTCCTTTTTCGTAATGTCCTTATTATATTACAGCTCGTTCAAAAAAAGAAAGAATTTTTAGAATACTTCGTTATACAATCTCACATAAAAAAGTAAATAGCCTACTACCAGAAAAAAGTAATAGGCTTAACATTCTTATTTAATTCCCAGTTTTTCTTCGATAAAAGTCTCTATAAATTTAAGCTTGTTGTTCCCGATTCCTGGAGGCAGAAGCATCTCACTAGCTTCATCATCCTTCTTCATTTTATCCATTTCTCTATGAAGGCTCTCCATTTTCCTGTCCAAACTTGAAGCCATCTCAGCTGTTGATTTCAATTCATCCAACATTTTTTGTGGAATATCCTTGTTGTATTTATAATAAATTTTATGCTCTAAGCTCGCCCAGAAGTCCATGGCAATGGTACGGATTTGAAGCTCTACAAAGATTAATTCCTCCCGATCTGACATAAAAATCGGTATTTCCAATATCATATGCAAGCTTTGATATCCATTTGGCTTTGGTTTTTTAATATAATCCTTGTATTCTACAATTCGAATGTCTTTTTGGTTTGCGATCATCCGGCTTAGTTCATAAATATCAGTTTGAAAGGAACAGGTTATTCTCAATCCTGCAATGTCTTTGATATTTTCCTTAATACTCGCTAACGTGAAATCAATCCCTTTGCGTTGAACTTTTTTTAATATGCTTTCCGGAGATTTTAAACGTGATTTTACGTGTTCTATTGGGTTATAGTCATGCATATAATTAAATTCTTCTTTAAGTATGTTAATTTTTGTCGTCAATTCATCTAAAGCAAATTTATATGCCATCATAAACCGGGTTAGTTCAATTTTTATTGCTTTTAGATTTTTCATATCAAGAGTTCTTTCCATTCCTAGCAATTACATCCCTTCAAGATATCGTTACTCGATAACTTCTTTTTTGCCCTCTGCTTCTATTTGTAATTTTATGATCACATCTGGAGGGAAAATCATTCGGCAAATCACCTTTGCTACCTCACGATAATCGGCCTGTTTTCCGCAATGCTTCATTTTTTCAGGTGCGTTCTCTGCTAAAATCATCAATGCCCATGTTAACGTATTTAAATCTAAATCCTTCCAAACTAAGTCATTTTCAAAGGCCTTTTTAACCCCTAACAGGATCCGATCATATATTTTCCTCTTAGCTGCAGTCAGTACATCTGCAAATTCTGAATCCTTGGCCAGCAATTCGGGCAGCAAACGCTGTAGTCCCATCTCTTTTAATCGCCTATCATGGGCTTCTAAAAGTGCTGCTAACGTGCTTTCTGGGTCTCGAACACCCCATTTTGGTTCAGGTGGCATTAACATCTCTATCTGATCCTCTAACAAAGACATCAATAGCTGCCGCTTATCCGAAAAGTACCTATAGAAGGTACCGGTTGCTACTCCTGCATTGGCGGCAATCTCTTTTGCAGTTGTATTCTCATACCCCTTCATAATAAACAATGCATGCCCACTTTTTAGTAACGATTTTCTTTTTTGTTGAGCTCGTTCTTGCTTAGGCAGTAATGGAAATTCACCAACTAGATGGTCTTCTCGATCTGACATTTAGCTCACCTCACTACTAGTATACCACAAATTAAAAATAGTGAACCCTAGTTCATGTTTCCATTGACAGACTCGCTCTAACATGTAATACTTGAACTATAGTTCATGTTATTTTAGTGGGTGTTGACACCCCTTGGCACCTATTTATAATAACATGGACAAATTATTTATTTTTTGGTTTTTTAGTACTTTTTACTCGCTTTTTTGGTTTTTATTCATATATAATATTTTATAATTAACTTTGGAAGGTGTTGATTAATATGGCAAACCAATCAGATAAAAAAGATATCTCAATCAACTCAAGTGTTTCACTAAAGGGAATTGTAAAAGCCATTTTCAACGATACCGTACACGTACAAATTGGCGGAAAGATAATTACTTTGCCAATAGCAGATTTCAAATTAGATAAATCAATGAATTAAAGAATTGTTTATTTGTTTTTCCATAATAAGAAAGCCCATTGCTTCTAAAGCGATGGGCTTTCTTTTGCGGGATGAAATGATTACATGCTCTTAAAGGAAGGATATGGCATAATTTTTAAGGATCCTAGAGTTAATCTTCCGAGCAACCGCCTCAGCATACATAACAGCCTGATATGGCGAATTATCCACTTTGTTCATAAAAAATATCAGTGTTATCATTGGTACTGTAATAAAAAAAGCCGTTATGGCACTAAACCGGAGGGATTCATTATCCATAGTTTGAATTTGAAGTACACAAATGAAATGGAAAAGGCGTTGCTGACTGCCCATGGAGTATGTTATGAAGAATACAAGCGAAAACTTCATGTGAGACTGGAAGTTGAAAAGCGGAGAGAACAGGATTACCTTACATGCAAACGACTAGTTTCAGATCTGGACGGCAAAATTCACGTTTGATATAGTATAAAGCGGAGCACCTAAGCAAAGGAGCTCCGCTTTCTTATCGTAATAAAGAAATCGTTTTATAATTTGGTCTTGTGATCATCCTCATGAGATAGGCAGATTCATTAGAGTTTTCTTTTCGCTTATCATTTAAAAAGTTAATGATCGTCTTCGAGTCTCGTATACCAATTCCATGACCGTAGAACTTGTCATCACCAACAAAGATTACATTTTCTGCCCTCCACCATGGCTGTTGCGGGTCAAATTCTGGATTTTTAAAATGTAAGACATCGCCAATAATAAAATCCTCGCCCTCTTTGTTGTAAACGGGAAGATCTTCATCAAATTGCCAATCCATTAAATATAGCCTGCTAAAATACGTATTAAATGCCCTAGGTCCTATGGTATAGAGGACGGCAATATATAATACGATAGCAATTGCTGTAGAACATTCAAATGCATATAGCTTCCCATTTTTCACTAGATCTTCGATTCCTTCCGAAGGATAAATCCCCTCACGCAAAAGAAATCCACCGTTTGGAAGTCGGTACCATAACTTTCTATTGGGAAAGGAATAAGCAAAAGTGGTAAACTTTGCACCGCTTTTGTCTAAATCGTTTGCTGCTTTTATCGTATTTACCCTAAATAGTAATTCAAATTTTAGCTGTTGCAATGATTCATAGTAAAAAATTACAGGGTAACCAGCCATTTGTTTTAGAATAACCTTTTGCTCGCTATTGGTGATTTCTTTACTTAGCTCCTCCGGGTTAACAATGTGTCCATTTACACTAATCATCTGATTCCTCCTCCCTACACGATATGTACCCACTCCTTCTTACATGCAAGAAAAAAGCCAGCATCCCAAACAGCGGATTTTTTATATTTTTATTAAAAAAAATTAATTCGTTGCGTATAGCAGAACAAAGGTGTTGTAGTAGAAACAAATTCATATTAACATCTAGTCAGGCAGAAAACTCTGAACATTTCGAATAATATTGAAAATGAGTCGAAAAAGGAGGGATTTTAATTAAACAGAAAGTGAAAGCGCTTAACAAAGAATAGTTTTGAAATAGGGGACAATCTGTAATTACAATAGGGGGAAATAAAAAATGGAGAATAGAAAAACGAAATCAAAATGGAAATTAATGTTCCTGCTGCTATTAACAATGATGATTTTTGTTGCAGGCTGCCAAGGAGACAATAAACCATCTACCACAACTGAGAAAAAACCTCAATCAGCAGAAAGCGAAACGATTAAAATAGGTTTTATCCTATCCTTTACAGGTCCATTGGCTCCATTATCTGAAGGTATTAAACAAGGGTTCGAACTTTATTTAGAAGAACATGATGGAAAATTAGGAGGTAAAAAAGTAGAGCTTAAATTTGAAGATGACGAAGGAAATCCTCAAGTAGGTCTAAGAAAATATCGTCAATTAGTTCACAGTGAAAAAGTAGATCTTCTCGTTGGTCCTACTAACTCTTCTATCGCTCTTGCATTACGTGATGAAGTAAATAAAGATAAAATTCCTATGATTGTACCAAACGCAGCAGCAGACGATCTTAATTGGAGTAAAAAGAGTGATTATGTATACCGTGTTTCTTGGTCTAACTGGCAAAATGGACATCCTCTTGCAGAGTATGTAGCAGAAAACATTGGTAAAAATGCAGTTATTATGGGGTCCGATTTCCCAGCTGGTATTGAAGTGTTAAGATCCTTTAAGGCTGCCTATGAAGCAGCAGGCGGAAAAGTATTAAAAGAACTTTATCCGAAATTAGGAACGAATGACTTTTCTACTTATTTACAAGATGCATCTAGCTTAAAACCAGATGTAATCTATTCCTTCTTTGCTGGTAGTGACGGTATTCGTTATATTCAACAATACGAGGAATTTGGTTTAAAAGATAAAATTCCAATGTCTGGAACATTAGAGTTTGGTGATTTACTAATGACCGAACCCACTGGAGATGGTTCGGAAGGATTTCTTGCTGGAACGATATACTCACCTTGGTTGGAGAGTAATTTAAACAAAAAATTTGTTGATGGCTATGAAAAGAAATACGGAAAGCTTCCAAATACGTTCTCTGTTAATGGATATGACTCAGCAACAGTTCTTGACAAAGCTCTAACTGCAGCTGGTAGCGTGGAAGCCGAAAAAGTAATCAAAGAACTACCAGGTATTTCCTATGAGAGTCCACGTGGACCAATTACGATTGATGAAAAAACACATAATCCAATTCAAAACTTCTATATCACGAAAAACGTTATGAAGGACGGCAAACTTGTACCTGAAATAGTTGAAACAAAAGAAAAAGTAACAATGCCAGAAAAGTCACCATTTTAAATAAGGCTGTTTTCGTAACGATTGTAAGAAAAGAGCCTTTAATAATGGTTACTAACAATTTCTGATTAACTAAATAAATGGGGCTGTCCCAAGAGACAACCCCATTTAGCTGTTTATAATACTACATTTTAAAAAGGAAGAGAGGGAGAGACCTTGGATATAATTCTAGTTCAACTTATAACAGGCATTGCATATGGAATGTTGTATTTTATGATTGCAGCAGGGCTTACGATTATTTTAGGTGTTATGAACGTTGTCAATCTATCTCATGGAGCACTGTTCATGCTAGGTTCCTATTTGGCCTTTACCTTTATTAACAATGGGATTAACTTTTGGTTTGCACTACTATTATCCGCTATTTCAGTAGGAATATTTGGTATTATCCTAGAAAAAGTATTAATCAAACGTGTTTATGGAAAAGTGCTGGAACAAGTGTTGCTGACATTTGGTTTAATGCTAGTTATTGCTGACTCTGTCAAATGGATTTGGGGAACAGAAATGCAAACGATTCCAGCACCTGCAATGCTTGATATGTCCATCCCAATCGGGGATATGGCATTCCCAGTATTTCGTTTATTTGTGGTATTTGTTGGTTGTTTATTAGCAGTATTACTATGGTATTTAGAAGCAAAGACTCGTATAGGGGCAATCATTCGTGCAGGGGTCGATGACCGTGCAATGGTTGGTTCTCTTGGTATTAATGTAGGAGCTGTATTTACAGGGGTATTTATCTTTGGAGCAGCTCTAGCTGGATTAAGTGGAGTATTAGGAGGGCCACTCTTAGGTATGTATACAGGAATGGACTCTGAAATCCTTGTCACATCCCTAATAGTTGTTGTAATAGGTGGTTTAGGTTCATGGAAGGGATCGTTTATTGGCGCTTTAATCATCGGGGTTCTTGAAATATTTGGAAAAGTGTGGTTCCCATCCTTATCCATGCTCATTGTATTCTTAATCATGATGGTTATTTTAATCATTCGCCCCCAAGGTCTATTCGGAAGAGAGGTGGCATAATTGAAAAAAAATATTCTTTATGCTGTTTTACTTCTCCTCGTCGTTTTCGCAGTACCGCAAATACTTTCTGATTTCGGAACGAATTTAACAACTGAAATTTTTATCATGGCCATGTTCGCCATGAGTTTGGGCTTAATTATGGGCTATGCTGGTTTAGATTCCCTAGGGCATGCTGCCTTTTTTGGAATTGGTGCCTATTCTGTTGCATTAATCGGGAAATTTGTGACTAATACGTATTTAATCATTATTATAGCGGTTGCGATCGCTGGATTGATTGCATTCATTACTGGAGCAGTATTTATTCGTACTTCTAAATTCTACTTTCTTATGATTACGCTTGCCTTTAGCCAATTGATCTTTACTCTACTTTGGCAAATGAAGGATTTGACAGGTGGAGCGGATGGGATGTCTGTTTCCGCCATTATGAATCTTGGATTTGGAGACATATTTGATCCGCAAACCATGTATTATGTGATGGGAATTATTTTTGTCGCTGTCTTTATTTTACTAAGATTATTCGTGGAATCTCCAGCAGGAAAAATAACGAAAGGCGTCATGGAAAATGAAGGTCGTATGGCTGCACTTGGGTATGACGTTCGTGTTTATAAACTATTAGCCTTTACCCTTTCCGGAGCATTAGCAGGGTTTGCTGGTTCACTTTATTCCTTCTATAACGTTTTCGTCTCTCCTGAGTTATCTGCTTGGCTGTTCTCTGGTCAAGTAATGATCATGGTTATCGTTGGAGGCGTTGGTACATTGCTTGGACCTGCCATTGGAGCAGGTGTATTCATCTTCCTACAAAACTTTATCAGTACCTATACGGAAAGATGGCCATTGATTTTGGGTGCCATTCTCATCTTCCTTGTCCTTATTGGAAAAGGCGGGATCATCCAGTGGTTGAAATTGGGTGTTACTATGATTTTTAAAAGTAGACCCAAAAATAATAAGGTTTCTTCTACTATTCAACCAGAAAAGGAGGAGATTATCAGTTGAGCTTACTAAAAGTAGATAAAATAAATAAATCTTTTGGTACCCTGCAAGTACTGCATGATGTGTCATTGGAAGTACAGCCAGGCGAACGCCATGTTATTATTGGTCCAAATGGTGCTGGGAAAACGACTCTTTTTAATTCTATAACAAACCATCTTCCTATTACTTCAGGAACGGTGTATTTTGAAGGGAAAGATATTACAAATCTTCCTGCTCATCGATTAGTTCATTTAGGAATGGCACGAACATTTCAAAAGAATAATTTATTTGGTGATTTAACGGTAGAAGAAAATATTCATCTTGCCTTAACAGCCAAGAAAAAATATCGTCATGACATATGGTTTTCCCTAACAAGTCGTTCTGATATAAAAAAAGAAACAAATCAGATATTGGAAGAATGGAAGATTACCCATCGCCGTGATGTGAAAATAAATAATTTATCCTATGGGGAACAACGTTTACTAGAAGTACTATTAGCAATGGCTAGTAAACCAAAGCTTCTTTTACTAGATGAACCAACATCTGGAATGTCTCCGGCAGAAACAACGCAAACTTCCGAGATGATTCAAAGATTGCCACGCTCCATGGCGTTAGTGGTAATTGAACATGATATGGATGTAGTCTTTGCGATTGCAGATCGAATTACTGTTCTTCACCATGGTGAACCAATCTTAACTGGTACTCCAGAAGAAGTTAGAAATAGCGAAATGGTAAAGGAAATTTATTTCGGTGGAGGTGCGAAAAAACATGCTTGAGTTACAAGATGTTCATTCCTATTATGGAACAAGTCATATCCTTCAAGGGGTTACATTTACCGTTCCAGAGGGAAAATGTGTCGCACTTTTGGGACGAAACGGAGCAGGAAAAACAACAACGATTCATACTATATCTGGTCTGGTCAAATCAAAACGCGGTACCATCACTTTTAATGAAAAACAAGTACAAGCTTTACCAACACACCAAATTTCTCGTGATGGTATAGGCTTAGTACCACAAGGAAGAAGAATATTTCCTTCCCTTACCATTAGAGAGAACTTAACGATGCCCGCTCGGAAAAGAAAAGGAAATAGTCAAGCAGTAAACTGGGATATCGACAAGGTGTATGAGCTATTCCCCATTCTTAAGGAACGTGAAAATAATATGGGTACGCAGCTATCCGGCGGACAGCAGCAAATGCTGGCAATTGGCCGGGCATTGATGACGAATCCGCAGTTTCTGTTAATGGATGAGCCATCTGAAGGACTCGCCCCGGTCATTATTGACCAAGTGGGTGAAATCGTCTGTAAGCTGAAAGAGACCGGACTTTCGATATTAATGGTTGAGCAAAATATTTCACTTGCCTGTCAGGTAGCGGATGAAATCTTAATCATGAACAAGGGTACGATTGTTTGGAATGGTGCACCAAGTGAATTGTTAGAAAATAAGGATGTTCAGCATAAATACTTGGGAGTTTCGTAGCTTCCAAAAAAAGGTAGACTCTTATCTCGAGTCTACCTTTTTCCGTATTATATTCAGGATTTAACCAATTCGTTCAATCCAAGAAAATCCAAAGCATTTTGTCCTAACATTAACCTTGCATCGTCTTCTGAAATATCCTCATGGTTGTCAATGACCTTTCCTACCGGCTTTTCACGCAGAAGGAAAGGATAATCAGATCCAGCAATTATTTGCTTTGCACCAAAACGTTCGATCATGAATTTCAAATTATCTGGGTCGTATACGAGTGAATCGTAATACAGCTTTTTCGCATAGGAGCTTGGAGGATTTACTGTATTTCGGGTATCCGGCCAAACTTCCCAGCCTTTATCCATTCTTGGAAGGATATATGGCAAGGACCCGCCTCCATGCGCAAAGCAAATTTTCAAGTTCGGCAACTTATCCAGCATCCCGCTCATAATGATGCTTCCGGCTGCTAACGCAGTTTCTGACGGCATTCCGACAGTATACATTGAATTGAAACGTTGCAGCCTTTCTCGTCCTAGAGTTGCCCATGGGTGGACAAAAAGTGGCACATTCATTTCTGCTGCTGCCTCAAAAAATGGATACAGAGAATCGTCATCCAGATTCAATCCGTTTACATTGGAACCTATCTGAATCCCTTTAAGACCGAGCTCTTTAACAGCCCTTTCCATCTCTACTGCCGCCTGTTTCACATCCTGTAGTGGCACTGTGCCCATTCCGATAAATCTGTCTGGATACTTATTTACCACAGAAGCGATAAAATTATTCTGTGACTGGGCAAGCTCCAGGCCTGCCTGCGGATCCGACCAATATGAGAAGGTGACTGGAATCGGTGACAGCACCTGAATATCCACACCCTCCTTATCCATGTCTTCAATCCGTTTTTTGGGATCCCATGCCTGGTCGGTTATCTTCCTGAATGTTTTGCCTTGTATCTTAATTTCAGCACCACAGCTGCAGGTCTTTTCAAGTATCGGAAACCTGCCATCTTCATATTTTGCTGCCAGGTCAGGAAAATCTTCGGAAATGATGTGTGTATGAAAATCAACTCGTAATTTTTTTGTCAAAACTGAAAGTCTCCCTTCTTTAAGACACCTAAACTGCCAATCTATTTCTTTATTTCTGTACCATAAGTTAAGTAGCTTTTAGGTGGTGTGCTTCCCCACATATCAAGCCCAAATTGTCCCGTTCCTGATTGCCACTCAATTGGCTCCCAGTCTGGTGCAAAAATAAGCATTCCGCCTGTCCACAGCTCAATCCGGTTACCAGATGGCTCAAATGCATACAGGAATTGCGCCCCACTTGTACCATGCTTTCCAGGTCCCCACTCGATTTTGATGTCATTTTCAGCCATGATATTCAGTGCACGTAGTAGTTCATCCGGTGAATCTAAGAAATAAGCTACATGATGGAGAAGTGTTCCTGATTGATTGCCGTTTCGCATGAGCGCAATTTCATGTGCGATATTTGTTTTGCTTAACCATGAACCTAGACGAACATCCGCTTCATTTTGGATATAGTAACGATGATGGATTCCAAGGAAATTAGTCCACCATTCTTGTTCGTGTGCAACATCATTCACCATCACATTCACATGGTCAAAGCGGCGAGGCGCAGCACCCTTCCCACTATATTTCATTGGGTGACTAGGCATTTTAGAAGCTGTCAGTGGGTTTGAATACTTTTCCATTTCCCAATAAAGCTCAATAGGAATTCCAGCTGGGCTGAAGAATTTAATGGCATCACCCTGTGCAAGTTCAGTACCACCTTCTATCCATGTATAGTCAGTTCCTGAGTCTATTAACGATTTTTCGAATGCATAAAGTGATTTTTCTGAGTTAACTCTCCAACCAAAATGGTCCAGCCCTGCTTTTTCAGCTTGATTGAGAACTAATGTGTGGTGATCCCAGTCCTGCCATGCTCGCAGATAAACCTTGCCTTCTTCCTCTGCGCTTACATGCAGGCCCAGAACCTCTGTGAAAAACCATGTAGATCTTTCCAAGTTAGTCACATTGATTGATGCGTGGCCTATGTGTGCAACATTCGATAATTTAAGATCTAATTCAGTCAGTTCTACCTCATTTTGTTTTGCATTTGATATAGCCATCTTTTCATACCCCCATTGTTTTATTTTGCTTTTGAGTAAATTATTTTTTAGTAGAAATCGCTTACATAATTGAAAGAAAAAATTGATTTCGATCATTTAAATAATTTACTAAAAAATGTGACTTCCTCTTTAACTAGTTCTAATTATATGGGGTCGATGGGGCAAACAAAAGTGATGAATTCCTCTATGTGGAATTATATTGTGAAAATTTAAAAAAATCTAAATTATTTTACAGATAGGGGATTCCTCTATGTGAAACCTTAAAGAAATTCCTATGTAATATCTATTAAATGTTTGGCTGTGTTAATGGATACTGTTGCTTTTAGAACTTGTTGATTGGAGCGAAAGG
>NZ_JBALNQ010000003.1:53289-99020 GCF_036961885.1 Neobacillus niacini | reverse complement strand
CAAGTTTAACACAGCCAAATATTTTGTAAGCGATACCAAAAACTGTGTACATAATCAAATTTAAATGATAGAATATTCAAAACATATAAATATATTCCTGTATATGGAACAGCTAAAGAAAAGGGGATGGAAAATGTCTGAGAAAAGTAATAATCCACAAATTCTCTCATCCGTCAGTAATGCACTTCGTATTCTCAAGAGTTTTTCTACATTTGAACCAACACAAAAGGTCGGTGACCTCTCAGTATCTCTCGGTCTTGCAAAAAGTACTGTAAGCCGTTTACTTACTACACTTGCTCATGAAGGTTTTGTTATAAAAGATAAAAACACGGGCCAGTATAAACTTGGAATATCCGTATTGACACTTGGCGGTATTGTAACAAATAACCTGGAAATCCATAAAGAGGTATCACCACTACTATTTAAATTAGTGCATGATACCGGGGAAACAGCACATTTATCGGTTCTGGACGGTCTCGAGACAATCTATATACATAAAGAAGAATGCAGCCACCCGGTTCGAATCCTCACACATCTAGGGAGAAAAAATCCATCCTACTGCACAAGTTCTGGGAAAGTACTGCTTGCTTTTGATGAAAATAATCTAGTTGAAGAGGTAATCAAAGCAGGGTTGCATGCATACACAAGCAAAAGTATTACAGATCCCGATAAGTTACGGAATGAATTGGAGTTAATCCGAAAAAGAGGATATGCAATTAGTACCGAGGAATTAACAGTAGGAACAAGATCCGTGTCAGCACCTATTCGCGACTATACTGGGAAGGTTGTATCAGCCATCAATGTGGTCGGCCCTCTCCAACGGATGATGGATTATAAAGTGCCAGATATCGCTAAAAAGGTTATGAATGCGGGCAAGGAAGCTTCTGAACGGATGGGGTATGATAAGCGATTTTTTGGTTAGATATAAGGTTTAGGGTCGATCGCGAACTTTGAGTTTACTGGAATAAATTTGCGCATGACCCCCAGCGCATTAACACTTTAGCGAACTGAGGGAGGGCTTCAAAAAATGCTACTAAAGTGCAGTTAATCGAATATTGAAACCTGTTACTATTTCTACCATTCCATTGGTAATCCAACATAGTTTTCAGCAAGACTTGTTGATGCAGACTTTGATGAAATGACAAAATCCAATTCTGCTAGTTGAATGCCGGCGTCAAATGGACTATTGTCGAAATTCCGATGAAGCATCGTGGTCATCCAATAGGAAAAACGCTGAGCTTTCCATACACGGCGAACACAAATTTCAGAATACCGATTGAGTAGCTCTTCCTTGCCAGATTGATAGAATTCATTGATCCCTCGAGCTAAAACTTGGATGTCAGCTACGGCTAAATTAAGTCCTTTTGCACCTGTTGGAGGCACTATATGGGCCGCATCTCCTGCAAGAAACAATCTGCCATATTGCATGGTCTCACAGACGAAGCTGCGCATTGAAACGATATTCTTTTGAATAATTGGTCCGTCTTTTAAGATCCAGCCATCTGCCATATCAACCCTTGCATGCAGCTCCGTCCAAATACGATCATCTGACCAATTTGCGATATCATCCTTAGGTTCAACCTGGATATAGTGACGTTGGATTTCAGGTGATCTAGTGCTTAGAAGTGCAAATCCTCTTTCATGATGCGTATATATTAATTCAGGGTTTACAGGTGCTGTTTTCGCCAATATTCCAAGCCAACCGAATGGATAGATTTTTTGTTTCTCTGATCTGACATCAGCTGGAATGGCTTTACGGCTAGGTCCATGGAAACCATCACAGCCAGCAATAAAATCACACGTTAATTCCTGCAACTCATCACCATGGCGGAATTGAATTTTCGGTGTAGATGTTTCAATATCATGTAGACTAACATCACTAACATTAAAGAAGATTTTTGCACCAGCTCGGTGACGGGCGGCTACTAAATCTTTAATTACTTCATGCTGGGCATAGACGGTTATTTCTTTTCCACCTGAAAGCTCATGTAAATCAATCCGGTGCCGTTTACCTTTAAATTGTAATTCAATACCGCGATGAACATGACCTTCCTTCATCAACCGCTCTCCCACACCTGTTGCCTTTAATAGATTTACTGTGCCCTGCTCTAACACACCTGCACGAATGGTACCCTCAATTTCCTCCCGAGAACGAGATTCAAGAATAATAGATTCTATCCCTTGTAAATGCAATAAATGAGAAAGCAGCAGTCCTGCTGGCCCCGCACCAATAATACCAACCTGTGAACGCATATAATCATCCCTTCTATATAATAAAGACTGTAGGAAGATACTTTAGTAAATTCCTACAGCCTTTTTCTTTATTTAACATATTCCCTATCTGCTTCAGCCTCTATCTCGACTGACTTTTTATTCCCAAAAGTAACCATGGCATTCCAACTTCCAGAAGATTGTCCGTCGGCTAAATAGGTTGGTTCCCATCCGTCTTCAATCATGCTAAATAGCATTGCAAGGTGACGACCGCCAGATTCAACCTTTGCAAACCTTGCATACTGTGGAAGCATCTCATATGCTGCTTGATAATCTTTATTCATGATGTATTCCACAAATTGTTTATCCATAGCATGTTCCGTTACAGTTGGCTTATTATGTCTTCCCCGGACTAAATTATGAGATAATGCACCACTTGAAACAAAAACAATCTTTTTCTCACTCTCTCGTAAAACCTTGGCAATCACTTGCCCCCATTTATTCGTTTCTTCTAAACTAGCAGCTAATGTAACGGATAAATTAATTACTGGAATATCTTCATTCGGAACCAAGTACCGTAAAGGAACCACACTTCCGTAGTCCCAAAGATAATAAGGGTCATTTACTCCTTGGACTTGTAAGCCAGCTTCCTCACCAGCTTTTACTAATTGATTGGCTAATTCTTCATCACCTGGCCAATGATAGGGAACATCTTTAACCAAGTCCGGCGCTTCAAATGCAGTTAGAATCCCCTTGTGGACAGGAGTACAGTCAACATAATGAAAAAATGTTGATGGCCAGTGACATGAAACTAATACTAGAACATCAGGTTTTATTGCTTCAATCTCCTTGGCAACTTCTTTCATAGCTGAAACCATATCCTGTTGAAACTCAGGTACATCTTTTTCATGGCAAATACTTGGGACATGAGGTGCCAACATACTCAATTCAATCGTCATATGATCCTCCCTAAATATTTTTAGCATTCTATACTTCAGACATCGGTTTCCCTGCTTTTCCCCAGTGAGTTTTTGGAATCTCTGTAACAATTACTCTTATATTCTCTTTTGGAGCATCTAAAGTTTCTGAAACCGTGTTCGTTATATTTTGAATCACTTCTGCGATCTTCTCTTTTGGTCTTCCTTCCATCATTTGCACGTTGATGATTGGCATCGGCGAATCACTCCATTTCTAAAATACTTCTCACATTTAATCCGTAACCGTAAAGGTCACTTCACCTAAGCCTTCAAATTTCCCACTTACGACATCGCCATATTTCAACATAACGGCACCAGTAATTCCACCTGTAAGGATGACGTCACCTTTACGAACCTTTTCTCCTCTTCTAGCCAGCATGTTTGCAAGCATTGCGACAGAATGGGCTGGGTGGCCAACGACTGCAGCACCTGCGCCTAAATCCTTTACTTCTCCATTAATGGATAGCGTAACGCCAACTAAATCCAACTCAAATTGCTCTGGTTTTTTAAGTGTTGTACCAAATACAACCCTTGAGGTAGATGCGTTATCAGCAATAACATCTGGTAGGGTAAAATTAAAATTTTCATAACGGCTATCAATGATCTCTAATGCTGGAAGCACATATTGTGTTTTTGCTAAAACTTGGGCACCAGTCACACCTGGGCCTTCTATATCTTCTCCAATTACAAAAGCAATTTCTGCTTCCACTTTTGGATGGATTTGCTCATGTAGTGGAACCTGACCGCCATTTTCAATAAGCATATAGTCAAATACATATCCATAAATGGGTTCGTTAACATTCATTTGCTTCATTTTCGCATGACTGGTTAAACCCATTTTAGGACCAACGATTCTTTTTCCTTCATTTAACTTAATATTTACAAGTTCTTGTTGAATAAGATAAGCTTCTTCAACGGTTAAATCGGGCTTCAAATTTGCTGTTATTTTGACAACTTCTCGTTTTTCAACTTCCGCAGATACCAAATATTGCGCTAACTCTTTATATTGACTCATTATTGTTCCTCCTTATCACTAACATACATTACTTACATAATAACCCTTTTTTAAAAACGAACACTTACTTGCCCGATATGAGCAAATCTTGCCGTAAATGTATCGCCTTTTGTTGCAACTTCAGCTGCAGACAGTGCACCAGATAAAATTACTTCGCCTTCCCGAAGTGGAATATCAAATTCTGATAATTTATTGGCTAACCATGCTACGCAGCTTGCAGGATTTCCTAATGCCGCTGCACCCACACCCGTATTGACAAGTTCTCCGTTTTTCGTTAGCACCATACCGATTAGTTCAAGATCTACATCCTCGATTTTGGTCGGCTTACCGCCAAGGACGTAATAGCCAGAAGAAGCATTGTCAGCAACAGTATCTGCAAGTTTGATTTTCCAATCCTTCACACGACTGTCAACGATTTCAAGTGCTGGAACAACATAATCTGTGGCTTGCAGAACGTCCAAAGTTGTTACATTCGGACCTCTTAATTCCTTTTTTAAAATAAATGCTATTTCAGCTTCCACCTTAGGCTGGAGTACATCTTCGATGGAAATGTTCCCGCCGTTTTCCACTACCATGCTATCAAGTAAATGTCCATAATCTGGCTCACCAACTCCAAGAAGATTTTGCATGGCTTTTGAAGTCAGGCCGATTTTTTTGCCGACGATTTTCTGCCCTTGCTCCAGTTTCTTATTAATATTTTCAAGTTGAATAGAGTAGGCTTCTTTTACTGTCAATTCCGAATCTATTGAAGTAAGTGGTGCAGTCCCTACTTTTGTTGCCTCTGCTTCAGCTAATTTCGCTGCATATTGTTTTAGTTTATTCGACATTTGTCTTACTCCCCTTCCCTAGAGCTTAATAGTGATATTCGATAATTCTGAGTAAAAATCAATACTATGCATGCCGCCTGTCCTGCCGATTCCGCTATGCTTCATTCCACCAAATGGAGTTCGAAGGTCACGTAAAAACCAGGTATTTACCCAAATAATTCCCGCCTCAATCTGATGTGATACTCTGTGTGCACGTCGTAGGTCATTTGTCCAAATCGTTGCACTTAATCCGTAATGGGTATCGTTTGCCTGCATGATTACTTCTTCTTCCATATCAAATGGCATGACTGTTACAACAGGTCCGAAGATTTCCTCGCTAACACAGCGTGAATTTCTGTCTAATCCAGTAATAATCGTTGGTTCTAAATAAAAACCCTTTTCAAAGCCTTCGGGGCGTTTTCCTCCTGCAAGGATGGTTGCTCCATCGTTTTTTGCAATCTCAATATAGCTGTTGACACGGTCATAATGCTCTTTGCTAATTAAAGCACCTACTTTGGAATCGCTGTTAAGTGGGTGGCCGACCTTTAATGTTTTTACCTTCTCAACAAATTTCGCTAAAAATTCTTCATACACAGGACGTTCTACATAAATACGTGATCCGCATAAACATACTTCACCTTGATTGATAAAACTAGATTTAAGCGTTGTTTCAATAACCTCATCCAAATCAGAATCAGCAAAAATGATGTTAGGATTTTTCCCACCCAATTCAAAGGAAAGCTTTTTCAATGAAGCAGCAGCAGATTTCATAATTGCTGTCCCTGTACTTGGCTCCCCAATGAAGGAAATGGCATCCACATCTGGATGTTCTGAAATCGCTCCACCTGCAGAATTTGGACCGAAGCCATGAACAAGGTTTACCACTCCATCCGGAACCCCAGCTTCTTTACAAATTTCCATTAAAACGGTTGCAGTCATTGGCGTCCATTCAGCAGGTTTAATAACAGCTGTATTCCCCATTGCCAAACAAGGAGCTAATTTCCAAGTAAGTAATAATAGTGGCAGATTCCATGGCTTAATGATTCCAACTACACCTACAGGACGACGATACGAATAATGGATCGCTAGATCATCTTGTTGATTGGCGTCTGTATTTATGGAAATCATGTAATCTGCAAAAAAGTGGAAGTTATAAGCAGCACGTGGAATATCAATACTATTGGTTAACCAGAAAGGCTTTCCAGTATCGTACGATTCTAAATAGGCTAATTCTTCTTGTCTCTCAAGAATCAAATCACCTATGCGTCGTATTACTTTGGAACGTTCTCCAACTGTCATTCCTTTCCATTTCCCATTTAACGCTCTACGAGCTGCGGCAACAGCATAATCTACTTCTTCTTTTCCTCCTTCGGCAACTGTACCTAATACTTCTTCTGTTGCAGGATTGATGTTCTCAAACGTTTTCTTGTTTTGTGATTCAACAAATTGACCGTTAATAAAATGTAAACAATTAATCGCTCTTACTCTAGTTTCAACTTTCATTTCTATATTCCTCCTAGTAATCTATATTTTTTTATATATTCTTAAGATTATGGTAACGGTTGCGAATTCCACATACAACTCCATAGTTTCCCTATGTGCAACAACTAATAAAAATTTAAAACAAAAATTTGATTTTTACTGTATATTTAGAGATAAATCTGAATATTATTAATTTTCTCTTTCCAATTAAGATTTTTAATGATATATTGCGGACTATAGAAGTTAAGATTTTGTATGGTTAGCAATCTAGTTTTTATAAGAAGGAGCATTGTCATGTACGACTTTCATACTCATTTTATTCCACCTGAGGTAATCACCTGGCTTAAAGACCATCAAGATACCGTCAATGCGAAATGGATCAAAAAAGAAGAAAATAAGGATGATTTTTTAGTTGTTAATGAAAAATGGGGTTTTGAGTTAAAGAAGGCCTTTACGGATGGTACCCTATATTTAAACGAGCAAGAAAATGCTGGTGTTTCCCATTCACTGCTATCACCGATTCCACAACTTTTTATGTATGATTTTCCTGAAGAAATTACAACAGATATTTCAACTGTTTACAATCGTTCATTGGCATTTTGGACAAAATCAACAGCTCAGAAACTTTCAGCATTAGGCACTGTCCCTCTTACAAACCCTGAAAAAGCAGCACAAGTCCTACGTGAAGCTATGAACCTTGGATTAAAAGGAGTTATTATTGGTCCAGGCTTACCAGGGCATATGTTATCCGACGAATTTTTTACGCCATTTTTTGAAGAAGCAAATAAACAAAAAGCGATAGTATTTATTCATCCATTATTGAGTGAGGACCCTCGTTTAAAAAGAAGAATGATGCCTAATTTAATTGGTGTACCTTGGGAAACAACGGTATGTGCCACCGATCTTTTATTAAGTGGACACGTAGATAAATATCCGAATGTTAAGATTCTATTTGCTCATGGCGGCGGCTTCCTTCCTTATCAGATTGGCAGACTCAACAAAGGGTATGAACAATGGCAGATTGTTTCATCTAAACTGCAGGCGAAACCCTCAGAATATTTGAGTCGCTTTTGGTATGATTCGGTTCTATGGAGTCAAGAAAGCTTGGATTTCTTGATTAAGTCAGTTGGTGAGGATCGAGTAGTCCCAGGATCCGATTATCCTTTTGACCTTTGTGTTTGGCCTCCGTTGGGTAATAATCAAAAGGGTGCTCATTCATTACTAGACTGAACGAGGCATAACTCCATAAAAAAACAACAAGGTGGCGGCGCCACCTTGTTGTTTTTTACGCTATCGACGATTCTTTTTTTAGCATTTTTACGATTTCTAATGATTTAATATGGTATCCCTCAACCTCGAGAACCTTAAACTCATAGTCACCATAATGAAGCTTATCCCCTTCGACTACTTCCATTTTTTCAGAAAGGATCCATCCACCTATTGTATCCATTTCTTCCTCATGAATGTCTAATCCAAATAAGTCATTTACTTCATCGATACGAACCTTACCGTCAACAACAGTTTTGTTTTCACTGATTTTGTTGATTTCTGGAACTTCGTCCTCATCAAATTCATCACGAATCTCACCGACGATTTCTTCTAAAATATCTTCAACCGTCACTAGTCCTGCCGTACCGCCATATTCATCCATTAATATGGCCATATGCACACGTTCTTTTTGCATTTTTACTAATAAATCATGGATGGCTATGGATTCAATGACCTGTATTACAGGTCGTGTATATTCATCAATTGGTGTATCAAGGTCTTTACCACTAATATAATCCGTCAATACTTCCTTCATATTCAACATACCGACGATGTTATCTTTTTCACCATCAATGACTGGATATCTTGTATAGTTTTCTACTTTCACAATTTCCAAACATTCTGCTAATGTTTGTGATTTGTCAAAAGCAACGATTTCTGTACGAGGTACCATAATTTCTTTTGCAATACGATCATCAAATTCAAAAATATTGTTTACATACTTGTATTCAGATTGATTGATTTCACCGCTCTTGTAACTTTCCGAGATAATTAATTGAAGTTCCTCTTCAGAGTGAGCTTCTTCATGCTCGGAAGCAGGTTTTAAGCCAAACGCTCCAACGATAACACGTGCTGAACCATTCAACACTTTAATAAATGGATACATAATTTTATAAAAAATTATCATCGGTTTAGCAAAAATTAAAGTAACAGCCTCTGCTTTATGAATGGCAATTGTTTTAGGCGCAAGCTCACCGACTACTACGTGGATAAAGGTTACGGAAGCAAAAGCAATCACAAATGATAATATACCTGATGCCGAATCAGGAATATTGAATCGTGTAAACAATGGATGAAGTATATGTTCAACTGTTGGTTCACCCAACCAACCTAATCCTAATGCAGTTACTGTAATACCTAATTGACACGCTGATAAATATTCATCTAGATTTGATACAATTTTCTTAGCCGCAATTGCTTTTTTATTGCCTTCTGCTACTAGCTGATCAATTCTTGTACTTCGGATTTTTACAATGGCAAATTCGAAAGATACGAAGAATGCCGTAAAAGCAATTAAAATTGCAATCACAATCAAGTTAATTATGGTCAATATTCTCCTTACACAAAGAATGAGTAAGGAATACACCTCCTGGTTTTTGTAAAGTTAACTTAGTAATAATAATAAGGTTTGGGCTAATGGCACACCTTGAGCTGAAAGTTTATTAACAACCATTTCTTTTTGATTTTGATTTAATTTTTGAAGAATTGGTTCGATCGTTTCAATTTCTTCTTTTAGATGATGCATTAGTATCCCAATTTGGTCAAAGTGCTTTTCAACTTTCTGTTTGTCCATGCAGTTCTCAGTCTTAATTAGCTCAATGGAAGATTTAATCTCCTCTAGCGGCATATTAAGATTTTTATAGTGTTCAATTAAGTGAATAATTTGAATGCAGTCTTCTCCATACAATCGATAATTAGAGTCCGTCCGAACAGGGTTAAGTAAGCCTATTTGGGTGTAATAATCGATTGTTCTTTTAGAGAGATTCATTAACTTAGCTAACTCGCCAATACGATACAACTTCCCAACGCACTCACTCCTCCCTATGATTCTATAAATATACCATAACCTAAAGTGTACAGTCAACGTACCAGTTCTGAATGTACCACATTACAAAAAACCGTTCCTGTAAAAGAACGGTTTCTCGATTATTACTTTTGATTAAAAATATCAGTCAATACTGGAACGATTTGTTTCTTACGTGAAACAACGCCTTTTAATACAGCTGTGTTATTGGTTAAAGTGACATTGTAGGCTTTTTCAACTGCATTTGTTTTACTTCCTAGTGCTAAACCGACTGAATCATTTGTTAAAATATCGGTAACCACGAATAAGAATAAATCAAGATTCTTTTCTTCAATATTCTTTGAGATAGCCGCTTCTAATTCCTCTTGGCGGGCAAGAACTTCAGCTGTATCAACCGCATTGACTTGCGCAATTTCTACCTTACTTGAGCCCATTTCGAATTCTTTTGCATCAAGTGTAATTAATTGTTCAATCGTTTTGTCACTTAAATCTGCGCCAGCCTTTAGCATTTCTAAACCATAGCTATCTGCATTGACACCAGCAATTTCAGCTAGTTCTTTTGCAGCTGCAACGTCTTCTGCTGTGCATGTTGGCGATTTAAATAGCAATGAATCAGAGATAATCGCAGAAAGCATAAGTCCAGCGATTTCTTTTTTGATTTGCTTACCATTTTCTTTATACATTTTATTTAAGATGGTTGCTGTACAGCCCACTGGTTCACAACGGTAATACAATGGGTCGCTTGTTTCAAAGTTTGCAATACGGTGATGATCGATTACTTCTAAAACACGAACTTCACTAATATCATTGGCACTTTGCTGACGCTCATTGTGATCAACCAGAATAACAGAAGTTACTTCAGCAGCAACATTTTCAACTAAACGTGGGAATTCCGCGTTAAAATATGTAAGAGCATATTCCGTTTCACCATTCACACTGCCAAGGCGAACGGGTTCAACATCCATTCCAAGTTGTTTTTTCAAATCTGCATAGGCAATTGCAGAACAAATCGTATCTGTGTCAGGGTTTTTATGACCGAAAATAAGTACTTTTTCCATTGTTTTAACTCCTAATCATATTAAATTATCTAGGACAAATTTTTGACCCTATTGTAAATTATATATGATTTCCATTATTGATTCAAAAAAAATGTAAGTATTGATTAATTGCCTTAATAAATACCTACATTGCGTGTGCACCGCCATCAACGACAATAATGTCCCCTGTAATATAATCAGATGCAGGTGCAGCTAGAAATAGTGCCACTCCTTTTAAGTCATTCTCAGATCCATGCTTCCCTAATGGGGTACCTTCTAAGATTGCTTGGCCACCTTGCTCTAACAATCCTTTTGACATTTTTGTAGGGAAAAACCCTGGTGCGATGGCATTTACATTGATTCCATGCTGACCCCATTTAACGGCTAAATCCTTTGTAAAAGTAATTACTGCCCCCTTAGAAGTATTGTAGCCAATACTATTCATGTATTTAGGATTACTACCTTGAAGTCCAGCAACAGAGGCAATGTTTATGATTTTTCCAGCTTGCTGTTCAATCATGACTCTGCCCACAGTTTGTGACATAAGGAACGTTCCTGTCACATTCACGTCGATCACTTTTTTCCAAGCCTCAAGTGGCATGTCTTCTGTCAAAGCTCCCCAAGTAGCTCCGCTATTATTAACGAGGATATCAATTCGCCCAAACCTTTCTATCGTTTGGTCGACAACATTCTTTACATCCTCAGGATTGGTAACATCACACTTTATAGCGAAGCTTTCTACTCCAATATTCTTTAACCCTTCACTAACCTCTTGACATGCTTCGAGCTTTCTTGAACACACCACTACATTAGCACCCGCCTCAGCGAATCCCACTGCAATTTGTTGACCCAGTCCCCGTCCACCCCCTGTTACGATTGCAACTTTACCTGTTAAATCAAATAAATCCTTAATATGCATTGACGTAACCTCCCGAATTCTCTGTTTAATTATTTTACATACCAACTGGTTAGTATATTTTCCGCATTGGTAAAGACTCATCTCCAGACCTCCTGGAGTTACTCAAATGCTTTTTCTGAATGCACTTCGGTCACTCCAGACCTCCTGCATTTACCCAAATGCCTTTTCTGCATGCTCTTCGGTCACTCCAGACCTCCTGCATTTACCCAAATGCCTTTTCTGCATGCTCTTCGGTCACTATAAACCCTCTATAGTTACCAAAATCACTTTTCATTTCATCCTTCGGTCACTATAAACCCTCTATAGTTACCCAATCCATTTTCATCTCTATCCTTCGGTCACTATAAACCGCTTATAATTACCCAATCCATTTTTATTTCACCTTTCGGTCACTATAAACCTCATAAGGTTACCTAAACTATTAAAATATAAACCCATCTTATGAGGTCCTCTTTCAGCAGGGTTAATTTTGTCTAGTATATATGAAACACAACTTCACCTTTCAATACTTCATTCCCATTTTGGTTAACAGCTTGAACCTGGAAGCGGTGCTTTTCCTCTTTTACTTCCTTTAAGGTAGCCTTTAAGGTAATAACATCATTTAAAAAGACCATGCCCTTAAAACGGATCGAGTAATCCTGAACAAAGCCATCTTCAAAATACGGTGTAAAAAGCTTTGCCAGATTGCCCATCGTCCACATTCCATGAGCAATAATCCCTGGTAAGCCAGCTTTCTTTGCTTCCTCATCGATCGTATGAATGGGATTAAAATCGCCTGAAGCACCGGCATATTTAATTAAATCTATTCTCGAAACTGGCTCTAGTTGAATCTCTTCAACCGATTCACCAACATGTAGCTGCACAAGATTTCTCATTTTACTAGCACCTTCCTCACTGCTTCAGAAATAACAATGGTTGAGGTGGAACTAAAAATCAAATTTCCAACCAAATCTTCTCCAAAACTTTCCACAATAAGAAAACCCATTTCACCAAAATTACCTTTTTTCTCAAAGTATTTCTTCACTTCGGAGTAACAAAGAATTTCTTCGCCCACCACTAACGGCCGCTCATAATGAAAAGTCTGCCCCCCGTGGATTAATCCTTTAGTTGGCAGATTTAATCCCACTATTTCCCCATAATCAAATGCTCTCGGAAATGTAGGCGGGGCAATATTGTTTCGATATCTAGAATTCAGCCCTGTTTCTTCATCATAATAAATGGGATGAAGATCACCAATTGCTTCTGCAAATTTCTTGACAGCCCCCCGTTCGACTGCATTCTTCACTTTCGTAGAACGTTTTCCAATTTGATCGCTGAACACTATCGATTCGCCTCACTTTATAAATATTACCTTCATTTTATTCTGAACTTTCAGACAAAACAACTTTTTTTTGCAAAAATGCTACTTTTGGAATATTGATTCCACAGGCCAAGATTTCCAGCTTTCTGATATTCCCTATTTCGATATTTTTTAGTACTATAGACTTTGCAACTATACTTTTGGTGAAAATCCAGGAAACTTCTCATCTCGAGAGAACAGGAGAAGCAAATGATGAAAATGAAATTGGTATTCCTGTATTTAATTAGCAGTTTGATATGGCTTTACGTAAGTAATTATATTCTAGTACATTTCATCCCTTCTTCCCTTGAACATTATGTTGAACGGGGGAAAGAGATTTTCTATATTCTTGTTACGGGTGGAATTTTTTATTTTTTCATCCTCAAAAAAGAAGAACTAGATACCACAAAAGAAGAAGAGAAGCGTTTATCAACCCTAATAAATTCGATGGTAGATTTTGTAAACTTTAAAGATGGAGATGGCCGATGGATACAATCCAATAATTTTGGGCTGAAGTTATTTCAGCTTGAGGATGTGGATTACCGTGGAAAAAAAGACTCTGAATTAGCACAATACTCGGAGTTCTATGCGGAAGCACTAAATTATTGTGAAATATCTGATCAAGAAACATGGGAAAAAGGCACGTTCACACGGTTTGAAGAGGTTGTTCCACTTCCAGATGGCACATCAAAAATTTTCGATACCATAAAAGTCCCGCTATTTCATGAGGATGGAAGTCGAGAAGGATTGGTCATTATTGGACGGGATGTTACTACTTTAAGACAAACAGAAGAACGTCTTAACAGAACCGAAAAACTCTCTGTTGTCGGCGAGTTATCTGCCAGTATTGCCCATGAAATTAGGAATCCATTAACCTCATTAAAAGGTTTTGTACAATTATTACAAATGGAAGATAATAAACACCCGGATTATTACCAGATCATGTTAGATGAATTGGATCGAATTAACCATATCGTTGGTGAACTCTTGTTATTAGCGAAACCACAGCATTTGAAGTATACAAAATCAGTGATTCAAAAGTTATTAAAAGACGTCATTTCATTATTAGCAGCCGAGGCAGCTCTTTACAATGTTCAAATTGAGTCTAATTTTCCAAAAGAGGATATCATCCTTGAATGTGAGCCAAACCAGTTAAAACAGCTGTTTATAAATTTAATAAAAAATTCAATTGAAGCTTCGAAAAAAGACAGTAAAATTTGGATTAGTCTTGAATTAACCGAAAAGGAAACAATCATACTAACGGTGAAAGATAAAGGCAGCGGGATATCTACTGAGCGTTTACAAAAAATAGGAGAACCTTTCTATTCCTCAAAGGAAAAAGGTACAGGCTTGGGCTTAACCGTCAGTTATAAAATTGTCCAATCCCATAAGGGAAACATCGTTTTTGATAGTGAACTAGGCATCGGTACCACGGTCAACATAACCTTACCATTGGTACAAGATTCGTCTTTGGTAAAAAATCATTTGAAAGAAAAAGCATAAAAAAATCCTTTTCCACCTGGATAGGATTTTTTTATGCTTACCCTAATGCGATCTTACTTTTCGGTTAAACTTTTGCCATTTTTCTTTTACATGTAATCGAGTTAAAAAGTCAATTCCCAATGTGTTTCTATTATTCCATCGTCTCTGTTTTCTTTCTTTACGTCCATATACATACCGATTCCAAAGAAAGTAGACGGACTCCTCTAGGATAATAAAAAGGAAGAATATCAGTAGTCCCATCCAAATCCAATCCCACATCTTAAGAACCCCTTTCTAAGTGGATTACTATATGTTTGTTAATTTAATTATACCTTCTATACAATCGACAATTCAGAAGTTTCAATCTCCTTTTTTTTACAATTATCTACAAAAAAAGAAACGCTCGAACCCTAAATTGGTCAGTCAAGCGTTTTTTGTCTATATTAGTTTGGTTCTTTATATGACTTTGCTCGGTTACTATCACTCATGCCTTTTGTTGTTGGGTCTTGTACAAGCCCCATCATCGAAAGTAAAATGAACAAAGCATTAACAAACGTTAAAATGGATTGCTGAATCGCATCAGATAGTTGAAAATCGGTAATCCCTAATGCATTTAATCCCCCCAAGAGCATTTGAGCAACTATCATTAGTTGTGCAATAAATGCCATAACCCAGCTCTTGTTTTTAAAGCGGACCTTCCAGTTAATCATTCTCTCATCCCTTTCATATGTTTTATAGGTTCTTTCTTTTAACATATGCTTGGACTTAGAATGGTTGTCCGCTAATATCCACAAACCTAAAATTAAAATTCGCTTCTTATTTCTTTCATCTTATAGTCTTTTCACCACAAAAGGCTATGATTGGTGTTTTTATGATATTAAATTTATAATAAGGAAAGCAAAAATCCTTTTGTAGGAAAGGAGCACAAATGGAGAGATTACGCCCCTTTTGGGAAATGATTGTCCGATTCTGGAAAAAGAAGCATTTAACACAGCTTTTATTATTAGTCATTCTGATTGCGGTCCTGGTAACAATCGTTTATTTTGGCTGGCTTGCCATGAGGGCAAATGTCCAGACATTAAAGGAAGGGCTTAGCCAACCGACCGTCATATATGATCATGCTGAAAAGGTCGCCACAAATGTTGCGACCAATCGAACTGCGGGTATTAAGATTGAGGAACTCCCAAAATATGTTCCTGCTGCTGTTGTTGCCATTGAAGATGAACGTTTTTATGAGCATCATGGTTTTGATATTAAGGGGATCACGAGGGCGCTTTTCAACAATTTATTTGCGGGGGAAATTACGGGTGGCGGCAGTACGCTTACCCAGCAGCTAGCAAAAAACGCCTTACTATCTCCTGAACAAACCTATAAGCGAAAAGCAGAAGAGTTATTTTTAGCGGTCAAAATTGAAAAGGTTTATAAAAAAGATGAAATTCTGCAAATGTACTTAAATCAAGTTTATTTTGGCTCGGGGGCTTGGGGGATCAGTAATGCCTCAAAGAGATATTTTAATAAACCAATCAATGAAGTTACCGTCAGTGAGGCAGCCTTGCTTGCTGGTTTACTGCAATCTCCAAGTTACCTTGACCCAACAAAGAACTATGACGTAGCAATGAAGCGAAGAAATGTCGTCCTCGGGAAGATGAACGAGCTAGGTATGATCAACAAAGAGCAGTTCGATGAGGCAAAAAATGAGCAAATTAAGATTAAAAGTGGCAGCGGGAGTTTAGTTGAACGGAAATATCCTTATTATGTGGATGCTGTATTAAATGAAGCGATTTCCAAATACGGCTTAACGCAGGAAGAGATTTTAACAAGGGGATATCGCATCTATACTGAATTAGACCAAAACCTTCAAACAGGACTTGAAAAGGTCAACAACAATAAATCACTTTTCCCGAAAGGAAAAGGAGATCAAATGGTTCAAAGTGGGTCGGTTCTTATGGACCCAGCAACGGGGGGAGTATTAGCACTTGTAGGTGGACGGGGTGAGCATGTGTTTAGAGGATTTAACCGTGCTACCCAATTAAGAGCCCAACCAGGTTCCACTATTAAGCCGCTTGCAGTCTATACTCCAGCCCTTGAAGAAGGTTATACATTTAATTCAGAGCTCGTTGACGAGTCTACTTCTTTTGGCAACTACAAGCCAGAAAATTTTTCAAAAACCTATCAAGGCAGGGTTCAGCTGTATAAAGCATTGGAGGAATCATTAAATATCCCAGCGGTTTGGCTCTTAAATGAGATTGGACTCCAGAAAGGAATTGAGTCGCTAAAATCCTTTGGATTACCGATTGAAAAAGAAGATAACAACCTAGCTATAGCTTTAGGAGGTATGAGCAAGGGGATATCTCCACAGCAATTAGCCAATGCATTTTCCGTTTTTCCGAATGGTGGAAAGCGTCAAGACAGCCATCTAATCACAAAAATTGTTGGCCCAACTGGAAATATTATTGCGGAACATGATCCGACAACGACAAAGGTGACTTCTAAGAAAATTGCTGATGATATGACATCCATGCTTCTTAATGTAATAGAATCTGGTACAGGTAAAAATGCTCTTATTCCTGATGTGCAAATTGCCGGGAAAACAGGCTCAACCCAGCTCCCCTTTACTGATATTAGTGGGACTAAGGATCAATGGATGGTCGGCTATACACCTAATTTGGTAGCTGCAATTTGGATTGGTTATGATCAAACGGACCGTGAGCATTATCTTCCAAACAGCAGTTCTGGAAATGTAGTGCCACTTTTCAAAGAAATCATGAAAGAATCCTTACCACATAGACAAAAGGAACAGTTTGATGTCCTTTCAGTTAATGATCAATTAGCTGGGAAAGTACAGTCAAGAGAAGAAATTAAAAAACAGGCTGAGAAAATCAGTAAGGAATTAAACGAAAACGCTCAAAAACTAGGTGAAAAGCTTCAGGAGCAAGCCCCAGTTTGGAAGAAAGGCTTAGAGGATGCTTTTTATTCCATTGGCAAAGGCATTGATTCACTTATCCAGAAATTTCAAAGCTTAAAGGAATAGCACGCCAGCTGGCGTGCTCTATTTTTTCAGGAATTTACTTTTAATGAATGGAAATAGTCTGCTGCCAATTGTATTATTTCATCTTCTAGATGTCGATTAAAAGCAATTATAAAGCAGGTAGAAGGACCTGATGATTTTAGTACATCAAGATTTGTCTCAAGCATTTCTTTAGTAAATTCAATAGCAGGAAACATCATATTCAATTCCATTAGGATACCTTTAGATCCAACTGGCCAAATGATGACATCCTTCAGGTTTGATATCTCCTTAAAAATGGATAATGGAACAACTTTATGTGGAAATTCAACCACCTCGTTCCCTACCAGTGGACTGCCAATGATGGCAAATTTAAAGTGGTTAGAAAAATGTGGTTCCGTCATTTCAGCTGCAGGCTGTTTACCGAGAACTACTAGACCAATTGCAGATTGTTGCAAATGAAAATTACTCTCCGTGCTCCCGGTTATCGAAACATCTTGCAAGTCTAATTCTACAAAGCCTTTTTCAATCCCCTTTACAAGGTTCCCCCAAGAGTCATTTCCACAAAAATTATGAAGGACCACAGAAAACGGCTTTCCGCCTGCCGCGATACATTCCATAACAGCTACCCGAAACGAATAATAGGCAACCGTTTCGTAGGAAACCTGTACATGATCGTGTTCTTTCATACCAATCGCACCACTATTATCACTCGCAATAATAAGCGACTCTTCACCATTTAGTGGAATGGTAATAACATCCCTCATAGCTTTACATCTCTTTTGATACGTTCTTGATTGACTAGAAAACTAAGACGAGGAATCGCCACTAGTGCTATTCCTGTATTGATAATGGAACCAATGATCAGCGAAGGAACAATGCCTAGGTAAAAGGCTGGATTCATTAAAAAAATAAATGGTAATGGTGCTATAAAAGAATTGGCAAGGATAAACAAGATACTTGCTGATGTTTTTTTCCCCTTTTTATAAACAAGTGCAAACATCCATACAAGGACAGCCATTTCGATTGCAATTAAAACGTGCATCGGGCCTAAAGGGAACCCCGCAATTAGGGCAGATAACAAATGTCCTAAAACTCCGACAATGGCACCTGCGCCACCGCCTAACAAAGCAGCAGCAATTAAGGCTGGGAATACATCAAAAGCTACACTGCCAACAATGGCAGGAATCTTAATGGTGGCGCCCACAGCGGATAATGCTGAGAACAACGCGAGTAAACTTAGCATCCTACTTTTCATCTTTACGTTTACCATCCCTAAATACCTTTGCACTTCTGATATATTCTACGTCTTTCACATTCAATCGATAATTTACCACCCTGGCCAGTGCAAAGAAATAGTCTGAAAGGCGATTTAAGTATTTTAGTGCTAATTCAGGTGTTTTTTGGTCTGCCTTTAATAAGGTTACAACTAATCTCTCTGCTCTTCTAGTCACTGTTCTTGCAATATGAATGGATGCTGAAGGCTTTGAGCCACCGGGAAGAATAAATCTTTCCAGCTCCGGAGCTTCTTGAATATATTCGTCGATTTTCTTTTCTATATACTCAATCGATTCTTTTTGAAGCTTAAACTCAATCTTATCAGAAACATTGGCAAGATCCCCGCCACAATCGAATAATTCATGCTGAATTTTCTCTAAATCTGCTAGGACATCCTGAAAGATTTCAGCATTAAGCTCCGTCATTACCTGCCCGACAAAGCAATTAACTTCATCCACTGTCCCGTATGCTTCCACACGGATATCGTCCTTGTCGACTCTTCCTCCAATAATGCTTGTTTTTCCTTTGTCACCTGTTCTAGTATAAAGTTTCATCGATTCCATTCCCCCGTTTGTTTAATCGTTTGATTACAACCATACCAAATAATATCTATTTTATTAGCCTGTGCCGCGAGATCTTGATACGCCCATCCTGTTACATCCCGCCATAACCTATTTTCTCCTTCCACTGGGACAATTCCTTTAGTAATATCTGTACCTATCACCACTAGTGTGCGTTGATTATTTTCTTGTTCCCACGTAAGCCAATAGTGAATAGTTTGTTTCCAAATTTCGCGACATCTAAAAGAGTCATTAGTTTTCGTTAATTCCTTTATCCAAAGTTCAACCCCTTCTAAAACGAGCAAATCACTGTCTACTTGGATTAGGTCTGATGGTAATGCTGTTTCCTGATAGGCCGAAATCCATGAGTCTGTTAATCCGTATGTTTTTTTTACCCATTCTCTTTTGCCATTAAAGGCACCTCCAGTAATGAAATGCACCTCTCTCCCCTCCTTAATGCTTCGCGATCAAACGTAAGCTCATATCCTTTATTATGTGGTGTTTGCCAACTCCAGAAATCTCTTTGTTCTGGTGCAAAATGACTTAATAAATACCTCATGACTCCGCCATGTGTGACAATCCCACCGCTTTTATAGTTATTGGAAATTATGTGGTGGGAAATGAACTTCCACCCTGTTTCTACTCTTTTTGCAAAGGTTTGAAAAGTTTCTCCCTCCGGCGGACAACTTAAAAATGGGTCAGACAGCCAGTTCTGATAAAGCTTGTCTTCTTTTAAGTCATCATAGGTTTTTCCTTCCCATTCGCCGAAATTCATTTCTCGCAATTCTTTAAAAATAGTTACACCCTTATTTGGAAAAAGGTGCTTTACTGTCGTTATACATCTGTGCAAATCACTGGAAAAATAATGATCATAACGGTTCTTTGTTCTAATCCTCATCGACTCAGGACATAAGGGAGAATCATTCCAGCCTAAATAGGCCCTACGTTTATTTTCCTCTGTTAACCCATGACGAAATAATGCAATAACCACAATGTCATCCATAAAACCAATTCAGTCCCTTCTACAGCAGCACCTAATACATCGCCCGTAATTCCACCGAACCATTTTACAGCCTTCCGACAACAAAAAACGAAAAAAATAAAAGCAGTAACTATTAAAATGGCAATTGGCAATAAACTATTAAGGTAAATGGCGAGAGCAAGAACCCCTAGAATATACACGGGATAGATCCATAATGCCTTTAACGTGGCAGCATTTTGGAATAAAGCACCAAGCCCATCCTTTTTCGCAGACTTCACCGTTAACAGCAGAACACCCATTAAACTTTTACTCAAAAAGGGAATGGAAGCTATCAGAATGTAGGATAAAAAATGAACATATTCTGTAATCTCATAGATAAAAAGAAAACGACAGCTTAACAAAACAAGCACAGAGATAACCCCAAAAGCTCCTGTTCGAGGGTCTTTCATAATCTCAAGCCTTTTTTCTCGATCCTTGTATGAAAAGAAACCATCACTTGCATCCATCCAGCCATCCAAGTGAATTCCTCCGGTTAATAGAATCGTGGTCAACCAAAGCAGAAAAGCTACAGCCAGATTGGAAAAAGGCGTAAATTCCAGGAGGACAAACACGAGTAAAGCATAGATAACTCCTTGAACCAAACCGAGTAAAGGGAAGGCTTGGACTGCTTTTTTTAAATGTGGTTTATCCATTGGTAATTCAAATGGAACTGGTATGGCGGTAAAGAATTGTATATCTATTAACAAACCCTTAAGTAGTTTTTTCATATTGAACCCCACTGATGGATTTTGTCCTTTAACAGATCAAAGTCTAGATGTTTTTTCATATTAGCGGCAATGGCATCATACCTTTTATCTTTAAAATCACTTATAGAGATGACTTCTTTATTCGGCAGTCCTTTACTTTTCCGAATCATGTTTAACCATTGATTTCTCCATTCATCATTATGGAAAAGATGATGAAGATAGGTCCCAATAATTTGACCATTCTTACCAAAATATCCTTCTTTGGTTCCATTCTCAAGCCTTAGAAATGAACATCCCTCCTGATGTAATACCGTCTTTCCTAAATGAATTTCATAGCCCTCGACCCTATGATTCACTTGAAAACCGGTATCTTCATGATACTCTCCAGTCACCCTTTTCGTTTCCTTTTCTTGATGAAAGACGGTGCTCCCTGGAATATATCCCAATCCTATTTCTTTCCTATTTTGAATTCCTGTATCTGAACCTGCTTCATCGATAATTTCTTCGCACAAAATTTGATATCCGCCACAAATGCCGATCACATATCCGCCACTCTCAATATGGCTGCTGATTAAGTGATCGAGCCCAATATCTCTTAAGGTATTCAAATCATGGAGCGTACTTTTTGTTCCAGGAATAATAACGGCGTCTGGGTTTCCTAATTCTGATGAATGCTTGACCCATCTTATCGATACATCTTCTTCATACAAAAACGGTTCAAAATCCGTATAGTTTGAAATAAAAGGAAGATGAAGAACTGCAATATCCAAATTGCCCTTTTTCTTGTTTGAAAATTGATCGTTTAATGATAACGAATCCTCTGCATCTATCATGTGATTCTCTACATATGGGAGCACACCTAAAACTGGAATACCCGTTTTCTTCTCAAGCCATTGAATACCATCTTCAAATAAGCTAATATCGCCACGGAATTTATTAATAATAACTCCTACAACTCTTTGTCTTTCCTGAGGATCTAATAACTCAAGCGTACCAACAATACTTGCAAAGACGCCCC
Organism: Neobacillus niacini; assembly: GCF_036961885.1. Taxonomy (GTDB): domain Bacteria; phylum Bacillota; class Bacilli; order Bacillales; family Cytobacillaceae; genus Neobacillus; species Neobacillus niacini_H. The sequence goes on along the minus strand of NZ_JBALNQ010000003.1, from coordinate 77,088 downwards.
CTCTATCAATATCCGCGACAAGAACAACAGGTAAATTTGCAAGTTCGGCAACCTTCATGTTGACAAGCTCCCGATCCTTTAAATTAATTTCAACAGGACTTCCTGCCCCTTCGATTACCACCAGCTCGTATTGCTTCTTTAACTGTTCCAAAGACTCTCTAATCACATCAAGTCCCTTTTCATAAAACGTTTCCCGGTACCTTCTTCCTGAAAGAGTTTTTAATGCTCTTCCTAAAAACACAATTTCAGCATCTTGATCCGATCGGGGCTTTAATAAAATCGGATTCATCCAAACATCGGCCTCAATCTTGGCCGCTTCCGCTTGAATCCCTTGTGCTCTCCCAATTTCTTTTCCATCCTTTGTAACATAAGAGTTGTTGGACATATTTTGAGATTTAAAGGGTACAACCCTTACGCCCTCATTGGCGAACATCCGGCAAAGGGCTGTCACAATAAGGCTCTTGCCAACATCGGAAGCGGTTCCTTGGATCATAACTCCTTTCATGACCTAGCCCCTTTCATTAGGATTGGTACTCCCATTTCTACTAAATATGCTTGATCTGCAGTCTTGACCAACTGCTGATGAATTTGTCCGAGTAATTTCCTATATGTAAAAACCAATTCATTATCTATCAAAGGTTCATGAAATACTTCATTGCTAACAACGATTAAGACCTTCCCTTGATTCTGTATTTCTATTATTCCATTCACGATTTTATCCTTCACTGCGTTTAAAAAGGGCTCATCCCATTGATGATTAACAGAAAACAATTCATTGTTTAAGAGAGTGGTAACACAATCGAGTAAAATAATATCCTCACTGCCAAACATATTGGTAATTCCGACAATATGTAACGACCTCTCGATTGTTCTCCAACTGGACTCACCTGCTGCTCGATCCTGCTGATGTTTGGCGATTCGTTCTCTCATTTCTTGGTCAAAAGCAACACCAGTTGCAAGGTAATTCAACTGTCCACCCGTATTCATCGCAAGGTCAACGGCCATTTTTTCAGCAAAACTGCTTTTCCCACTCCTAACCCCGCCTGTAATAAAGATTAATGAAGGTACCGCCATTCCTTTAACACCTCCATAAGCATACGATTTTCTTCCTTGCTCTTTATCGCAAAGCGAAGCCAGTTTCCATCTAACCCAGGAAAATTAAACGTATGGCGGGGAATGATTCCTTTTTGTAAAAGAAAGTCAAAAAAGTCTATCTGCCCCTTAAGATTGGGATCTCGTAATAAATAAAAATTGACTTTGGTAGAAGTAACCACAAAATGATACTGCTTAAAAAACGACAGTAGCCGCTCTCGTTCTTTTCTAATATAACTTTGAGTCGCTTTAATAAATTCGTTATCTTGAATACAAAGTTCACCAGCCAATAAGGCAATCGTATTAATACTCCAATGCGGCTGTAATGCACTAAGTTCGGTAATAATCGTTGCTGCTGCAGCCATATAACCTAGCCTTAGACCTGGAATTGCAAACATTTTTGTCAAAGAACGAATAATGATTAATTTGGAGAAACTGTTTATGTAAGGGATAAAAGAGTCATAGTCTACTAAAAAATCATAGAATGCTTCATCCAAGATCACATAGCAATTTTGTTTTTCACATTCCTCCAAAATAGAAATGATCGTCGATTTTGGATATTGAATACCTGTTGGATTATTCGGATTACACAAAAATAATGCATCGGCACTCGATATGTTTGACCGTAAATCATCCATATTTAGAGCAAAATTTGGCCCCGTTAATTGATGGTACTGAATCTCGCACTGATTAGCTCGACATGCTGTTTCATATTCAGAAAATGCTGGCTCGATTACGACGACCTTTTTACCGGAAAGAAATCGTGCCACAAGTGTAATCAACTCTGCGCCACCATTTCCAATTAAAATGGAATCGACAGAAATTTGTTCCTGTACTGCAATCCTATCCTTTAGCGATACAGCTAACGGATCTGGATAAACCATAATTTCACGATAAAAATCGTTCCACTTATCTTTTAAGGCAGACGGTGGACCAATTGGATTGATATTTGCACTAAAATCAATAAAATGCTTAGGGAGTGAACGTCCCATTGCCTTAAAAAGATGCTGAGGATTGGAGCCATGTGAAGGCAAATTCAAGTGTCATCCCACCTATCCATAAAAATAGTATAAATAAAAAAACGGTTTTATCTAAAATGCGATTAGCGAAAATAATATGCTCTGCTCGGATTGGATTTATTGCTTCTCCCATCCTGGCACGGTTCGAAACCATTCCTTTGTAATAGTTGATACCGCCAAGCTGAATCCCTAATAGGGCTGCAACAGCCGCTTCCCCCCAGCCGCTGTTCGGGCTGGGATGTTTTTTGGCGTCGCGGAACAGAATCGTCCATACTCTTCGATACTCCATTCCCAAAGGCTTAATTCCTAGCAGCATTATAATCCCCGTTACACGGCTTGGAATCCAATTCATAAAATCGTCCCATTTAGCAGATGCCCAGCCAAATTCTTTATATTTTTCATTTAGATAACCTACCATCGAATCACAGGTATTGGTTGCCCTATAAACCATTGCCAACGGTGCCCCACCTATTAGTGCCCAAAATAATGGTGCCGTCACCCCATCACTTGTATTTTCAGCAACCGTCTCAATTGCTCCTCGAGCAATTTCGCTTTCATCTAGGGTTTCAGTGTCTCGGCCAACGATATAGGATAGTTTTGTTCTTGCTACGGGTAAGTCCCCTCTACTTAAAGGTTCATACACCTCTAGAGCCGCTTCTTTTAAACTTTTTTGAGCGATCGTGGTTGCAATCACAATGCTTTCCACTGCAATCCCCACGAATGGATGAATTAGATAACTGATAACAACAAGGATCAATACGGTAGAAAATACAATTAATAAAACAAAAAGGAGCATGGCAACCCCTTTTAACCTTTTATTCTTTCCATGGTTTAACCGTTTTTCAAAAAATGAAATCATCGTTCCTATCCATCTTACAGGATGTGGCCAATTGGGTGGATCTCCTACAAATATGTCTATAAAATAGGCAAAGGTTATGGCTATTAAATGATAGACAATCATACACGTTTCCTTTTTTGCGATTTTTGAATGGCGTCTAAAGTGCACTCATATACGGCTTTTCCAATCAGTTTTCCTAATGGCGTAATCGTTCCAGCATATTCCAACTTTTTTCCAGCCTGAGTGGCTGCTATTAAAATACTATCGGTTGAAGTACCTGTAGCAATGGTGCCTGTCACCCGGTCCATGACTATTAAATCGTGAAGCGCCTTTGTTTTTGCTTCTGTTGCAGTCATAATACTCTGAATAAAGGCTTCTTCCGTTAATTCTCCGTTAATGAAGATCCATGTATTAATGGTGCCTGGCACCGTCATGTAGGAATGATGTTCACTTTTAGAGACGTCGATGGCATTTCCTACCCCTGCGGTGATGACTACGAATATCGAAAAACTGTCTTGTTCAAAAAATTTGTAGGATACGTCCTCTAGAATTACTGCTGTCATCATCCCAACGGTTTCTGACGGTTCAAAACCCTTTGATTTTAGAAAAGTGACCATTTCCAGCCGATGATCACTACAGTTGTAGTCCTTACTAACGTGTCGATTAACAAATGCATGATGCCAGCCTGTTCCCGAACCAATCACGCCTGATGACATTGTCCGTAACGGAACAGGTGCTTTTAGCTGGATGAAGTCATTGGTTCTCTGCAGCATCCCTTCATTTATTTGAATGGTTTTCGATTCCGTCTTGTATGTTGGTAATAACACTAATTGTGGTGCAGCTACTCTAGGATGTGGCAGCTTCTTAATTTCTGTATGATAAACATCACGTATTCTTTCTTCCCTAAGAACCTCATTCGGGATACCATTGATATGGATGTTGCCGTTTTCGAGCAATAGTATTCGATCACAATATAAGCCTGCAAGATTTAAATCGTGAAAGATAGATAGGACCGTCAAACCAGATTCTGTGGTCCAATATTTTAGTAAATCAAGCAATTCCTTTTGATAGGATAAATCCAAATGATTTGTTGGTTCATCTAGCAATAAAATTTTAGGTTCCTGTGCAAGTGCCTGAGCAAGAAAAACCCGTTGTTTTTCTCCCCCAGATAACTGCTGAATATTTTTATTTTGAAAGGCTGATATCCCTGTCTGCTTCATAACACGCTGAACGATTTCCTCATCTATATCTCCCCATGTTTGGAACCAGCCCTTTTGGTGGGCATATCGACCAAGAGAAACCGTTTCTTTAACTGTATAAGAGAAAGATTGTGAAGAATGCTGAGATAGAACCGCAACGATTTGTGCCAGCTGTTTTGTTGTATATTCCTGAAGCTTTTTTTCTCTAATATAAATGTCACCCTTAGTAGTTGGTAAGATACCGCTGATCATTTTTAACAGAGTTGTCTTCCCGCTTCCATTCGGACCGACTATTCCGAACAACTCCCCTGTTTGAACTTCAAAGGAGATATCCTTCAATACAGATTCATTTGAATATCCTCCTGAAACATGTTGAACGTTAAGCATTCTTTATTCACTTCTTTCCTTCCTTCTTCTTTTGTAAAAGGATTAATGCAAATACTGGGGCACCAATTAATGCTGTGATGACTCCAATTGGTAACTCGGTAGGAGATATGACCGTTCTTGAAATTAGATCAGCTAATATTAAAAATCCACTACCAGTAATTATTGACAAAGGGAGTAAATGCCTATGGTCAGGCCCCCATAATAACCTTGATAAATGCGGTATCACCAGTCCCACAAAACCTATGGTTCCTGAAACCGCAACAGCAGCTCCTGTTAAAATGGATCCTGCGGTCAAGATTAACAGTTTTCTTTTTTGAACATTAACACCCAAATGCTGTGCACGTTCTTCTCCAAAGGACATGGCATTTAATTCCTTTACATTAAAAATAAGTATTGCTGAGCCAATTATAAAAAATGGCAAAATAATCTTTATGTATTCCCAGCCCCTCATTGAGACACTTCCCAAAAGCCAGCCAATAATTTGTCTTAACTCATCACCTGTTAAGGCGATCATCAGTGATATGATCGCACCAAGAAAAGAACTAAAAATAATGCCCGTTAAAATAATGGTTTCAACCTTCATGGAACGTTCAATTTTTCGAGCAAAAGTAAGTACTAAGAAAATGGTCAGAAACGAAAATAGAATACTTAATAATGGCAGTGTAAATGAACCCACAAATGGAATCGAAATTTGAAAAAACAATGTTAACACAGCCCCGACTGACGCTCCTGAAGATACTCCTAACGTGTAAGGATCTGCTAATGGGTTTCTTAGTAGACCTTGAAAGGCTGCTCCCGCAATCGCTAGAGATGCCCCTACTAGTCCAGCAAGAATGACCCGTGGTAATCGGATATTCCAGACGATACTTGAGAACATTGGATCGATTTGATCAAATGAAATAAATCCAACTAGTTTTGCGGTAATAATTTGAAGGATAGAAAAGATAGGAACCGAAACGGTTCCTATCGATATTCCTAATAAAATTGAAAGAAAGAGGAAGGTTCCTGCTGCCAAATAGGCAATGAACTTATTATTTAAAAACTTCCGGATAGACAGCTTTTGCAAGTTCCTCTACTCCTTCTACAATCCTTGGACCTGAGCGGGTTACACGATCAGAATCTACATCGATGACTTGCTTGTTTTTAATCGCATTGACATTTTCCCAGCCTACTCTGCTTAAGACTTTCTCCACAGCTTTATTATCATAATATCCGTAAGTAGTAATGATTACATCTGGATTTCGGGTAATCATTGCTTCTTCATCTATTTTAATCCAACCTTCTTGGTCGTTAGCAATATTTTCGGCGTTTATAATACTAATCATGTCATCCATGAAGGTATTTTTCCCTGTTGTAAAAATATCCGGTGCACCTGAAACCTCAACAAGCACCTTTTTCTTATCCGTTATTTTCGCCGCTTTGTCTTTTATTTCAGCTAATTTCGCCTGCATATCTTTAGTTAGATTGTCAGCTTCTTTAGTTGCACCAGTAGCTTTCCCTATCATCGCAATCGAATCATAGACTTGGTCGAAAGTTTGTGCATCATTTACAACTAAGACAGTTATTCCAGAATCTCTTAGCTGTTGAAGTCCTTCGCCTAAGTCCGTTGAAGCGTGTGCTAATACTAAATTGGGCTGTAAGGAAATAACTTTCTCGATATTCACACTAAGGTCGCCAATTTTCTCTTTTGTAGAAACTTCTTCTGGGTAATTATCAAAATTGGAGACTCCAACAATTTCTTCTCCAAGTCCTAAGGCAAAAGCAATCTCTGTATTACTTGGGATTAAAGATACAATTTTTTCTGGCTTTTCTTTAATCGTTATTTCATTGTCTAATGCGTCTTTGATTGTAACCGGAAAAGCAGTTTCTTCTGTTTTACTACTGTTCCCATTGTTTTGTTCCTTGACCTGTTCTTTTTGTTCCCCACAAGCTGTCAATACTCCTATTGTTAACAATAGTAGAAATAAAAGTGTAGATAATTTTTTCATTTTGTTTCCCCCTATGTAGTAATAGCATCATATAAATTATGCACCAAAATAAAAAACATCCCTACGGCAACGTAGAGATGTTGGTTTGATTAGATTCCAATACAAAAAGTAAAGTAAAATGATTCTAGTCGTCCACACCCCTATCCTCGCAGGTTCCTTTGGCGCAAAAGAATTAGGCAGGTTTCCTGGCTCATGGTCATTGCTTCCTACGTCTTCCCATCATATGACAGTGACATTTTGTAGGTTGCTCCCATTTACAGTGGCGGGACCGCGTTGGCTTTTAACCAAACTTCCCTTTTAAGCTAAAAACCTTAATAGATTTTCAGCACCTATTCTTCAATATTTTATTATGATAGACCTATTATATAGGAAAGATAATAAAATGTATCATTTTCTTACAAATTTCTTCAAAAAAATTTTATTATTCGAAACTTCTGCATAAGTTAGCCATTTCAATTGCTCCAGTTGCAGAGTCCCAGCCTTTATTTCCAGCTTTCGTTCCGGCACGCTCAATCGCCTGCTCAATGGAATCAGTTGTTAAAACACCAAACACAACAGGGATGCCACTGCTTAAATTAATTTTAGAAACACCTTTGGCAACTTCACTACATACATAATCAAAATGAGGAGTCGAGCCACGAATGACCGTCCCTAATGTAATAATGGCATCATATTTTTTACTATTGGCCATTTTTTGAGCAACTAAAGGTATTTCAAATGCACCTGGCACCCAAGCAACATCCACGTCTGTTTCGCTTACACCATGTCTTTTGAGGGCATCCTGTGCGCCACTTAGCAATTTGCCTGTAATAAATTCATTAAATCGTCCTACCACGATACCAATCTTTAAACCTGAGCCTACTAAATGACCTTCATAAATTTTTCCCATGATAATACCTCCAACTTTCGTGTTGTTTATTTTAGTTTTACATTTTCCTTTTGTTTTTCCATTTGCAATGGAACAGTTTCAACGACTTCGAGATCATAACCTTTAAGGCCCTTAATTTTCCTCGGGTTATTCGTTAACCATTTCATTTTTCTAACCCCTAAATCTCTTAATATCTGGGCACCAATGCCAAATTCACGTAAAGCTGATTCATTTGACCCCACTTGCTCATTGCCTGCTTCATGGTGCTGATATGACTGCAATTTATTAATTATTCCATTACCACCTTGACGCATATATAGAAAAACTCCACTACCTTCTTGATTAATTTGACTCAAGGCAGCATTCAATTGTGTCCGGCACTCACAACGGTCAGAACCGAAAACATCGCCTGGTATACACTCTGAATGAACGCGGACAAGAATAGGTCTTTCCGGATCAATTTCACCTTTTATTAACGCTAAATGTTCTTTTCCGTCCAAATCGTTTGAATAACCTGCAGCTTTAAAAATACCAAAATCAGTTGGTAGATTTATTTCCACTTGACGACTAACCAGCTTGTCTTTTTTATTGCGATATTCAATCAAGTCCTTAATGGTTATCAATTTAACGTTTAGTTCATCAGCTATTTTCCGTAATTGAGGAACTCGTGCCATCGTTCCATCTTCATTCATGATTTCACAAATGACTCCTGCAGGCTTAGAACCGCATAATCTTGCCAAATCCACTGCTGCTTCAGTATGACCTGTTCTTCTCAACACGCCCCCATTTTTCGCCACCAAAGGAAAAACATGGCCAGGTCTCAAGAAATCGGAAGGCTTTGCTTCCGGTTCAAGCATGCTTATGATGGTTGCAGAACGCTCAAACGCTGATATTCCCGTTGTTGTGAATTTATGATCAATACTGACGGTAAAGGCCGTTCCATGTGCATCTGTGTTATTTGCCACCATTGGAAATAGTTCTAGTTTTCGGGCTAACTCCTCATCAACGGGTACACAAATTAAGCCTCTGCCGTGCGTAGCCATTAAATTGATGACCTCGGGTGTAGCTTTTTCAGCCAAGGAAATAAAATCTCCTTCATTTTCTCTATCTTCGTCATCGCAAACAATGATGACTTTACCGATTTTTAAATCCGCTAATGCTTCTTCGATAGGATCAAACATGTTATCTCCCCTTTCTCTATTAATGTATATGTAACTAATAAAACCCATTTTCCTCCAGGAATTGTGCGCTAATACTTGAAGCCTTCTTGTTGCTTACATTCGTTGATCCAGCGGATAAAAAATGCCCGACATACTTTCCAATCATGTCGCATTCTAAATTAACAATATCTCCTGGATCTTTTAGTCCTATAATACTTTCAGACAATGTATGGGGAATGAGTGATAACGTAAAGGTTTCATCGGTTATTCCAAATACCGTTAGGCTTGTACCATCTACGGTAATCGATCCCCTAACGATTACATACCTGAGTATGTCAACCGGTGCTTCAATTTCGTAATATATGGCATTTTCAAGTTCCTTTTTACTTAAAATCAATCCTGTTCCATCAATATGTCCGGATACGAAGTGACCTCCAAATCTCCCCCCGGCTGCCATTGCCCGTTCTAGATTTACCTTAGAGCCACGCTTTAGCGCACTTAAACTTGATGCTTTTACAGTTTCTGGCATGACATCCACGGTAAACTGCTTATTAGAAAAACTAGTGACAGTTAAACATACACCATTTACAGATATACTGTCCCCAAGATGGATGTCATCTAAGATCTTATTTGCTTTAATCGTTAAAACAAAAGACGTTCCCGTTCGCTGGATATTTCCTACTACACCTAGTTCTTCAATAATACCGGTAAACATTGCTTTTACCTCCCTTCTTATTCTTTGCAAGGAATGCAAAAATTTTTCATTACTTTATACATAGCTGAAAAGAATCATAAAAGGACCCTGAAGAATGGAAACATCAGGGTCCTTGGAAAAAGGCAATAAGAAAATAAGGCTTAAAAAAGGGTAGACTTCGCCCTTTGTTAAACTAAACTTTTTCCTTCTCCCATCCAGACTTTAACTGTCGGCTCTGGAGTTTCACCAGATCCACCGCTTAAACATTCGTCTAAACGGGTCACGGACTAAGAAGCTTTGCTTCATCACCGCCGGTTAGGAATTTCACCTGACCCCGAAGGAATTATTCAACTATATCATTAGTGTACATTATTATAGCAAGAAATGCTAAAAATAAAGATTATTTTCGTCATTTTCCTCCTTTTGCAAATAATTTACTTATAATTATCTTTTCCCAAAGCATCCATGGTAAAAGATTCTTCAAAACAATTGAAGCTTTTACTCCACGGCCAATTGGGTATCTCATTTTGGGATTTTTCATTTCTGCTATCTCGACTATTTTTTTCGCCACTTCAAGCGGGTTACCAAAACTATCTTCTCCTTGTGCAATATAGCTTTCAATACTTTTCATATAATCCTGATAATGAGAGTGTGACTGCATTGATTCTATAGCTACCTGTTTGCCTGTTGACCAAATATTTGTTTTGTAGGAACCTGGTTCGATCAATACGACCTTCACTCCATATGGCTGCATTTCTAAGCGAAGACTTTCACTCCAGCCTTCGATGGCGTGCTTGGAGGCAATGTAAGGTGATAATCCCGGAAAAGCAACCTTACCGCTTATACTGCTTAAATTAATGATACACCCCTGACCTTGTCTTCTCATCATGGGCAGGAAAGCTTTCGTAACTGCTATAACACCAAAGACATTTGTGTCAAACTGTTTTCGATACTCCTCCATCGATATTTCTTCAACAAAACCTGCACCCGCGAAGCCAGCATTATTAATTAATATATCTATTCTTCCGAAATCCTCGGATATACGTGATTGGAACTTTTGGATTGACACTTCATCGGTAACATCTAGTTCATGAACGATGATCTTGGATTCAACTCCATACTTCCTAGCCTCTAGTAATAGGTCAGTGTTTTTGCTGCCATTTCTCATCGTAGCAATCACAGTAAAACCCTTTTTCGCTAACTCAATTGACGTGATTAATCCAAAACCACTTGAGGTACCGGTTACGACAGCTGTTTTGTTATTCATATGTTTATCTCCCTTTAACTTAAGCTCCCATCGTTTTGTTTAAAATCTTTACCTTTATAGGTCTGCGTAAAGATTTCGCTTTATTGATAAAAAGCTCTGATAAAACGTAACCGTGTTTTTTTTATTAGGGGTGCTCCAAGGACTAATATACTTTTCAAAAAATCCTTTACCAAACTGACCACTTTTAAATTTCGGATTAGACTGCTCATCAATATAAATACTTTTAATTTTACTCGCAGGGATTTCCATTGTTATGTAGTTGTTCTTTTCCTTCACAATTAATTCATGATGGGTATTAATGATTGTAGCGATGTTTGCGATGACCTCCTGTGATTTTTCATAACTAATTCCCCTGGTCGTGACAGCTAATGCAAAAGGTTCCGCATCAGACACGATTCCAACATCATTGTAAATTAGATCCTTTGGAATCATCCCAACTTTATGAGCAATTTTCTTGTTAGGTATTCCTTTAGGGATGGTAGTGTTATAAATGGTATTTTCGAGATAGTCTAATAATTTTTCTCCATTTTCACTTACCTGAGAAAAATGGTATGCTTCATTCGCATAGAGAATTAAATCACTCGCGGACGTTACATTCTGCCCGCCTGGATAGGCATTTGTGGCACCTAAACTTTTCATAAATGCAATGAAATGATTCTGACCCACTCGTTCCTTAAGCATAATAAAAGCTATATTATCACTATAGACCATCGCTTTCTCTACAAGGTCTTCGATTGTATAACTACTCCCAATCTTATCATTTTGAATGACCCCACTTCCACCGAAATAATGATGAGGTTGATAAGTTAATTTTTCAGTTAACTCGAGTTCACCTTGGTCAGCAAGTTTCATTATGTATAGAGCTAGGGGGAATTTAATGGTACTAGCGGCTGGTATTTGCTTCTCACTATTTAGGGAATAGGTCGTTCCCGATATCAAATTCTGATAAAGAACTGTAATCTTCCCTTGCCAAGGATTTATGTACTCTTCCAATTTTGTCTGCAACTCTTTTAGATTATCATCAGGTTCTTTAGCGTGGCCATACATACTTTGAGAAATTACTATTAAAAAGCTAAGTATAATAATAATCTTTTTTTTCACTGCCTCTTCCCCCCTAGTAATGAAATTAGTTTAATATAAGGGAAGTGCAAATGTTGTCGGAATTTTTATACTATAATAATTTATTCAGAAAACAAAAAGAAACTTACTCCTATTTTCAAGCACTTGTTAATTTAAGAAAAAATAGATTATACTGTATATAAGGTCGTATATATTTTCAGGAGGATTTACTTATGTCAGAAAACAATCAAACAAACCAAAACGAAGAACCTAAAAAGAAAATGAGTCTGCAGGAAGCAATGAAGCAGCAGCTAGAAAATAAAAAGAATAAAGCAGCAGCCGGAAATAACAGTGGTAATAGCCTTCAAGATACAAAAAAAATGAAAAGCCAGATGACTAAAAAAGTGAGTAATACACGTAGAAAAATGGGTGTTTAATGAACGGGAAAAATAGGAAGGACATCATTGCTGGAACCGAGGTTGCTATTGTTTTAAAGGCTGATCAAAGAACCGGGAAGCTGACAAGAGGTGTCGTAAAAGATATTTTAACAAACTCGAGCACCCATCCACATGGAATTAAAGTAAGGTTAACGGATGGTCAAGTTGGCAGAGTACAGGAAATAATTGCTTCAAAGTCTTAATACTGAGTAAAATAAACCTTCATAAGGTATGCCTCATCTAAGTTTAGTCTATAATAGAAATAACCATTTTACTTATCACATATTGAACCTCCACATAGTAGTGGAGGTTTTTTTTTGCATTAAAAAAACAGACTCACCATTTGGAGTCTGTTTTGAAGGTTGAAGGTAGATTATGCTTTACGTACGTTAACCGCTTGTGGACCACGTTGTCCATTCTCGATTTCAAACGTCACTTCTTGACCTTCATCTAACGTTTTGTAGCCTTCGCCTTGAATAGCTGAGAAATGAACGAAAACATCGTCTCCTCCATCACGCTCGATAAATCCAAAGCCTTTTTCACCGTTAAACCATTTTACTTTACCATGTTCCATTTTTGTAGCTCCTCCTAGCATGTAACAATTACATGAAATTGCAATATAGTCTTGCCCGATTATTATAACCAAGAGAAATTAATTTTAAACAATTTCCACTTGTATATTAAGTATTTCACAATTGTTTTAATTTTATTTTGGCTGTGTTAAACCTGGCTGTTGATTCGAGCTCCAGGCGCTACGCTTTCCGCGGGCGTTCCGGGGAGCCTCCTCGACGCTGAAGCGCCTGCGGGGTCTCCCCTGCCCCGTCCTCCCGCAGGAGTCGAGCGCCTTCCGCTCAAATCAACAGGTTTTAATATCAACAATATTCTTTAACACAGCCTTATTTTTAAAAAATAAAATTGACCGGATATTGTTGTTATCATCTTATACAATATTAATTAAGAACCCATTTACGGATTGCTTTTGCCACGCCATCCTCATTATTCGTTGACGTCACCCAAGCTGCAGCATTCTTTACAATTTCCTGGGCATTTCCCATCGCTATTCCTAATCCGGCTTCTTCAATCATCGCTAGATCATTAAGACTATCACCCACCGCCATAACATTCTTCATGTCAATTCCGAGACGCTCACATACTAGCTTAAGCCCTCTCGCCTTATTAATTCCGGAAGGATTTACCTCTATATTTGTTGGAGTCGAGTTACTTAATTCAAACTCTTCTCTAGCCTGGAGTTCTTTTAGAATTGTATCCCGTGTTACTTCATCCTTACTATTAAAGCCGAATTTCAACCATTCTTCTGCATGGATATCATCAGGCATTTCATCAATCCAGTTACGATTTGTCGTAATCGCCCAGTACCTTACCTGATGCTTATGGCTAAGTTCTAACATCCATTGAATGGATTCAGATTTCACAAGATTTCTTTCCACTAATCCTCTTTTATCATCCCAAATTTCACTTCCGTTTACCGTCACTAAATAAGAGCTTAGCGAAAGTGAGTCAGCATGACGCTCACACTTTCTAAGCGAGCGACCTGTGCTTAAAACTACATAAACTCCAGTTTCCTGTGCTTCTTTAATGGCCAGTTGGTTTGCCTCCGAGATTTCATGTTGATCATTTAATAGCGTTCCGTCCATATCAAGCGCAATTAATTTAATCTCATTATCATTTAGATAATTCTCCATATATGTTCAACTCCTTTAAAACTATACATTTATTAGAGTAACACCAAGTTGAATGATCGCAAAATATTGCATAAAGAAAATCCCCACGATTTTTCGCAGGGATTTTTCATTATGACTGGTTGTTTTATTCCATTTATTTATTCATTAATGATGGTGGTGATGGTCACCTTTTGATGGATTTGTTATCAGCCATTCTTCTTTTGGAACATGGAACATTTGAATCCAAACTCCATCTAAAAATTCATCACGTGTATCAAGGATAATATCAACATCCTTGTCGGTTTTAACCACTTCATCATGTTCAGTTGGTGTATCAAGCATTAAATCATAATGAGCATGATCACCATGCACATTGGTTACATAAACTCGGAATAATTTCCCTTGAGCTTCTTCACCTTCCATCATTTTTTTCAACGCTTTCGCAGCATGGCGATTGATTTTGACTTTCATATGTGTCTCTCCTATTCCTATGTATTCATATACATTATCCCATTAATATATAAAAATAGACAAATTTTTATACGTGTATTCCCCAAAGGATTCCTATCCTTGGAATAAAAAACCTTAACAAATTTGTCACAAATTTTTCAAAAATCGTATATAAACATCACACCTTTGTTGTTAATATTGTGGTACGGAAATAATAACACTAATTATGTAATTATTATTAGGTAGTAATTAATTCAGATAATTCCATCTGAATTTGTGAACAAATTCACGAACAACTACAATGACATTTAATGAGAGGAGTTAAAAAACATGCACAAAAAGGGTTTTAAAGTGGCTTTCTTTTCAGTGTTTTTTACAATCATCACCGTATTATCTGGCTGTGAACCATTACTTGTATTGGACCCTAAAGGTCCTCAAGCAGAAAGGCAAGCCAGTGATATCCTTATGTCCATTGGACTAATGGCTGTGATAGTTATAGTGGTTTTCTCAATGTTAGTCTTCATGTTGGTAAAATACCGAGCTTCTAAACAAAGAGCAGATTATGAACCACCACATATTGAAGGCAACGTTTGGGTGGAGGTCGTAATGGTAGGTATTCCAGTATTAATCGTTGCATTCCTTTCTTATGTATCCGTTCAAAGTAACTATATTGTTGAGGCAAAACCAAAGGGATACGAAGACACTAAGCCTTTAGTAGTTTATGCTTCATCCTCTAACTGGAAATGGCACTTTAGTTATCCAGAAGAAGGAATTGAAACAGTTAACTACTTATATATACCAACAGACCGAGCACTTGAATTCAGACTTTATTCTCACGGACCTATTACAAGCTTCTGGATTCCGCAATTAGGCGGACAAAAATATGCCATGGCTGACATGGTAACAACCTTACATTTAGCGGCAGATGTTCCTGGAGAGTTCATGGGAAGAAACGCTAACTTTTCAGGTAAAGGATTTGCTGAAAATACCTTCAACGTAACAGCAATGTCTCAAGATGATTTTGACGATTGGGTAAAAGAAGTTAATGAAACTGCAAAACCAATTACTGAGGAAAAATTCGAGGAACTTTTAGTACCTGGACATCTTGGGCAGCAAACATATACTGGGACACACCTAGAATTTTCGCCGCCTCCAGCCGGTCATAATCATAACGAAGAAGAATCATCAGAAACAACTAAAACAGAATCTCACACAGATTCCCAAACAAAACACGAAAGTACGAGTCATTAATTTAAACAAGTAATCTTCCATTGAAAGGAGATATTTATAAATGGATTTCTTTGATCGATTTGCCGTTCCACATCCAAGTATTGCGATTTATGCCTCAATGGCAGCCATAGGGCTTACCATCATCGCAGTGATTGCCGGGATAACTTATTTTAAAAAATGGGGTTACCTTTGGCGTGAATGGTTAACAACCGTTGACCACAAACGAATCGGTATTATGTATCTGCTCTCTGCCCTCCTCATGCTATTTCGAGGTGGCGTAGACGCTATAATGATGCGTGCCCAGCTGGCTGTTCCAGAAAACACCTTGCTTGACGCACAGCATTACAATGAAATCTTCACAACACACGGAATTGTTATGATTCTCTTCATGGCAATGCCATTCATTATGTTCTTTATGAACTTTGTTGTTCCATTACAGATCGGAGCACGTGACGTGGCATTTCCACGTTTAAACGCATTAAGCTTTTGGCTATTCTTTATGGGTGCGATGTTATTTAACATTTCATTCGTTGTCGGCGGCTCGCCTGACGCAGGCTGGACATCTTATTTTCCGCTTGCAGGTAACGAATTTAGCACATCTGTAGGTACCAATTATTATATGATAGCGATCCAAATTGCGGGTATTGGTACTTTAATGACCGGTATTAACTTTATCACTACTATTCTCAAAATGAGAGCACCTGGTATGACATTAATGAAAATGCCTATGTTTACCTGGTCAGCTTTAATTGCGAACGTGATCATCGTTTTCGCATTCCCAGTTTTAGCCGTTTTACTTGCAATGGGAACATTGGATCGTCAATTTGGAACAAATTTCTTCACAATGGATAATGGCGGTATGGATATGCTCTGGGCCAACATTTTCTGGGTTTGGGGACATCCTGAAGTCTATATCCTAATCTTGCCGGCATTTGGTATTTATAGTGAGGTTATCTCAACGTTTGCACGTCGTAACCTGTATGGCTATAAATCTATGGTTGGTTCGATGGCGATCATTTCCCTTCTTTCCTTCTTTGTATGGGCGCACCATTTCTTTACTATGGGGCAAGGAGCATTAACCAACAGTATCTTCTCGATTACAACTATGGCGATTGCTGTTCCGACAGGAGTTAAGATCTTTAACTGGCTGCTCACCTTAAGAAAAGGAAAGATTGTTTTTACCACACCAATGCTTTACAGCATGCTTTTCATTCCATTGTTTACACTTGGCGGAGTTACCGGGGTAATGCTTGCGATGTCTGCGGCTGACTATCAGTATCATAATACGATGTTCTTAGTTGCTCACTTCCATAATGTTATTATTCCAGGTGTTGTCTTCGCAATGCTTGCAGGGCTTCATTATTATTGGCCAAAAATGTTTGGCTTCTTGTTAAATGAAAGACTTGGAAAATGGACTGCATGGCTGCTTTCAATCGGCTTTATCTTATCCTTCATGCCTATGTATATTTCAGGTTTGGATGGTCAGGCACGCCGAATGTACACGTACTCTGAAGCTGCTGGATTTAGTCTAATGAATATGATTTCATTTGTAGGAGCGGCAATCATGGCCATTGGCTTTGTGTTAATCGTCTACAATATCTACTATAGTACTCGATATGAATCCAGAGACATCAGTAACGATCCTTGGGATGCTCGTACACTTGAGTGGGCTACACATACACCAGTACCAGAATACAATTTTGCGATTTTACCAGATGTCCGTACGAATGAAGCATATTGGGATGCGAAAAAAAATGGTCATGTCCTATTTAAAGGTGAATTCAAAAAAATTCACATGCCAAATAATAGCGGTATCCCATTCATCATGAGCTGTATTTTCTTTGTTTGGGGCTTCTCCTTTATTTTTAGCTTGTGGATTCCTGTCATTGTTACGACTTTAGGAATTTTCGGATGTATGGCCCTAAGGTCATTTGAACAAGACCACGGCCGTTATATCTCTGTAAAAGAAATTGAAGAAACAGAAACAAATTTGCGAGGTGCTTAAAAAATGAAAATAGATAACTCGCTTCCATTGGAATATAGTACCGAAGAAAACAGTTTAAAAATCTTAGGATTTTGGATTTTCCTTGGGGCAGAGATTATGCTTTTCGCTACCCTGTTTGCAACCTATTTCACTTTAGAAAATAGAACTGGCAGCGGACCAACTGGAGCAGAGATTTTCGTAATCACACCTGTGCTCCTTGAGACATTTTTATTATTAACAAGTAGCTTTACGGTTGGTCTTGGTATTCATGCGATGAGAATTGGAAAGCAAAAGGCTATGATTTCTTTCTTCTCAATCACCCTTCTTCTTGGGCTTGCCTTTTTAGGTGTAGAGATTTTTGAGTTTGTTACGTATGTTCACGAAGGAGCAGGAATTCAAACGAGTGCCTTTACTGCAGCACTCCTAACAACATTAGGCACACATGGTGTACACGTTACACTTGGCTTATTTTGGGGATTATTCATTATCCTTCAAGTGAAAAAACGTGGATTCACTCCACAGACAACCAATAAAGCATTCATCTTTTCGCTTTATTGGCATTTCCTAGATGTCGTTTGGATTTTCATCTTCAGCTTCATCTATTTGAAAGGAATGATGTAATATGAGCCAATTATTTCCAATGAAACAAGTACTTGGTTTTGTATTTTCCTTACTCCTGACAACTATTGCTTTAGCTGTTTACTTTTTAGATATGTCATTTGCAGTAGGAATGACCATTCTTCTTGTAACAGCATTTATCCAAGCAGGACTCCAGCTCGTAGTATTTATGCATGCTGGTGAGACAAAGGATAAAGGTGCAATCTACACCAATGTCTTTTATGGCTTAGTCATCGCACTCGTTACTGTACTTGGAACGTTGCTTGCAATGGTTTGGGATATGTAGATAAAGTAATCATAAAGAAACGCTGTTGATTTTTACATCAACAGCGTTTTTATATTCCTTTGTTACAGTCATATAGGTGTAATTTTCACTATATACTAACCTTGAAGTAATTTTTGAAAGGAGTGAATACCATTAGTATCCTTGTTGAAAAATCATGGAATGATATTGCTGAGTATTTTCCTAAGGAGACCCAAAAGTATATAAAAAGAAGTGTAAGAACTACGCAAGTGTTAACAACCGATTCCGAACCCGAAGTTGCACCAACAGCGAAAGAACTTGTTTGGACAAAAAATAAGACAAAGCTATACCGCTATATCCCCCAACAGCCAAAAAGATTTAAAATACCGCTACTATTGGTCTATGCCCTCATTAATAAACCATATGTCCTAGATTTAACTAAAGGTGGCAGCCTTATCGAGTATCTGGTTAACCGTGGTTTCGATGTATACCTCCTTGATTGGGGAACACCTGGTATCGAAGATAAAAATATGAAACTTGATGATTATATTTTGGACTATATCCCACGAGCTGTTAAAAAAGTTTTGAGAAAATCAAACGCTGCTGAAGTCTCCATCCTAGGCTATTGCATGGGTGGAACCATGACTTCTATTTTTGCAGCACTACATCCAGAACTCCCAATCCGCAATCTAATCTTTATGACCAGCCCATTTGACTTTTCGGATACAGGTTCTTATGGAGCGATGTTAGATGAACGTTATTTTAATATTGATAAGGTAGTGGATACCATGGGTAATATACCACCTGATATGATTGACTTTGGTAACAAAATGATTCAACCAATGGCAAATTTCTATGGCCCATTTATTAGTCTATATCAGCGTGCTGACAATGAAGATTTTGTAAAAGGCTTTAAACTTTTACAAAAATGGCTTAATGATGGCATCCCCTTTCCTGGCGAATCCTACCGTCAATGGATTCGGGACTTTTATCAAAAGAACAAGCTGATAAAAGGAGAACTTGTCATTCGTGGTCAAAAGGTCAACCTGAGAGAAATCACAGCAAATGTGTTAAATTTAGCTGGGCAAAAAGATATCATTGCTCAACCTCATCAAGTCGAGGCTTTAATGAATGCTATCTCCAGTAAAGATAAATTATACAAAAATTTGCCAGTTGGTCATACCTCCATCACATTTGGAGCCCAAGCTGCAAAAATAACATACCCCACTATCGGAGATTGGCTGGCTGAGAGGTCAATTGCTTAGTAAAATATAGTTATCAAAGAATAAAAATATCAATAAAATACAAATCGCCGACGGGAGATAATATTTCCCGTCGGCGATTTCATTTTAAAATTTTCTTTTGACTATTTTCAACAAATTTCATGATAAATGCAATGTCTAACATTTTTTGTTAATATTTGTAAGTGTAGAGCAGAAGTTTTTTCAAAATAATTACCACACCAAAAATTACTAAAAACTTGAACGTTGTATAGATCACTTCTGCTATAAAACTAGACCTCCATCAACACTTAAGACTGCCCCATTAATGTAATTGGCTTGATCAGATGCTAGAAAAAGATAAGCAGAAGCAATATCTGCTGGTTTACCAAGCTTCTTAAGAGGGGTTTTTTCCTTCATACTGTTAAGAATTTTCTCTGGAACTGCTGCAGTCATCCCTGTTTCAATGAATCCCGGTGCAACAGCATTTACCCTGATCCCTTTTGGCCCGAATTCTTTTGCCCAGCTTTTTGTTAAACCAATCACTCCAGCCTTAGTGGCTGCATAATTTGTTTGACCAATATTTCCGTATAATCCCACTACAGAAGAAGCGTTAAGAATAACACCAGACCCCTGGTTTAACATGATTGGCGCAACCGCTTTTGTACATTTAAATACTCCTGAAAGATTAACGGCAATCACTTTTTCCCAGTCTGTTTCCTTCATTTTTGTTAGAAACCCATCCATAGTAATCCCGGCATTGTTGATTAGAACATCAATCCTCCCGTGCTTTTCAATCGTTGTTTGGACCATTTCTTCTATTTGCGAACTGTCAGTGACATCCACCTTCAAAAAGGTCAGATTCTCATGATTTAGCTCCTCAAGTAATTTCCTGCCGGCTGAATCGTCATAATCGCATATCACTACCTTGGCTCCTTCTTGAAGAAATTGTATTGCCGTTTCTTTTCCGATACCCAGAGCGCCACCAGTAATAACAACCACTTTTTCCTTGAATTGCAAATACATCACCTCTTGTTGAGATTATTCATCTTCACACACCGGCAATTTATTATTCAACAATTCATACTATTCTTACAGTTGAAAGAAAAGAACAAATCGTAATCCCACGTTCTACATAACACGAACCTATAGGAATAAACTGAGTTTAATAAAGTTTACTATTTTAATATAAAAAAAGTGTCGATATATGTATTTAACACCTAGCGAAAGCAATACTTAAGATTCACAAAAAAAGTGAAGAATTTTGTCAAAAAAGGCATTAATATTTTAAGACAATTTCGAATATTTGCCCTTCATTTCTTTCTTGGTAATTAGTATGATAGACATGTCGATTAAAACAAACAAGGAGGAATAATAATGACTTTAGAAACAAACCTTTTTGATATCTGGAAGGATTACTATGCTAAGTCCAGCAGCTATTTTGATGAAACGATTAAGGAGAACTTCCCATCTAAGGGCATTGCCCAAGTAATGGAAATGAATCTTATGTACAAAAAATTAATTGATGAAAGTACTGAAAAATACCTAGAAATAGTGAATATTCCATCTCGTAATGATCTTGCCAATCTATCTTCATTAGTTGTCAATGTTGATGCAAAAGTTGATAACTTAGAAGAATTATTGGAAGATAGCAGCGCCAATCAAATAGACCCTTCTAGTTTCAAACAAGAATTAGCCGCAATTAAGAAGGATATGAAGAATCTCGATAGTAAAATGAATCAAATTCTTACCTTGCTAAAAGTATCAGAAGGAACAAAATAATTCATTGTAAGGATATGTTATAAATTGATTAGATCATTAGAGAGTTAATGTACTTATCTAGTATTAATGGAGGCATTAAAATGACAGAATTACGTGACAAAGTAGCGATTGTGACAGGCGGCAGCAGAGGGATCGGTGCATCAATTGCACTGGAGTTAGCTAGAAATGGTGTGAAAATTGTACTTAATTATGTAACTCGAAAAGAATTAGCCGAAAAAATCCTAGCTGAAATAAATGAGTTTGGCGGAGAAGCCTTGATTGTTCAAGCGGATGTTTCCAATTGTGAACAAGCGAACTACCTCATTCATGCAACAGTCGAGCATTTCGGCAAATTGGATATCCTAGTAAATAACGCAGGAATTACAAGAGACAGTACATTTAAAAAGCTTACTGAAGAAGACTGGAGAAAAGTAATTGATGTTAACTTAAACAGTGTTTTCAATACAACATCTGCAGCATTGCCTTACCTTCAGGAATCGGATGCAGGACGCATTATCAATATTTCATCCATTATTGGGCAAGCTGGCGGATTTGGGCAAACGAACTATGCAGCGGCAAAAGCCGGCCTTATTGGATACACCAAATCACTTGCTCTTGAACTTGCCAGAAGCAATGTAACGGTAAATACAATTTGTCCTGGATTTATTGGAACCGAGATGGTTCAAGCAATTCCAGAAAAAGTTCTCGAGAGTATTGTGGCAAAAGTTCCCCAAAAACGTTTAGGAAAACCGGAAGAAGTTGCACGTGGCGTTGTGTTCTTATGTAAAGATGGTGATTATATTACAGGACAGCAACTAAATATTAATGGCGGATTATATATGTAAGTGTTAGTAAGATTTACATATCGATTTTGTATTAATAATGGAAGGAGTGAGCAGCTATCAATACGCTTACGACAAATGAATGGGAAAAATACGCTCAATTCTATCCCGAAGAATATCAAAAATTTCTAAAACGGATCAATAGGGCTTCTGAAGTGCTTACATCTGATGGCGAACCTGAAGTAGCTCCAACACCAAAACAAGTCGTTTGGACGAGAAATAAGACGAAGCTATATCGTTATATTTCCGATCAGCCAAAAAAACATAAAATTCCATTACTCATGGTATATGCCCTCATTAATAAACCATATGTCTTGGATTTAACAAAAGGCGGTAGTTTAGTAGAATATCTAGTTAATAAGGGTTTTGATGTTTATTTACTTGATTGGGGTACACCCGGTTATGAGGACCGCCATATGAAACTAGATGATTTCATAATGGACTACATCCCGCGGGCTGTAAAAAAAGTAATGAAAAAATCCAATGTTGATGAAGTGTCCCTCCTCGGATATTGTATGGGTGGCACGATGACATCCATTTTTGCTGCATTACATCCTGAATTACCGATCCGTAATCTTGTATTCATGACTAGCCCATTTGATTTTGAGAATTCCGGGTCTTACGGTGAAATGCTAAATGAGAAATTTTTTGATGTTGATAAAGTAGTAGATACACTCGGTGTTATTCCACCTGAAATGATTGACATGGGAAATAAATTAATGAAACCAATGGCAAATTTCTATGGACCTTATGTTAGTCTTGTCGATCGAGCTGATAATGAAAAGTTTATTAAAAGCTTTAAACTGCTGCAAAAATGGTTAAATGATGGCATTCCATTCCCTGGTGAGGCCTATCGTCAGTGGATAAGAGATTTCTATCAGAAAAACAAGCTGATTAAAGGTGAATTAGTTGTTCGTGGTCAAAGAGTTGATTTAAAAAATATCAAAGCAAATGTCCTGAATCTATCCGGACAAAATGACTTGATCGCACAACCGCATATGGTTGAAGGATTAATGGATTCTATATCTAGTATGGATAAGCAATATTTGAATTTACCAGTAGGTCATACGTCCATTACATTTGGCAGTCAAGCAACAAAAATAACGTATCCCACCATTAGTGAATGGCTGTCTGAACGGTCTAACTGATTTTAAGTACTAACAGATGAGTGCTCCTTTTAAAGAGCACTTTTTTAATTACCATAAAGATAGTATTAATATTTATTATATTAAATTTTTTATAGTAGTCAAGTAGTTTTATGAAAGCGGATACAATAATTGTAAAAGCTTTATTTCTACGTTAACTTCAAGCTAATTATTAATTACTCACTTAAGCATGGCACTGAAACTCCTATTGCAAGGGTGCACCATTTTTTGGTTTAAATGGGACTACCTTCGTTCCCCTATTTGTTCTTTCTAACATCTCATCTGTTACGACCAAAAATACTCCAATTAGAAAAATAAATACAGCCCCTACAGATGTACCAATTCCTATTGGAATCAACAAGTTGAAATCGGTTACAACAAAACCCAAAATAAAAGCCATAACTCCAATTGTAAGAACGGAAAGACCAACATAAGTCACAGCATTAAGTAATTTCTCCCTTGTCCCCATAACAACATATCCCCTTTCTATATATTATTAATTATTCACTGTGTTCACAAAATTGTCAAACTTTTTTTAAAAACAATTCATTATTCTTGACTTTTTCTTTTCTTTAAATGTTTATTAACTTTATTGCAAGAAACAAAAACAAGCAA